>CAWAYT010000023.1:0-13018 GCA_963786265.1 uncultured Alphaproteobacteria bacterium
CCCAGCCCACGGAAATCGCACAATTTGCGCTGAAGGTGGGCGCGTGGAATGGCTCAATGGGCGAGTTCATCCTCGACTACGACCACGTTCGCACCGCGCATGACCCGGAAGCCGAGCTCTACGCGTTTCTGGAATCCGCGTACGACGCAGGCGCCAAGCTGGCCGGCTGGGACCCCGCGCTGCTCGGTTCCGGCAAACCGTCAGAAGCGGGGCGACCATGATCTCTGCCGCGTGAGCCAGGCCGTGTGTGATCACGCCTCTTCAAAAAGGGTAGCTCACGCTCTGCAGTGGATGCGCTGTATAGGCGAAGGTGGATCCCGCGGTTGATCTCGGATCCAGTCCAGTGGCCGCCGGTTTTGTCTCCAATTTATTGTTTTGAAATTCTTTTCTTACCGGAAGTGGCTGGCTTCTGGATCCCTGGCTTCCCCGATTTCGGGGCTCACACTAGCCCGGATATCTCATCGAGAGGGGTGCATCGGCCCCAGGAATCTGAGATGATCCTTTTGCGACAAAGGGTTGCCAGAGTCTGGTGCGGGGTCCGATGCAGACGGAGTGTATTCCGGGACAGCTCGAATTCGAAGGGTTTGATGGCCGCCGAGTGGTTGCGGCGTTCGACGGCGGGGCGGTGACGTCGGATGCCGGGACGGTGTTGCTGCGGGAGGCCGACCGGGCGATCGGGCTGATCGAGCGGGTGGCGGCGTGCTTCACCGATCATCGGGAGGCCGAGCAGGTGGTCCACGCGCTTCCCACCCTGATTGGCCAGCGGATCGTCGCGATCGCCCTCGGCTACGAGGATATCAACGACCACGACGCCCTTCGCCGTGATCCGGTGCTGGCGCTGTTCTCCGACCAGCTGGAGGCGAAGCGCAAGGATTGCGCGGTGTTGGCGGGGAAGAGCACGATCAACCGGCTGGAGCACGCGCCGCGGGAGGGTGGCGACCGCTACCACAAGATCGGCCACGACCCGCAGGCGTTGGAGCGCGTCTTCGTTGATGCCTTCCTGGACGCGTATGGTCCGCCGCCCGAGCAGATCGTTCTCGACCTCGATGCCACCGACGATCCGTTGCACGGCCACCAGGAGGGCCGGTTCTTCCACGGCTACTACGACTGTTACTGCTACCTGCCGCTCTATGTCTTCTGCGGCCGGCATCTCTTGGCGGCGAAGCTCCGGCGCTCGAACATCGACGCCGCGGCCGGCGCCAAGGACGAGGTGGCGCGCCTCGTCGCCCACATCCGGCGGCGCTGGCCGAAGGTACGGATCGTGCTGCGCGCCGATAGTGGCTTTGCTCGCGAGGAGCTGATGGCATGGTGCGAGGCGAACGGCATCGATCATCTCTTCGGGCTCGCCCGCAACCGCCGGCTCCTCGAGCAGATCGCGGCCGAGCTGCAGGCGGCCGAAGCCGAGCACAAACAAACCGGCAAGCCGGCGCGGCGCTTCAAGGACTTCACCTACGCGACGCTGGACAGCTGGAGCCGCTCGCGCCGGGTGATCGGCAAGGCGGAGCACCTCGACAAGGGCGCGAATCCGCGCTTCATCGTCACCTCGCTGGAAGAGTGCTGCGCCCGGACCCTGTACGAGAAGATCTACTGTGCCCGCGGCGAGATGGAGAACCGGATCAAGGAATGCCAGCTCGACCTGTTCGCCGACCGCACCTCGACCGCGACCATGGTCGCCAATCAGCTGCGCCTGTGGTTTTCGTCGTTCGCCTATGTGCTGCTATCGGCGCTGCGTCGCCTCGCTCTGCCGGGCACCGAACTCGCGCAAGCCACCTGCGGAACCATCCGCTCGAAGCTCCTCAAACTCGGCGCCCGTGTGACGGTCTCGGTCAGGCGCATCAAGATCGCCATCGCCTCGGCCTGTCCGCATCAGGCCGACTTCGCTCTCGCGCATGCCCGGCTGCGCGCTCCACCCGCATGAGCGTCGGGTCGGACGAAGGCCATGGCACCGCGCGGACGACGTGCGTCCGCGACGACTCGCCCAGGTCGCAACCGGCTTCGCCATACTGCCATGACGCGAAGGAGCCTCGCTACGGCCGCCGCGCCGTTCCAAAAGCGTCCTGCCACACCCAGAACGCCCTCAAATCAGCCCTCCCCCGACACCGGTGAGATATCCGGGCTAGCGATCTTCCGGGCCACGCCCACCCGCATAGGTTGTTCGCCAGGAAGGAACCAAAGATATCAATCGGGTGCTCGACGGCCCTCGCATTCTTGTCACCCCTCGGCTGCGGGATGCCGTCACACCCAATTCGAACTTTGAAAACAGTCTACATGTTGTGATGGTCTCCGTCAAGCACTCAATATGCTGTGTTGATAGAGCGGGGCCCGATCAACAGGCACCAAGTTTCTGGCGCGCAGCCGCAGCCCACCGGTGCTATTCGCCAATTACGACGCTCGAAGACGACCTGAGAGCGGACCCAAATACGACGGCTTAGGATTGGAAACCGGACACGAGACCCGGATCCGGCAGAGTGTGGATGCGTATTGGGCTCCACCGGAGGCGAGTGTCGAAAAAAGCCTGCCAACAATCGCGACGTTCATTCCGACTCATCATCGGAACCGGCAAGTCCCCTCGTTCGTTTAGGCGTAACCTGCGATCTTCGTTTGTGATCAGCATGGGCACGCGCCCTGGCGCCCGGCACCGCGATCTGCCAGAGGAAAGCGAAACCATGGGCTATGTTACCACCAAGGATGGCGTTGAGATCTTCTACAAAGATTGGGGTCCCAAGAACGCCCAGCCTCTCGTCTTCCATCATGGTTGGCCGCTGAGTGCCGATGACTGGGACACGCAGATGCTCTACTTCGTGGACGAGGGCTATCGGGTCATCGCCCATGATCGGCGCGGCCATGGTCGATCCGCGCAGGTTGCCGATTGTCACGACATGGATCACTACGCCGCTGACACCGCCGCGGTGGTTGAGCATCTCGACCTGAGGAGCGCGGTCCATATCGGCCACTCAACCGGCGGCGGTGAGGCAACGCGCTACGTTGCACAGCACGGCCAGCGCCAGGGGCGGGTCGCCAAGCTGGTGCTGATCGGCGCCGTGCCGCCGATCATGGTGAAGACCGCGGCCAATCCCGGCGGTCTGCCGATCGAGGTATTCGATGATCTGCGCCGGCAACTCGCCGCCAACCGTTCGCAGTTTTATGTCGATCTGCCGACTGGGCCCTTTTACAGCTTCAACCGCCCCGGCGCTGAGCCGTCTCAGGCGATCATTCAGAACTGGTGGCGTCAAGGCATGATGGGGGGCGCCAAGGCGCACTACGACGGCATCAAAGCCTTCTCCGAAACCGATTTTACAGAGGACCTGAAGGTGATCGACGTGCCGACGCTGGTCATGCACGGCGACGATGATCAGATCGTTCCTATTGCCGACTCTGCCCCGCTTTCTGCGAAGCTTCTCAAGAACAGCACGCTCAAGATATACGAGAAGCTTCCTCATGGCATGTGCACGACCCATGCCGATGTTGTGAACCCCGACCTTCTCGCTTTCATCAGGGGCTGAAGGGCGTTCTTCGGGGCGATAGCGCGCGCCAATTCTATCAAGACGAACGCCTGCGGGTAGGAAAAGACAATCATGAAAATCGTCGTCATCGGCGGCACCGGCCTGATCGGCTCGAAGGTCGTCGCCATTCTGCGCCAGGGCGGCCACGAGGTCGTCGCCGCCTCGCCCAAAAGCGGTATCAACAGCATCACCGGCGAGGGGCTCAAGGAGGCCATGGCCGGCGCGCAGGTGGTGATCGACCTCGCCAATTCGCCCTCATTTGAAGACAAGGCGGTGCTGGAATTCTTCGAGACCTCCGGCCGCAACCTTCTCGCGGCGGAGGCCGCGGCGGGCGTCCGGCACCATGTCGCGTTATCCATCGTCGGAACCGACCGGATGCCCGACAATGGCTATTTCCGCGCCAAGGTCGCCCAAGAGAAACTGATCGAGACCTCCGGCATCCCCTACACCATCATCCGCTCGACCCAGTTCCTGGAATTCCTCGGCGGCATCGCCGCTTCAGGTGCGGATGGAAACATAGTCAGGCTTTCGCCCGGCCTGTTCCAGCCCATCGCGGCGGACGACGTTGCTGCCATCGTTGCCGATGTGGCGCTCGCGGCGCCGCGAAGCGGCATCGTCGAGATCGCCGGCCCGGAACGAGCGCCGTTCAATGAAATCGTCGCCCGCTATATGAAGGCGGTCGGCGACCCGCGCGAGGTCGTGAGCGACCCCGAGGCCCGATACTTCGGCGGCCGGGTCGAGGAGCACTCGCTCGTCCCGTTGGGCGAAGCGCGCCTCGGCACAATCGGCCTCGAGGAATGGCTGCGCCGACAACCAGCGAAAGCCTGAACCAACCCAGCCAGATACACGGGAGGCAAGCAATCATGAGACGGATCCTCTGCGCGCTGACGCTAGCGGCCTGTCCGATCGGCGGCGTGCTCGCCGATGCTCAGACCAGCGCAACTGAAATTGCAGTTCATGGAAGCCACAATGCCAAGGTCACTCTGGTCTATGAGCACGAGCTGCCGAACGTGCCGGGGAAGAGCGTGAAAGGCGTGCTGGTCGAGTACGGGCCGGGCGGCTCGTCGGTGGCGCACACCCACCCCGCGTCCGCGTTCATTTACGCGACCGTCCTCGAGGGCGCGATCGTCAGCAAGGTCAACGAAGGGCCGGAGACGGTGTACCGGGCCGGCGAGAGCTGGTCAGAGCTGCCCGGCGATCGTCATGCTGTCAGCAGGAATGCAAGCTCGACCGAGCAGGCGCGCCTCCTGGCGGTTTTTGTCCTTGACACCGGCGAGACGAACCTGGTGCTGCCGTACTAGCGCCGCGGCACGCCTGTCGCCTATGTCGTGGGCGACGGCGTCGGTCGTCCTGCATGCCGACGAACTCAAAGATGCTCGCTACGCGTAGAGGCTCGATCGCCCCTCAGTGGACCGCGGCCAAGTAATGCAGGTGACCGGCGACAAAACGACGCAGTCCAAGCTGTGACAGCACCGTGATTACCCGCTGACTGGCGCGTAGCCCGAAGGAGCGCAGCGCAATCCGAGGCTCGACCCCCGCCTCGACGCCCGCCGGTACCCGAATTCCGCTCCGCTGCATGCGGTCTACCGGTCGCGATGTGCGCCATTGCGGACGCAACGGAAAGGGAGACCGCGAACGTCGCTCCTGGGATATCGCGTCCATAACGCGCTGCGCGATCAGAGAGACCGAGGCCCTTGCGCGCTCAGTATGGCACGCCCTCGGCCCTAGCCCGCTTCAACGCGTTGGCGTACCATTCGAATTCGTCGAGGAAGCGGCCAATCCGACGCACGTGCGCCGGATCGCGCGGCCTTCCGTCCGCTTCGAACTGGTCCTGTACCTTCGGCATCGGATAAATCGAAGGAATGCTCGGCATGCCGAGCTCGGCGAGGGTAGCGCGCAGCTGCATCGCCGCCCGAACACCTCCGAATGCCCCGGCCGAGTAGCAGGCGATCGCCGACGGCCGCCAGAACCATTCCTCGAGGAAATGATCCAGCAGGTTCGTCAGCGCCGGTGGGATGCTGTGATTGTACTCGCCGCTGACGATCATGAACCCATCGGCCGAGCGGATAATGTCGGCCAGTTCCGGCAGCGGATCGGGAGCCGCGCCTGCCGGGTACTCCTTGTGCATCTTGTCCAGCAGCGGCAGCCGGTATTCGAGAGGATCGACGAAGCTGACCTGGTGTCCGCGGGCCGCGAGTTGCGCATTCAAGAACCGCGCGTACTTGATCCCTTGCCGCTCGCTGCGGACCGATCCGTAGAACACGGCAAAATGCAGGCTCATGGCGTTCCCTCCCTGTCGCTTCTATCGTGCCGCCCCACAACGTCGTCCCATACCCTGGCTCGGCGAGCGAGAGCGATTGGCACATCGTGGTTTTCGTTCGCTCAGCGTTGCGGCCGGCCGAAATTCTGCAGCAAAGAGTCGCGGAAGTAACCTTCACCGGATTCAGTATCAGCAGCAGCCGGCATGGCTAAGCGGGACAAGCTATTGGAGAGCCCTATGCCTGAAGCAAAGAAAGCGCGCGCCGTCGGTTTCAATCACGTCGCTCTCGAGGTCGGCGACATCGAAGAGGCTCTGGCGTTCTACGGTCGCTTGTTCGACTTCCGGCTTCGCGGCAAGAGCGAAACTTCGGCGTTCATCGATCTCGGCGACCAATTCCTCGCGCTGCAGAAGGGCCGTAGGCAGCCCGCCGACGACGGCCGCCATCTTGGACTTGTGGTCGATGACAAGGACGCCGTCCGCGAAGCGCTGGCCGACGCCGGCATCGAACCGCTGCCAGGGCCGTTTCTCGATTTTCTCGATCCGTGGGGCAACCGCATCGAGATCGTCGGGTACGACAACATCCAGTTCACCAAGGCGCCGAACGTGCTGCGCGGCATGGGGCTGGCGCAACTGTCGAAGAACAAGACGGCGCTCAAGGAGCTTACGGACAAGGGCATGGGGCCGGACTGACGGGAGGACGAGAGGCGGGTCTGAGTAGACGGGAGCCCGGCCGAGTCCGGCTCCTTCGCCTCTATTGCCATAGAAACGGAGGTGTCGCGTGCAAGCCAACCCAACCAACCACGCCAAGGTGGTCTCCGTCCAGGTGGGGAGGATCGCGCCTTTGGGATCGACCGGCGTGCCGAGCGCCTTCGTCAAGTGCCCGGTGGAAGGACCAGTCGCGGTGACGACGCTCGTCCTGCTTGGCGATCAACAGGCCGATCTGAGGGTGCACGGCGGGCCGGAAAAGGCCGTCTACGGGTATGCGCTGTCGAGCTATGCCGTATGGCGACGAGCGTTTCCGGAGCACGGCGCGCTGTGGATGCCGGGCGGGCTCGGCGAGAACCTCACCATCGACGGCATCGACGAAGAGATGGTTCACATCGGCGACGTCGTTCGCATCGGCACCGCGACGCTGCAGGTCACGCAACCGCGCCAGCCCTGCTTCAAGTTCGCCCTGCGCTTCGGCGACAAGCGGCTGCCGAAAGCGATGATCGGCAACGGCCGCTCTGGTTGGTATTACCGCGTCATCGAGACCGGCGTGCTTGCCGCTGGCGATCGCCTAGATTTGCTCGAACGATTCAATCCGACGTGGCCGATGGCCCGCTTCAACCGTGTGCTGTCCAGCAAGTCCTCGACCATGGAGGACATGGTCGAGCTCGCCACCCTGCCGGGCCTTGCCACCGCTTGGCGGGAGACAGCGCGAGACGCCATCGCCCGGGCCACCCGCACGGGGTGAGCGTCTTGAAGAGTGGAGGATTGATCAAACCGCCGTTCACCCTTGAGATTGTGTTGGCCAGGGTCGAGGCCGCCGAGAATGCTAACAGCCGGGATCCCGATCGCGTCCAGCGGCCGAGACGCGATCAAATGCGCTGGGTACTATTGTTGTCGAAGGCCCATCGTGGCGAATACCTGCAAACGACAGCAGCGGGAGGGACATGCAATGGCGGTTCGCATCGAAAAGGACGGACCGGTCTGGACGGTGATCCACGACCGGCCCGAGGCGCGCAACGCCATGGACCCGGAGAGTGCCGATGCGTTGACGGAGGCCTTTCTCCAATTCGACGCCGATGACAACGCCTCCGTTGCGGTCTTCTACGGCGCCGGCGGAGCATTCTGCGCGGGGTGGGATCTGAAGTTTGTCAGCACGCTCGACTCGAACTATCCATTAGGCGAACTCGACATCCCGCCGGCAAAGACCCGCGGCAACGGCAGCGATATCCCGCGCGGCCCGCTGGGTCCTTCCCGGTTGGAGCTCGATAAGCCGGTGATCGCGGCGGTGGCCGGACCGGCCGTCGCCGGCGGCATGGAGCTCGCGCTCTGGTGCGACTTCCGCGTGATGCAGGAAGATGCGTATTTCGGCGTTTATTGTCGGCGCTGGGGAGTGCCGCTGATCGATGGCGGGACGGTGCGGCTGCCTCGCATCGTCGGACTAGGTCGGGCGCTCGAGATCATCTTGACCGGGCGCAAGGTTCCGTCCGACGAGTGCCTGCGGATCGGCCTCTGCGAATACGTCGTGCCGAACGGCACCGTCCGCGAGAAGGCCGAAGAGCTTGCCCGCGAGATCGCGCGCTTTCCGCAGGTCTGCGTCCGTGCCGATCGTCGTTCCGCGATCCGCAGCGATGGCCTCTCCGTTCGCGATGCGCTGATTCAGGAATGGTACAACGGGCGTGAAGCACTGACGAAAGATGGCGTCGCCGGCGCCGCCCGTTTCAAGGACGGCCTCGGCCGCCACGGCGATTTCGGGAAAATCGATTAGCGTGCGAGGACTGCCGAATGTGCAGATCCATGGCTCTAGCATTCGCATCGATAGTACCGCGCTAAACACGCCCAACGCAGCAACGAGGATTCACTGCGTCTGCTGGACCCGTAGTAGCCGTCCACCCCAGCCCTGGCGCATCGCCCACTCGCGGATGGAACGCCGCATCGCCCACTCGCGGATGGAACGCTGCAGGCCGACGACATGCCAGACGCAACTGCCGCGGGGCCTGACGAGCCCGCCCAGCGCGTCGCCGACATGGCGCCGAAGTTCGCATCGGAGGCGCGCTCCGAACCGTGCGGGCAGTCATCCCCTGTTGTCAGTGGACCAACCCGAGGCGTTCGTGCCATTCGGCGATCGATTCATCCGGGTACTCGGCAAACGTCCTGTCGTTTGGTCCCAGCTGGGGAACGACCCACGACGCTTTCGATCCGAGCATCAGGTGCGTGCGTTCAGGCGGGATAGGGAGCTCGGTGTCGATGGCCGACGCGAAGGGATGGACGAGATCGGGCCATCGCGGGTCCCAGCACCATAGCATGCTGCCGCATTCACCGCAGAAACGGCGTTCCAGCGGACTGAGGCACTGGCCGTCGCCAGTGTCTTCGACTCTCGCCCGGTAGACGCGGATGTGCTCCTCGCCATCGACCTTGAGGGACCCGAAGCGTCCGCCGAGATTGATCGCAAATCCGCCGGCCCCGGCCGTCTTTCGACAGATCGAGCAATAGCAGAGATTGAAGGGGTACGGATGCTCAGACTCGACGGAGAAGTGGACCGCCCCGCAGTGACACGAACCCTCAAGCAACATTAGCTGAGCTCCTTTTCCGTCCGTCTTGCGGCAACATGAGCTTCATACCCATAATACCCTGCCAGCACCCCCAGCGCCGCCACCAGGATCCCCTGCGCCTGCTCCACCCGCACCGGCCGCCCACCCCAGCCCTGCCGCATCGCCCATTCGCGGATCGAGCGCTGCAGGCCGACAACGTGCCAGACGCAGCTGCCGGCCGGGCTGCCGAGCCCGCCGAGCGCATCCAGTGCTGCGTCCGACGCGACGCCTCGCATCGATCTGCGTTTCGGTCAGCTCGGCCCGGTTGCCCCTCGACGGATCGCGCCGAAAGCGCATGCAGACGAGCGTGTCGTAAGCAGGCGATGGTGAACTGCGCCTGAAAGTCCCGCGCCGCGTCGTGCATGTCCTTGGTGATCGTGCCGGCGCGCAGCATGATGCCGAGCGTATCGACGGTGCGGTGGTGGACGACGGGACGTCCGTCCGGATCGGCCTCGTAGACGGGTTCGAGCATGTCGTCCTGCCGGCGGATCACCGGCAGGCCGGCGACCACGCGCGCAGCCGACGTCTTCCGCTTTCGCCGAGCCATTATGCCACCTCCCGCCGGCCGTAGAGCCGCGTCGCCTCGTTGACCAGCGCCTGCCGGATGATCTCGTCACGCACGTCGGCGAGCCTGATCACCACGATCCCCTGCTTGCGCCATGCCGCGCGGCGCATGGCGAACAGCTCGTCCTCGGTCGGCAGCGAGCGCGGCAGGTGCCGCTCCAGCGAGCCGCGCACCTCGCTACGCACGGGTCACCTCCCGAGGCAGGCGGCGTAGCCGGCGACATCGACGATCGAGTCGAGATGCGACGGATCGCGGGAGAGCCTGGCCATCTTCAGATCGATCAGGCACAGCGCCACCTGCGCCGGGTCACGTCGATCCCGAGCACCAGCGACCACCGCGCGGCGATCGCGGCGAAGCTTTCTTCGGGCGGCCCGTAGACGCGTCTCGCGGTGTTCGATCGACGCCGGCGGCGTGCTGCAGCAGCATGGCGCCGTTCATCGATCGTCTCCGATCCCCTGGGCGATCGCCCAGTGCAGCAGCGCCAGCGCGTCTGCCTCGTTGTCGTCGGCCGGGCGAAGCCGAGTGCTTGCGGACAGCGTCGATCACCGCCTGCTTGTCGGCGTTGCCCTTGCCGGTGACGTGCCGCTTGATCGTGCCGACCGGGACGCCCTGGTACGGGATGCGGTTCGCTTCCGCCCAGGCGGTGAGATGCGCGAGGTAGCCGCCGAACGCATGTGCCGCGGTGGTGCCCAGATGCCGACGCACTTCTTCGAACACGACGACACCGACGCCGCCCGCCGTTTCGTCGATCTCCCGCAGCCAGGCGCGGAAGCGCAGCCAGATCATGCCGCCGCCGTCGAACCGGCCGGGGCGGAACTCCTGGACGCCGCTGGCGATCGCACCGTCGCGGTTGCGGACGGCCCATCCGGTTTTCAGTCCCAGATCGAGGGCGAGGATCACCGGTGGCGTCGGCTTACCGCCGGCAAGCACCTCGATCGGCACCGGCGCCGCACGGCTTGCATCCGGCGTCAAGTTTCGTCAAAGTCATCGTAGCCATGGAAGCCTCCATCGGGTTGTCGTGGTGAGGGCGGTGGCGTCGCCGGCCAAAGCTGTCGCCACCGTCCGTCTCGCTTTTGCTGTCGTGATCATCGGCACTCATCGCAGCAGTCCGATCGCCGGGTGCCGTGCCGCCCACCGGCTCCAGGCGGCCAGCCGATCCTTGATGCACGCCAGGTCGGTGGGTTCGTAGCCGTGCGGCGGATACCGGATGCCGCGATCGAAGATGCTGGTGGCGACGGCGATCATCGTCTCGGCATCGCCGACGATGATCATCGCCGCGCACGAGCTGCTATGCGTCAGCCGCTCGTAGAGGATCCGCTGGCCGGTCGGCAGCTCGTGCGCTTCGCTCTTCCATTCCAGCAGCAGCGCATTGCCGTTGATCTCGACGATGCCGTCGACGTCGCCGAAGTTGATGCGGCCGGGGAAGCACTCGGCGAAGACCTCGATCTTCGGCCGTCGCTTCAGGTTGAAGCAGCCGCGCCGGAGGCAGTCCCAGCGCAGCGGGTTGTAGCCGTTCGCCAGGGTCATCGGATGAACCCGAAGCCGCCGAACGTGTCGCGGAACCGATCGACCTCGGCGCCGAAATAGAAGAAGGCTTGGCCCTGCGTCGGCGCGGCGATCCCGCCGGTGGCGCTCACGAACCTGATCCGCCCGCGCGTGAAACAG
The DNA here is from genome assembly GCA_963786265.1 of uncultured Alphaproteobacteria bacterium. Taxonomy (GTDB): domain Bacteria; phylum Pseudomonadota; class Alphaproteobacteria; order Rhodospirillales; family Defluviicoccaceae; genus Defluviicoccus. The sequence goes on from CAWAYT010000023.1 coordinate 11,293, forward strand.
ATCGCCGCGCACTTCGCGGCGGCAGCGTGAAACCAGCCGGTGTCGGTGTAGTTGTGGGTCAGCAGAATGGCTTGCGTCGCCCTGCCGGCGCCGATCTCGGCGAGCAGCTTGTCGATGAAGCGGGCGATGTCCGGCTGCGAGTACGGCGGGTTGAGCCAGATGCGTCCGTGCCAATCGTGGCGCAGGCCGTCATTATCGCGGGTGAAGAAGCGCGATGCCCGGACGGTTTCCTGAGCGCGCGCGGAGGAAGCCGGATCCACATCGATGGCTCCGAGGCACGCGCGCACCGCCTCGATGTATTCGGGCGGCGTGTACCATTCGTTCTCGCCGGTGAACCGGGTGCGATGGTGGCGTGCCTCGACCGCGCGCTGGACATCGGCGTTGGTCGGCGCGCGGCCCTCGTCGAGGGCGGCCTGGATCGCCTCGTCGATGACGGACTCGCCGGCATCTCGCAGCTCGCGCCACTCGGCGACGCGCTGGCGCGAAATGACCGAGTTTCGGGGTAGGTAGCGGGCCTATGTCCGGATCGCGGACATCGGTTCGGATAGCGGTCGCCGTGGGCTTCGCGGCGCGCGACCTCGCCGCGCTGCTGCGCCGCGTCGATCTCGTCGGCCATGCGCAATTCGGCGCGCTTGATGATGGAGAGGCAGTCGGCCTGCGTCTCGTTCGCGGCCTCGAGCAGCTTGGCGTAATGCAGCGCCGCCTTCGCGGCGGCGCGCGCTTCGAGCACTTCCGCCGACGTGCGCGCTTCGGCCAAGCGCGTGCGTGCCCGGTCGATGAGCGCCGGCAGCGAACAGGTCGCACCGGTAGCGAGTGGCGCCGACGGCGCTCTAGCGAGAGCGAGGGAGATGGTCATCGTGAAGGCTCACGGGATCGTGGGCCTTCGGCTTCGGTCACTAGGGATTGTAGTGGTTACGTCTCATCGACGCAAGAAGTAGCTTGGGACGCGCGAGGTTCTTTGAGGTTGGGACAAGCAGCATCTTGGTCCCAACCTCTGTCCCAACCTCCGAGGGAGGTTGGGACACGATATTTCTTATTGATTTCTTATGGTTACGCGGTTTTGTCCCAACCTGTCCCATGTCCCAACGGGGTCACCATACTCCCTATAGGAAAATGTATGACCACACAGAACGAATGGTCATCCATTTTCCCTACATGCATGTTAGACCCCGTTGGGACATAAAAGGTTGGGACAAAAACGAGTTAAGCCACTGATATAATGAAGTGATTTCGTGTCCCAACCTCAAAAAGGGGGTTGGGACAGAAACGCTAACGCTTTGATATATAAACATTGTTTTTTGTCCCAACCTCCGTCTGCTCGTCGTGGAGGTTGGGACAGAACCTTGTCAGGCCCAGCGATGAGGGCAAAAAAAACGCCGCCAGCGGCGGCGCTATAGAGTATCCATTCGGCGGCGTTTCACATTTGCCGTGGGTAGTAAGCGTCGGTAACCGCGGGATCGGTGAGCGGTTGCTCTCGACAGATCGCGTCATCCATCACCGAGCGCAGGTTCTCGACGGCGCGGCTCGCACGTTCTATGCGCGCATTTCGGGGCTCGCGGCCGGATAGACGTGACTCGCGCTCACCAGGGCGTTGTCCAGCGTGGCCTGCATGTGCGCCAGTTTCAGCCCCAACTCGAAGTGCGCATCTCGTGTGAAGCCGGTCTTGCTTTTCCGTCTGGTCATCTCGACTTCTTGTCCTTCAATCGATAACGCCACTCCCGGGCGC
>CAWAYT010000024.1:0-190487 GCA_963786265.1 uncultured Alphaproteobacteria bacterium
GCTTTTTGTGCCTGAGCGGTCCAGAGAGGGGACCGAAACACATGACTTATGCCCGCATCGCGCCCGGATGCCGCCGGCTGACGCCGCTGCACGTCCAGGTGCAGGCCATCGCCGAGGGCTTCGAAGGATTGCCGGACGGCCGTTTCGAAGGGACAAGCGCTCGCCGCCTTTAAGCAGGCCGCCCGGCCACTCGGCCTTTCTTCACGCCTTCGCGATGCAATCGACGTCCGGTTCGCCTTCAGCCAACCGCAGGATTGGCAACCCGGCGGCCCGGCCGATCGTCTGGCCTGCAGCAACCGCAAGCTCGAGACGACGCTCGGTTTGGGACGGCGGCAGGTGCAAAACGTTCTTAATGCGCTGATTCGCGCCAACCTGATCAACCCGGTCGAGCAGCCCCCCGGCCGGCGCTGGGGACACCGCGACGCCAAGACCGGCAAGATCATCGAGGCCTACGGCTTTGACCTCTCGCAATCGGCCTTCGCCACGCGGAATTTATCGCCTTAGCCGAGTGCGCCGCCGCCGAGGAGCGCGAACAGGCGGCCTTACGACGGCGGCTGACGATTGCCCGTAAGGCGATCCAGCAAATCGCCGAGACCGCCATCGAGCATCAGCTCACGGACCGGAACTGGCGCTACTGGCTCGCCGAAGCGCTGACCAAGGTACTGACAATTCTTGACGAGCTGCCGCTGGATCAACTGCGTACCATCATCGCTGAGCTCGACTGGCGCCGCGCCGATGGCGAGACGGCGCTTCGCGCGGCCTTCGATTCGCAGCAAATTGCACCCGCGGGCGCGATCGACTGCACCCCTATAACAACTACAAGCCAACCCAGAGCTGATAACTCAGCTACACGTAATATCAACTCGGAAAAGCCGCGTAGCGGCCCGGGCGATTCGCCAACCTCTCCAGATCCGAGTTCCCCGACGATTCACAGCCGATCTTTCGGCCGTGACACCAAAGTTCGTTCTCAACGTCTCTCCTGAGCTAAAGCCTTACATCTTTACAGCCGCGCCCAGCTGGACTGACATCGTCGAAGCCGCGAACGGACTTCGCCAGCAGCTCGGCATCAGCCGACCAGCCTGGATCGATGCTTGCCACGTCATAGGTCGCTACCGGGCGGCTACCGCGGTAGCGGTGATTGCCGCTAAACGCGAAAGCATTCGCTCGCCAGGCGGCTACCTCAGGGGAATGATCAGCCGCGCCCGGAATGGTGAGCTCCACCTCAGCAATAGCCTCTGGGGCCTCGCCCGGCGCGACCGTTCTCAAGGAACCTACGATTCATAAGCACCACTCTGGCCGCATTTTGTGACGTTCTGAAGTGGACCCCGTCGGTGGGACCACGGGATCTTCGATCTTGATTGGACGAATGGCCGGCTCCGACCTCCTTGATCACGCCACGAAAGGAGTTTGTTGCTGTTGTTGTCGCTGTGGGCATGTGGGCGACGCGGGAGCGTCGTCCAAGCGCAGGATGTACGGCGTTGTCGGCGAGGGTGCCGGTAACGTCCTCTCGCCAGACCGCCATCGGGGTTCGGCCGCCGAGCGCCTGGTGAGGGCGCCGGCCGTTGTAGAAGCTGATCCACCCGGCGATTCCGGCGCGCGCCTCGCGGCCGTCGGCATAGCCCTTCAGGTAGACATCCTCGTACTTGAGGGACCGCCACAGCCGTTCGATGAACACGTTGTCGAGCCAGCGGCCGCGGCCGTCCATGGAGATCCTGATCCCGTCTGCGGCAAGCCGGCCAGTGAAAACGGCGCTGGTGAACTGGCTGCCCTGGTCGGTGTTGAAGATCTCGGGCTTGCCCAGCGTGCGTATTCCGCTGAAGTCGGCCGGCAATTCCGAGCGAAGTCGGCCACCTGTTCCAATCGAAGCCGGCCAGGGATTCCGGTGAAGTCGGCCGGGGTGGCGTCGTCGGCGGGTTGATGGGGTCAGCTCGCGGCGGCGACGTCAAGTCTGTCGCGTTGGGCGGTGATCTTGCGCATGCTTTCTCCTTTCAGGACGAGGCGGTGGGCGTTGTGGACGAGGCGGTCGAGGATGGCGTCGGCCAGCGTCGGATCGCCGATGACGTCGTGCCAGTGTTCGACCGGAACCTGGCTGGTGACGATGGTGGAGCGCGCGGCCGTGGCGATCGTCGACGATTTCGAGCAGGTCGCGGCGCTGCTCGGCGGTCAGCGGGGCGAGCCCCCAATCGTCGAGGATGAGCAGGTCGACGCGGGCGACGCGGGCCAGCAGGCGTCCGTAGCGGCCGTCGCCGCGGGCGAGCGCGAGCGCCTCGAGCAGCCGCGGCAGCCGGTGATAGAGGACGGAGCGATCGTCGCGGCAGGCCTTGTGGCCGAGCGCGCAGGCGATCCAGCTCTTGCCCACCCCGGTCGGGCCGATGATCAGCAGGTTCAGCTTGCGCTCGATCCAGTCGCCGGCGACGAGGCTGGTGAACAGGGCTCGGTCGAGGCCGCGCGGGGTGCGCGAGATCGATATCCTCGACGACGGCCAGGTGCCGCAGCCCGGCGAACTTCAGCCGGGTGGCGAGGCACTTGTTCTGCCGTTCGACGACCTCGCGGTCGAGCATGCAGGGCGAGACGCTCCTCGAATGGCAGTGCGGCGACGTCGGGCTGGCGGCGCTGGTCGTCGAAGGCCTTGGCCATGCCGGTCAGGCCGAGGGCGATCAGGCGCTCGAGGGTGGGATGGGTGAGCATGGGTGGCTCCTGTCGTCAGTGGTAATAGCCGCGGCCGCGGATGTTGCCGTGGCGGATCGGTTCGGTGGTGGACCCGACGTCGGCGTGAAAAGCCTTGTCGAGGCCGTTCTTCAGGATCGAGGCGATCGAGCCGTAGGTGCTGGCGCCGATGCTGAGGCCGCGCAGGCAGGCGGCCTCGAGGCGGACGCCTCCGTAGCTCTTGGCCAGCCGCAGGATGCCGAGCGCAGGCGCGGAAGCCCTGCTCGGGGTGCGGCTTGGCGCGCAGGATCGTCTCGATCAGTTGGGCGGTGGCGGGACCGATCGCGGCCGCCTCGCGGGTGATCCGCTGCGGCGTCCATTCGGCGTAGCGCCGATGCGCGCTCGGCATGTGCTCGCGCACCGTGGTGTGCCGGTTCTTCACCCTGGAGCGCGCGTGCGCGGCGACGCGCTTGCCGTTGTGGAAGACCTCGACGGTGGCCTCGGTGATGCGCGCTTCGACGGTCTGGCGGATCAGCCCGGACGGCACCGAGTAGAAGTGGCCGTGCAGCTCGATGTGGTAGTCGGGCGCGACGCGCGCCTTCTTCCACTCGGCATACTCGTAGGGCTCGGCCGGCAGAGGCGGCGAGCGCCGGCGCGTCGATGGCCTCGAACAGCTGCCGCCGGCTGGCGCCGATCTTGCGCATCTGCCGGGCATTGAGCGCAGCGAGCAGCTCGGCGATCGCCGCGTTCAGCTCGGCCAGCGAGAAGAAGCGCCGGTGGCGCAGGCGCGCCAGGATCCAGCGCTCGACGATCAGCACCGCGACCTCGACCTTGGCCTTGTCGCGCGGCTTGCGCACCCGCGTCGGCAGGATCGTCGTGCCGTAGTGGGTGGCGAGATCCTGGTAGGTGCGATTGATCCCCGGCTCGTAGCGGCAGGCGGCGGTGACGCCGGCTTTCAGGTTGTCGCAGACGACCAGCGCCGTCACGCCGCCGAAAAAGCCGAAGGCGTCGACGTGGGCGGCGATCCAGTCGGCGAGCCCCTCGCTCCAGCGCGCCTGCGCGAACGTGTAGTTCGACGCGCCGAGCACAGCGACGAAGATATGCGCCGCGCCGACCTCGCCGCTCAGCGGGTCGACAACCGGCACCGTGTCCCCGGCGAAATCGACGAACAGCTTCTCGCCGGCGACGTGGGTCTGGCGCATGGTCGCGGTGACCGTCCGCCGCCATGCGCCGTAGAGCGCACAGAACCGGCTGTAGCCGTAGCCGTCCGGATGCTCGGCCCGGTATTCCTCCCACAGCAGCAGCAGCGTCACGCCACGGCGACGCAGCTCGGTGTGCAGCCGGCTCCAGTCCGGCAGCGGCTGCGTCGGACCGGCATGAAAGCCCGGCGGCGTGAACAGCCGCCGTTCGAGCGCGGCGTCGTCGAGGTCGTCGGGGATCGGCCAGGCCAGCCCGATCACCGCCGCCCGACGGAGGTATTCCGCGACCGTCGAGCGGCTGACGCCGAGCGACCGCGCGATCACCCGCTCACTGACGCCGCAGGCGTGCTTCAGACGAAGAACTTCTCGAACCTTGCGCATCGGCAATCTCTCGGCGGGCATCGGACCTCCCTCGCGTGCATGAGCGAGGAAACCCTACCCGCGTCTCGATCACCGACGACGCTCACCCCTCGGCGTTATCCGAGGGCGGCCGGCTTGCCGTGGAACCGGTGGCCGGCTTGCTCAGGAATCAGTGGCCGCTTTCCCCAGGAATCCCCGGCCGCCTTGCCGCGGAATATGCAGTCGATCTTTTGCGCGAAGCGGTTCGGCGTGTTCGGCGCAGCCGTCCCTTCACCATCGATGCCTGGGTCGTCCTTCCCGATCATATGCACGCCGTTTGGACATTGCCGCCAGGCGACGACGACTTCTCGACCCGCTGGCGTCTGATCAAGAACCTTCTTCGTGCGTGCCCTGCCGAGAACGGAATGGCGCTCCCGCGTCCGTCGCGCAGACGCCGAACGCGGCATCTGGCAACGCCGCTTCTGGGAGCATGCCATCCGCGGCGACGGGGATTATGCAACGCATATGGATTACGTTCACTTCAACCCGGTCAAGCACGGCTTGGTGGCCTCTCCGGCGGCGTGGCCGTACTCCACGTTCAAGTCGTGCGCTCGACGCGGTCTCTATCCCCTCGATTGGATGGGCAGCGGCATTCAGGATGTCCCGGCAGGCGAACCCGGCGAATGAAACATTCGTCGGAATACGCCCGCGGCTATTCCGACGAAGGTTCTACGCGGACGCTCGGAACTGCTCGACTGTGAGACCGGCGTCCCGAACGATCCCGCCGAGGGTAAACGTGTTTACCGGATTGTGACGGTATGGTCATATCCGCACGCCGTCCGTCATGACTGGAAGCCGGCCTTTGGATCCATTAGAGGGTTCACGCTGTTTGCTGGCATCTCCAGGCGAGCAGGCTGCACATTGTCGCGCGAGGCAGATCGTCGCTGCACGATGGCTCTGGAGGATTTTCCCGTTCGCTATTACTGTTCGCTCTCGCGGCGGCTCGCCTGAGCTTAGCCAGAGATCGGCAACCGGCTGGCCCATGACGGCATTTCAGGGCGAAATCGTAACGTTTACCGGCCGTCTAGACGCACTATCGCGCGGTCTCGCGTGCCGCGCCGTGATGTCTGCCGGCGGTGCCGTGCGGCGCGGCATCACCCGAAGAACCAGCCTGTGTGTGGTTGGGCATGGCGCGCTCAGCCAGCTCGACCGGTGGGAGCAGCGCCTTGAGGTCGCCAGAAAGAATGGCGCGGCTCTTGTCAGTGAGAATTGCTTCCTGCGCCGGGCGGGGATGACGCTGGCCGGAACCTCGGATCAGCGTGTCTTTGACGCCGCGGAGATCGTTTCGCGGAGCGGCATCGCTCCGGAACATCTGCGATTGCTCGTGCTGTTCGACATCGTGGAGCCGAGCGATGGCAGATTCGGTCTACGGGACCTCCTTGTCGTCAGGAGCGTCCGCACACTGCTCAGCGACGGCCTACGCATCGCCGATGTGCTCCGAGAACTGGCTTGCGCCCGAACAGCGCTCGACCGCTTGCCTCCTAACCTGTTCGGCGACAAGGCGGGACACGTGGCGGTCCGACTCGGCGAAACGGTCTCGGAAATCAGCGGCCAATTGCGCTTGCCGCTGGCTGCTTCCGACGATTCTTCCGTGGACGAGCTGTTCGAGCAAGCCGAGGAGGCCGAGGATCTCGGCGATTGGTCGAAAGCGGAGCGGCTCTACCGCCGCTATGTCGATCGCGATCGAAAGGACCCAACCGCCGCATACAACCTCGGCAATATACTATATCGGCTCGGGCGCGGACGCGAGGCGCGTTTGTGGTTGCGGCATGCGGTCGGCCTCGACCCCGCCTTTGCCGAGGGCTGGTATAATTTGAGTTTGATAGAGAGAGCATCGGGTGATCGGCACGCCGCCTGCCGGCACTTGGAGCAGGCCTTGGCCGCCGATCCAATGTTTGCCGATGCGATGTTCAATCTCGCCGTGCTTCGCTTCGAGTCTGGCGAGCATGCCGCCGCGGAGGCGCTTTGGGGCCGCTATCTCGAGCACGACGGGGGGAGCGAGTGGGCCCGCAAGGCGCGATGCGGCCTGACGCTGTGCCGCCAGCTGACCACCGCTAGCGGTCAGCCTCGGCACTCGGCGGATATAGAGGTTCCTCCTCCCATAATCACGATGCACCCCGTCTCGCGGCGGTGAGATTGGAGAGTCGCTGAATCCGCATGCGACGAGGGTTCCTCCTAGCCGCCGCCGAGAAGCAGCCCCGGAGGAAGAGACTCGCCGTAAAGACCGGCGCGCTCGGATCGGTCGACCGGCATGTAATCCCTGAGACGGGCCGTCTTCACCGGTGCTACGCCCGCCTGTTCTAGCCTGCCGGCAATCCGATTGCGCAGGGCCTTCGGCAGGTCGAGACTGCGATCGTCGACGACGCGCGCCGCGCGCAGAAACAGGCTCTGCATCTCGGAGAGTTCCGGGTCGGCCCAGTCGAATCCCGAGAACGCGTCGTAGGCCAGCTCCACCAGGTCCGGCGAAACGACGGTTTCCGGTCCGGCATAGAGGGGGGACCGGTTGAGCAGCAGCGACAGCGCGGCTAGGTACGGCGCACAATGCTGCTTGGCGCGGGCGTGCCCGGCTGCCTTGTCGATGAAGCGGTGGACCAGTTCCGACTTGATGTCGTGGCCAATCCTTTCCAGCGATCCCGCCAGGCGAATGAGTTCCGGCGGCGGGGCCTTCTGCTGCCGCAGCTTGTCCAGTTCGCTGGCGAGCACGCGTTCCTGACGTTCGCGCGACAGGCCGCCCGCCACCCGCCGCCAGAGTATGTATTCCTGCAGCTTGATGCGCTTGCCCGAGAAATACAGCCCGGCATCGCGGACGCGCCAAAGGCTGTCGATGCGGCCCTCGTCCAGCGCCGCGCCGAAGCCCGGACGCAGCAGGAAGCCCGCAAGAATCAGCCAGGTCTCCTCATGTTCGACCGAATGTTTGCGGCAGGCGATGGATGCCTCCAGCGGCGGCCACAGCGAGCGGACCAGCGCCCCGTTCCAGTCGCCCTTCGGAAGGCCAAGGATCTTCTCCAGGCTTTGCAGCAGCCTGGCCGCGCTCAGCTTGTCGCCTTTGCCGATAGACCGAGAGAAGACTGCCTCGATCCGCGACCGTGCCGCCGTCAGCGCGCTGGCCTCGACATTCGGCCGCCCTTGGGCCGCCCCTGCTACATCGAGAGCCGGTGCCGCGGGCGCCTGCTCGTGCGGGCGAAGGTTGAATTCCAGCGGCCATGACTTAGGCAAGTTCGAGGCGGCGCTGCGACAGGACACCTGCAGCAATCCCAAGTCCGTCACTTTGGCGCTCAGCGTGATTGGAATCGTGCGCCCGGTATCGCCTTCGGGGGCGTCCGGAACCTTCGCCACCGTCTCCAAGAGCGGCAGCGGGTGGAAGTCGCGCGGGTTCCATTCCAAAAGCTCGCCAGCCTTGCTGCGGCCGTGCCGTGTCGAGTAGTAGGTCTGAAAGCGGACCGGGCGATTGATACGCAATTCCAGCGGCAGGTCGGCAATCTCGAACATCTCCTGGGCCGCAGCCCCCCGCGGCAGGATGCAGACGAGCGATGGGCCGGCCCGCTCGCCGCCGTTGCCGGCTTGCCTCTTATACGCCTCCAGAAACACCGCGCGGGGAGCGCCGGATTGTATTCGCTCCTCTTTGCGCGAAAGGATCCTCCCGAACCGAGCAGCGCCGCGAGCCACGGCGAGATCGGGCTCGGCATTTTCCAGAACGCGCGGTAGCGCTCCGCCCTGCCACTTGCCGATCTGCTCGCGGATCCGCTGCCGTAGCGCCGCCGGGTAGAGCGCGCCGCCGTTGAAAAGAACCGCGTCTACTCTCGGACGACCGTTCAAGAACCCCGCAAGGTGCCGGGTGATGGCGCTGTCCGACGCGTAAGGAAGCCCCCACTCCCGCAGCGCCGCTTGTGTCTGCCACGGGCGATCGTCCGCCTCGCATTCTGGGAAGAAGCCATCCAGCAGCACGTCTTCGATCTCCGCGCGCGTGAGCTGCGTGGATAGCGAGCCGGCGACCATGCTGGATCCTCGCCCCGGAATAGAGACGGGAAATGTTTGATCCGGCAGCCCCCGCTCCGATAAGACCCTTTCCTTGAGATCACGGCAGAGCGCCACCAGGTGGTCCCATTGCGCGCCGGACAATTTGCCGTCGCTGGTAAGCCGTGATTCAAGCAGGTGGGCTACCGCGAGATCGATGTTGTCGCCGCCCAGCAGAATGTGGTCGCTGACCGCGAGCCGTTTGATCCCCATGCCGGCGGTACCATGAGTTGAGATCGAAGAGGCTGAAGTCCGACGTACCCCCGCCGACATCGACCACCAGGACATGATGCATTCCGGATTGGCTCATGTTGCCGATTCGAGTCCGTCGCGGCGTCGTGCTGCTCCAGCCAGCAGTAAAACGCGGCTTGTGGCTCCTCGAGCAGCCGAACACTCTCCGGAAACCCGGCTTCCCGCGCCGCGGTGAGCGTCAGGCGCTGAGCGACGGCGTCGAATGAAGCCGGGACGGTTACGGTGATTTCCTGGGCGTCAAACCGGAAGTCCGGGCCGGATTCGCCAAAGCGGGCGTCCCAGGCAGCCCGCAGGAAATTGAGGATCAACGCCGAGGCGCGTAGCGGCGAGATCTTCCGGTGGCGGGGTATCTCTTCCGATCCCCATGGCAGGAACGGCGCGAAGCGATCGGCCGCGTGGTGACACAGCCAAGACTTGGCGGAATGGGCGACCCGCGCCGGCGTCTCTCTCGCCCGGTGACGCGCCAGGCGGCCGACGATCCACTCGCCCCCGCCACCATCGATCGCGTTGAAGCTTGGCGGCGACCGCGTCCTCCGGCAAGTAGAGAAACGACGGCAGCGTTCGGGAGACAGTCAGGCCGGAAAGCGACTGCCACTGCGGGAGTTCGAGCACCTCGGACCGGGCCTCACCATGCAGCGGCGCGAAGGCGAGCGCCGAGTTGGTCGTGCCGAGGTCGATGCCGATGCTAAAGCGGGCTTGTGCCATGGAACAGGTACAGGAGGGCGCCTACTCCGTGCGGACCTGGAACTCTACCTTCCAGCGGCGCTCCGAGTTCGTGTGCTTCATCCACAGCTCGAGATTTCCGAGTTCGGTGACTACTGGATTGATCTGCACCGGCACCGCCTGTCCGGCGGGGAAGTCGTCGACTGGAGGCAGATTGATCTCCAGCAGGCTCGTCTCCTCCAGCTCGCGTTCCGCATCCGGAAGGATCTGCCCGGCTCTGTCGCCGCTGCGCACTTCCGAGGAGAAGAATCGGAACTCGGCGGGTTGCCCGGTTACGAGCCCGAACTCCTGGCCCTCGATCAGCAGCTCGGATCCCTCCTCCATCCCTTGCGGGACGACACACAGCGCCTTCACCGGCGGCCGGAAGCCCGGCACGGCCGGCATCGAGGTCTCCAGGCCGATGTAGTAAGAACGGGCGGCGCCGGCCTTGATGCGCATGCCCTTGCCGGTCACGCGATTGCGCCCGTAGATCGAGGCGCCTTTGGCGACCGCCAGGTCCGGCTGGAAGCCTTGCAGTTCGCGGACGGGCTGGCCATCGGCCCAAGATGCGAGCAGATCAAGGACGCGCTGACGGATCGGGGACGCTTTGAAGACGCCGCCGTTGAACAGCACCGCCGTGGGCGTGAGAATGTCTCTGGACGCGGCGTTTGAACCGACCAAGGCGGAGAGCGCCTTGCTCGCTTTCACATTAGCGAGGCTCCGGGTGAGGAAGCGGGCCAGGTGCTTGCTGACGACGGGATCGGAGGCGTAGGGCAGGCCGAACTCGTGCAGGCCGATGCTGCGGGTCTGCTTCGGCAGATCGGTGACCTCGGTCTTCGCGAAGAAGCCATCGAGGACCACCTGCTCGAAGCGTGTCCCGGTCGAGCTTGGTCGATACCGTACCGGCGAGAAGGCTGGAGCCCCGCGAGGGCACGGCGATCGGGACCTCGCCTAGCGAGGCGTCCTCGAACAGCGCGACCTTCGCTGTCGCGGCGGCATGCACGAGCGCCAGGAACTGCCATTCGTCGATCGCCTTGCCTTCCGCTTCCAGCTTGGCGCGCAGCGCATACGCGAGCGCCAGGTCCATGTTGTCGCCGCCGAGAAGGATATGTTCGCCGACGCTGATGCGCTCCAAGCGCCAGCTCGCCTTCGCTCTCGGTGACGGCGATCAGGCTGAAGTCGGCGGTGCCGCCGCCGACGTCGCACACCAGCACGATGTCGCCGGGACTGACCTGGGCGCGCCATCCCTTGCCCGCCTGCGCGGTCCAGGCGTAGAACGCCGCCAGCGGCTCTTCCAGCAGCGTGACCTTGCCGAGCCCGGCCGCCTCGGCGGCTTCCGCCGTGAGGTTGCGCGCGACCTCGTCGAACGACGCCGGCACGGTCAGGACGATATGCCCGTCCGAAAGCTCCCAATCCCGTCCTTGCGCCCGTTCGGCGTAGAGAAAGCCCTGCTTGAGATGCTCCAGGTAACGGCGCGAACAGTCGAATGGAGACAGCTTCTCCGGGATCTCCGAGTTCCACGGCAGGGTGCGCTGCCTCGCGTCGATGTGCGGATTGGAAAGCCAGGACTTGGCGGAGGTGACGAGGCGATCCGGCACCAGCGCCCCGTGCTCGCGGGCGAAGTGGCCGATGATCGCGCGCACCGTCCGCCCCGTCACGCCACGGAAGCGGGAACGAGCCTTCGGGAAACTCGTCGGGATGCGGGATGTAGAGAGCGGAGGGCAGCGTCGGCTTTTCGCCGATCCTGTTCGGCCCGAGGATTTGGGTGATCTCGACGATATCGGTGCGGTCGGTCGCCAGATCGGTGATCGCGACCGCGCTGTTGGTCGTGCCCAAGTCGATGCCGAGAGTGAATCGTTGGCTCATGAAGTCCGCGAATATCCGGTTGTTGATCTGACGCGCCGTACGGATTTGGAGCCCCGGTAGTCGGGCCGCCTAAGTTCCATGCCGAGCGTCTGCCCGAAGCGTTACTTAAGCTCGACCTCGGCGGGGGCAATTGTCGGCAGCCGATCGCCGCCGGACTTGATGACGCGGGGCAGCTTCACGCGCTCGGTCTTCCAGCCGCGATGCACGAGCTTGCCCGAGAATGGCGCCTCGCCGCTGATCTTGCCGACGAGACGATACTCGTCCGCCGCGTATCCGGCGGCGACGGTCACCGCCGATCCCTCATTCTCTTCGCGCACCGGACGAATGCTGAAGTGCTCCCGCAGGATGGTTTTGCATCCTTCGTGCACGACGCGGGCGGCGGCGCCGACCTGCGCGTCGCTGTAGGCGGTCAGGTCGTCCATCAGGAAATCGACGAGCCGGCCTTTCTCCTGAAGCGCCGCGAGAAAACTCACGACCTCGGCGTCGGCTTGATTGGCAAGGGCCACGGCCGGCGGCGGCTTCGCCGCTTCGGCAACGGCGGGCCTGGGTTCGGCTTTGCCCCTGCGATCGAGCAGGATCGCCAGGAGCAGCAGGCCAGCGACGACCAACGACGCCAGCGAGAGATAAGCGCGGTGGGCGCTCGCCTCGGGAACCAGCGTCAGCGCTATCAGCGCGACAAGGGCGACTGCTGCAACTATCGAGACGACTTCTCATTGCCCGCATTTCGTTGTTTCGATCATGAGCGGCCTTTCCGCCTCAAAAGCCGGTCGAACGCGCAAGAGACATACTCTTTGCTGGTGAGCAAGGCAAACCTGAGGTAACGCCCAGCAACCGCATCTTCTGCAGCCGCTGCGATCCGCTGCCGCACCGATTTTAGGTTGCTCGACACGGCGCTTCGATCAGTCGCAACCGTGTAGCCGATCGGTGCAAATCTGCACGTCTGCCCACCACATGCTCGGCTTGGAACCCGACCTTTCAGGTGCCGTTCCTGAACGCGACCGAGGCGCGCTGCGAGGCACGAGATGGCGATCCGATTGAAACCTCTTTCTCAGCAGGTGATCGTCATTACCGGCGCGTCGAGCGGTATTGGCCTGGTTACCGCCCGCGCAGCCGCCGGTCGGGGCGCGGCCGTCGTGCTGGTGGCGCGCCAAGGGAGCGCCATTGACGAGGCGGCCCAGGATATCCGCCGCTGCGGTGGACGCGCGGCATCGTTCGCGGCGGATGTCGCCGATGCCGAAGCGGTCCGCGGCGCCGCGCGCAAGGCGGTCGAGGCTTTCGGCGCTCTCGATACCTGGGTCAACAATGCCGGCGTTTCCAGTTACGGCCGCTTGGACCAAACGCCCCCTGAGGAGCACCGGCGGATCTTCGAAACCAACTACTGGGGGGTCGTTAACGGATCGATGACGGCGCTGGAGCACCTGCGGGAGAACGGCGGCGCCATCATCAACATCGGCAGCGTGCTGTCCGACCTGGCGTTTCCCTTGCAGGTTCCGTACGTCGCCTCGAAGCACGCCGTGCAAGGCTTCACCAACGCCCTTCGCCAAGAGATCCGGAACGCCTCCCTGCCGGTTTCAATCACCCTGATCAAGCCGGGAACGATCGACACGCCACTCAGCGAGCACGCGGCAAGTCACCTCTCGGCGGAGCCCCGCAACCCGCCGCCGGTCTATGCCCCCGACATCGCCGCCGATGCCATCCTCTACGCCGCCGAACATCCCTCGCGCGAGCTGGTTGTCGGTGGCGGCGGCCGGATCCTGATCGGGATGTACCGGCTGGCCCCAGGTTTGTCCGACCGGCTAATGAGTCGCGTTGCCCGGTACCAGCACTCCCGGGAAGCGCCCATTCGCGCTCAGCATCGCGGCCCCTTCGAGCCATCCGGCAACCTGCACGTTCGTAGCCACATCGACTACCGCGTTCGTGAGACCAGCCTTTACACGTGGGCGATCACCCACCCTGTCGCGGCGGTCTCGGCGGCAGCCGCCGCAGGCGGCCTCGGACTGCTTCTATGGGCCAGGGCTCGACGTTCGAATGGCTGAATGGGCGGCCGCGCCCGTTCTCGGAACGCCCTGAGCCACACACTGCTCGTCGGGACGGGAGCTTGCGGCAATGTCGGAACGGCCGCGCGTTGAAATCGAGTACTGCACGCAATGCCGGTGGCTGCTGCGCGCCGGCTGGACGGCGCAGGAGCTGCTGGTGACGTTCGAGGAGGAGCTCGGCGGGGTGACGCTGATGCCTGGGACGGGCGGCATCTTCGAGGTGCGGATCGGCCGACGAGATGGTGTGGTCGCGCCATCGGGAGGGCCGGTTCCCGGAGCTGAAGGAGCTGAAGCAGCGCGTCCGCGACCGGATCGCCCCCGGCCGCGACCTCGGCCACTCCGACCGGCGCGATCGGCTGAGCAAGGTCCGGCGCGGTCGATAGTCGGGTCGGGACGGGCTTGGAGCGCCCGTGCGCCTCAGCTCAGCAGGCTGGCCCGGTAGATCTCGGGGTTGCCGGCGACGGTCGTGCGATGCATCCGCCGGACGTAGCGATCGGTGTCGAACGGCGTGCCCTTGTGATTGACCGCGAGGTTGTCCCAGAACACAAGGTCGCCGTTGCGCCATTGCGTGCGCATAGACGAACTCGTCGCGGCTGCAGTGCTCGCAAAGCTCACTAAGCAGCTGTTCGCCTTCCTGCCCCGGCAGCTCGGCAATGGCGATGGCGTAGCCGGGGTTGACGTAGAGCGCCTTCCGCCCGGTTCGCGGATTGCGACGCACCAGCGGGTGGACGACATCCGGGTAGAGGACGCGCCGGCTGTCGGTCAACTCTGGCTGGGTCGGGTCGCGATCCCTGAGCGCCTGGTAGTACTCGGAAAAGCTGTGCACCGCATGCAGGTGCTCGATGCTCCGGCGAAGCTCCGGCCGCAGCGCGTCATAGGCCTTGTACATGTTGGCGAACAGCGTGTCGGCCCCTTCCGCCGGGCACTCGACGCCATAAAGCAGCGAGCCGATCGCTGGATATGGCAGGAACGATTGATCGGAGTGCCACAGCCGCCCGACGCTTGGATCGCCGATCGCCCGGCCGTTCTCCTCGACGTTGCCGATGACGTAGATCTCGGGCCGGCCGGCCATCTGATACTGCTTCTGCGCCACCTCCTGCAGCGCGCCGAACCGGCGGCTGAAGCCGATGTGCGCCTCTGGATCGAGCACTTGGCCCCGGAACAGCAAAATGCCGTGCTCGTCGAGCGCGTCGCGCAGCGCCGCGATGGTGGCGTCGCTTACGGCGGCCGCCGCGTCAAAACCGACCACCTCGACTCCCATGGCGCGGCACAGCGGCCGCAGAGTAGCAGCCGCATCGGCGAGGTGCTTTTCGGCAAGATCGATCGTCATTTTCTATGCTCGCGTTCGTTGGGCGGAACTCGCTAGCAGATCATGTAGGCTCAGCGACAGTCGAGATCGGCCCGCTGCAACGCGCTGTCACAATTTGTGATCCGGCAATCAGTGGAGAATGCGCTCCATCTTGCGATCATTCAGCATGTCTATCCCGGGAGAGACTGCTCTATCCTTTTTTGTTTGCACATTGGCGGTCTTGTGCACCGTGCAGCGCTGGTGGCGGGTTGTCGGCGATACCTCATCGATGGCCTTCCAAAAGCCGAGTGCCCCGTCGCCGGTGGCCAGTTCGGGCGCGATGGCCAATCCGCGCGCCTTGAGGTCGACCAGCAGTTCCCGCCAGCTCTGTGCGCTCTCCCGCATGCCCACCTGGAAGCCGACCAGTTCCTTCTTGCCCTCGGGCGTCGCGCCGATCAGCACCAGGATGCACTCGGCCTGTGGCTCCATGCGTGCCTACAGTTAGACACCGTCGGCCCAGACATACACGTAGCGCCGGGCCGACAAGTCGCGCCGCTGCCAACGCGCATAGTCCGCCTCCCACTCGCCCCGCAGCCTCGCTAGCACCGACGGCGACAGGTTCGGGGCATCGCGGCCCAGCAGCGCCCCGAGCGCCTCCTGGAAATCGCCCATCGAGACCCCGCGCAGATAGAGGATCGGCAGCAGAGCATCCAGGCTCGGCGTCCTCGGGAAAGACATCGAGACCGGCCGATCGCTTGCCGACATAAACGACGATGAACAAGGATCCCACGAACACAAGCATGATGAGGGCCAGCGCAATGGCGTTGCCGAAGGTCAATAATGGCCGGAACCATTCTTTAAGCGAACGCCAGTGGAAGGTGCGCCGCTCTAGGCCCGCCAGCAGCACGCAATAGCCCCATCGCCGGCCCAGCGGCAGCGACAGACGCAGGTCGATCGTGTGCGCTCCACGAACGCGGGCGCCGAAGGCCAGCTTAACCGCATCGAGCTGCGCCGGAGTAAAGCTGGCCGCTACATCCTTCGGTATGCGCGAGAAGAACGTCCGCAAGAACGGATCTTCGCCATCATCGCCAACTGCCGCGCGTGGTGGACGACGAACACGCCGCGCGAAACCTCCCGCAGTGAGCCATGATGTCCGCAGGCGCTGTCTAATCATCTTGGCCAAGCCTGTCGGGCGCGCCGGGTCCCAATGGCTGGCCGAAGGAGAACTCGACGAAGTTGCCGTCCGGGTCCTTCAGGCCGCAGTAGTAGCCTACCGGATAGGGCTCCTCGCGCGGCTCCCAGACGAGGCAGCCGGCGGCGCGCGCCTCCGCTGCGACGCGGTCGACGTCGGCCCGGCTGGCGCAGGCGAAGCCGAAATGACCGTATTCGTCCTCGGCCGGATTTTTGCCGTGCCCGCCGGACAACAGCACGAAGATGAATTCCTGCTCCCGGCCCTCTTCAGCTAGCCAGACGACCGACCCCCCGTTCCCGGTACTGCGCTCATGGACGACGGCGAGAGCGCAAAAGCGCCGATAGAACTGAATGCTGGCTCCAATATCGCGAACATGCAGCGCCACATGCGTCAGGGTCGGAGCCACAACCGGTGCGCTGTGCACGCTCTACCCCGAGTCCCGCGCGCGGGCGGCGGCGCTCGGCCGGGGAAGCTCGCGCATGGGATCGACCGCCTGCTTTCCCTTGCGAAGCTCGAAGTGCAACTGCGGCCGATCGACGCTCCCGGACGATCCTACGCGCGCGATCATCTGGCCGCGCCGCACGCGATCGCCGCGTTGAACCAGCAGCTCCTGATTGTGCGCATAAGCGGTAACCCAGCCATCCGCGTGCTTCAATAGTAGCATGTTGCCGAAGCCGCGCACCTCGTTTCCGGCGTAGGCGACCACACCACTCTCAGCCGCACGCACCGGAGTGCCGGCCGGTGCCGCGATGTTGATGCCGTCGTTGTAGCGGCCGCCCCCCTTCGGCCCGAACTCGGAAATTACGCTTCCCTCCAGTGGCCAGTCGAAGCCGCCGGCTGCTTGTGGCGGCGGCTGTGAGGGCGCCGGCCGTGGCAGCGCGGCTGTCTGCCCAGCCGCATTCGCCGGCGGCGAGACCGACGACGGGGGCGTCGGCCGCCTGCCGCTCTGCTCCGGCGAGGGCAAGTTCGAGCCGGCGGTACTCGTCGGAGGAGCCGCTCCCGGGATGACCAGCCGCTGCCCTTCGTACAGATCGAACGGCGGAACCAGGTTGTTGGCCGTGATCAGGGCGTACGCTTCAACACCGTAGCGGCGCGCGACACTGTAAGCCGTCTCTCCCGATCGCAGCCCGATGCACGCCAGGCTGCCGGGACCCAGTGCTGCCGGGCTGCGGCGCGACAGCGCCTTGCGGAGTCAACGGCGATCCCGGAGCCGTGCTAACTGCCGGCGCCGGCTTGGCAACGGGTTGCGGCAGGCGCTGTCCCACCGGCGGCTCTCTCACCTCGTACGAGGTGCACGATGCGGTCAGCAGCAGCGCCAGCACGCCGGCGAGGCGGGCGGCGCACGCCACCGGGGCAGTATGACCATCCATACGCGCATTATGCTTGAGCGCCGATTTACCTGCAATCGCGGCCAAGCGGCAAGGACGACCACTCATCGGCGTGCCGGGTCGGCGATCAGCGGCACAAACCGAATCGGGCCGAGATCCTCGGTGTCGATGCCGGAAGCGTCGCGGCGGACCCGCAACAGCCGGGGATCGCCGACACCGTCGTCGATAGGGACGACCATTATGCCACCGACAGCGAGTTGCCCGGACAGAACCGGCGGAACGTCGTTGGCCGCGGCGGTCACGATGATCCGCTCGAAGGGCGCCTGCTCCGGCCAGCCGAGCGTGCCGTCGCCGATCTTCCAGGTGATGTTGCTGATGCCGAGCTCCGCGAACCGGCGCGAAGCCTCGTCGAGCAACTCGCGATATCGCTCGATCGTGTAGACCCGCCGGCATAGCTTCGACAAAACTGCGGCGTGGTAGCCGGAGCCGGTGCCGACCTCAAGCACCTTCATCCGCTCGCCGAGTTCTAGCGCTTGCGTCATCCGGCCGACGACGATCGGCGCGCTCAGCGTCTGGTGACAACCGATCGGCAGCGCCGTGTCCTCGTAGGCCTGGTCGCGAAAAGCCTCTGGAACAAAAAGCTCGCGTGGCAGACGTTCGATAATCCCGCACACCCGCGAGTCGGTGACGCCGTTGCGGCGCAGTTCCATGATCAACCGTATCTTGCGCGAATCGGGGCTCACCGGAACAGTGCCTGAAGCGCCGCCATGCTCGACTGGTGCGTCAGATCGAGGCATAGCGGCGTGACCGAGACCGCGCCGGCGTGCACCGCCGCCAAGTCGGTGCCGCGCAGTTCCTTGTCCTGTTGACGGTCGCCGGCGATCCAGAAATAGCGCTGGCCGCGCGGATCGGTGCCCTCGACCATCGTTCCGCCGATCTTGTGCCGCCCCTGCTTCGTCACCTCTATGCCGGTGACGGCCGTCTCCGCAACCGCCGGAAAGTTGACGTTGAGCAGCACCCCGGCTGGCCATTTGAAGCCGGGAAGCCGCCGCAGCACCTCTTCCATCCAAACTTCCGCGGTCGCCCACGGCACGGCGGCGCCGTCTTCGTAGACCTGGCTCAGCGCCATCGAGCGGATGCCGAGCAGAGTGCCCTCCATCGCCGCGGCGACCGTACCGGAGTAGGTCGCGTCCTCGCCGAGGTTGCCGCCCCGGTTGATCCCCGAGAGCACCATGTCGGGCAGCCGTTCTTTCAGCACCTGATGGATCGCGATCAGCACGCAATCGGTAGGCGTTCCGTCGACGGTGAAGCGACGACGTCCCACACGTCGCAGGTAGAGCGGCCGGCGCATCGTCAACGAGTGGCTGGCGGCGCTCTGCTCCGCATCCGGAGCCACCACCCAGACCTCGCGGGCGAGCCGCCGCATCACTCTCTCCAGCAACTTCAGACCAGGCGCATGGATACCATCGTCGTTGGAGATCAGGATCCGCGCGTCCGCCAGGTCAACCGACGCGGATGGCATCGCGCTCGATGACCTCCAGCCCGCCCATGTACGGCCGCAGCACGACCGGCACCTCGATCAAGCCATCCGCGCGCTGGTAGTTCTCCAGCACCGCGATCAGTGTGCGGCCGACGGCGAGACCGGAGCCGTTGAGCGTGTGCACGAAGCGGGTGGCCTTCTCGCCTTTCTTCCGGGTCCGCGCGTTCATCCGCCGCGCCTGGAAATCGCCGCAGTTCGAACAAGACGAGATCTCGCGGTAGCGTCCCTGACCCGGCAGCCAGACCTCGAGGTCGTAAGTCTTGCGGGCGGAGAAACCCATGTCGCCGGTGCTCAGCACGACCACCCGGTAGGACAGACGGAGACGCTTCAGCACTTCCTCGGCGCAGCTTGTCATCCGCTCGTGCTCACCTTCCGACTGCTCTGGTGTGGTAATGCTGACCAGTTCGACCTTGGTGAACTGGTGCTGGCGGATCATTCCGCGCGTATCCTTGCCGGCCGCCCCGGCCTCGGCGCGGAAGCACCAGGTCATCGCCGTGTAGCGCAGCGGCAGGCGCTCCTGCTCCACGATCTCGCCGGCGACTAGGTTGGTCAGCGGCACCTCGGCGGTCGGGATTAGCCAGTATCGTTCGCCGGCCTCACGCTTGAAATCATCAGATTGAATATAAGTATAAAATTCATCATAGTTGTCGAACAAACTTTCAAGATTTCTACTCTTGAGAGCGTTCGCCAAATACATATTCTTAGCGTCCTTGCCTCTTTCTTCATTTATCTTCCAAGTTTCAAATAAGTCATCTTTGAACTTCGGCAGCTGCCCGGTCCCGAACAGCGCTTCGTCGCGTACCAGCGCCGGCGGATTTACCTCCGTGTAGGCGAACTCGGCCGTGTGCAGGTCGAGCATGAACGAGGCTAGCGCCCGCTCCAGCCGCGCTAGCCCTCCCGTGAGTACGACGAAGCGGGCGCCCGACAGCTTCGCCGCCCGCTCGAAGTCCATTAGCCCGAGCGCCTCGCCGAGCTCGAAGTGCTCGCGCGCAAGAAACTCGAAAGCAGGCGGCTGTCCCCAGCGGCGCAGCTCGACATTCGCCGATTCGTCAGGACCGTCCGGTACGTCCTCGGCCGGAAGATTCGGAAATTCCGCAAGCGCCACCCGCAGCTCCGCGTCCGCTTCGTCTGCCCGCGCCTCCAGGGCCACCTGCTCCTGCTTGCAGCGTGCGACCTCCTTGAGAACGTCCGATGCATCCTCGCCACGTGCTTTGCGCTGGCCGATCTGCTTTGAAAGCGCGTTCCGGCGGGCCTGCATCTCCTGCGCCGCCGTGAGCGCGTCACGCCGGGCGCGGTCGAGGGTGAGCAGCCGGTCGGCAGCGGGCGGCAAGCCACGCCGCGCGAGGCCCCCGTCGAATGCCTCGGCATTCTCGCGTATCCACCTGATATCGAGCACTGAACGCCGCTCCCGAAAGCTCCCCAAGGGCGGGTTAGCGGAACGTTCCGATTCGGTCAAGCCGTGCGCTGGTACGCAACCATCGGAAGAGATATGAACCATCCGGGTGCGGCAGAGTTGTCACATTTGCCGCAACGTCCGCGGATTGCTGAACACTACCAGCCGCTGCTGAGCGTGCCGCGGCACCTGCCCCGAGGACGCAATCTCCAGTAACTGCGCGGCGATTAAACCGGATTGCGCCGCCCTTCATCCAGGCTATGGACGGAGCCGTACGGGAGGAGGGCGAGTGGCCGTGCGGTCGGCTCTTCAAGCGCCAGGGCTTCTTCGAGCCAGCAGTGGATGCGCGCGGCAACGCTCTCCCAGTCCAGATCGAGCATCATGGCGTGCCGCATGCCGGAAAAGATCTCGGCCTTTGTCCGGTATGTATCCGCCGTCGTTTCGAGGCCGCCACGGTAGACGAAGGAGTCCTCTTCCGCCCCAAGCACGAGCACTGGGACGTCGAGCATCGGCGTCGATGGCGGCAGGTCAAGAAACAAGAGATCGAGGACTACCCGATCCGATTCCCTCTGGAAGCGGCGCATGTAGGAGCGCACCAGCGCCTCCGGCAGGCCCGGCGAGAACAACGCGCGCTCGATTGCACGGCCGTCAGTGAGCGGACCCAGATGCTGCTGCAAGCTGAGCTCGTAAAGCAGCCGCAGGTTAGTCAGAGCCATGCCGAACATGCTGCCGATCATGCCATGCGGCGGCGAGGACGCCATGAGCACCGCCGCCGGAGGCGCGCTCCGATGCAGGCAATGCTGGACGATCATGCCCCCCAGCGACTGGCCGATCAGCACCGGCCGGGTAGGAAGACCCGCGGCCACCTGCTCGACATCGTCGACGTAGTCCCGCAGCCGCGCGGATTGCAGCGTCTCGGAGCCGGCGCTGCCGGCGTGACCGCGCAGACTGAGCGCATGAGCGACCCATCCGCGCTCGGCGAAGTACGGCAGAAAATGTTCATCCCACACCCAGGCCCCGCTGTAGGCGCCGTGCACGAACAGTAGCGGCACAGGCCGCGCCTTGCCCTTCGGGTTCCTTGTGATCACCTCGAGTTGTTGCGTTTTCATCATTCCATTGGCGCTCCTTTGAATGAAAGGTAGCCCGCAATCCCGGAGCACGAAAGCGTCGGATCCGCAAACAAGCCCTGCGTCACCGGCACCTTGCGGCGGCCGGTAATCGATGGCTGGGTGCCTCGGCAGCGCTGTCCGGCAATGACGATAAACCCGTCCCTTAGCAGATGCGCGGAAGTTGCTCGCCGGCAAGCCAGTCGATGATGCGATCGCCGCCGAAGGCGGTTTGCATCTGCACAAACTGATCGGCGTCCTCGATCACCTCGCCGATAATCGCGGCTTCCCGGCCGAGCGGGTGTTCGCGCATCGCCGAGAGCAGAGGCTCCGCGTCGGCCGCGGCACAGAAGGCGACGAGCTTGCCTTCGTTAGCGACGTATAGCGGATCGAGGCCGAGCAGCTCGCAGGCCCCACGCACCGCTGTCGCGATCGGAATCGCTTGCTCGCGGATGATGATGCCGACGCGCGACTCGCGCGCGATCTCGTTCAGCAGCGCCGCCACGCCGCCGCGCGTCGGATCGCGCATGACGTGAATGTCGGGCACGGCCTCGACCATGGCCGCCACGAGGCCGTGCAGCGCTGCCGAGTCCGAGCGCAGCTCGGTTTCGAAAGTCGAGGTTTTCCCGCCTCGATAATACCGCCGTTCCATGATCGCCGATGCCGCCGCTGAGCAGCACGGCATCGCCCGGACGCGCCCGATCCGCCGCGATCTCGACGCCGGGAGGAACCACGCCCACCCCGGTCGTTGTGATGAACACGCCGTCGCCCTTGCCCCGCTCCACCACCTTGGTATCGCCGGTGACGATGGGCACGCCGGCCGCTTTGGCGGCGGCCGCCATCGATTGCACGATCGCAGCAAGGTCGGCCAGCGGAAAGCCCTCTTCGAGGATCATCCCACACGCCAGATAGAGGGGCCGGGCGCCGGCCATGGCGACGTCGTTGATCGTGCCGTGCACGGCGAGGGAACCGATGTCGCCGCCGGGAAAGAACAGCGGCGAAATGACAAAACCGTCGGTCGTCATCACCATCCGGCCAGCCTGCACCTCGAAGCAGGCCTGGTCGTTGCGCTGGGCGAGCCAGGGATTATCGAAGTGCGCCTCGAACAGTTCCTCGATCAGCTGCGCCATCGCCCGGCCGCCCGAGCCGTGGCCAAGTTCGACGCGCCCAGCCCGTAGGTCGAGCGGGCGGAGATGAGCGCGCCTGACAGCGGCGGTCATCGCTCAGGCGGTCGCCCGCCGGCGCTCGCGGGCACGGCCATACGTATAGTACGCCGCGCATGCTCCCTCGGACGAAACCATGCACGCGCCGATCGGGTTGTCGGGCGTGCAAGCGGTAGCGAAGATGCGGCAGTCCGTCGGCTGCTTCAACCCGCGCAAGATCGAGGGGCACTCGCAGGCCTTGCTGTCACCCTCGGTTATCTCCGTGAGCGAGAAGCGCCGCTCGGCATCGAAGTCGGCGTACTTCTCCCGTATGCGCAACGCGCTCCGTGGCAACTCTCCGAGCCCGCGCCATTCGAAGCTCTCGCGCCGCTCGAACACGTCCGCCATAAGCTGCCGCGCCTTAAGATTGCCCTCGCGGGTCACGACTCGGCTGTACTCATTCTCCACCTCGGCACGCCCGTCATTGAGTTGACGGATCAACATCAGGATCGCTTGCATGACATCCAAAGGCTCGAAGCCGGCGATCACCACCGGCCGGCGATGGCGCAGGGTGAACGCCTCGAACGGCCGGCTGCCGATTACCGCGCTGACATGCGCCGGACCGACGAAGCCGTCCAGAGGCAGGGCGTTGCCGTCCGGTGCATCGGGGCTGTCCAGCAGCGCCATGATCGCCTGCGGGGTCAGCACGTGATTGCAATGGACAGAGAAGTTGCCGAGGCCCTGCGCATTGGCGCGCTGCAACGCCACGGCCGTAGGCGGCGTGGTCGTCTCGAAGCCGATGGCGAAGAAGACCACCTCTCGATCCGGGTTGGCGGAGGCGATGGCGAGCGTGTCGAGACAGGAGTAGACCATCCGCACATCGGCGCCCCTCGCCTTCGCCTTCAGCAGCGTTTGACGCTGGGGCCCCGGCACCCGCAGCATGTCGCCGTAGGTGCAGAGGATGACACGATGGTCGAGTGCCAGTTGCAGCGCTTCCGCCACGCGGGGGATCGGCAGCACGCAGACCGGGCAGCCGGGGCCGTGGATCATCCGCACGTTTTCCGGCAGCAGGTCGGGTACGCCGTAGCGGAAGATGGCGTGCGTGTGCCCGCCGCAGAATTCCATAAGGTTGTAAGTGCGGCCGGGTTTTACCTCGGAGCGGATAGCATGGGCGAGCGCCTTCGCCAGGTTACCGTCGCGAAACTCGTCGACGAAGCGGACGGTCATGCCGTCGCCTCTTCCGCAACGTCGCGGGGCAGTACGCCGGCTTCGGCGAACAGCGCGAGCGTCGCCCACGCCTCCTCCGGCTCCAGCTTGGCCAGCGCGAAACCGACATGGACGATGACGAAGTCGCCGGCGGCCACGTCTTCGACCAGACTCAGGTTGACTTCCTTGACAATGCCACCGACTTCGGCCTTGGCGAAGCCGCCGGGCATGAGTTCGACGATTCTTGCCGGCACCGCCAGACACATCCGCGCCTACCTCCTCGCCACCGCCATCGCCACCGCCCAGGCCTGCCCCAGGCTGACCGAGCTGTCGCCCGGTTTCAGCCGGACCGGCTGCAACACCGTCATTCCGTCACGCCGCATCGCCGGAACCAGCAAGCTGGTGAGAATGCGGTTCAGAAAACAGCCGCCGGAAAGAGCCACGGTTCGGATGCCGGTTGCCCGCGCCGCCACGGCGACCCACTCCGCGATCGCCGCGGCCAGCGTCCCGTGGAACAGATTGGCGCCTTGCTCCGGGGCCGAGGCAGTCAGGCGAGCGAGCAGCGGCGACAGGTCGAGGACGCCGTTGCTCAGCCGCCAGCCTGCGGGATCGATCTCCGGACCGGTGGCCAGCCGCTCCAGTTCCATGGGCGCCTCGCCCTCCAAGGCCGCGAAGGGCTTGATGCCGAGCAGGCCGCAGGCGGCATCGAAAAGACGGCCGCAGCTCGAGGTGGGCGGGCAGTTGATGTTTTGCCGCAGCATCCGAGCGATCACGTCGGCGCCGCGGATGTCGGCATAACGGGTGGCGATCTCGTCACCTCGGTTGAGCGCGAACAGCGCGGCGGCGCCCATGCGCCATGGCTCGCGGGCGGCCCGGTCGCCTCCTGGCTGCGCAAGCGGCGCGAGGTGTCCAAGCCGCCGGTAGCCGGCCGGGTCGACGCACAGCAGCTCGCCTCCCCAGGCCTCGTTGTTGGACCCCAATCCGAAGCCATCGAGAGCGAGGCCCAGCGTCGGCTCCTCGATCCCGTGTTCGGCCATCACCGCCGCAACGTGGGCCTGATGATGTTGAACCGGAACAGCCTCGACGCCCAGGCCCGCACAAAGCAACTCGGCCCAGCGGGTGCTATGGAAATCGGGATGCAGATCGTGCGCGATCGCTATCGGCCGCTCGCGGGCTATGTTCAGCAAATGTTCGGCGTAGGTCTGGAAGGCGCGGACAGCGCCTACGGACTCGAGGTTGCCGACGTCACGGGAGATCAGCGCGACGCGGCCGGTGGCGAGACAGAGTGTGTTCTTCAGGAAAGCGCCAACCGCCAGGATCGGCGGCACAGGCCGGGGCAGATCGATGATGACCTCAATCGGATAAACCTCCGCTAGCTGGACCCGCGGCTGCGTCATTCGCCAACGGCCCCGATCTCGATCAGCCTCGACGTACCCAGGTCTGCCTGGCGGCGCGCGATCCAGCCGTACCAGCGGTCCATTCCGTCGCCGCTGGTTGCTGAAACCGGCATGATCTCGATCTCTGGATTCAGCCGGCGCGCGAAAGCCGAGCAGCGCTGGAGGTCAAACGGCACGAAGGGCAGCAGATCGATCTTGGTGACCAGCATCAACTGGGCGGCGGCGAACATGTTGGCGTACTTCAACGGCTTGTCATCGCCCTCCGCGACCGAGAGCAGCACCACCCGCGCCGCCTCGCCGAGGTCGAAGGCAGCCGGACAGACCAGGTTGCCGACGTTCTCGATGAACACCACCGATCGCTGGTTCGGCGCGAGGCTGGGCAAGGCGTCGCCGACCATGCGCGCATCGAGATGGCAGCCTTTGCCGGTGTTGATCTGCACCGCGCGCACGCCGGCCGACCGAACGCGCTCGGCATCGAAGCTGGTCTCTTGGTCACCTTCGATGACGGTGATCGGGATGGCGCCGCCCAAGTCCTCTATGGTTCGCACCAGCAGCGTTGTCTTGCCCGCTCCGGGGCCGGACATTAGGTTCAGGCCGAGAATCTTCCGTTCGAGAAAGAAGCCGCGATTGCGCGCGGCCAGCCGGTCATTATCGGCCAGGATATCTTGTTCCACGCGCACCAACCGCTCCGCTCCGCCGCCCGCTCCCTGCACGGCGGTGTGTTTGTGAACGTGGTCATGGCCATGCGGATGGTCATGCCACTCCCGGTCATGAACATGATCGTTACGATGGTGATCGTGCCGATGCTGCGGAGCGCCCTCATCAGCCCCGGTGCTTGCGAGAGTCGGCCCGTTGTTGAAAGCATTGCAACCGCAGACGGTACACATCAGGCCACTTCCAGATCTTTGATGCGCATCTCCTCCCCCTGGAGAATTTGGAGTTGGTAACCGCCACAACGGGGGCAGGCGTCGTATCGTTCTCGGATCGCCATCGCCGTTTCGCAGTCGAGGCACCAAGCCTGCCCCGGTACATCGATCACCTCGAGTCTGGCACAATCGGCCAGAGTGTCGCGCGTAACCGCCGCGAAGCAGAATTCAATAGCATCCCGCGAGACGCAGGACAGAGCGCCGATTTCGAGCCGGACGGTTGTGACTCGCTCGAAGTGATAGATGCTCGCTTGTTCGCGCATCACGTCCAACACGCTCTGGCAAAGAGCCAGTTCGTGCATTGCAAGCCTCCCTGCCCGCCAACAGCGTCGTTCGCGTTCTATCGCGCGCTTTGGGCCCTCCCCTGGCCAGAGGAACGCCCACCACGACAGTCTACCCGCTTTCGCAATCGCCGGCTGCAACTTTTCGTCTTCCGAAGACCGCGGCCGGCTTCATCGCTCTCACCGTCTTCCAGGCGCGATCAAGAGGCGCCGGAATATTGGCGTTCCAGGTTGCCCTCTTCTGGCCCAGGTTCGCGGCTGGGCCGCTTCACGGCATCTATCCGCCCCGCCCATGACGGCTCCACATCGCTCTTCGGGAGATAAAGCGCCACCCTCGTGCCTCGGCCGAGCTGACTATCGACATCGACATACCCTCCCGACTGCTTGACGAACCCATAAACCATGCTGAGCCCGAGACCCGAGCCTTTGCCTGGCCCCTTCGTCGTGAAGAACGGCTCGAAAATACGCTCGATGAGGTTTGCCGAGATGCCAGTTCCAGTATCTCCGACGGCCACCACGACGTATTCCCCCGCGCCTATGCCCGCCGTCGGCGCCTCCGGAGAAGCCCTCTCGGGCTCTGCCGCGATCACCGCATTGCGTGTTTCGATCCTCAGCAGACCTCCTTCGGGCATCGCGTCCCGCGCGTTGACGATCAAGTTCATCAGCGCCGCCTCGAGCTGGCCGCGGTCGATGAGGGTCGGCCAGAGGCCATCCGCGAGCTCCGCGCGGATCTCGATACGACTGTCGAGCGTCCGGCGGACCAACCCGGTCATTCCGCGAACCAGCGCGCTGACGTCGGTCACGCGAGGATCGAGCGGTTGCCGGCGCGCGAACGCCAGCAGCCGATGCGTCAACTCGCCGCCTCGTTCAGCCGACCAAAGGGCATCCGTGATCAGCTCCCGCGCCACGTTGTCCGTTCCATGGCGCTCGGCAAGCAGCTGAAGGTTGCCTATGATGATTGCCAGAAGGTTGTTGAAGTCGTGAGCGACACCGCCGGTGAGTTGCCCCAGTACTTCCAGCCTATGCGCCTCCCGAAGATGCTCCTCCGTCGCTTTCCGCTCACTGACATCCTCATAGAGGATAACTACCTCGCCGCCGGGCAGACGATAGACATTGTGCTCCCGCCAGCCGGAAATGCGATCGTCTTTGTAAAAAACGTCGGAAACACGCTCCGACTGGCCGCTGGCGTGAGCGCGGCGGATCATGCCCAGCAGTCCGCAATCTTCGACTCCGGGAAAGGCTTCGGTGAGAAGGTGTCCAACGACGGCACCGCGCGCCACGTCATCGATCCGCTCCGCCGCGCGATTGAAGTCGCTGATCAAAAAGTCGGACCTGCCCTCGACCCGCTGCAAGACGATTACGCCGCTGTTCATATTGTCGAACAAATCTCGAAAGCGGCGTTCGCCCGCGCGGATCCTGTCCAGCATCGGACCGCTGACGTGGAAGAAGAGCGTGGTCCCGAGCGCGATCATCACCATCCCCAACGCGCCCACCGCTAGCCCCGCCGTTACGAACGGCGCTTTGACCTCGGCCAGACCCATCTTCAGAACCGCGCCGAGGTTGAGCAGAGCGACAGGCTCGTACGCCGCAAGAACCGCTACCCCCTCGAAGTCCAGCCCGATCATCGATCCGGACTCGCCCGAGAGCGCCCTACGCATCGGCTGCGCCAGCTCCGAGGCGACGGGCACGGGAGCGGGAAGGTCCCCATGGCTGTCGCGGGTCAGGAAGACGATCTGATTTCCCGCGCGTTCGCCGAGAACGAATTCGATTTCCCGCTTCAGGTCTTTCCGGGCGGCTTGCGCATCGAGTACCTGCGCCAAGGCCGCGGCGCGCGCATCCGCCGCCAGCGGCTCCACTCTTTGCTCCTGGCGAGCGATCGCTTCGATCAGGCGTACCTGGCTTTTCAGGGCGTCGACCAGGCGCTGACGCTCCTCGGATATGGCTGTCTCGTAGAGGATCATGATCGCCGCGCCGCCGATCGCGACAGCCACCGCCGTCATGATCAGTACCAGCAGGAGCACTCGCTTGTATTCGCGCACGGGCGCGGTTCGCTCCGGAGTGGCGTGTCCGCGCGCCGCCACGCTGGCAAGGCGCGGAGGGAGCGTTCACGGTTTCTGCATCACCGGCTGAACGACCTTCGGCTGATGCCGTGACGCACTCTTGGTTGAAACAAGCGTAATTTGCTTCACCCGAGCACGCAATGGCCTCATCCGGTCAGTGGCCTGGAGGGCAACCCCGGCCATCGGCGGGTTGCCTGTCGTACATATCTGACCGGAGTTTTTCGCGCGCCGCGTCTTTGCCGACCGAGGTTAGGCTCTCACTGAAATCGAGGAGGAATGGATCATTGAGATGAAACGGCCCATGGACGAGACGGAGATGATAAAGGCCGCGCGCCAAGCCAGAAGCGATTTCTTGCGGGCGGCGCTGGGGGGGTTCTGGCGTAAGCTGAGCGGCCGGTCGGCGACGCCCGTAGCAGCCGAGGCAGCCTGAAAGAGCACCGGGACGGCTGCACCCGGTTGTCTCGCAGGACTCATATCACCCGCGATTACAAGGCTCGTTCCAAGTTGGGCGGCGCGCCTGCCACCGCTTATTTCCAGCCACCGCTTATATTGACAATTGTGCGCGCATTCGTTGAGATGCCGCCCTCGTGGCGGAGTAGCTCAGCTGGTTAGAGCAGCGGAATCATAATCCGCGTGTCGGGGGTTCGAGTCCCTCCTCCGCTACCATTTCGACCCATTCATCTGTTCTGGCGCCTGACGAACAGAATCGCCGTAGGCAGGTTTCTTCTTGTATTCGGTGGCTGCCTACCTGTGGCTCATCCTGCTTGGCGTATTTCTTATAGGTCATCATCTTGTCGGTCATGATCATCCGAAAGTGGACCACCGAGATCGTCGTCACGATGGATCGTCTGATTTACAAGACCGGATGGATCGCACGCCGAGCTGAGGAGATCACACCTACCGGGATCGAGGAGGTTGCCCTCACTCAGACGGTGATGGGTTAAGCAGCGCGCCGTTGACACGCGGCCCAATTCTTCCCCTCTCGGCTACTCCTTTTTCAATAGTGCCGCATAGAGGGGCTGGCGGATGGCGGGGCCGCTACCGGACAAGCACTCAAACTGGACTTGACGACAGTTTTGCCGGCGCCTGCGGAAGGGAAATCGCGGATTTCTGCGGGTTTCGGGGAGCTTGGATCGAGAATTGGCCAGAAATGTAGTGCCACGAGTTAGGCATAAGATGCATTGACAGAGGCTGGTATCTGGTGCATTCGCGTAGTGCATCGGACGGAGGCCCGCATGTTCTTCCGCCGCAAAGCCGTTGGTGAGCGCAGCTACCTTCAGATCGTCGAGAGCCGCCGCGCTGGCAGCTCCATCCGGCAGCATGTCGTCGCCACCCTGGGGCGGGCGGAGGATTGGCTCGACCGCGGCAAGCTCGACCAGCTGTTGCAGTCCGGCGCCCGTCTCAGCGAAACCGCGCTGGTGCTGTCCGCCGTGCGCGATGGCGATGGGCTGGTGGTCGACAGCCGGCGCATCGGTGCGCCGCTGATCTTCGACCGTCTCTGGCGCGAGACCGGCTGCCAGGCGGTGATCGAGGGACTGCTGGCCGAGCGTCAGTTCCAGTTCCCGGTCGAGCGGGCGATCTTCGCCAGCGTGCTGCACCGGCTCTGCGTGTCGGGCTCCGACCGGGCCTGCGACAAGTGGTTGGAGGGCTACCGGGTTGCCGGGTTCGACGGCATGGACCTGCACCACCTGTACCGGGCCATCGCCTGGCTGGGTGAGGAACTGGCCGACCAGGAGGGACGCACCCGGGCGCCGCGGGCGATCAAGGACCTGGTGGAGGAGCGGCTGTTCGCGCGACGACGCGATCTGTTCAACGATCTCGACCTGGTGTTCTTCGATACCTCCGCCGTCTACTTCCACGGCGAGGGTGGCGAGACGCTCGGCCGGCGCGGCAAGTCCAAGGATCACCGCCCGGAATTGAAACAGGTGGTGATCGGCGTGGTCATTGACCGCCACGGTCGTCCTCTCTGCTCGGAAACCTGGCCGGGCAACGCCACCGACGTCCAGGCGCTGCTGCCGGTGATCGACCGCCTGCGCGCGCGCTTCTCTATCGGCCGGATTTGCGTCGTCGCCGACCGCGGCATGATCAGCGCGCGGACGCTCGCCGAACTGGAGGCGCGCGGGATCGAGTACATTCTCGGCACGCGCGAGCGCAACGATGCCGAGGTGCGCGAGACCGTCCTCGCCGACACCAGCGGCATGGTGCCGCTGTCCATCCCGAAGGCGGCCGGCACGACGACCGACATCGAGGTCAAGGAGGTCCTGGTCCGGCCCTGGGACGGCAAGGGCAAGTCGCGGCGCTATGTGGTCTGCTACAACCCCGAGCGCGCCGCCTGGGAGGCCGCCCAGCGGACCGCGATCATCGCGGCGCTGCAGGAACAGCTGTCGCGCGGCGACAAATCCCTGGTCGGCAACAGCGGCTTCCGCAAGTTCCTGAAGGTGGTCGGCTGCGATCACTTCGCGCTCGACGAGGCCAAGGTGGCCGAGGAGGCAAAGCTCGACGGCTTCTACGTGCTGCGCACCAACAGCAAGCTGCCCACCCTCGAAGTGGCCATGCGCTACCGCGAGCTGTGGAAGGTGGAGCAGATCTTCCGCACCACCAAGGCCGTGCTGGAAACGCGGCCGGTCTATCACGCCAGCGACGCCGCTATCCGCGGCCACCTGTTCACCTCCTTCCTGGCGCTGGTGCTGCGCAAGGAATTGCAGGACCGGCTGCAGGCGGCTGAACTGGATCTCGAGTGGCACGACGTCATCGCCGACCTCGACCGCGTCGTCGAGACCACCGTCGAACAGCAGGGACGTCACTTCGTGCTGCGCAGCCAGGCGCCGGGCTGTGCCGGATCGTGTTCCAGGCCGTTGGTGTCGCCCTGCCGCCGCTGTTCCGACGCCAGGACGCGGAACATCCCGCCGCGCCCACCGGGCCGCCCAGCCCGAAACTCCGCAAACGCCGCCTCACACCCCGCAAGCGTAGTGCCACGCCGGCCGCGAAAAAACAAATCCACCAATCAGATCAATAAGTTCCAAAAACCCGGTG
The DNA here is from genome assembly GCA_963786265.1 of uncultured Alphaproteobacteria bacterium. Classification (GTDB taxonomy): domain Bacteria; phylum Pseudomonadota; class Alphaproteobacteria; order Rhodospirillales; family Defluviicoccaceae; genus Defluviicoccus. The sequence goes on from CAWAYT010000024.1 coordinate 31,007, forward strand.
TTGAAGTTAAGTCAAATATTCTAGCGCAGAAGCTCGCGACAAACAGCTCGCTCTGTTCGTCGGCGCCGGCCTATCTCATCAGGCGATCGCTAAGGATGGCTCGAAAACGGCGCTTACCGCTATGGAGGAGCTGGCCAAAGAGGTTGCCAAGGCCTGCCAGGAAGACATTCACGCCCACGGGGGCAACATCCTTGATTTGTTCAGTGCGATTGAACACGGACGAAGCCGGTTCACGCTTGAAGAGGCGGTGCGTTCGGCTCTCGACGATGCTGAATATGTGCCTTCGCCGGCGCACCAAGCTCTTGCCGAGCTGCCGTGGGCGGCCGTCTGTACAACGAACTACGACGGGCTCCTCGGGCGAGTCCTGAATGCCAATCCTGTGTCTGAAGAGGGCGAGTATGATTGGCTGAGGCGTCCCGCCAACAAGCTGCCGCGGCTGTTCCACGTCCATGGGACACTGGCCAACCCGCACACGCTTACCAGCGAGGACTACCGGCTCTGGCAGGAGCAGCACCCGCGCGCCTATGAGCACCTCAAGGACGTGGTTCTGAACAAAACGGTGTTGTTCGTCGGCTACTCGTTCTCCGATCCGCACCTGGAGTACGGCATCCTGCCCATCGTGCGCAAGATCACGGAAAGCCGCAAGGAGCGGCATTACGCATGGATGTGGCAAATACCGCAGGACCACAGGCAGCTGCTGGACCGTAGAGACAAGATCGAAGCAATTTCGATTAACATCGACGAGGAATGGGCGACGGCTTTTCGGCAGGTAGCGGATGCGCTAGGCGAAGTCGGACACGCTTCCGATGGCGCCGTCAGTTGCGGCGGCAGCGCGACTCGCTGGAGGGCCGCAGTCCAGAGTTGCGGACGTTTACACCGGCCAAACCGAGAAGCATATCGTAAAGAGCAACGGTCAACCGGTGCCGGCGAGGCGTCGATGGCGCGCCTGGAAGGTCGCGGTGACCCGATGGCAGTTTTTCGGGGCGGCGGCGATGTTTATAGCGCTGCTCTTCTTCGGCTGGCTGGGCTCGGATCGTCCACTGTGGTCGCTCCTATCGCCGTCGGCACTCGAAACACGTCTTATGGACCGCCACCCGTTAGTCCGACGGTCCAGCCAACGATAAAATTTTACGGGGGCAGGAAAAACGACACGACGGCAACAGATTTTGATGAAGGATATCTCGCCGCTTTCGGATGGATAGCGGGGTCATAGTCGACGTTTACAATCCGAACTCCGCAGGAGCGTTTCCAGAATGTAAGGAGCGCTGAGAGGCGAATTCAGACGGATTTGACGTTTTCCTGATCGACGCGCCCTGGGTGCAAGACCTTGCCCCTCATCTCCTCGACCTCCGCCCGTACTTTGTAGAAAGCGAGCTCAGTGCGTATGACCAATTGGTCATCCATAACAACAGTATTGGTGGCAAACTAGCGGCCATGCCGCTCTTCCGTGAAGTCGGGTTACTTTTCTACCGTGATGATCTGCTAGGAAGGTATGATCGCAAGGTGCCACAGACTTGGCAGGAGCTGTCTGAGACCGCGAGAGACTTATCCAGCAAGGCGAAGGGAAATCGGAACCCAGATTTTATCGGTTTTGCTTGGCAGGGTGCACCGTACGAAGGGTTGACCTGTAACGCACTAGAGTGGATAGCCTCGCGAGGTGGGATTGATGAGAAGACTGGTCAGATTTTATTCGACAGCCCAGCCGTGCTTGAGGCCCTTGATCAGGCGAGGAGTGGCTGAACTTATCTCGCGTGGAGTTGATAAATTTACGGAACGCGATTCCTTGCTGATGTTCGCTAAATGGTCAAGCGGCATTTATGCGCATTTGCGCAAGCGCCTACGCGGGGCTGCGTAAATTGAAACTGGGCGGAATATCGTTCAAGGTCGATACGCTCCCGTATGAGCAGGGTAACGGAGTCGATACACTTGGCGGCTGGCAACTCGCGGTTCGCAATATTAACGGAACAACAGCTGGCGATAGAGTTCGTGCGCTACCTGACCAGCTCGAACGTCCAAAGGTGGAGCGTCAGCAAGAGCGGGTTTCAACCAGCAATGAAAACATTAAGCACCCGAGAAGAACTGCCATCTAGAAAATGACCGTGTTCGCCACCTTAAACGTATTAGGCGTACCTCGACCCAATCGGAAGGCGGATACAATGGCGACAAGGAGCGACTAGAGCTGAGGGGGCGTTAAGTCTTCAAGGGAGCGTCAAACTCAACTTCAACACCGGGTTTTTGGAACTTATTGATCTGATTGGTGGATTCGTTTTTTCGCGGCCGGCGTGGCACTACGCTTGCGGGGTGTGAGGCGGCGTTTGCGGAGTTTCGGGCTGGGCGGCCCGGTGGGCGCGGCGGGATGTTCCGCGTCCTGGCGTCGGAACAGCGGCGGCAGGGCGACACCAACGGCCTGGAACACTGATCCGGCACAGCCCGGCGCTTGGCTGCGCAGCACGAAGTGACGTCCCTGCTGTTCGACGGTGGTCTCGACGACGCGGTCGAGGTCGGCGATGACGTCGTGCCACTCGAGATCCAGTTCAGCCGCCTGCAGCCGGTCCTGCAATTCCTTGCGCAGCACCAGCGCCAGGAAGGAGGTGAACAGGTGGCCGCGGATAGCGGCGTCGCTGGCGTGATAGACCGGCCGCGTTTCCAGCACGGCCTTGGTGGTGCGGAAGATCTGCTCCACCTTCCACAGCTCGCGGTAGCGCATGGCCACTTCGAGGGTGGGCAGCTTGCTGTTGGTGCGCAGCACGTAGAAGCCGTCGAGCTTTGCCTCGTCGGCCACCTTGGCCTCGTCGAGCGCGAAGTGATCGCAGCCGACCACCTTCAGGAACTTGCGGAAGCCGCTGTTGCCGACCAGGGATTTGTCGCCGCGCGACAGCTGTTCCTGCAGCGCCGCGATGATCGCGGTCCGCTGAGCGGCCTCCCAGGCGGCGCGCTCGGGGTTGTAGCAGACCACATAGCGCCGCGACTTGCCCTTGCCGTCCCAGGGCCGGACCAGGACCTCCTTGACCTCGATGTCGGTCGTCGTGCCGGCCGCCTTCGGGATGGACAGCGGCACCATGCCGCTGGTGTCGGCGAGGACGGTCTCGCGCACCTCGGCATCGTTGCGCTCGCGCGTGCCGAGAATGTACTCGATCCCGCGCGCCTCCAGTTCGGCGAGCGTCCGCGCGCTGATCATGCCGCGGTCGGCGACGACGCAAATCCGGCCGATAGAGAAGCGCGCGCGCAGGCGGTCGATCACCGGCAGCAGCGCCTGGACGTCGGTGGCGTTGCCCGGCCAGGTTTCCGAGCAGAGAGGACGACCGTGGCGGTCAATGACCACGCCGATCACCACCTGTTTCAATTCCGGGCGGTGATCCTTGGACTTGCCGCGCCGGCCGAGCGTCTCGCCACCCTCGCCGTGGAAGTAGACGGCGGAGGTATCGAAGAACACCAGGTCGAGATCGTTGAACAGATCGCGTCGTCGCGCGAACAGCCGCTCCTCCACCAGGTCCTTGATCGCCCGCGGCGCCCGGGTGCGTCCCTCCTGGTCGGCCAGTTCCTCACCCAGCCAGGCGATGGCCCGGTACAGGTGGTGCAGGTCGATGCCGTCGAACCCGGCAACCCGGTAGCCCTCCAACCACTTGTCGCAGGCCCGGTCGGAGCCCGACACGCAGAGCCGGTGCAGCACGCTGGCGAAGATCGCCCGCTCGACCGGGAACTGGAACTGACGCTCGGCCAGCAGCCCCTCGATCACCGCCTGGCAGCCGGTCTCGCGCCAGAGACGGTCGAAGATCCGCGGCGCACCGATGCGCCGGCTGTCGACCACCAGCCCATCGCCATCGCGCACGGCGGACAGCACCAGCGCGGTTTCGCTGAGACGGGCGCCGGACTGCAACAGCTGGTCGAGCTTGCCTCGGTCCAGCCAATCCTCCGCCCGCCCCAGGGTGGCGACGACATGCTGCCGGATGGAGCTGCCAGCGCGGCGGCTCTCGACGATCTGAAGGTAGCTGCGCTCACCAACGGCTTTGCGGCGGAAGAACATGCGGGCCTCGTCTGATGCACTACGCCAATGCACCAGATACCAGCCTCTGTCAATGCATCTTATGCCTAACTCGTGGCACTACATTTCTGGCCAATTTTCGATCCAAGCTCCCCGAAACCCGCAGAAATCCGCCATTTCCCTTCCGCAGGCGCCGGCAAAACTGTTCAAGTCCAGTAAAAGTGCTTTTACGAGGCCGTCTACAACGCATTACACAGGAAATCAAAGGAGGAAATCCAACAACAAGACATTCCGGAAATGAAAAAGTGTGACATCCGAGGTGACGTAGGCGGAAGGCCTTGATATGCCGCGCCGGCCTATGATGGCTATTAAGATTGCATATCGTTTCCCTTACGCGACCGCTACACGGGTCGGCTCCCGCGCTATATTGGGCACTTATCCCATACCCGACTCGCATCATAATCCGCGTGTCGGGGGTTCGAGTTCCTACCTTCCGCCTCTCTCTTCCAAAAAGTTGGTGCTCACGACGCGAACGGGAGCCAGCGCTCGAATTGAAAGCCGGGCAAGCCGGGCTTGAGGGGGTGGCTCTGCGAACTCGGGCGGAGCCGGGGGTGATGCCGGACCGGATCACAGCGTGCCGAGGGGATGGAACCCAGGGCGCTCCGGAGGATCGGTCGGCCGGACGGCGACATTGGTGACCTTCGCCGATGGCGGGCCCCGCCAGCAGGCTTCGATCATCTCGTCGACCGCCGGCTTGGGCCCGGCGAACACCGCCTCCACCGAGCCATCGCCGCGGTTGCGGACCCAACCGGCCAGGCGGCGGCGGATTGCTTCTTGCACCGTCCAGCCGCGGTACCAGACGCCCTGCACGCGTCCCTCGATCCGCACCAGAACGGCCGTGGTCTCGCTTGCCTCTCCGCTCATGGCATACCTTGCCTCCGGCGATCTCTTCGCTCTAAGCGCGCGCCAGCGCGAGGAACGACGCGGCGGCTCGGATCTCCGTGGCGATCTCGCGGCGGCGCCGTTCCGCCTCGGCGTCGATCCCCCATCGTTCGGCCTGATACTCCTCGTCGAGCAGCGCCGTGGCGAAAGCCGTGTCGGCGTCGATACGATCTTCGAGAACCGCAAGGCCGACGATAATCGAACCGCTGGCCTGCACGACGCACGAGAGCGCCGCCAGTTCGAGATCACTGGCCTGGTCGACGGCGCGCCGGAGCGCCTGCATTGCATGCGCGGGTTGGCGCACCGGCACGACGCCCGCGGAAACCACCATTCTGGCGCCCCAACGCTCCGCCGCCCAGTCGAGGAGCGGCTGCCAGGTGCGGTCCTCCAGCGCCACGAGGTCGGCGGGCGCCTCGGCGCGATAGCAGAGCAGGTCCGTGCCCGCGTAGTCGACAACGGCGTCGACCACGGTCTGTCGCAGCACGGCGATGCGATCGGTCGCGGTGGCCGCCAATCGGGTCAGCGGCATCGTCTCCGGCCGAAGGATATCACCTTGTCGGCCCCACTCGTTGGCGATGGCGGCCGCCAGCGCCGCCGTCGGTAGCCGGAGAACACCGCCTTGCGGTGTTCGCACCGGGCGGCCGGCCAGAAGAACGGTGAACGCACCATCCTCCCGGCCGATCGCCACCTTGTCGTAGAAGCGCTTGGCGGTGCGCAGGGTCACCCCCGCATGGCCCCGCGCCGCACCGTCGAGCCGGGGGCAATTCCAGGGTAGCCGCCCGGCGATGGCTGAATCACGCGCTCGCCTTGACCTGGATGGTTTTGGCGGGCGCCGGCTGCGACCTGGGCAAGGTCACCCGCAGCACGCCGTCCTTCAGTTCAGCCTGGATGTTGTCCGCGTCGATCGCCTCGGAGACGGTAAAGGCTCGTTCGTAATCGCCGTCGCGATACTCGTGATGGGTGAGCGAGTATCCTTCGGGTGCAATCGAGCGGCTGCGGCCGGTGATCGTCAGCACCCGCTTCTCGAGCATGATGTTGACCCCGTCCGGATCGACCCCGGGCATCTCCAGGGAGAGAACCAGCGCGTCCTTGGTCTCGTAGATGTCGGCGGCGGGAACGAACACGGGAACGTTGCGCGTGCCTTCGGCGCCCCGCTCGGTTGCCTGTGGCTGAGCACTCATATCGGCCATGATGGTTCCTCCTTGGCTCACGATTGGCTGATCTTGATCTTGCGCGGTTTGTCGCTTTCCGGGCGCGGCAAATGCACGGTCAGAATGCCGTTCTGCGCCGACGCCTTCACCTGATCGGCGTCGACGTTGTAGGGCAACGCGATCGTGCGCGTGAACGGACCGAAGGCGCGCTCGCGCCTATGGAAGCTCGCTTCCGGCTCCTTCGCCTCGGGCTCTCTCCGGCCCTTGATGGTGAGCGTGTTCTGATGAACCGTAAGATCGACGGCGTCCATTTTGACACCGGGAATCTCGGCCGTGACAACGATGCCGTCCGGCCCGCGCCAAACGTTGAGCGGTGGAAATTCCGCGGAAGGGACCCACCTCTGATCACCGAAGGCCCGGTTGATTTCGTCTTGAATCCGACGCAGCGCCGATATCGGCTCGGCCCACGGATCCACTCCCGGGGAATACCTGGCCATCACGTCCTCCTGTCAATTGATGTACGAAACTTTATCGAGATGCGCCGGGCCGGCCGACGAGCCGATCCGATCACCGCAGGTGATTTATGTGGCTGGCCCGGGACGCTCAACCCCTGGTTCGGCGCGACGACCGCCAGCGTCATTGCAGTCTTGAAACACACGTACGATGTTAAGCCCTTCACCGTCGCGGCGGCAATCACTGCTTTTCCAGAAGATAGGAACACGCCGTCTGGTAGTTCGACTCGGCGGCACTAAGGCTCAAATCGATGCCCGGCACTATTGAAAAGCCGATCCTTGCACAATCAGCCTGCGCGAACATTGATTAGATTACGTATCAATCTCATTGCTTGCTTGGCGCCAGTTTACAGTAGCGCTCTTGGGCAATTTTGTAGTATACTTGCTTATAATTAACGTGCTTGCGATTGTTATCAAAGTAACGCAAGTGCTGGGATGTGAGTTCGGGACGGCGCGTAATGCTGCGCCCTTGTCCACAGTGACAAGGAGAATTACCCTCATGCTCGAGACGGTCCGGTCTAACGGCGTCCAGTCGCATGTTGTGCGACAGAAATCAGTTCACATGTGGCCTAGAACATCTCCCCACTTTTAAGGCTGACTGAATGCGCGGTGCCGTGCCTGCGACAGAGAATGTTCAGTGACCTCGAAAGTGATGAGGCGCCGAAATGGGTAGATTAACAGAGGATTTTACTGCGGAGCCCGATAGAATCCGCGAAGCACAATTCATAAGCGACATTCGCGAGGCGATCGAAGGGGAAAGGCTATTGGTGGTCGTGGGCGCTGGCGTTTCTAAGTCCGGGACCAATGAGGCGGCATCTCACTGGGACGGATTGTTGAACTTAGGCCTCGACAAAATACCCGACAACAATAAAAAGCAAGCGCTATCCCAGCTGCTGCAGCTTAAAGATACCAAATCCGCTATTCACGTTGCCGAGGTCATAGAAGATACACTCGGCGACGGTCAGACTTCGTCTTTCGTTGTTGGCTACGAGATACGGTAGGAAGATTGCGGGCTATCAAACGAGATGTCTTAGAGGCGATACGTGATTTAGACGTGCCGATTGCAACGACTAATTATGACGGTTTACTTGAGGATGTGCTGAACAGGGTGCCGATAACATTCAACGACACGGAAAAGTCATTGGGATTCGTACGAGGCGAGAACACGCATAATATGATACTGCATATGCATGGTTATCATGAGAAGCCACACAGTGTCGTATTCGGCACGAGGTCATATTCTGATTTATTGAACACAGGGTATGCAGAAGCCATACTTAGACGCTTGCCATTCGCTACACGTGGTTATTAGTCGGGTTCGGAAAGGGGTTGCAGGATCCGCACTTCGACGAGTTTACCCTCTGGATGGAGCGAACTCTCGGCAACCGAATTCCCTGGCATTACCAGCTGCTGAAGAGCGGCGAAACGTTCGAGACGAGGGGCCGCATCAGGCCAATATGCTACGGAAAAACACACGACGAATTTAGCTCCTTTTTTGCGAAACTCATTGGCAGTCCTCGAATGCGGCCAGCCTCAGTCGAGATCGGTGGGATAACGCCCCGGTCGGAGTTATGGACGGGCCGCAAATCTCTTCAGGAAGGCGCTGCTTCAAGACTACCCGAGACCGATCGCCATTCTGGGCGGGCCCGGCCCTTTGGAAGACGGCTTTTTGTTCCGCCGCCTTCAATTTTCCGGATGTCGAAGATCGCTACAAAGAACGCCGCCAATACGTTAGACTGGACGCGGCTACCTCAAAGGACGCCATGCTTCGCGCGATCGCCCTTCGCCTCCGTCTACAGCCGCCCGCTGCATTGGCGGGATCGTTTTCCGACCGCACCAGCCGGGATCTCCTGGGCCAAATTGTGGACGAACTCCGGAAGGATCGCACGCTTTTAGTGTTGGATGGAGTCGACAGGCTCTGGCGGAACGCGCGCGGATTGGGAGTCGGTTCTTGGCAAGCTGCGGAGAGAATGGCAGGCAGAACGCGACTCCTTTAGAGAAAAAGAGGAGTCACTTCCGGAACAGCAGAAACCGCTCGCTATTCAGCCCTTGTTTAGTCTCTGGGTGTCATTGCAGGTTGGGCTCGCAAGAGACGAGCGGGCCAAGCAATCTCTTGCTCTTATGGGGCTACTTCCGGAGGGAATGCATGAAAACGACTTGGCCGTTCTGCGACAGCGTTTCCCTGATATTCTAGGTAAGATCGGTGATCTCAAACGCAGGGATATCGTCTTCGAGGAAGATAACCGAGTACGCCTAGAACCGCCTATTCTTGAATATGCGCAAAGGCAGTTGACGCCGGAGCCTCAACATAAGGACGTCATCGCGAATTACTATCTTGATAAGGCCATTACAGGTCAGGCGATCGGTTGGGGACAACCTGTGGGCGGCGATGCTACCGCCGCCGTGATCGAAGGTCTCACGGCCGAAGCGAATAACATCGAGGCATTCATCCGCGAGGAACTGAAACACGGGGACCGCCCTAGAGGAATCCGCAGCGCATTAGCTCTAGGTCGATTTTTCCGGTTTTCCGGGGCTGCGGGCGATCATAGGATCTTAACAGCGTGTTGACGAAGTCCACCGACTCTGACTCCATGGGTTGATCAGGGGTTGGAGGATTGTCCGGATGGCGCTGGGTCGGCAGGGGGAGAGGCAAGGCGATCTGGTGGTGACGTGGAAGGAGATGCCGCGCTCGCCGGGCCATGTCTTCTACGATCGGCTTCAGGGGGTGCTGATCGACGCCGGCTTCGATACTTTCGCGGAGACGGCCTGCCAGCCGTATTACGCGGCGAAGATGGGCGCGCCGTCGATTCCGCCCGGCCGGTACTTCCGGATGCACATGGTCGGCTACTTCGAGGGCATCGACTCCGAGCGCGGGATCGAATGGCGCTGCGCGGACTCGCTGTCGCTGCGGGAGTTTCTGCGCCTGGGACGACCGAGCGGGTGCCGGATCATTCCTGGCTGTCGAAGACGCGAAGCCGCCTGCCGCGCGAGGTTCACGAAGAGGTGTTCGGCTGGGTGCTGGCGCTGATCGCCGGCACGGCCTGGTGAAGGGCGAGCGGATCGGGGTGGATGCCTCAACAATGGAGGCCAACGCCGCGCTGCGGACGATCGTGCGCCGGGAGACAGGCGAGACTTATCGGGAGATGCTGAAGCGCATGGCCGCGGAGAGCGGGATCGAGACGCCGTCGGCCGACGACCTCGTTCGCCTCGATCGCGCCCGCCAGGGCAAGAAGCTCTCCAACGCGGACTGGGTGAGCCGGACCGATCCCGACGCCAAGATCGCCAGGATGAAGGACGGGACGACGCACTTGGCGTACAAGCCGGAACACGCCGTCGATCTCGATACCGGCGCCGTCGTCGCGGCCGAGATCCACCCGGCCGACGAAGGCGACACGACGACGTTGTCCGGCACGCTGCAGGCGGCCGCGGCGAACCTGGCCAAAGTCGATCGGGCGCCGTCGACGACCGAGACGGCCGAACTCGTCGCCGACAAGGGCTATCACTCCCGCGCGGTGCTGAAAGACCTCGCCGGCGGCGTCTGGAAGACGCGGATCGCCGAGCCGCAGCGCCCGGCGGTCCTGCGCTGGCACGGCGATACCGAGGCGCGGGACGCCGTCTACGCCAACCGCAATCGCCTGCGCTCCGCCGTCGGCAAGGCAGCGATGCGCCGCCGCGCCGAGATCGCCGAGCGATCGTTCGCCCACAATCTGGAGCGCGGCGGCATGCGTCGGACTTGGTTGCGCGGGCGCGAGAACGTCCACAAGCGCTACCTGATCCACGTCGCCGGCCACAACCTCGGCATCCTGATGCGCTTGCTGATCGGCGCCGGAACCCCGAAAGAGGCCGCCGCCCGCGGCCGGGCGTTCCTGCTCGTCACTTACGGCGATCACGCCCTGGCGATCTTCATCTTCGCCCTCGACGAAGCCGGCCGCGGCATCCTCGCCGTCATCGTCGCCACCGAGCCAACATGATCACAACAGCCACATCGTCAACGGGCTGTTAAAGGAGGCTCTTACAGCCTCTAAGCCAGATGGAGATGACGAGATTGAACTCAGGGCAGAGTGTTTTCGGGTGTTAGGCTCCATCGAGCGACTGTGCTGCCGAAGTATGGAAGATGCACTGCGTCCTTATCACGAGGCCGCCACGTGGTACGAGAGACTATCTGACGAAGCGAGAAAGATGTTAGGCGAAGCTCATTGCCAAAGAGCGCGCGGAGATATCGAGACGGTTCAAGCAAACCCCGAAATTCGAGAAAAGGCTCGAGCCCATTACGAGGCGGCTCTTAAGCGGTATGACGAGATCCTGCTTTTGCTGCGTGATAACAACGCTATGGAGAGGCAGCGCCAGCAAGCGAAAAGAGGGAAAGCGTACTGTCTCGCTCATCTCGGCGATGCTACTCACATGAACGCTACTCACATTTTGAGAGCGAACAAGCGGTTGACTCAGGTCAAATCGTCACTGAGGCCAAAAAGCTTTACGAACAGGCACAGCAGATATTCCACGACGTAGATGTAAATGATGTTATCGGTGATGCCCATTGCCAAAAGGGACTCGGGGATATTTCTTGTATCAGACCGTTTTCCGACAAACAGCCGAGCATTTTTTACAAGGATGCATCCGATCTCTATGATAGAAGCGGTTACATTGTAGGTGTTGCCGACTGCCAGTACAGCCTAGGGGATTACGAGTTTCATAATCATAATAGCCGTTTAGCGGAGCAACACCACGCCCACGCGAAGCGTTTATATGCAAAGATTGGCTCGCCACATGGAGTGGCAAACTGTCTGTATAGTTTAGGCGATGTAAAACTATTCAATTCACAAGACCAAGTGGAGGACAAGCGGGAGGCAGACAAGATGGAGGCAAAGAAGTACTATGATGAGGCTTTAACAAGATACGATGAAATAGAAGTCAAAACTTGGGCCAGCTAATTGCCATCGGGGACGCGGTGATATCCTGTCAGGAGAGCAACAGCTGGAGGAATACAAAAAATCCGAGAAGGCTCTTCTAGAAGCGTTCGACCGTCGAGATGTGACGCCATGGTTTACTTTCGGAGATGATCATCGCCGTTGGCGAAGATAGAGGCGCTTTTGGCCAGTTCGGTGCTCGGGTTGAGAGTTTCGACCCATTGCTCGGCCGCGCGGTTGCCGGGGCTAGGGTCGGCCGTGGGCCTTGCCGCGACCGCGAGGCCGGCCCCAATGCTCCGCCGCGTCTTCCACGGGATGCTCCGAAAAGCCGAAGAAACGCCACGTCGCTCGCATGTGCGGCGGCAGGGGCGCGCGTCACGGTAACCTCGCCGCCGGCCGGATGCGGAAAGCGGATCGTGCGCGCGTGCAGGTGCAGTCGCTGGCCGAGTCCCTCGCTCTCGAGGAAGGCCGCGAGGCCGCCGTACTTGCCGTCGCCCAGAATGGGCGTTCCCATCATCGCGCAGTGCGCGCGCAGTTGGTGAGTACGGCCGGTCAGCGGCTCCAGCGCCAGCCACGCGGCGCGTCGGCCGGCGCGTTCGATGACGCGGTAGTCGGTGATCGCCGGCCGTCCCGCCTCATCCGCCATCATCCGCTCGCCGATGGCGCCGAAGCGCTTACTCAGCGGCTGCTCGATTCGGCCTACGGCGGTCGCGGGCACACCGACAACAACGGCCCAATACAGCTTGCGCACCCTGCCGGACGCGAATGCGGCTGTAAGCGCGGTCGCCACGCGTGCTGTCCGAGCCAGCACCAGCACCCCCGACGTGTCCTTGTCCAGCCGATGAACCAGCCGAGGCCGCTCGCCGCCGAAACGCAGCGCGTCCAGCATGCCATCGAGATGGCGCGAGGTCTTCGAGCCGCCCTGCACCGCCAAACCGGCCGGTTTATCGATGACCATGAGCTGATCGTCGCGGTGCAGAACACGGGCTTCGAGATCCTCCGCTTCGTCGGCGCTCGGCGGGCGAGTGGGCGGGTGGGCTGAGATGGTGGCCGGAGTTTGCGCGAGAGGCGGCACACGAACGAGTTGCGAGGGTGCGAGCCGGTCACTCGCCTTGGCGCGGTGGCCATCGACGCGGACTTGGCCAGTCCGCAGCATTTTCTCCAGCTGGCCGTGCGCCACGTGCGGATAGCGCCGCTTGAACCAGCGATCCAGACGCAGGCCCGCCTCTTCTTCCGCGACGACAACCGGCTCCGCCCGGCTGGTGGAGGCGGCGGCGGAAGCCGCCTCGTGATCGGCGGACGGTTCTGTCACCGGCTGGTCGCCCTCGCCGCGCGCAGCTTCTCCCATTCAGCCAGCCGGGCGGCGATCTCGCGCTCGAAGCCGCGCTCGCTCGGGCTGGTAAAGACGACGCCGCTCGAGATCCTCCGGAAAGTAATTCTGTCCGGAGAAGGCGTCGGGCGCCTCGTGGTCGTACTCATAGCCGCGACCGTAACCGAGGTCCTTCATAAGCCGCGTCGGCGCGTTGAGAATGTGTTTAGGCGGCATCAGCGAGCCGGTTTCACGCGCGGCCGCGTTCGCCGCCGAAGCCGCCCGGTAGGCGGCGTTCGACTTGGGCGCGCTGCCGAGATAGATCACGCATTGCACCAGCGCCAACTCGCCCTCCGGCGAACCCAGCCGCTCATAGGCCTGCCACGCGGCGAGCGCCTGCACCAGCGCCTGCGGATCGGCGAGGCCGATGTCCTCGACCGCGAAACGCACGAGGCGGCGGGCGATATAGTTCGGATCCTCGCCGCCGGCGATCATCCGCGCGAACCAGTAGAGCGCCGCGTCGATGTCGGAGCCACGCAGCGACTTGTGCAGCGCGCTGATCAGGTTGTAGTGGCTCTCCTGTCCCTTGTCGTAGAGCGGCATGCGCCGTTGCACAAGTTGCGCCAGGCCGGCGGTGTCCAGCAGCGGCTCGGCGGGTAGATCGGCAAGTACCTCGACCAGGTTGAGCAGATAGCGGCCGTCGCCGTCGGCGATGGCGCGCAGCGAAGCGCGAGCCTCCGCATCGAGCGGAAGCGGCCGGCCGATGGCCCGCTCGGCGCGCAGCAGAATTCTCCGAAAGCGCGGCGTCGTCGAGCCGGTTCAGCACCAGCACGCGGCACCGCGAAAGCAGCGGCGGGTTCAGCTCGAAGGACGGGTTCTCGGTGGTGGCGCCGACCAGAACGACCGTGCCGTCCTCGACGTAAGGCAGGAAGCCGTCCTGCTGGGCGCGGTTGAAGCGGTGGATCTCGTCGATGAACAGCAGCGTGCCGCGGCCGGTCTCCCGCAATTGCCGGGCGCCGCTCGAAGACCTTGCGCAGATCGGCGACGCCGGAAAACACCGCCGAAAGCGGCACGAACTCCAGATCGGTCCGATGCGCGAGGAGGCGGGCGATCGTCGTCTTGCCGCAACCCGGCGGGCCCCAGAGGATCATCGAGGTGAGCCGGCCCGAGGCCACCATGCGGCCGATCGGACCGTCCGCGCCCAGCAGGTGATCCTGGCCGACGACGTCCTCCAGCCGCTGCGGGCGCAGGCGGTCCGCCAGCGGCTTCGGCGCGAGCGGCCGGAACAGCGATGGTTCCTTGCCGCTCGACGGCTCTTCTTCATCTCCTCAGCCCCCGACGACGAAGCTGAATTGCTGATCGCCCCGGCCGAGGACGATCTGCCACTGCGCGCCGCGGCGGCTCAGCTGTTTGCGCAAGCTGGAGGTTGAAGACACTTCCTCGCCGTTGACCCGCAGATGATGCGATCGCCCGGTCTGCAGGCCGATCTGCTGCGCCGGGCTACGCGGCCGCACGGCGACGATGACCACCCCGGAATAGGACGCGCTCGATGTTCGAGTTCCTCGGCGACCGCCGGCGACAGATTGGCGACGGTGGCACCGGCCAGCGGCTGCGAGCCGCGTCAGCTCCACGGTGGCGCGCGGCGGATTCTCCGGAGCGGTGCGGATCGGCAGCATCAACGCTCGCTGCTCGCCTTTGCGCCAGATGCGTCATTTCGGCGGAATCGCCAATCGGCAAGGTCGCGATGCGATAGTTGAGAGCTTGCGCATCGTCGACCGGCCGGCCATTCACGTCCAGGATCACGTCGCCCGTGCGGATGCCAGCCTGGTCGGCGGGACCGTCCGGATAGACGTTCTCGATGAGCACACCGGCCGGGCGGCGAAGTCCCAGAGCATGAGCGACGTCGTTGGTGACCGCGCGCCCTGACGCCCCCAGCCAAGGGCGCTGCAGGCGGCCCAGGCTGGTGAAGCCGGCGACGACCGAGCGCACCATGTTGGACGGAATGGCGAAGCCGATGCCGATCGATCCGCCGGTCTGCGAGTAGATGGCGGTGTTGATGCCGATCAGGCGCCCGTCCATGTCGACCAGCGCGCCGCCGGAGTTGCCGGGGTTGATGGCGGCGTCGGTCTGGATGAAAAAGTTCAGGTCCGTGATGCCGACCCGTGTCTGCGCTTCGGCGGAGACGATGCCGCTGGTGACCGTCTGACCGACGCCGAACGGATTGCCGATGGCGAGGACCAGGTCGCCGACCTCGACCGTATCGGAGTCGCGGAATGCGAGATAAGGGAAGGTGCCGCCACTCGCATCGACCTTCAGCACGGCGACGTCGGTCCGATCGTCGGAGCCGAGGATACGTGCCTCCAGCTCGCGCCGGTCGGCGAGCACCACGGTCACCTCGTCGGCGCCCGCCACCACATGGTGATTGGTGACGATGACGCCGTCGGGCGAGACGATGACCCCCGAGCCCAGCGAGTTCTCGATCCGCTGTCGGGGCACGCCCAAGGGCGAGCCCTGACCGAAAAACCGGCGAAAGAACGGATCATCGAAAAGCGGAGAGACACGCGCCTGTACGACGCGGCGGCTGTAGATATTGACGACCGCGGGCGCCGCGGTGCGCACAACCGGCGCGAAGGAAAGCTGGATTGCCTGGCGCGTCTCCGGAACGACGCGCTCGGCCGAGACAGACGGGTGCGAGCACGATACCAGCGCCGAAATCATCCCAGAGATGATGGCAGCCAGGCACCCTGGATAGCGCACGTCGTCTCCGTCGCGTCTCGCGGCCCCGTCGCCGATGGCGTGGCCGCGCGAGCTACTCCGCCGCCGCGGCGGCTTCGCTCTGTGCCGCGTGGCGCGCCTTGTCTTCAGCCCCCTTCGCCTCTGGATCGCGATCCACCAACTCGATCACGCCGAGCGGTGCATTGTCGCCGTACCGGAAGCCCGCCCTGAGCACCCGGGTATAGCCGCCGCTACGGTCCTTATAGCGATCGGCCAGCGCGCCGAACAGCTTGCCGACTAGCGGTTCGTCCTGCAGAAACGAGATGGCCTGACGGCGTCGATGCAGCCCGCCGCGCTTGCCGAGGGTGATCATTCGGTCGGCGAAGAAGCGCAGCTCCTTCGCTTTGGGCAGCGTCGTGATGATCTGCTCGTGCCTCAGCAACGACGCGGTCATGTTGGCGAACATCGCCATCCGGTGGCTACTGGTTCGCGCGAGCTTTCGCCCGCTCAGGCGATGACGCATCCCAGATTCTCCTGTCGCTCGACCAGCACGAGCTCAAAATGGCTCTTCGAGCCGCTTCGCCAGCTCCTCGATATTGTCCGGCGGCCAGTTGGGAATCTCCATGCCGAGTTGAAGATCCATCTGGTCTAGGACTTCCTTGATTTCGTTGAGCGACTTACGGCCGAAGTTTGGCGTCCGCAGCATGTCCGCCTCGGTCTTCTGCACGAGATCGCCGATATAGATGATGTTGTCGTTCTTCAGGCAGTTGGCGGAACGGACCGAGAGCTCCAACTCGTCGACTTTGCGGAGCAGGTTCTTGTTGAACGGCAGTTCCTCCCTGCGCTCCTCTTCGACAGCCGCCTGCGGCTCTTCGAAATTGATGAAAAGCTGCAGCTGGTCCTGCAGGATGCGCGCGGCGAGCGCGACCGCATCCTCCGGCCCAACCGCTCCGTTGGTGACGATATCCAGCGACAGCTTGTCGTGATCAGTCACCTGGCCGACCCGCGTATTCTCGACCTTGTAGGCGACCTTCCGAACGGGCGAGTAGACAGCATCGACCGGAATCAGCCCGATCGGCACGTCCTCGGCCCGGCCAACGCCGGCGGGAACGTAGCCCTTGCCGTTCTCCACCACGAGTTCCATGGCCAAGCGCGCGCCGTCATCCAAGGTGCAGATCACCAGCTCCGGGTTCATGACGTCGATGTCGTGCCCGGTGCTGATCATCCCGGCCGTTACCTCGCCCGGCCCATCGGCGGTAAGAGTGAGCCGCTTCGGCCCCTCGCCTCCCATCCGCACCGCCAACGACTTGATGTTCAGCACAATGTCCGTAACATCTTCACGAACGCCCGGGATCGTCGAGAATTCATGCAAGACGCCATCGATGCGAACAGCCGTTACCGCCGCGCCTTGCAAGGACGACAAGAGAACACGCCTGAGAGCATTGCCGAGAGTTAAACCGAATCCCCGTTCCAGCGGCTCGGCTACAATCGTCGCTACCCGTTTAGGGTCAGCGCCGGGCACGACCTCCAGTTTGGTCGGTTTTATAAGAGCCTGCCAATTCTTCTGAATCACGGGTGGACCTTTCATCGCACCTAACATCTGCGGCACCGTTGCGGTTACGAATGTCCTCGCGCGTGATCACGACCGACCCTGCCGAAAAACGCCGGCCGCCCTGACCTCGCCTCGCCTTTCGCCTAGACGCGCCGACGCTTACGCGGACGACAGCCGTTGTGGGGGATTGGGGTTACATCGCGGATCGCGGTGATCGTGAAACCCACCGCTTGTAACGCCCGCAGCGCGGACTCGCGGCCGGCTCCCGGACCCTTGACCTCGACATCAAGAGTCTTCATGCCATGCTCCATGGCTTTGCGACCCGCATCCTCGGCCGCGACCTGCGCGGCATAAGGCGTCGACTTTCGCGAGCCTTTAAAACCTTGCCCTCCAGCCGACGACCAAGCAATAGAGTTGCCTTGCACGTCTGTAATCGTTACGACGGTGTTGTTGAAACTCGCATTAATATGCGCCACGCCGGAAACAATATTCCGCCGCTCTCGCTTTTTCGGGCGCTGCGTCGCCGCCTTGGCCATCCGCTATCCTATCTGTCTATTTAGTGACTTTCTTCTTACCTGCAATAGGCTTCGCTGGCCCCTTGCGCGTCCTGGCGTTGGTGTGGGTCCGCTGTCCCCGAACCGGCAAGCCTCGGCGATGCCGCAGGCCTCGGTAGCAGCCGAGATCCATCAAACGCTTAATGTTCATCGCAACTTCGCGTCGCAGATCCCCCTCGACCTTGTATTCCCGGTCGATCATCTCGCGAATCCGGAGCACCTCCGCATCGGTCAAATCCTGCACGCGGCGTTCCGCGGGAACGCTGGCCTTTGCACAAATCTCGCCCGCGGTTTTCCGCCCGATTCCGTGTATGTACGTCAGTGCGATCTCAACCCGCTTCTGACTGGGTATGTTTACTCCAGCAACCCGTGCCACAGGGCCTCTCTATCAAGATTGATGCCGTCCGAGAACCAACTTTCGTCGCGGGGGCGTGATTATAGACGGCGCGAACATCTAGTCAATCCGTGTACCGTCGCGAAGAGCCGAGACAATCTCCTCCGTTACTACGTCGATAGCGCGCATCCCATCAATGCGGCGCACCAAAGCCTGTTTGTCGTAATAGGCGATAATCGGCTCGGTCTGCGAGTGATACGCTTTCAGACGCTGTCGAACCGTTTCCGCGTTGTCGTCGGCGCGGCGCACGAATTCAGTGGATCCGCAGACATCGCACACACCCTCGACTTTCGGCTGCTTGAACCTGTCGTGATATCCCTCGCCACAGCGGGCGCACGTGTAACGGCCAGAAATGCGCTCGACCATGGCTTCATCGTCGACCTCGATCGAAATCACCTTGTCCAGCTTGAGATGCTTTCTGGCCAGCATAGCATCGAGTGCGGTTGCCTGAGCGAGCGTGCGCGGAAAACCGTCCAGAATGAACCCCCGGCGACAATCCTCGCGATCCAGTCGGCTATCGATAAGACCGATGATAATTTCATCCGGAACCAACTGGCCGGCTTTCATGATCTCGTCCGCTTGCTTGCCGATCGCTGTCCCGGAACTCACCTCGGCTCGCAGCATATCGCCGGTCGAAAGCTGGATTATGCCGAACTCCTGTGCGATGCGCTTGGCTTGTGTTCCCTTGCCTGCTCCTGGCGCTCCCAAAAGGACTAAGTTCATCCGCGTCTTCCCCTCAACTTAGCCTTCTTGATGAGGCCTTCGTACTGGTGGGCGAGCAGGTGAGACTGAATCTGCGCCACCGTGTCCATCGTCACGGTGACGACGATCAGCAAACTGGTGCCGCCAAAGTAGAAAGGAACCGAATACCGTGAGATCAAAATCTCCGGCAGAATGCAGACGAGCGCAAGGTAAGCCGCGCCGACGACTGTAAGCCGGGTCAGCACGCGGTCGAGATACTCGGCGGTATTACGACCTGGCCGGATGCCGGGAATGAAGCCGCCGTATTTCTTCAGGTTGTCCGCCGTCTCCGTCGGGTTGAACACGACCGCGGTGTAGAAGAAGGCGAAGAAAACAATCAAGCTGACGTAGATGATGAGGTACAGCGGCTGTCCGTGTCCGAGATAGACGGACACGCCGGTGAGCCAGCCCGGCCCTTGCCCTGCCATGAAGCTGATGATCGTGATCGGCATCAGCAGGATCGACGATGCGAAAATCGGCGGGATCACGCCGGAGGTGTTGATCTTCAACGGCAGATGGCTGCTCTCGCCAGACGTCATCCGCATGCCGACTTGCCGCTTCGGATATTGCACGACTATCCGCCGCTGCGCTCGCTCGACGAACACAACGAAGTAAATGACGGCGATCGCGAGGACGATCAGAACGATGATGAACACCGGCGACAGCGCGCCGGTGCGCCCCAACTCCAAAGTTGCCGCGATCGAGTGCGGGAACTGCGCGACGATGCCGGCGAAGATGATCAGCGATATGCCATTGCCGATGCCGCGCGCGGTAATCTGCTCACCTAGCCACATCAGGAACATCGTCCCGCCGACCAGGGTGATCACCGTGGTCATGCGGAAGAACCATCCTGGATCGATGACCGCCGCTCCGAGTGTAGACTGCATTCCCTCGAGCCCAACAGCGAGACCGTAGGCTTGGCCCGCGGTAATCAGAACGGTGAGGTAGCGCGTGTATTGATTGATCTTCTTGCGACCGACCTCTCCCTCTTTCTTCAGCGATTCAAGGCTCGGTAGCACGGCGGTCATCAACTGCATGATGATGGACGCCGAGATGTACGGCATTATGTTCAGCGCGAAAATCGTCATCCGGCCGAGCGCGCCGCCAGCGAACATATTGAACATGCCGAGGATGCCGCCGGACTGACGAGCAAAGATGTCAGCGAGGGCCGCCGGATCGATGCCGGGCAGCGGGATGTAGGTGCCGAGACGATAGACGACCAGCGCACCGAGTGTGAACCAGATCCGCTTCTTCAGCTCCGTGGCCTTGGCAAAGGCCCCGAAGTTCATATGGGCGGCGAGTTGCTCGGCGGCGGACGCCATCGGCTTCTCCTCGGTTACTCGGATTGCTCGTCGGCGGCCGGCGCGGCTGACGACTCGGCGACATCGCCGCCGGAGAACACGCGGCCTCCCGCCTTCTCGACCGACGCGATCGCCGCCTTCGAAGCACCGGTAACCTGAATTTGCAGGGCCGCGGTGAGTTCGCCCTTCGCCAACAGTCGAACACCGTCGCGGCGCTTCGAGTACAGTCCGGCGGCCTGCATGGCGACCTCATCGACCGGACGCGAGACATCCAGGCGACCCTGCTCGATCGCCTTCTGCAGCGCGCCCAAATTGACTATCACGTACTCCTTCCGAAACGGATTCTTGAAGCCGCGCTTCGGCAGACGCCGGTAAAGCGGCATCTGCCCACCCTCGAAGCCGACGAACCGCTGGCCGCCGCTGCGCGCCTTCTGGCCCTTGTGCCCCTTCCCGGAGGTCTTGCCCAGGCCCGAGCCAATCCCCCGTCCCCGGCGCTTGCGCGGACTGGTCGCGCCGGCCTTGTCGCTGATTTCGTTGAGCCTCATCGTGCGTTCATTCCTCGGATCCGGCCGGCGTCTTCGCTCAGCCGATCTCCTCCACCCGAAGCAGGTGTCGGACCTTGTTGATCATGCCCCTGATGGCCGGCGTGTCGGCCAACTCTCGGGAACGGTGCAGCTTGTTCAGGCCGAGGCCAATCAGCGTTTCCCGCTGATCATGCCTCCGGGCGATGGCGCTTCTTATTTGCGTCACCCTCACTCGCTGGCCATTTGCTTCGCTCATCCGCTCAACTCCGAGCCCGCTCGCCCATGCTAACGACACCCTCGCCCCGCCGCGAAATGATCTCGCTGACCTTCTTGCCACGACGCGCCGCAACGGCGCGCGGCGAGAAACAGCGATGCAGAGCATTGAAGGTCGCCTTGACCATATTGTGTGCGTTCGAGCTGCCGATCGACTTGGCCACGACGTCCTGCACGCCCATCGTCTCGAAGACGGCGCGCATCGGTCCGCCGGCGATGACACCGGTGCCCGGCGGCGCCGTCCGCAATACCACCTGCCCGGCGCCGAAATTTCCATGCACGTCGTGGTGCAGGGTTCGCCCGTCGCGGAGCGGCACGCGTATCATGCTATGCTTGGCGTGGTCGGTCGCCTTGCGTATCGCCTCCGGCACCTCCCGAGCCTTGCCGGTGCCGAAGCCGACGCGGCCGCGGCCGTCGCCGACGACAACCAACGCGGCGAAGGAAAATCGGCGACCGCCCTTGACCACCTTCGCGACGCGATTGATGGCGACGAGCTTGTCTCGGAGTTCCGCTTCCTCTGCCGTCTGCTGCGGCCGTTCGCCCCGCCTCGACGAAGGTCTACGCGCCATGTACCCGCCTCCTCAAAATGCCAGACCGGCTTCGCGAGCAGCATCGGCGAGAGCCTTGACCTGTCCATGATAGCGATAGCCGCCACGGTCGAATACTACTGACGTAACCCCTGCCGCGAGCGAGCGCTCGCCGATCAGCTTGCCGATTCTCTGAGCCAGCGCCGCGCCCCGGACCGCCTCCCCGGCTGCGCACAACTCGGACTCCAGGCTGCAGGCCGAAGCGAGCGTCCGGCCGACACGATCGTCGATGACCTGGGCGTAAATGTGCTTATTGGACCGAAACACCGAAAGCCGGGGGCGTTCACCGCCGACATGCCGGAGTCGGTATCGATTACGCCGTTTCCGGTGTTCGAATAGAACCGTCGCGGTAGCCATGGCTACTTCTTCTTACCCTCTTTACGTATGACGAATTCGTTGTCGTACTTGATGCCCTTACCCTTGTAAGGCTCGACTGGGCGAAACGCCCTGATCTCCGACGCGACCTGGCCTACCAACTCCTTGCTGGCGCCGCTGATCACGATGTGCGTCTGGTCCGGGCACTGGATGCTGATGCCCTCGGGAGCGGGATATCGCACGTCGTGGCTGTAGCCCAGCTGCATGACGAGCGTGTTTCCCTGGACCTGGACACGATAGCCGACGCCGGTGATCTCCAGTTTGCGCGAAAATCCCTGACTTACCCCTTCGACCAGGTTGGCGACGAGGGTTCGCGCCGTTCCCCACATCATTCGCGCGCGCAGCGAATCATCGCGCGGTCTGATCGAGATCTTATTGTCCTCGCGGGTGATCCGCACTTCCCGCATCAATGTTCGGTCGAGCGTACCCTGCTTTCCCGAGGCATGCACGCGCTGACCGTCAACGGCTACCGTTACGCCGCTCGGAATGAGGACTGGATGCTTGCCGACGCGCGACATCGCCCGTTGCTCCGCCTAGAGGACCTTACACAAGACTTCGCCGCCGACATGCGCTTCCCGCGCTTCGGTATCGGAAATTACGCCGCGGGGGGTCGACAAGATGGCGACGCCGAGGCCGTTGTACACACGCGGAATGTCCTCAAGCTTGGAATACACGCGCCGGCCCGGCTTGGACACGCGGCTGATTTCGCGGATCGCCGGCTCGCCCTCGTGGTATTTCAGCTCGATCTTCAATTCGCGAACTCCCGGCCCAATCTCCGCTTCGGAATAGCCGCGGATGAACCCCTCCCGCTGCAGAACGTCGAGCACGCGCGCCCGTAATTTGGATGCCGGCGCGGCGATTACCCGCTTTCCCGCGCGCTGTCCGTTGCGGATCCGCGTCAACATGTCGCCGAGAGGGTCGGTCATCGACATCCTACTGTCCCTCCCCTACCAGCTCGACTTGACCATGCCGGGAATCTGCCCCGATGACGCCAACTCCCGGAGCGCTATCCGCGAAAGTCCGAACTTGCGGTAGTTGCCGCGCGGTCGCCCGGTCAACGTGCAGCGCAGCCGAACCCGTGTCGACGACGAATTCCGGGGCAACTCCGCCAATGCGATGCGCGCCGCGAAGCGCTCCTCGGGGGAGAGAGAGTCATCCTTCGCCGCCTCCTTGAGCGTCTCGCGCCGGTCCCGGTAACGCTCCGCCATGCGCAGGCGCTTGTTGTTTCGTTCGATCAGACTCTTCTTCGCCATCTACCCTCTCCCGCCCCCTTCAATTCGCGAACGGCATATCGATCGCCCGTAACAGCGCCTGCGCCTCGGCATCCGTCCTTGCCGTCGTGCAGATGATGACGTCGAGGCCGCGAACTTGGTCGACCTTGTCGTAACTGATTTCGGGGAAGATGATTTGCTCCTTGATACCCATGGCGAAATTACCGCGACCGTCGAAGCTCTTCTTGGAAACGCCGCGGAAGTCGCGAACACGCGGCAGAGCGATATTGATCAAACGATCGAGAAACTCGTACATGCGCTCGCGCCGCAGCGTGACCTTGCAGCCGATCGGCATGCCTTCGCGCAGCTTGAAGCCGGCAATCGACTTCTTGGCTTTGGTTATCACCGGCTTCTGGCCAGCAATCAGCGCCATATCGCCGGCCGCAGCCTCCACCTTCTTGCGATCTTGCGAGGCCTCGCCGACACCCATGTTCAAAACAACCTTGGTCAGCCGAGGCACCTGCATCGGATTCCGGTATTGGAATTCGTCCAATAGTGTTTTTCGAACAGTGGTGTTGTAGTGGTCGCGCAACCGGGACATGATTGGCCTTGCCTTAACTTATCTATCTAGGACTTCGCCGGACCGCTTTGCATATCGCACCTTGCGGCCGTCTTCGAGCGTCCGGAATCCGACGCGGCTGGGTCGCCCCGTTTCTGGGTCCACATGCGCCAAATTGGAAACGTGGATCGGCGCCTCCTGTTCGACGATGCCGCCGGCGACCTTGGCAGTGGCCCGGGTGTGCCGCTTGACCGTGTTCACGCCTTCGACGAGCGCCCGCATCTCCTTCGGAAAAACCTTGAGCACGGCGCCCGTCTTGCCCTTGCTGCGGCCCGACAGGACCACGACCTTGTCACCTTTACGTATCTTGGCCGCCATCACAGCACCTCTGGCGCCAACGACACGATCTTCATATAGCCCTTGGCGCGCAATTCGCGCGTAACCGGGCCGAAAATACGGGTGCCGATGGGCTCGCCCTGCTTGTTGATCAGCACCGCCGCGTTTCGATCGAAGCGGATGCTCGAACCGTCCGGCCGGCGCACGTCCTTGGCGGTGCGCACGACCACGGCGCGCGTCACCTCGCCCTTCTTGACGCGTCCGCGAGGAATCGCATCCTTGATCGAGACCACGATGATGTCGCCGACCGACGCGTACTTCCGCCGCGAGCCGCCCAGCACACGGATGCACTGCACCCGCCGCGCCCCGGAGTTGTCGGCTACGTCCAAGCTGGTTTCGACTTGGATCATGATTGCTTACCCTTCATGCGCCGTCTGTTCAAGCGCCCTCGGCGAGAACTTCCCAATGCTTGCGCTTGGACAGTGGCCGGCACTCCCGGATTTTGACCGTATCGCCGGCCTTGACCGCGTTCGTTTCGTCGTGCGCCATATACTTCTTCGAGCGCTTGATGAATTTCTTATAGATCGGGTGCATGACCCGGCGCTCGACGAGGACGACTATTGTCTTCTCTCCTTTGTCGCTCACCACCACACCCTGCAGAATCCTTTTCGGCATGATACCTCCCGCTACGCCGCCGGAGCCTTGGTCGACGTACGGCGCGAGCTCAGAACGAATTTCATGCGAGCGATGTCACGCCGCACCTGCCTCCTTCGAGCCGTGTTCTCCAACTGCCCGCTCGCCTGCTGAAAGCGCAGGTTGAACGCTTCCTTGCGCAACTGCAGAAGCTGGTCGCTCAGCTCGTCGTCGGTCTTCAACCGCAGATCGGCCGCCTTCATCGCGCTACTCCTCCTCGCCGACGCGCGCGACGAACCGCGTGCGAATAGGCAGCTTGGCCGCGGCGAGAGTCAGCGCCTCTCTCGCCACCTCGCGCGTCACGCCGTCGATCTCGAACATGATCCGGCCCGGCTTCACTCGGCACACCCAGTACTCCGGAGCGCCTTTGCCGCCGCCCATCCGGACTTCCGCCGGTTTCGTCGATACCGGCACGTCGGGGAACAATCGTATCCAGACGCGACCGGCGCGGCGCATGTGCCGCGTCATGGCGCGGCGGGCTGCCTCGATCTGCCGAGCGGTCAGCCGTTCCGGTTCCATCGCCTTGAGGCCGAAGGCGCCGAAGTCCAGAGAAGTCGCTCCCTTGGCCGCGCCGTGGATGCGGCCCTTGTGCTGCTTGCGGTACTTCGTGCGTTTCGGACTGAGCATGTCTTAACTCCGGAGCGGCGCGTTAGCGCGCCGTCTGCTGCTCCATCGCCCGCTTGTCGACCGCCAGAGGGTCATGCGCGAGAATGTCGCCCTTATAAATCCACACCTTCACTCCGCAGACCCCGTATGCGGTGCGCGCCGCGGTCTGGCCATAATCTACGTGCGCGCGCAGCGTATGCAGCGGCACCCTGCCTTCGCGATACCAAACCGACCGGGCGATCTCGGCCCCGCCGAGGCGCCCACCGCAGTTGATACGGATGCCCTGCGCGCCCAGCCGCATCGCCGACTGCACCGCCCGCTTCATCGCCCGACGGGTGGAGACGCGCCGCTCGAGTTGTTGCGCGATGCCCTCGGCCACCAGCTTGGCGTCGATCTCCGGCTTGCGGATTTCGACGATGTTCAGGTGCACGTCAGCCTTCGTCAGCTTCGCGAGATCCAGACGGACTTTCTCGATGTCAGCGCCCTTCTTGCCGATCACGACCCCCGGCCGCGCCGTATGGATGGTGATCCGCGCCTTCTTCGCCGGACGCTCGATGACGATGCGCGAAACGCCCGCCTGAGCTAGCCGGGAGTGAAGAAAATCCCGGATCTTCAG
This sequence comes from uncultured Alphaproteobacteria bacterium, assembly GCA_963786265.1. Lineage (GTDB taxonomy): Bacteria > Pseudomonadota > Alphaproteobacteria > Rhodospirillales > Defluviicoccaceae > Defluviicoccus. The sequence continues at coordinate 56,847 of CAWAYT010000024.1, forward strand.
GTCCTCTTGCAGCAACCCCGCGTAGTTGTCGTCGGCGAACCAACGTGAATCCCATGTCCGGTTGACGCCGAGCCTCAGCCCGATCGGGTTGACTTTCTGCCCCATTACTCGACCTCCGGGCGCTCGCGCACTACCAGGCGCAAGTGCGAAAATGCCTTTTCGATGCGTGCGGCGCGCCCTCGCGCCCTAGGCGTGAACCGCTTCATTACCAGAGCCTTACCCACGGTCGCCTCGGCCACGTAGAGGCGATCGACATCCAGCTGATGGTTGTTCTCGGCGTTGGCGATAGCCGACTGCAGCGTCTTGCGCACGTCGTGCGAAATGCGCTTTTGCGAAAACTGCAGCTCGGCCAGCGCGCGCTCGCACCCTTTGCCACGGATCAGCTGCGCCAGCAGGTTCAGCTTGCGCGGACTGACACGCAGATTGCGCGCCACCGCCAGCGCCTCGTTCTCTTCGAGCATGCGAGGAAAGGCTGGTTTGCCCATGGCCTACGCCCTTTTCGCTTTCTTGTCGCCGGAGTGGCCGTGAAACGTCCGGGTCGGCGAGAACTCGCCGAACTTGTGGCCCACCATGTTCTCGGTAACCAGCACCGGGATGAATTTCTTACCGTTGTGGACGCCGAACGTCAGGCCGACGAACTGCGGAATGATCGTCGAACGGCGCGACCACGTCCGGATCACCTCGTTGCGTTTCGATCCCCGCACGCGCTCCGCCTTTTTCAACAGATAGCCGTCGATAAACGGCCCCTTCTCTACCGACCGCGGCACGCCCGTTCTCCCCTACTTCTGTCGATGGCGGCGCCGCATGATCAGCGCGTCCGTCCGCTTGCTGTTACGCGTCCGCTTACCCTTTGTCGGCTTGCCCCACGGCGTCACCGGATGCCTGCCGCCGGAGGACTTGCCTTCGCCGCCGCCGTGTGGGTGGTCGATCGGGTTCATCGCCACGCCGCGAACGCTGGGCCGCTTCCCCAGCCACCTGGATCGGCCGGCCTTTCCCATCTTGACGTTCTGCTGATCCGGGTTGGAGACGGCGCCCACCGTCGCCATGCATTCGGCCCGCACCATACGCAGCTCGCCGGAATTGAGGCGGAGCTGGGCATATCCCTGATCCTTGCCGATAAGCTGCGCGTACGTGCCGGCGGCGCGAGCGATCTGGCCGCCTTTGCCGCGCTTCATCTCAATATTGTGAATGATCGTGCCGACCGGAATGTTCTGCAGCGGCATCGCGTTGCCGGGCTTGACGTCGACGCCGCGCCCGGCCACCACGGTGTCGCCTACCGACAAGCGCTGCGGGGCGAGAATGTAGGCGGGCTCGCCATCCTCGTAGCGGATCAATGCGATGAAGCCGCTGCGATTGGGGTCGTACTCCAGCCGCTCCACCGTCGCCGGCACGTCATACTTGGCGCGCTTGAAATCGACGATCCGGTAGCGGCGCTTGTGGCCGCCGCCGCGACGCCGCGCGGTGATCCGGCCGAAGTTGTTGCGACCACCGTGTCCGCGCAAGCCCTCGGTCAGCGCTTTTTCCGGCTTGCCCTTCCAAAGCGCCGTGCGGTCGACCAGAACGAGACCGCGCTGGCCAGGAGTGGTCGGTTTAAACTGCTTTAGTGCCATGATCGCCTGCTACAACCCAGTGGTCACGTCTATCGAGTGCCCCTCGGCAAGGGTAACGATCGCCTTCTTGATGTCCGGCCGCTGTCCCGGCCTGCCGCGGAAGCGCTTGCTCTTACCCTTCTGGATCAACGTATTCACCGCCTTGACCTTGACCTTGAACAGCGTCTCGATGGCCGCCTTGATTTCCGGCTTGGTCGCGTCGATAGCCACTAGGAAGCTCACCTGATTGTGCTCCGAGATCATCGTCGCCTTCTCGGTGATCAACGGCCGGCGGATCAATTCATAAGCTCGCTCGGCACCGACCTTTACGACGCGCCGAGGGTACGGCTTGTTCATGCCAAGCGCTCCGTAAGCTTCTCGACGGCGGAGCGCGTAAGCACCAGCGTCTCATGTCTCAGGATGTCGTAGACGTTGGCGCCGATCGACGGCAGCACGTCGATGCCCACCAGATTGCGGGCGGCGCGCGCGAAATTCGTCTCCGGCTTCTCCGCGTCGATGACCAGCGGCTTGCTCCAGCCGAGCTTGGTCAATTGCGAAGCCAGCAGCCTTGTCTTCGCTTCGCCGAGTTCGGCCTTGTCGAGCACCACCAGTTCGCCCGCCGCGCGCTTTGCCGAGAGCGCCGTGCGCAGCGCCAGCTTCCGCACCTTCTTCGGCAGATCGATCGCGTGATCGCGCGGCCGCGGGCCAAAGACGATGCCGCCACCGCGCATGTGTGGCCCTTTCGTCGAACCTTGCCGCGCCCGACCCGTTCCCTTCTGGCGATAGGGCTTCTTACCGGTCCGGGCGACTTCGCCGCGCGTCTTCGTGCTGTGCGTACCGGCGCGCCGCTTGGCGAGCTGCCAGGTCACGGCGCGCGCCAATATGTCGGGACGCGCCTCCAGCCCGAAGACCCCGTCGGCGAGATCGACCGTACCCACGGTCTCGCTCTCCAAGTTGACCACATCCCATTGCATGGGACTACTCCTCGCCAGCCGTGTCTTCGGCGGGCCGCGCGGGGCCGGCCTCGACAGAGACCGCCGGTGGCGGTTCACCCGCGAGGGCCGCCGCCGGCCGGAACGCTCCGGGAGACGGCGCTTTTTCGGGCCGCGGTCGCTTGACCGCGTCACGAACCAACAGCCAAGCGCCCTTGCTGCCGGGCACGGCCCCTTTAACCAAGAGCAGCCCGCGCTCGACGTCATTCCGCACCACCTCGAGATTGAGCACCGTCACTCTGTGGTCGCCGAGATGGCCGGCCATCTTCTTGCCCTTGAATACCCGCCCCGGATCCTGGCGATTGCCGGTAGAACCATGGCTGCGGTGACTGATCGAAACGCCGTGCGTCGCTCTCAGGCCGCCGAAATTGTGGCGCTTCATCGCGCCGGCGAATCCCTTGCCGATCGACACGCCGATCACGTCGATGCGTTGGCCGGGGACGAAGTGGTCGGCGGTAAACTCGGCGCCGACATCGACCAGCATGTCCGGATCGACGCGGAACTCTGCGAGCTTCCGCTTCGGCTCGACTCCGGCCTTGGCGAAGTGACCGCGCATCGGCTTGGTCACGTTCTTCACCTTGATCTCGCCGATGCCGAGTTGCAGAGCGGTATAGCCGTCCTTTTCCGCGGTACGCTGCGCCACCACCTGGCAGCCGTCGATCCGCAAGACCGATACCGGGACATGCGTTCCATCGTCGCTGAACAGCCGCGACATGCCGAGCTTCTGGGCGATCACACCGGTGCGCATCGAGTATCGGCCTACAGCTTGATCTCGACGTCGACGCCGGCGGCGAGATCGAGCTTCATCAGCGCGTCGACCGTCTGCGGCGTCGGATCGACGATATCCGAGCACCCGCTTGTGCGTCCGGATCTCGAACTGCTCGCGTGACTTCTTGTCGATGTGCGGCGACCGAAGAACGGTGAACCGCTCGATGCGCGTCGGCAGCGGAATCGGCCCCCTCACCCGAGCGCCGGTGCGGCGGGCGGTGTTGACGATCTCGCGCGCCGACTGATCCAGCACGCGGTGATCGAAGGCGCGAAGACCGATCCGGATGTTTTGGTTATCCATTGCGTTTTCTTTCCGACGGCCTGCGCCGCGTCCTTTGCTATTCGATGATCTTGGCGACGACGCCGGCGCCGACGGTTCGGCCGCCCTCGCGGATGGCGAAGCGCAGGCCCTCGTCCATGGCGATCGGCTGGATCAGCTGCACCTCCATCGAGATGTTGTCGCCCGGCATCACCATCTCGGTGCCCTCCGGCAGCCGCACCGTCCCGGTCACGTCGGTCGTCCGGAAGTAGAACTGCGGCCGGTAGTTGGTGAAGAACGGCGTGTGCCGGCCGCCCTCCTCCTTGGTCAGAATGTACGCCTCGGCCGAGAACTTGGTGTGCGGCGTGATCGTCCCCGGCTTCGCCAGCACCTGGCCGCGCTCCACGTCCTCGCGCTTGGTGCCGCGCAGCAGAACGCCGATGTTGTCGCCCGCCTCGCCCTGATCCAGCAGCTTGCGGAACATCTCGACGCCGGTGCACACCGTCTTCGTCGTCGCCTTCAGGCCGACGATCTCCACCTCCTCGCCGACCTTGATCACCCCGCGCTCCACCCGACCGGTCACCACCGTGCCGCGCCCGGAGATCGAGAACACGTCCTCGATCGGCATCAGGAACGGCTGGTCCTTCGGCCGGTCCGGCTGCGGAATGTACGCGTCGACCGCGTCCATCAGCTCCAGGATCGACTGCTTGCCGATCGCCTCGTCGCGACCCTCCAACGCCGCCAGCGCCGAGCCCTTGACGATCGGAATGTCGTCGCCCGGAAAGTCGTAGCTGGAGAGCAGCTCGCGCAGCTCCAGCTCGACCAGCTCCAGCAGCTCCGGATCGTCGACCATGTCCACCTTGTTCAGGTAGACGACGATCGCCGGAACCCCCACCTGGCGGGCCAGCAGAATGTGCTCGCGGGTCTGCGGCATCGGCCCGTCCGCCGCCGACACCACCAGGATCGCGCCGTCCATCTGCGCCGCCCCGGTGATCATGTTCTTCACGTAGTCGGCGTGCCCCGGACAGTCGACGTGCGCGTAGTGCCGCTTCGCCGTCTGATACTCGACGTGCGCCGTCGATATGGTGATCCCCCGCGCCTTCTCCTCCGGCGCCTTGTCGATCTGGTCGAACGGCGTGAAGTTGGCGCCGCCCACCTCCGACAAAACCTTGGTGATCGCCGCCGTCAGCGTCGTCTTGCCATGGTCGACGTGACCAATCGTCCCGACATTGCAGTGCGGCTTGTTCCGCTCGAATTTCGCCTTCGCCATCTTCGTATGCTCCGCTTCCCTTAACCGGCCGCTTCAACTCGCAAGCCGCTGCCGGACTTCCTCGGAGATCGCCTGCGGAACTTCCGCGTAGCGATCGAACTGCATCGTGTACTGCGCCCGTCCCTGGCTCATCGAACGCAGTGTGTTGACGTAGCCGAACATCGTCGAGAGCGGCACCAGCGCCTCGATCACCCGGGCGTTGCCGCGCTGGTCCATGCCCGTCACCTGCCCGCGCCGGCTGTTCAGATCGCCGATGATGTCGCCCATGTACTCGTCGGGCGTAACCACCTCTACCTTCATCAACGGCTCGAGCAGCTTCGGCCCGGCCTTCGGCAGCCCTTCGCGGAACGCCGCTCGCGACGCGATCTCAAAAGCGAGAACAGAAGAATCGACCTCGTGATAGGCGCCGTCGATCAGCGACGCCTTGAAATCGATAACCGGAAAGCCGGCGACGACGCCGTTGTTTCGCGCGCCGATTCCAGCCCTTTCTGCACGCCCGGGATGTATTCCCTCGGCACGGAGCCGCCGACGATGGCGCTCTCGAACTGAAACCCCGATCCAGGCGGAAGCGGCTCGAAACGCAACTTGATACGCGCGAACTGGCCGGCGCCGCCGGTCTGCTTCTTGTGCGTATAGTCGACGTCGGCGGTCCGGGAGATGGTCTCGCGATATGCCACCTGCGGCTGGCCGACATTGGCGTCGACCTTGAACTCGCGCTTCATGCGATCGATGATGATTTCGAGGTGCAACTCGCCCATGCCCTTGATGACCGTCTGGCCGCTCTCCGGGTCGCTGGCGACGCGAAAGCTCGGATCCTCGTTGGCGAGCCTCGACAGCGCGAGTCCCATCTTCTCCTGATCGCCCTTAGTCCTCGGCTCGACGGCCACCTCGATGACCGGATCCGGGAATTCCATGCGCTCGAGGATGATCGGATGCTTCGGATCGCAAAGCGTGTCGCCGGTAGTCGTTTGCTTCAGGCCGGGCACCGCGATGATGTCGCCGGCGCGCGCCTCCTTGATGTCTTCCCGCGAATTGGCGTGCATCAACAGCATGCGACCGATCCGCTCGGGTTTATCCTTGATCGTATTCTGTACCTGTTCTCCCGACTGGACGACTCCGGAGTAGATTCGAACAAACGTCAGGGTCCCGACGAACGGGTCGTTCATGATCTTGAAGGCCAGCGCCGAGAACTTCTCATCATCCGAGGATTGCCGGACCAACTCCTCCTTGGTTCCTGGCCTTACACCGTGCACCGGCGGCACATCGAGCGGCGAGGGCAGGAAATCGACGACGGCATCGAGCAGCGGCTGCACGCCCTTGTTCTTGAAGGCGGAGCCGCAAATCACCGGGACGAACGCGCCGCTGACGGCGCCGGCGCGGATGCAGCGGATCAACGTCTCGCGATCCGGCTCCTCCCCCTCCAGGTAGGCCTCCAGCGCCGCTTCATCCTGCTCGACGGCCATCTCCACTAGTTGCGTGCGGTGAGTGGCCGCCACTTCCGTGAGATGATTGGGAATGGGCGCGATGACGAACTCCGCCCCGAGCGCCTCGTCCTTCCAGACGATGCCGCGCATACCGACGAGATCGACCACGCCGTGGAACTCGGATTCGGCGCCGATCGGCAACTGCAGCACGATCGGCCGCGCGCCCAGCCGGTCCTTGATCATCCGCACGCAGCGGAAGAAGTCGGAGCCGACCCGATCCATCTTGTTGACGAAACAGATCCGCGGCACGCCGTACTTGTCGGCCTGGCGCCAAACCGTCTCGGACTGCGGTTCGACGCCGGCCACCGCATCAAACACCGCGACCGCGCCGTCCAGCACCCGCAACGAGCGCTCGACCTCGATGGTGAAGTCGACGTGCCCGGGAGTGTCGATGATGTTGATGCGATGGTCCCGCCAATAGCAGGTGGTCGCGGCCGAGGTGATGGTGATGCCGCGCTCCTGTTCCTGCTCCATCCAGTCCATCGTCGCGGTGCCTTCGTGCACCTCGCCGATCTTGTACGACCGCCCGGTATAATAGAGGACGCGTTCGGTCGTCGTCGTCTTGCCGGCATCGATGTGGGCCATGATGCCGATGTTGCGATAATGATCGAGGGGCGTGGTGCGGGTCATCGCGGATGGCTTTCAGCGTCTACCAGCGATAATGGGAGAAGGCCTTGTTGGCCTCCGCCATCCGATGTGTGTCTTCGCGCTTCTTCACGGCGGCGCCCCGGTTGCTGGAAGCATCCAGCAATTCGGCGGCTAGCCGCTCCACCATCGTGTTCTCGGAGCGCTTGTGCGCCGTATCGACCAGCCAGCGGATCGCCAGCGATTGCCGACGGAGCGGCCGCACTTCGACCGGAACCTGATAAGTGGCGCCGCCAACCCGACGCGAGCGGACCTCGAGCGCCGGCTTGACGTTCTCGATCGCCTCGTGAAACAGCTTCACCGGATCCTGTCGCGTCTTCTTCTCCATCAGCGTCAATGCGCCATAGACGATGCGCTCGGCGACCGACTTCTTTCCCTGCTGCATCAGCCCATTGGTGAACTTGCTGACGACCAGATCCCCGTACTTGGGATCGGGGAGAATTTCGCGTTTTTCTGCTGCGCGCCGTCGGGACATCGCCTCGAACCTTCTAGAATAGCCTACTTGGGCCGCTTGGCGCCGTACTTCGACCGGCGCTGACGTCGTGCCGAGACGCCCTGCGTATCCAGCGTGCCGCGAATGATGTGGTATCGGACGCCCGGTAGATCCTTCACCCGGCCGCCGCGGATCAGCACGACAGAATGCTCCTGCAGATTATGTCCCTCGCCAGGGATGTAGCTCGTGACCTCGTAGCCGTTGGTCAAACGCACGCGCGCGACCTTGCGCAGCGCCGAGTTCGGCTTCTTCGGCGTGGTCGTGTACACGCGCGTGCATACGCCGCGTTTCTGTGGCGCGCCGGCCAGCGCCGGCACCTTATTGCGCGAAGGCGGCGAAGACCTCGGATTGCGCACCAGTTGGTTGATCGTGGGCATGCTCTTCTCCCCCGGGACGGCACCCCGGCGCTCTTCATCCCGTCTCATTGTTCCAGCCGGCGGCCGAAGTTTCGAAAAACGCAAAAGACGGCTCTAGCCGCCTCTTGCCGATCGGCGCCGATCCGAATTTTTCCTGCCTGATGCGGAGACTGCGTCTGAACCGAACGGCTCACCGCCAGCCCCCCGCGCGGAAGGATGCGGATACTACGAATGTCGCCGGCAGCCGTCAAGCCGCAATGCCGCCGGCGTGTACCCGCTGCGGCAACATCGCGCGGAATAGCAATTCAGAGTAGGTTGTCGTTTGTCATTGCGAGCGAAACGAAGCAATCCACCCTCGGGCTCCGGACCAAACGAGTATCCGGTCGATAATCCGAGGGCTGGATCGCCACGGCGCTTCGCGCCTCGCGATGACGGGAGCGCCGAGGCCGATGGTGAGCACAAAACAGTGGTTCTAGCCAGTGAAAACAGCGCTAAACGTTCGTGCTACCTGTGAGTTGCCCATCCGCCCTTGCGAAGTTGAGGCGCGAGCGAGACCGTGTAGTTCTTATGGCAACACGTTCGGGGGATGTCACCGAGAATGCAAGCGGCAAGGCCGCGCCGATCGAAGCTCTTCTACTCGTACTCGCACAAAGACGAAGAGTACCGGAAGAAGCTCGGCAAGCATCTATTCCGCCTGGAACGCGCCGGACTTGATCGACGGATTGGCACGACCGAGAGATGATGCCGGGCGAACCGGCGATGCGGAGATCGCAGAGAAGCATCGGTCCGGCTGACCTCGTCTGGTGTTGGTCAGCCCGAGTTTCATCAGGTCCGAGTACTGCTGGGACGTTGAACTGAAAAACGCCATCGAACGGCACGAGCGCGGCGAGGCCCGCGTCATACCCGGGGTGCTTCATCCGTGCGGCTGGCAACTAACCCCGCTAAGGCGCTGCATGGCAATGCCAAGAGACAATCAAGGCGATCACTTGGCCGAACGAGCACACGGCCTTACGATAATGTCGAACGGAGATCGCGAAGGTCGTGAAGACGATGCGCCGAAGGGCATCAAGAAGACGGACCCGGCGAGCAGTCGTCGCAGGCCAGCGCGGTCGCAGTCGTTACTTCAACGCCATCTCCCCCTCACCCCGACCCTCTCCCGCGCGCGGGAGAGGGAGATTTTGCCGAGGCTGCCGGAATTCCTCGCCCGCCTGCGGAGACGGACCCGCGATAGCGGGAGGGTGAGGGTGGGGGAGAGACCCGCGTCGAAGGACGGCCTCTACATTGGGGTCGATCCGCGCGAGCTGCCGGACCTCGCTGTGTTCAAGGACTTGGACGCGCCGTGGTGCCCGGAGATGGTGGTGATCCCCGCCGGGTCAGTTCCTGATGGGCTCGCCGCCGGACGAGCCGGAACGTCTCGATTGGGAGGGGCCGCAGCATCAGGTAACGATCGGCTACCGATTCGCGATTGGCCGATACGCGGTGACCTTCGGGGAGTACGACCACTTTTCCGATGTGACGGGACGCGAGAAGCCGGCGGATCGGGCTGGGGCCGAGGGCGGCGACCAGTGATCAAGGTCAGTTGGTGGGACGCACAAGGCCTACTGCGAGTGGCTGGCGAGGGAGACGGGTCAGGCCGTACCGTTTGCCATCGGAAGCGGAGTGGGAGTATGCGTGCCGGGCCGGAACGGACGACGCCGCTATGCCTTCGGAAAGACGATCACGCCGAGCCAGGTCAACTACGACGGCAACTATACGTACGGGAGGCGCCAAGGGGTGACCGGCAAGACGACGGTCGAGGTGGGCAGTCTATCCAGCGAACGCCTGGGGTGTTCACGAGCTGCACGGCAATGTCTGGGAATGGGTGGAGGACGTCTGGCATGACAACTATGGGGGCGCGCCGACGGACGGCTCAGCATGGACGGATGAAGAAGGAATACAATCCCCTCTTGTCCGCGTCGACCGTGGCGGCTCCTGGTCCAGCAATCCGAGGTTCTGCCGTTCCGCCTTCCGCGGCAGGAACGGTCTTGACTTTCCGGCACCACTATCAGGGCTTCCGTTGCCAGGACGCTTGATTAGGACTTAGTCATTGCGAGCACGAAGCGGATGCGGCAATCCAGGATCAACAAGGAACCCCTCTCCACCCTTACCTTCGAAGTCGCATGGCGCGTCCCCCGTCACCGCGCGCTTCGCGCCTCCCTCTCCCGCGAGGGGAGAGGGGAAGATTCGGCACGTGCTCCCTCTCCCAGTTGTGGGAGAGGGTCGGGGTGAGGGGCAGGCGTCTACTTGGCGGGAGACACCTCGGCTTCGTGTGGCCTGTCCGGGCCCGGACGCCGCCGGTGGCCGGCAGCGTCGGCGGCGTCTGCTCCTCGTCGCCTACCTCGGCGACCGCCTTGTCGCGATCAGCGGCGATCCGCCGCAGGCGGTTCATCACGCTGCCCGTTCCCGCCGGGATCAGCCGGCCGACGATGACGTTCTCTTTCAGGCCCGACAGGCTGTCGGTCTTGCCGGACACCGCCGCCTCGGTGAGCACCCGCGTGGTCTCCTGGAACGATGCCGCGGATATGAACGATCGTGTCTGCAGGCTGGCCTTGGTGATGCCCTGCAGCACCGGCAGCGCCTGCGCCGGCCGCTCGTTCATCGCGCAGAGCCCTGTCATTCGCCTCGTCGAACTCGAGCCGGTCGACCTGCTCGCCGAGCAGGAAGGTGGTGTCGCCCGGATCGGTGATCTCCACCTTCTGCAGCATCTGCCGGACGATCACCTCGATGTGCTTGTCGTTGATCTTCACGCCTTGCAGCCGATAGACCTCCTGGATTTCGTTGATCAGGTAGGAAGCAAGCGCCTCGACCCCGAGCACGCGCAGGATGTCGTGCGGAACCGGATTGCCGTCCATCAGCGGATCGCCGGACTCGACGAAGTCGCCTTCCTGGACGCTGATGTGCTTGCCCTTGGGAATCAGGTACTCGCGAGGCTCCTCGCCGCTGCCATCGTTCGGAACCACGACGATGCGGCGCTTCGACTTATAGTCCTTGCCGAATTCCACGCGGCCGGCGATCTCGGCGATGATCGCATGATCCTTCGGCTTGCGCGCTTCGAACAATTCCGCCACGCGCGGCAGACCACCGGTAATGTCGCGGGTCTTCGCCGATTCCCGCGGGATGCGGGCCAGCAGGTCGCCGCCGTGCACCTTCTGCCCGTTCTCGACCGACAAGATGGCGTCGGCCGAGAGGAAGTACCGCGCCTCCGCGCCGTTCTCCAGCAGGATGACATCGCCGTTCTCGTCGCGCAGGGTGATTCGCGGCTTGAGGTCGGAGCCGCGCGGCTGCTGCTTCCAGTCGGTGACCACCTTCGAGGCGATGCCGGTCGCCTCGTCCATCTGCTCGATCATCGAGACGCCCTCGACCAGGTCGACGTAGTGGGCGTAGCCCTCCCTCTCGGTGATGATCGGCAGGGTATAGGGATCCCACTCGGCGAGCTTGTCGCCCCGCTTCACCTGCGCCTTGTCCTCGCGCAGCAGCTTCGAGCCGTAGGGCAGGCGGTGCCGAGCCCGTTCGCGGCCTTGGGCGTCGATCAGCAGCAGCTCGGCATTGCGGTTCATCACGACCGGAACGCCGCTGGAATTGCGCACCGTGAAGCAGTTGCGCAGCATCACCGTGCCGTCGCTCGCCGCCTCCACCTTCGACTGCTCGGCGCCACGCTGCACCGCGCCGCCGATGTGGAAGGTGCGCATGGTGAGCTGGGTTCCCGGCTCGCCGATCGACTGGGCGGCGATGACGCCCACCGCCTCGCCGATGTTGACGCGCGTGCCGCGGGCGAGATCCCGTCCATAGCACGCGGCGCAGACGCCGGTGTTCGTATCGCAGGTCAGGACCGAGCGGATCTTCACCTGCTCGATGTCGGCGATCTCGATCGCTATCACCTTCTCTTCGTCGATCAGTTCGCCGGCGCGGACGATGATCCGCCCGCTCACCGGATCGCTGATGTCCTCGGCCGCCGATCGCCCGAGGATACGCTCGCCCAACGGCGAAACGACTTCGCCGCCTTCGACCACCGGCCGCACGGTGATGCCGTCTTGCGTGCCGCAGTCCTGCTCGAGGATGATCGAATCCTGCGCCACGTCGACCAGCCGACGAGTGAGATAGCCGGAGTTGGCGGTCTTCAGCGCCGTATCCGCCAGCCCCTTGCGGGCGCCGTGCGTCGAGTTGAAGTACTCCAGCACGGTCAGTCCTTCCTTGAAATTGGAGATGATCGGCGTCTCGATGATCTCGCCAGAAGGCTTGGCCATCAGCCCGCGCATGCCGGCGAGCTGTTTCATCTGCGCCGCCGAGCCGCGGGCGCCGGAGTGCGCCATCATGTAGACGGAGTTGATCGGCTGGCCGGGAGCCGGCGTCGAGATGCTTTGCATCATCGCTTCCGCGACCTGGTCGGTGCACTGCGCCCAGGCGTCGACCACCTTGTTGTACTTCTCACCCTGCGTGATCAGACCGTCCAGGTACTGCTGCTCGTACTCCTTGACCTTGTCCTCGGTCGCGCGCACCAGCGCCGTTTTCGCGTCGGGAACGACCAGATCGTCCTTGCCGAAGGAGATGCCGGCCCGCGACGCGTGCTGGAACCCCAGACGCATCATGCGGTCGGCGAAGATCACCGTCTCCTTCTGACCGCAGTTGCGGTAGACGGCGTCGATGACCGCCGAGATTTCCTTCTTCGTTAGCAGCCGATTGACCAGATCGAAAGGAATGTTCGGATCACGCGGCAAGATCTCGGACAGCAGCATTCGGCCCGGCGTTGTCTCGATCAGTCTGACGAATGGCTGTCCGCTCTCGTCAACACCGTGATAACGGGACTTGATGCGAGCGTGCAGGGTCGTCGCCCCAGCCTCCAGCGCGTGCTGGATCTCCCCGATATCGACATAGGCGCGCCCTTCGCCCGGCTCGCCGCTCCGCTCCATGCTCAGGTAATAGAGACCGAGCACGATGTCCTGCGAAGGCACGATGATCGGCTTGCCGTTCGCCGGGCTCAGGATGTTGTTGGTCGACATCATCAGCACGCGCGCCTCGAGCTGCGCTTCCAGTGACAGTGGCACGTGCACCGCCATCTGGTCTCCGTCGAAATCGGCGTTGAAGGCGGCGCAGACAAGCGGGTGAAGCTGGATAGCCTTGCCCTCGATGAGCGTCGGCTCGAAGGCTTGAATGCCCAGGCGATGCAGCGTCGGCGCCCGGTTCAGCAGCACCGGATGTTCGCGGATCACCTCCTCGAGCACGTCCCATACCTCGGGCCGCTCCTTCTCGAGCATCCGCTTGGCGGCCTTGATCGTTGTCGCCATGCCATACAGCTCGAGCTTCGAGTAGATGAACGGCTTGAACAGCTCCAGCGCCATCTTCTTCGGCAGGCCGCACTCATGAAGCTTCAGCTCCGGGCCGACGACGATCACCGAACGGCCGGAGTAGTCGACGCGCTTGCCCAACAGGTTCTGCCGGAACCGTCCCTGCTTGCCCTTCAGCATGTCGGAGAGCGACTTCAGCGGCCGCTTGGAGGCGCCGGCGATCGGCCGTCCGCGCCTGCTGTTATCGAACAGCGCGTCCACCGACTCCTGCAGCATCCGCTTCTCGTTGCGAATGATGATCTCCGGCGCGCGCAGCTCGATGAGCCGCTTCAACCTGTTGTTGCGGTTGATCACACGGCGATAGAGATCGTTCAGATCGGAGGTCGCGAACCGCCCGCCATCGAGCGGAACCAGCGGCCGCAACTCCGGCGGAATGACCGGGATTACCTCCATGATCATCCACTCCGGACGCGAGCCCGATTCGACGAATGCCTCGACCAGCTTCAGCCGCTTCACCAGCTTCTTGCGCTTGGCTTCGGAATTCGTCTCCTTGAGCTCGACGCGCAATTGCACCTGCTCGGCATCCAGATCGATCGCCTGCAGCATATCGCGGATTGCTTCGGCGCCGATGCCAACGGTGAAGGCATCCTCGCCATAGCTGTCGATCGCCTTCTGGTATTGCTCCTCGGTGATCAGTTCATGCAGCTTCAGTGGCGTGAGGCCCGGCTCGATGACCACGTAACCTTCGAAATACAGAATCTTCTCGAGGTCCTTCAGCGTCATGTCGAGCAGCAGGCCGGTGCGGCTCGGCAGCGACTTCAAAAACCAGATGTGCGCCACCGGCGAGGCGAGCTCGATGTGACCCATGCGCTCGCGACGCACTTTCTGCAGGGTTACCTCCACGCCGCACTTCTCGCAGATGATGCCCTTGTACTTCATCCGCTTATACTTGCCGCACAGGCACTCGTAATCCTTGATCGGACCGAAAATCCGGGCGCAGAACAGGCCGTCCCGCTCCGGCTTGAAGGTGCGGTAGTTGATCGTCTCCGGCTTCTTGATTTCGCCAAAAGACCATGAGCGGATCCGGTCCGGGCTCGCGATCGAAATGCGGATCTCGTCGAAGCGCTGCGTCCCGCCCACCTGGCCGAAAATCTTCAGCAATTCGTTCATTGTTAGTCTCCTCTGCGGACCGACTTGGGCCCGCTCAGTTCAGCTCGACGTTCAGGCCGAGCGACTGCAGTTCCTTGACCAAGACATTGAAGGATTCGGGCACCCCGGCCTCGAACGTATCGTCGCCGCGAACGATCAATTCGTAGACCTTGGTCCGGCCGGAGACGTCATCGGACTTCACGGTCAGCATCTCCTGCAGAGTGTACGCGGCGCCATAGGCTTCGAGCGCCCACACCTCCATTTCGCCGAACCTCTGGCCGCCGAACTGAGCCTTTCCGCCCAGCGGCTGCTGAGTCACCAGGCTATAGGGCCCGATCGAACGCGCATGGATTTTGTCGTCGACGAGATGGTGCAACTTCAGCATGTAGATGTAGCCGACCGTGACCTTCCGGTGGAACGGCTCGCCGGTCCGGCCATCGCTCAGGGTTACCTGCGCCGACGCATGCAGGCCCGCCTTCTCGAGCATCTCGATGATGTCGGTCTCGCGCGCGCCGTCGAACACGGGCGAGGCTATCGGGATGCCGGGCCGCAGGTTTTCACTCAGCTCCATTAGCTGGGCGTCGCTCAGCGGCGCTATCTCCGTCTCGTATTCCTGGTCTCCGTAGATATCCTTCAGCTTCTCGCGCAGTGCCTCCGTCTCGCTATTCGACTTCACGGCATCGAGCAGCGCCGAGACCTGCTTGCCCAGACCGGCGCACGCCCAGCCGAGGTGTGTTTCCAGTATCTGGCCGACGTTCATGCGGGACGGCACGCCGAGCGGATTGAGGACGATGTCGACGGGAGTGCCGTCCTCGACGTACGGCATATCTTCCACCGGTACGATCTTCGAGATGACGCCTTTGTTGCCGTGCCGGCCCGCCATCTTGTCGCCCGGCTGGAGCTTGCGCTTTACCGCGACGAAAACCTTGACCATCTTCATGACGCCGGGCGGCAGGTCGTCGCCTCGCTGTACCTTGTCGACCTTGTTCTCAAACCGCTGTTCGAGGCGAGCGATCGAGTCCTCGAATGACAGTTTCAGCGCCTCGACGTCCGCCATGACCTTGTCGTCGGCGACGGCGATCTGCGCCCATTGGCCCAGCGTGTAGCCGGTCAGCACCTGCTCGTCGAGCACGCTGCTCTTGGCCAGTCCCTTCGGCCCGCCGAGCACCGTTTGACCGAGCAGCAGCCGCTTGAGTCGCGTGTAGAAGCTGCGTTCCAGGATGGCGCGCTCGTCGTCCCGGTCCTTGGCCAGCCGTTCGATCTCCGCCCGCTCGATCGCCAAGGCGCGAACGTCTTTCTCGACACCACGACGGGAGAAAACCCGCACCTCGAGCACCGTGCCGGACACACCCGGCGGAACCTTCAGCGACGTGTCGCGGACATCCGCCGCCTTCTCGCCGAAGATCGCCCGCAACAGCTTCTCCTCGGGCGTCATCGGCGTCTCGCCTTTCGGCGTCACCTTGCCGACGAGAATGTCGCCCGGCTTTACCTCCGCGCCGATGTAGACAATTCCCGCCTCGTCGAGATTCTTCAGCGCCTCCTCGCCGACATTCGGTATGTCGCGGGTGATTTCCTCCTGGCCCAGCTTGGTATCGCGCGCCATCACCTCGAATTCTTCGATGTGAATCGAGGTAAAGACATCATCCTTCACCATGCGTTCCGAAATGAGAATGGAATCCTCGAAGTTGTAGCCCTGCCAGGGCATGAAGGCGACGAGCACATTGCGGCCCAGCGCCAGCTCGCCGAGCTCGGTCGAGGAGCCGTCGGCGATGATGTCGCCTGCCTCGACCATGTCGCCTACGCGCACCAGCGGACGCTGATGGATCGTCGTGTTCTGGTTGGACCGCTGGAACTTCAGCAGGTTGTAGATGTCCACTCCCGGCGCTGAGTGCGACGTTTCTTCCGTCGCCCTGATGACGATGCGGGTCGCGTCGAGTTGGTCGACCACGCCGGACCGCCGGGCGATGATGGTCGCCCCCGAGTCGCGCGCCACCGCCGCCTCCATTCCGGTGCCGACGATAGGCGCTTCCGTCTTGATCAGCGGCACCGCCTGGCGCTGCATGTTCGAACCCATCAGCGCGCGGTTGGCGTCATCATTCTCGAGAAAGGGAATCAGTGCCGTCGCCACCGATACGAGCTGCTTTGGCGACACGTCGATGTAGTCGATGTCCGAGGGCCGGGACAACAAGAAGTCGTTACCCCGCCGGCAGCTCACCAGGTCGGAGGCGAAGCGGCCGTCCGGATCCAGCTCGGCGTTCGCCTGCGCGATGGTGTACTTACCCTCGTCCATCGCGCTCATGTAGATCACCTCGTCGGTGACCCGGCCCTCGATAACGCGCCGGTAAGGCGTCTCGATGAAGCCATAGCGATTAACCTGAGCGAACGTGGCCAGCGAGTTGATCAGGCCGATATTGGGGCCTTCGGGTGTCTCGATCGGGCAGATTCGACCGTAGTGCGTCGGATGAACGTCACGCACCTCGAAGCCGGCGCGCTCGCGCGTCAGTCCGCCCGGGCCGAGCGCCGATAGCCTGCGTTTGTGAGTGATCTCCGACAGTGGGTTGGTCTGATCCATGAACTGGCTCAACTGCGACGAACCGAAGAACTCGCGCACCGCCGCCGCCGCCGGCTTGGCATTGATCAGCTCCTGCGGCATGACGGTATCGATGTCGACCGAACTCATACGCTCGCGAATCGCCCGTTCCATGCGCAGCAGGCCGACCCGGTACTGATTCTCCAGCAGTTCGCCGACCGAACGGACGCGCCGGTTGCCGAGATGATCTATGTCATCGATCTCGCCACGGCCGTCCTTGAGGTCCACCAGCAGCTTGACGACGGCGAGGATGTCCTGCTTGCGCAGCATCCGCACGCTATCGTCGGTATCGAAGCCAAGGCGCGAGTTCATCTTTACCCGCCCCACCGCCGACAGGTCGTAGCGCTCCGGATCGAAAAACAGCCCCTTGAACAGTGCCTCGGCGGATTCGAGGGTGGGCGGCTCGCCGGGACGCATCACCCGGTAGATGTCGAACAAAGCCTCCTCTCGCGACGCGTTGCGATCCACGGCCAGCGTGTTGCGGATGTACGGCCCGACGTTGATGTGGTCGATGGCAAGCGTCTTCACTTCCTTGATGCCGGCCTTCTGCATTGCCGCCACCGTCGCCTCGGTGATCTCCTCGCCAGCCTCTACATAGATCTCGCCGGTCTCCTCATTGATCAGATCCTCGCCGACATAGCGGCCGGCGAGATCTTCGTCCGGCACCAACTGTTCCTGCAGACCTTGCGCCGCCAAATGCCGCAGAAGCTTCGGCGTCAGCTTTGTCCCGGCTTCCGCGAGGCGCTCGCCGGTAGCCGCGTCCACCAGGTCGCGGGCGAGCTTGATACCGCGCATCCGGTCCGTCCGGAACTCGGTTTTCCAGCCGCCGTCGGTGCGATAGAACGTCACCTTGTCGTAGAAGTATTCGAGGATCTCCTCGGAGGACATTCCCAGGACTTCCGATGCCTCCAGCGACTTGCCCTGTGCCGCTCGCTCCGCCCGCAGTGCCTCCGTCCGCGCCGAGTCCAGCGCCATCAGCAGAGTAGTGACAGGCAGCTTGCGGCGCCTGTCGATGCGCACGAACACCAAATCCTTGGCGTCGAATTCGAAATCCAACCAGGAACCCCGATACGGAATGACGCGCGCGGCGAACAGGAACTTGCCGGAGGAGTGCGTCTTGCCCTTGTCGTGGTCGAAGAAGACGCCCGGCGAGCGGTGCATCTGCGAGACGATCACCCGCTCGGTGCCGTTTACCACGAAAGTGCCGTTGTTGGTCATCAACGGCATGTCGCCCATGTAGACGTCTTGTTCCTTGATGTCGCGGATCGAGCGGGCGCCGGTTTCCTCGTCGACGTCCCAGACAACCAGCCGCAGCGTCACCTTGAGGGGCGCCGCGTAGGTCATCCCGCGCTGTTGGCACTCCTCGACGTCATACTTCGGCTCTTCGAACTCGTACTTCACGAACTCCAGCGTTCCGCGAGACGAGAAGTCGCGGATCGGGAAGACGGATTTGAAGACTTCCTGCAGGCCGCTATCGCTACGCTGCTCAGCCGGTGTGTTGCGTTGCAGAAACTGATCGTAGGAGCTTTTTTGCACCTCGATGAGGTTCGGCATCGCCACGGCGGCGGCGATGCGCCCAAAGCTCTTGCGAACGCGCTTCCGACCGGTAAAGCTGTTGGCCATGAGGATCCTCGTACTGTAACTACGCGGCTCGACCGCTTCGCCCGATCACCGCCATCGGTCAGAACTGTCGGTCCGTTGACGCGCAAGGAAGGAGCACCGGCGGCGCTATCGCCACGGCCCCAAATTGGCGCGCCTATGAATTCGCACCCGCTGTCCCGGCCGCGGCAATGGCCCATGCGGGCGAGATGCGAAATATGCGCGCAAAGCGCGGCCTGCTCGGCCGCGTCGTCGCGCGCGAATCTCTTTTACTATATGGTCGTCGATCAGCGCCGACGCCAACCACTACCGTTCGCCTATTTGATCTCCACCGTGGCGCCGGCCTCTTCCAGCTTCTTTTTGATCTGCTCGGCTTCTTCCTTCTTGACCGCCTCCTTCACCGTTTTCGGCGCTCCCTCGACGAGATCCTTGGCTTCCTTCAGCCCGAGACTCGTGACTGCCCGAACTTCCTTGATGACGTTGATTTTCTTGTCGCCGACCACGGTGAGAATGACGTCGAACTCCGTCTGCTCCTCTACCGGCTCCGCGGCAACCGCCGCCGCGACCGGCGCCGCCGCGGCCGCTACGGGCGCCGCCGCCGATACGCCCCACTTTTCTTCGAGCATCTTCGAAAGCTGCGCCGCCTCGAGCACGGTCAGCCCCGAAAGTTGATCGGCGAGTTGTTCCAAATTAGCCATTTTGCATGCACTCCTGAGACTTGAACCGTTTGAGCACCAATCGACCGCCAATCAGGCCGCTTCGCTCGTTTCCGCATACGCCGACGAAGACTCGCGCAAGCTGACCCGCTGGCGCTTGCAACACCCCCGCGATCCGCGTCGCCGGAGCGTTCGAGAAGGCCGACCAACCGGCCTCTGAGCTCGTCCAATGACGGCAACGCCGCCAGCGCCTTGACGCCCTCGCCGTCGAGCAACTGCCCGCTGACGCTGCCGCCGAGCAGCACCAACTTGGGATTGGTCCTCGCGTAACCGACCGCTACCTTCGCCGCCCCAACCGGATCGTTGGCGTAGGCGATTGCCGTCGGTCCCTTGAACAGGTCCGCCAGACTTCCGTATCGAGTGTCTTCCAGCGCCAGTTTGGTGAGACGGTTCTTCGTTACCTTCAGACCCGCTCCCGCATCTCGCATCCGCTTCCGCAAATCACCGATCTCCGCGACCGTCAGCCCGCTGTAATGGGCGACGAGGACGACAGCGGATTCGCTGAACGTGCGATGCAGCGATGCGACCAAGTTCTCTTTTTCCGCTCGGTCCATCGATCATCTCCGTTGCGTCGTCCCGGGGGTTCGAGTTCGCCCCAGGCGTTCCACCATCGGCCATCCGGGAGATCGGCAGCGCCGTCCCAGAAGGCCGGTTGCCCTGTCCAGGGCACCGGTTCCAAGCCACCCGCGAGCGCGTTACACGCTGCTTCGGACTTTTTGCCGTCTCGGCAGGCCGCTCATTAAGCCGTCGGCCGGGATTGACGTCCCGGAAGACGGCGCCTGCTGTCTCGGACAGGTCTCGCGGAAAGAGCGCTCGGCTCTTCCCGTCGTTCCGCGCCGCCATGCGGCGGACACGGCCCGTTCGTCACTCCATCGCGCCGTCAGGCGACGACGGAGGCGACATCCACCCGCAAACCGGGTCCCATTGTCGAACTTATGCTCACGCGCTTGAGATATGTTCCCTTGGCGCCCGTTGGCTTCGCCTTGACTACCGCGTCCACGAAAGCCCGAAGGTTTTCGGCCAGCGCCGCATCCTCGAAGCTCGCCTTACCGATACCCCCGTGAACGATGCCGGCCTTTTCGACCCGAAACTCGACCTGACCGGCCTTCGCCGCCGTGACCGCCCCGGCCACGTCCATCGTCACCGTGCCGACCTTGGGATTCGGCATCAGCCCGCGCGGACCCAGGATCTTGCCCAGGCGCCCGACCAGCCCCATCATATCAGGCGTCGCGATGCAGCGGTCGAAGTCGATCTGACCCTTCTGCACCTGCTCCATCAGGTCCTCGGCGCCGACGACATCCGCGCCGGCCGCGCGTGCTTCCGCGGCCTTGTCGCCTTTGGCGAAGACGGCGACCCGCAACGTCTTGCCGGTGCCGCGCGGCAGCGAAACGACCCCGCGCACCATCTGGTCGGCGTGCCTGGGATCAACGCCGAGATTGAGGGCGACCTCCACTGTCTCGTCGAACTTCGCCGTGGCCTTCGCCTTTGATCAGGGAGATCGCGGCGCCGACGTCGTAAGGCGCTTGCCGATCAATCCCCTCATATTGCGCCCGCAATCGCTTGCTGTGCTTCGCCATCCTCTATTCCACCACTTCGATGCCCATCGACCGGGCGGATCCGACAACCATGGCCATCGCTCCTTCAATGTCTTTGGCGTTGAGGTCAGCCATCTTCTGCTCGGCGATTTGCCGGACCTGGTCCCGCGTCACCTTGCCGACAGTCTGCTTGCTGAGATCGGCCGCGCCCTTCGCCGCCCCCGCCGCCTTCTTCAGTAAGAAACTGGTCGGCGGCGCCTTGGTGATGAATGTGAAGGTACGGTCGGCGAAGGCGGTGATCACCACCGGCACCGGCATACCCTCTTCCAGCTTCTGCGTCTGAGCGTTGAACTCCTTGCAGAACGCCATGATGTTCAGCCCGGCCTGACCGAGAGCAGGACCGATCGGCGGCTGCGGCGTGGCCTTTCCCGCCGGAACCTGCAACTTGATGTATCCAGTGATTTTCTTGGCCATTATTTTTATCTCTCAAGTCATCTCGGCGGGAAGACCGGTGAGCGGTGCTCGCTTCACCCGCGCCATCTATATCTTTTCCACCTGCGAATATTCCAGCTCGACCGGAGTAGCTCGCCCGAAAATCGAGACCGCCACCTTCAGCCGGGCCCGCGCCTCGTCGACCTCCTCGACGAGGCCGCTGAACGAGGTGAAGGGTCCGTCGGACACCCGCACCTGCTCGCCGATCTCGAAAGTAATCGAGGGCTTGGGCCGCTCGATCCCTTCCTGCACCTGATGCAGGATGCGGGCGGCCTCGGAGTCGGCGATCGGCGTGGGCCTGCCACGGCCCCCGAGAAAACCGGTCACCTTCGGCGTGTTCTTGACCAAATGCCACGTATCGTCGGTCATCTCCATCTTCACCAGCACGTAGCCGGGGAAGAACTTGCGTTCGGCGTTGACCTTCTGTCCCCGCCGCACCTCGACGACCTCTTCCATCGGCACCATGATCTGCTGGATGCGCTCGGCCATCCCGGCCTGCTTTGCTTGCTCCTCGATCGACTGCGCCACCTTGCGCTCGAACCCGGAATACACGTGGATGACGTACCAGCGCGCGTCCATGCCCATCAGCTTCCAAGGCCAAGGAAGAAACGGACGCCGAGCGATAGCAACTCGTCGACGATAAGGAAGAAGATCGCAGCGAGAACAACCATCAGCAACACCATGGCCGTCGAGATGGCGGTCTCCTTGCGCGTCGGCCACGTGACCTTCGAGGCTTCCTGGCGGACCTCGCGCATGAACTGCATTACATTGGTTTTCGCCATCGTCCTCTACACGTCATGGCAGGGGCAGCAGGATTCGAACCCGCGACCTGCGGTTTTGGAGACCGCCGCTCTACCAGCTGAGCTATGCCCCTCTATCCCGCGCCTGCGCCGCGTCCTTTGCTATTCGATGATTTTGGCGACGACGCCGGCGCCGACGGTTCGGCCGCCTTCGCGGATGGCGAAGCGCAGGCCCTCGTCCATGGCGATCGGCTGGATCAGCTGCACCTCCATCGAGATGTTGTCGCCCGGCATCACCATCTCGGTGCCCTCCGGCAGCCGCACCGTCCCGGTCACGTCGGTCGTCCGGAAGTAGAACTGCGGCCGGTAGTTGGTGAAGAACGGCGTGTGCCGGCCGCCCTCCTCCTTGGTCAGAATGTACGCCTCGGCGGCGAACTTGGTGTGCGGCGTGATCGTCCCCGGCTTCGCCAGCACCTGCCCGCGCTCCACGTCCTCGCGCTTGGTGCCGCGCAGCAAAACGCCGATGTTGTCGCCCGCCTCGCCCTGATCCAACAGCTTGCGGAACATCTCGACGCCGGTGCACACCGTCTTCGTCGTCGCCCTCAGGCCGACGATCTCCACCTCCTCGCCGACCTTGATCACCCCGCGCTCCACCCGGCCGGTCACCACCGTGCCGCGCCCGGAGATCGAGAACACGTCCTCGATCGGCATCAGGAACGGCTGGTCCTTCGGCCGGTCCGGCTGCGGAATGTACGCGTCCACCGCGTCCATCAGCGCCAGGATCGACTGCTTGCCGACCGCCTCGTCGCGACCCTCCAACGCCGCCAGCGCCGAGCCCTTGACGATCGGAATGTCGTCGCCGGGAAAGTCGTAACTGGAGCTCAGCAGCTCGCGCAGCTCCAGCTCGACCAGCTCCAGCAGCTCCGGATCGTCGACCATGTCCACCTTGTTCAGGTAGACGACGATCGCCGGAACCCCCACCTGGCGGGCCAGCAGAATGTGCTCGCGGGTCTGCGGCATCGGCCCGTCCGCCGCCGACACCACCAGGATCGCGCCGTCCATCTGCGCCGCCCCGGTGATCATGTTCTTCACGTAGTCGGCGTGCCCCGGACAGTCGACGTGCGCGTAGTGCCGCTTCGCCGTCTGATACTCGACGTGCGCCGTCGAAATGGTGATCCCCCGCGCCTTCTCCTCCGGCGCCTTGTCGATCTGGTCGAACGGCGTGAAGTTGGCGCCGCCCACCTCCGACAAAACCTTGGTGATCGCCGCCGTCAACGTCGTCTTGCCATGGTCCACGTGACCAATCGTCCCGACATTGCAGTGCGGCTTGTTCCGCTCGAATTTCGCCTTCGCCATGAGTTCTTCCGTATCTCCCGGTCGCAGATTTTACCAACAACGAAATGAGCGATCACCCGACCTGCTCGCCAGCAGCGGCTGCGTTCGCGCTTGGAGCGGGTGGAGGGAATCGAACCCTCGTCTGAAGCTTGGAAGGCTCCTGCTTTACCACTAAGCTACACCCGCGCACCGATGCCCCGACCGCGACGGTCCAAAGCATGGTGGAGGGGGTAGGATTCGAACCTACGTAGGCGTGCGCCAACGGGTTTACAGCCCGTCCCCTTTAGCCGCTCGGGCACCCCTCCGGCGCGCCGTCGGCATCGGAGCACCAGCCAAACGAGCGCTTGGACATATGGCTTTTGACGAACCATGTCAACGGCAAGTAAACAACAAACGAAGCACGCTCGGCGCGACCATCGAATCGCGCCAATATACCTTCCGAACGTCGACCCACCAGGATGCTACAGGGTGACAATGGGCCAGCGCAAGCACCGAGCGTTCCCGAATGCGTCCCCGACGTCCCCGTCGCGGAACCCGCGACAGGCGCTGTGGATCTACGGGCGGCATCCGGTGCTCGCCGCGCTGGGCAACGGCCGCCGGCGGATTGACCGGCTGCTGGCCACCGACGACACGGCGACCGACCTGGAGTCGGCAATGGCCGAGGCGCCGGCGCCGCGACCGAAAGTCGAGATCGTCGATCGCCGGGCGATCTCCTCGCTCGTGCCGCCGGACGCCGTGCACCAGGGATTTGCAGCGCTGGCTCGCCCGCTGCCTGCGGACGACTTGAACACCGTACTGAACCAGGCGGGGAAGACGCCTCGAAAGGTTGTCGTTGTCCTCGATCAGGTAACCGACCCGCGTAACGTCGGCGCGGTCTTGCGCTCGGCGGATGCTTTCGCCGCGGTTGCGGTCGTCGTTCAGGACCGCCATGCTCCGGAAGAGACCGGCGCGCTGGCGAAAGCGGCGTCGGGCGCCCTGGAAACGGTGCCGCTGATCCGGGTCACCAATCTCGCGCGCACCCTGCGCATGTTGCGGGAGATGCAGTTTCAGTGCGTCGGGTTCGCCGCCGACTCACCGCTGGTGCTGGCTCAGGTCCCATTGCAAGGCCGTCTGGCGCTGGTACTCGGCGCCGAAGGCTCGGGACTGCGGCGGCTCGTCCGCGAAACCTGCGACGTGATCGTCCGCATTCCGATCTCGCCTGGGGTGGACAGCCTCAATCTCGCGGCGGTGGCGGCGATTGCGCTTTACGAATGCCGCCGAGAAGATACCATCGCGTCTAGTCCACGCGGATGGCCGGCGTAGCTCAGCTGGTAGAGCAACCGCCTTGTAAGCGGTAGGTCGCGGGTTCGAATCCTGCCGCCGGCACCACTCGGATATGAGACGATAAAATGGGAAGCGTGGAGGGGCCAGGACGCGTAAGAAGTGGTGGAGCCGAGGGGAGTCGAACCCCTGACCTCCGCAATGCCATTGCGGCGCTCTCCCAACTGAGCTACGGCCCCGAACCTTTCCGCCAGCGCGGCAGAGAGTAGCGAGAAAGTAAATAACCTTAGCGCATGGCGGCAAGGAAAAACGTGCACCCACCGTTACCGGAGCTGCTGCCTCCGCTACGGCTTTTCGTCGTGTTCATCGTCGACGTGTTCCATAACCTCGCCGATATCGTCATCATCCTCGCCGAGTTCCGACGTGTCCTCCATCAACTCACCGCCCTCTTTGGTGAGTTCATCCTCGCTGGAATCCGTGTTGTTCGTGTCGTCTGACGTCCTCGGCTTCGACGTCACCCGTGTCGGCATCGACCGTTTCCTCATCCAGCGGTTCGGCGACGGCGTCATCATCTGGCAGTCGAGCAGCCAGCACCGGCTCCTCCTTGATCGCCGGTCCCGGTCGGCGCGGCTTGGGCTGGCGTTCCGGATCGTGGACGGCGCCGCACACAGGACATACGATGGTGTCGCGGCGGAGGTCGTAAAAGCGGGCGCCGCAGGTGTGGCACGTGCGTTTCATCCCCCACTCAGGTTTCGCCACTGATCGCCTCCGCTAGTTGCGCGTTCGTCTCTGTTCGCCAATTGCCACGTTTGGTTTCGAGGAGTCAAAAGCAAAAATGCCGACTGCGTTCGTCGCGGCGTTTCCCGAAGCGACCGATCAAACCACGGTGATGCCGATGATCGCGGAGCCGGCGGCGCCGCTCCACGGATGCGTCAAGGTTCCCGGAGACAAGTCGATTTCCCACCGGGCGCTGCTAATCGGCGCTTCGGCTTGCGGAGAAACGTGCATAGAGGGCCTGCTGGAGGCGGAAGACGTGCTGGCAACCTCGGCCGCGGTGGTCGCCCTCGGCGTCGAAGTCGAGCGAGTTGACGGGCTTTGGCGGATGTTCGGTCGAGGCGTCGGTGGTCTCGTGGAGGCTGGACGCGTGCTGGATATGGGCAACTCCGGGACGGGAGCACGCTTGCTCATGGGCCTCGTCGCGAGTCAGCCCATCCTGTCGTTTTTCAGCGGCGATGCATCGCTTTCCAACCGACCCATGCGCCGCGTCATCGAGCCGCTCACCCTTATCGGCGCAAGTATATGGGCGCGCGGCGGCGACAAACTGCCGATGGCGATTCGCGGCACGGATGAGCCACGGCCAATCGAGTACGCATTGCCGGTGGCCTCGGCCCAGGTCAAGTCGGCCACCTTGCTCGCCGGCCTCAATGCGCCGGGGCGAACAACGGTGATCGAGCCCCTGCCGACACGTGACCACACCGAACGCCTGCTCACTCACTTTGGAGCGAGCGTTGCAATAGAGCCGCTGGCCAATGGCGGCCGCCGAATCACACTGAACGGGCAGCCGGAGCTGTCGGGCCGGCGATTCGTCGTTCCAGGCGACATCTCCTCGGCGGCGTTTCCGATGGTTGCGGCGCTGCTGATTCCTGGGTCACGCGTGACCTTGAACGGGGTTGGCGTAAATCCTCTGCGCACCGGACTGCTCGACACGCTTCGCGAGATGGGGGCGCGAATCGTCACGCTTCGGCGCGATGACAGCGGTGTCGAGCCGGTCGCCGACCTGCTGGTCGAGGCCGGTCAACTCCAGGCCGTGGACGTTCCGGAAGCGCGCGTGGTCTCGATGATCGACGAATTTCCGATTTTCGCGGTTGCCGCCGCCGGGGCGCATGGCACTACCCGAATGCGCGGGCTCGCCGAGCTGCGGGTGAAGGAGAGCGATCGGCTGTCCGCTATCGCCCACGGACTTGCCGCGTGCGGCGTGCAGGTCGAGATGGGGGATGACTGGCTTGACATTGTGGGCGCCGGCGGCCCCCCGCCCGGCGGCGGCGTGGTTCGAACGCACTTTGATCATCGCATTGCCATGGCGTTCCTGGTGCTGGGTCTAGCCGCGCGTAAACCCGTGGCAATCGACGACGGCGCCGCGATCTCGACCAGTTTTCCCGATTTCGCCGCGCTGATGAACGGCCTCGGCGGCACCATCCGAGCCGCTCCTACCCAGGCCTGAGCGTCATCGGCGTCGCCGGCATTTACTGATTTCAGGCGAAGGCCGCCTTCTATCCGGCCGCCGCGCAGCATCACGGCCCGGGTGGCGAGCCGCGCCCGAAAATCGCGATCGTGTGACACCAATACCATCGCTTCCCGCCGCGCCTGGAGCAGCATAATGAGCCGTGCCTCCACCGCCTCATCCAGGCCGGCCGTTGGCTCGTCGAGCAGCAAGACGTCAGGTTGCATGGCAAGCACGGCCGCCAGCGTCACGAGCCGTTTCTCACCTCCCGATAGACGATGCGTGATCCGTGGCCCAAAGCCCTCAAGCCCGAGGCATTCCAATGTCGCTTCCGCCAGCGCCCTCGCGGCAGCCGGTTTCTTACCGAGATTGAGCGGGCCGAACGCGACATCTTCCAGCACTGTCGGACAAAACAGCTGGTCGTCCGCATCCTGAAACAGCAAGCCCGCGCGGGTCCGGACTTCGTGGAAATCGCGCTCCGTCCGCCGCTCGCGGCCGAAGGCCGACAGCCTTCCGGACGTAGGTTTCAGCAGCCCGACCATCAGCTGCAGCAGCGTGGTCTTGCCGCTACCGTTCGCCCCCAGGATCGCCAACCGCTCTCCCTCCCGGAGACACAAGTCGACACCGTCAAGCACAGGCCGGTCCGGTTGATAGGCGAAGCCGACATCTTGCAGCCGGAAAAGCGCCTCCGTCACCCGCGCTCCAGCCAGACGAGGGCACCGAGCACGACTATTCCCGAAAGCGCGAACGCGCCGTCGGCGGGACGAAGCCGCATGTCGTCGATCGACGGCCAGTGCCCGGTGAAGCCCCGGCACTTCATCGCCGCCTCGATTCGTTCGGCGCGCTCGAAGCTGCGCACCAGCAGCATGCCAACCAGCCAGCCGAGGGTCCGCCAGGTGTGCCGGTCGGTGCGGGGGCGGAAGCCCCGGGCGGTCATTGCCCGCCGTAGCCGAGCGTACTCGGCCGCCAGCACGTCGAGATAGCGGACGGTAAACAGCAGCAGGTGGGTCAACGACGCGGCCATGCGCAGCCGGCGCAGGGCATGGCCTAGGGTTACGGCCGACATCGGCCGCAGCAGCGCGAGCGCCAGTAGCAGGATGGCATTCGCCTTGGCGGCGATGGCGAGCCCCTGCAGCAGCCCATCGCGCGACGCCGAGAGCCCGCCCCATTGCCACAGCGGCTCACCCGGCACGCTGAAGGGCAGCGACGCGAGAACGGTCAGCATCAGGCCGTCCATCGCCAATATCTGTCTTGCCACGGCTCGCCAATCGGGCCGAACCATGATCATGGCAAACACGGCCACGACTATCGCCGCAAACAGCGACCGCCAGCCGTCGAGCGAAACAACGGCGACGGCGAACGACACCACGGCCAGCAGCCGGATACGGGGATCGATGCCCCAGGCGCTGCCTGCCGGGCCAACGCCGCTGGCCAGCAACGGCTCTCCTCTCACTCCATTACCCGCCGGTCGGCTTCTCGCTATATCACCGCCGTTCCCGCGGCGACAACGTGGCGATGCGAGCCGTCAAGGGCTCTCGTCGAAGCGCCGGTAGAATACAGCCGACAACCATCCGAGGAGCGCCCAGAAGAGTGCGCTGACGGCGATTGATGTCGCGGCGAATTGACCGGCCAGCTCCGGCGCCACGTTGCCGCCCACGGTTTCCGGACTCGGGGCGCCGACGACATGCGGCACAAGAGCGACGACGACGCCAAGCACCTTCAGAATCGGCCTTTGAGCGAAAGCCAGCAGCCCAAGCCCGACTGCCGCCGAGCCCGCGGCAAGTACCCACCATAGCTGTCGCGCCGCCAGGTCCGCCCCGAACAGTCCCGGTAATTCCGGCGGAAGGCCGAGCGACGGCGCAAGTGTAAAGACGACGAAACCCGCGGCGCCGCAGCAAAGACCCGTCCACCCGCGGATGTTCCGGCCGCCTTTCCAGGCGAGAGCGGCGACAACCAGCAACGCGAAGCCGATGGCGACCAGCACATCGGCAAGGGTCGTAAACAGAACCCGTTCCAGCAGCGCCGCGGGCTCGGCCTGTGAGATTTCGGCCGGTGAGATATCGGCCTGTGAGACAGTCGCGGACCCGTGGTCATGGCCGGCGGCTACGGCCGGTGCGCCTGTTCCAGGGAGAGCGACGCGCTCGAATTCCTCGGCGCGAAGAATGAGAGGCGTCGTCGTGAAGTGCTGAATGAGGGAGACAATGACACCCGCCAGCAGGCCCGCCGCCACAGCGGCGAGACATATCCGCCTAAACATGACGCATTCACGTCAATGGCAGGGAAACGCGAACGCGTGACGCGCGTCGTGAGCGGCGTTGTGGATCGCCTGCGAACCCGCGAATCCGGTGCCAAACAGGAGCATCAGTCCGAGCAAAATCGCCGCTACGGCGGGAATGAGCGCCTTTTGTTGTCCGACCTCGGAAGCGCCGGCTGTGAGACTGGAAGAAGCCATTTTTCCACTCCTTGTTCCGCCACACCCGGCGGGAGAGGACGCTATCGTGCGACGGCAGGTCTCCTGGCTCGCGGGTCAGGGCGCTCGCCTCGGCCTTCCCGGTGTACCCAGTGGCCTGGCGCGGCGAGCGCTCGCCGCTCACAGTTGCGGGGGCAGCCACGGCCCAGGATTCCCTCGAAGGTCAATCCTTCCCGTGTTCCCTTTTCATCCCCCAAGCTTTATCGCTCTGCCGGGGGAACCGTCGCGGCCACTATAAGTACGCGATGAAAATCGCGTCAAGCGTGCTGATCCGCGGACGGTCCGCGGCCGATGCATGTTCAAAAGGTGATCCCGATTTCTCCCCCCAGGACGACCGCATTGGAGGTTTCGCCGCTGCCGCCCGGCTGGAAAATGAACTGCGCGTCCGGTCGCACGTAGAACCAGGGCGTGAGTTGCGCCGTATAGGCGATTTCAAGGATTTTTTCGCTGCTCGTATCCTCGACGTCCCGGCTCAGATTTGCGTAGTAGAAGCCGAGAGCCGCTCGGTCGTCGTCGCGCGTCGGAAACAGCCCTTGATAAACCATACCGGCGCCGAGAAAGAACGGCACGATGTTGATCGACTGCTTCGGCGCGTACGCCACGACCGCCCACGGTGTAAGCCCTTCCGGGCTGTCCGCCTCGCCCTCACGGAAGGCCATTTGTTCGAGACCGATATAGAAGCCACCGTTGTTGCCCCTGTTATGCGCCTCGTCTCGCAGGTTGGCTCGCGGCCCCGTGTCGTACCAGCCTCCCACCTTGACGTCGCCCGGCAGGCCGGACCTTTCCTCACCGCCGGCAAGCTTCCACATGTAACCGACCTCGCCGATCGCCATTATGCCGTTGTCCGGATTAAGCGACAAATCAACGCCGTGCTCCTTGTCTTTATTTATCTCGTCGTCGGAGCTGTAAAGGCCGATCGCCGCCCGTACGTTATCCAGCGGCTTGTATGTCGCCGTTGCTCCCCATTGCGTGGATGGGAATGTGGAGAATCCCGGCGTACTCTCCAGAATGCTGCCAGGTACGCTGTTTATGGCGGCGCTGACATATTCGCCGTAAACCGGCGAGGAAAGAAAATCGTCCTCCGTCGCCAGCCGGCCGATCTTCAAGGTGAGTTCGTCATCGGCCACATTCTGCTGCAGATACATTCTGCTAAGACGCACGGCGCGACCGGTGAAAGCTTGCGCCGGCGAGAATACGGTGCCAGTCTTGCGCCCCAAGTCCTCGCCGAAGGACCAGCCGGCCTCGACGTAGAACGACAGGCCTGGGAGACCGGCCAAGGTGTCCAAGTCGAAATTGGTGCCAAGGTATGTATAGCCTGCATAATCCCAGTTGCCGCCGCCGCTGTCACCGCCGCTAGTCAGTGCCAGGAAGTCGATGACAAGACCGCCTTCGAAAGTGATACCTTGCTCTTCGAGAGTGGTGCGCAAACCACCCCAGTCTCCCGTCGCGAAATCCCCCCTCAACCATCCCTTCTCCACTCCATCTGGTTCCGCCGCGTCTCTATCTGGTTCCGCCGCGTCCGGCTCGAGCAACTCTTCGCCGAACGGCGCCTTGCCGCCAACATCTTGCGGGCCTTGCGCGGCAACCCATCCTGCTGGGAGAGTGAGCAGCGCCGCCAAGGCCGCTATAGCCGTTCTCCCAACGCGGTCGCTTTTTGAGTTGGTCGACGCAGTCGCGTCCGCCGCTGTGCAACACTGCTTTCGGGTACACTCATTCACGCGGTAATCCTCCTCTAAACTCGGCTGTACCCGTATAGGGAAAAATCCGTTCAAGAGCCGCATTTTGTGTCTGTAGTCGCGTGCTCACTTCTTGGCCTGGCTAGGATATCCGAACGTCCACTCGACCGTGAACGGCACCCACCACTCGGGCACTCCCGTTACTTTGTCGACATGGCGGATGAAGCCAGCTCTCGATGGCGGCTCGATAAGATACCGAACGTGATATTGGCCGGGTCCGTCCATCGCGATGTTGTTGGCGTAGCGCGAACCATCGTCGGCCGTCATTGGCAGGAGCTGTCCGGCCTTCTTGAATGAAGAGTTGAGCTTCTCGATGCTATACGTGATGGTGAGATAGGGCATCCAAGCGTCTTCAGAAAAGCCGTGGACCTCGTCCTTGGCAGAGTGAACGTTGAGCTCCAGTGCACGGCATCTGGGCCCATCGCGTGGTCCGCCGGCATTGGTTCCATTTCGATACCGACGAGATAGTTGCCGACGATCTCCAAACCGTTCCTTGATCTCCGGGCCGCCGACGTAGAACTCTGCGGCTGATGCCTGGCCCAGGTCGGCGACAGCAAGTCCGACTGCCAGGTATGCTGGACGCAACAGATGCATGAGAGGTCTCCAATCTTCGGTTCGGTGCGGCCTTATCGGGCGGGATGATATTCAGACGCATTCGCAATGCGATTGCAAGTCAGTTGCATAGCGCTGCTATAGCGGCGCCGTCGCTGCGCCTTGTCAGGTGAACCGGCCGTCGTAGGCGCATTTACGATCGCCGATCGCGGCGGGCGATCAGGTAATAGGCGACGCCGGTGACGCCAAGGATGTAGCCAAGGCCGCCCAACACATCATGCCAGCGTATTCTTTCCTCGAAGGTAGCGAGCTGTTCGCGTAGCGGACCGACTTGCCGGGCGACTGTCCGCTCGATCAGTTTCTCCAGTTCCGCGACTGACGGCCCGATAGGGATCGCGGGCACTGGCTGATCGGCCGTCTCGGCGGTTTCGGCGGAACCGGGAGCGCCAGAAGTCGGCGGTTGGGATACCAGCGTGGGCGGAAGCTCGGCGGCATGGACAACGTATTCGGCCTCATGCCCATCCCCCGTATCGGCGACGATGCGGTGATCGATGTGGCGTCCAGCGGTAATTATGAAGTGCCCTTCGCTGTCCGATGTCGTTTCGGCGAGCAACCCGCCGCTGGGATCGAACACCTTGATGCGCGCGTTCCGCGCCGCGAGATTGCCGCTGAAATAGACCGAGCCGCGGATCGTCCCCCCCTCGGCAAAGGCGAACGCCTTCAGCTTATGCGCGAACGCGAGAGTAGCAGGCGACGTCACAAAGACTAGAAGTGAGGCTAGGAATATGCCGGCGCTACGGCCGACGCTACGCATGGCTCGGCTGACCCTCGGGCAGACGCACCGGCAAGGTCAGCACCTCTGGCTTTACGCGCTGCAGGAAGACGACGATTGTCCCCGTGACGACTGCTTCGACCATCATCGCCGGGAGGTGCGCGATAAGAACCAGCTTGGCGACGAGCACATACTCGCGGCCGCTCAATGCCAACGCGGTGGCGACGCCGACACAGGTGAGCAATATGGCGAGCGCTCCCGCCAGCGCTCCGCATGCCCAGGCATGGCGTCCCTGTCGGCGCACCAGCGGCGCGAACAGATAGAAGCAGGCGACGGCGGGAAGCCCCATGATGACGGTGTTGACCCCCAATACCGTGATGCCGCCATAACCGAAGAACACCGCCTGCAACACCAGGCCGACGAAGATCGCCGGCACGGCGGCCCAGCCGAGCACGATGCCCAGCAGGCCGTTGAGTATCAGGTGCACGTTTGATGGCCCGATGGGGACGTGCACCAAGGAGGCGACGAAGAAGGCGGCGCTCATCAGGCCGCAGTAAGGCAGCCGGTCGCCGTCGATGCGGCGCAGGCCGACCGAGATCCCGGCAACCGCGATGGCGGCGCCGGCTACGATCACGGGGGTGGAAAGAACGCCATCGACAAGATGCGCCATTGGTCGCCCGCCTATTTCATATCTACTGTCTTGACCCACATGAGCGCGCCCTGCTCGACCGGCACCATCTCGCCGGTCGGCGCCTTCATCGGCTCTTTACCTTGCAACAGAGCGGCGAAGCCCCACCAGCCCGCGCGTGGCATCGCGTAGGCGAAGATCCCCTGAGCATCGGCCTTGACCACCTGTGTGACGAAGGCGTCCGCCGCCGCCTTCACCGTTCCGTCGTTACGCCACTCCACTTCAACATCGGCGAAGGGTACCGGCTTGCCCTCGCGGCGAACGATTTCGCGAAAGATATTTCCGGTCCACAGGCCGAAAGGGCGGACCAGCGGCTCTATTTCGACCGGTAAGCCGACCATTGCGTCCCAGCCTTCCTCCGCGCCGAATGCATCCACGACGACCTTTGTGTAGTGAATGATCATTTTCCGTTCCGCCGGCTCAAAGTACGGAGCTGGTTCGATGTAGAAGAGGTAGTCGCCCGGCGCGTTCAGAGTGTAGCTGGCCTGGTAGGCGCTCTTGCCCGCTATCGAGCGTGGCATTAGCGACGACTTCAGGTCCTGCTTACTGCCGCCGGTGAATACTCCGAACTGCACGGGAGTTGACATTTCCATTACCGGTCCACCCTCGAACGGATGGGTGAAGGCCATATCGAGCGTGATTGTCTTGCCGGTGACCTCGGAGACGATGTCGGTCGAGGGGATCAGCTCTTGGAAGTGCGCCTGTGCCGGAGCAGCGATCAACATCCCGACCAGCACGAAAGCCGACGCCATGGGCCGGTACTTATCATAACTTTTGTTATGCCGTGGCGTGAGGTCTGGTTCTGTGGCTGGTTGTGCTCGCATAGCTACTGCTTCAGCGAAGGAAGTCTGGTGCGGGCGCGACGCAATACATGGACGACCTATTTCGACTGTAGGTCGCCGGCTCACACGGCACTATATTGCCCGGTAAGAGCCGGGTCAATGAGGCTGCCGGTGGGCGGGATCTCTCGGGTAGTGCGGCAGCGCCGAGTAACGGAGAGAGGCCGTGTCAGAAGTAATCGCTCTCGTCGACGACGATCGCAATATCCTTGCCTCGGTGTCGATGGCACTGGAAGCGGAAGGTTTTCGCGTGCTCTCGTACACCGACGGAGCGGATGCTCTCGCCGGCTTGTCGCGAGAGCCCGTGGACTTGGCCATTCTAGATATCAAGATGCCGCGTATGGATGGACTGGAATTACTCGGCCGGCTGCGCCAAAACAGCGATGTCCCGGTCATCTTTCTTACCTCGAAGGACGAGGAGCTGGATGAAATGCTAGGGCTTCGAATGGGGGCGGATGACTATATTACGAAACCGTTTTCGCAGCGTCTTCTGATCGAGCGCATTCGTGCCGTGCTGCGGCGGCGAATTGTCGCGACACCCAGCGAAGGTGAAACGGAGATCATGCGGCGGGGCGAGCTCGTGCTGGATGAGACTCGACACCTCTGCACCTGGAGG
This sequence comes from uncultured Alphaproteobacteria bacterium, assembly GCA_963786265.1. GTDB lineage: Bacteria > Pseudomonadota > Alphaproteobacteria > Rhodospirillales > Defluviicoccaceae > Defluviicoccus. The sequence goes on from CAWAYT010000024.1 coordinate 91,334, forward strand.
GGAAGCCAGGTCAACCTGACGGTGACGGAGTTCTTGCTCGTTCAGGCGCTGGCGAGACGACCTGGGCACGTGAAGAGCCGCGACCAGCTCATCGACGCCGCCTACGGCGAACACATCTACGTCGACGATCGCACCATTGACAGCCACATCAAGAGACTCCGCAAAAAGTTCAAAGATGTGGACGTGGATTTCGCCCACATCGAGACCCTCTATGGCGTCGGCTATCGATACCGCGCCGGCTGAGGAGAATGTCTGAAAGCGCGCCCAGGCCAGTCCGCCGGGGCGGCATATCGCCGATCACCCGGCGCATCCTCGCCGTCAACCTGCTGGCGCTTGCATTCCTATTCGCCGGTATGCTCTACCTCGACGAATACCGGCGCGGCCTGATCGCCGCCGAGCTCGCGACCATGCGAAGCGAGGCTAATCTATTCGCGGCCGCTATCGGCGAAAGCGCCACGCATAAAGACGGCTCTCTCGGCGAGGGCCTCAGCGCGACGATGGCGCAACAGATGGTCAGACGAGTTGTCGAGAGCTCGCGCTTTCGCGCGAGGCTGTTCAAGGGCGACGGCTCGCTGATCGCCGACAGCCTGTTGCTTGGCGGTCCGGGCGGTGGCGTGCAGATCGAGGAGCTGCCCGCGCCGCGCAGCGAAGGCCAGCAGCTTTGGGATATGCTCGCCGGATACGATCGCCTCCTGGCTCGCCTATGGAGTTGTGAGGACCTGCCGCTGTATTCCGAGAACGCTGTTCAAACCGCTCGCGACTATCCCGAAGTGCTGCTTGCGTTGTCCGGCGAGCCGGCGACAACGGTACGATCCGAACCTAGCGGCGGCATGGTTCTCAGCGTCGCCGTTCCCGTGCAGCGCTACAAGCAGGTGCTTGCGGCGCTGATGATCACCAAGGGATCGTCCGCGATAGACGCGGCTGTGCTGAAGGTCCGCTTGGATGTCTTCAGGTGGTTCATGCTGGCTTTGGGCGTTACGATTCTGTTGTCGATCTATCTCGCTCGCACGATTGCTCGCCCCATCCTCCGGCTGGCGATCGCCGCCCAGCGGGTACGCAGGGATCGCCACCGCCAGTACACGATACCCGATTTCGGCAATCGGAATGACGAGATCGGCCAGCTTGCGGCCGCGTTGCGGGACATGACGCAAGCGCTCTGGCTCAGAATTGACGCCATCGAAAGGTTTGCCGCCGACGTCGCGCACGAATTGAAAAATCCGCTCACGTCGCTAAGGAGCGCGGTGGAGACCGCGGCGCGGATCAATGATCCGGACCGCCGACAGAAACTGATGAACATCATTCTCGATGACGTCGGCCGTCTCGATCGCCTGATTTCCGATATCTCGGATGCCTCGCGGCTCGATGCGGAATTATCTCGGGAGAAATCCGGTCCTGTGGACATCAGGCGGATGCTGGTGGCGCTGGCGGAGGTGACGGACACCACGGCATCGCAACATCACACGCGACTCATGCTCGACATTACCCACAAGCGGGAGTTGATCGTCAACGGTATCGAGGGCCGGCTGGTACAGGTCTTTCGGAATTTGCTCGCCAACGCCTTGTCCTTCAGCCCGCCCGGCGGCAGCATAACGCTGAAGGCCGGGGCCGAGGACGGTGTGGTCGTAGCGCAGGTTCTGGATGAAGGCCCAGGCATTCCGGAAGGGCGCGAAAAGGACATATTTCAGCGCTTTTACTCGGAACGTCCGCAAAACGAAAAATTCGGGGTGCATTCAGGGTTGGGTCTCAGCATCTCCAAGCAGATAGTGGAAGCGCACGGCGGGACCTTGGTCGCCGGGAACCGCCGCGGTTCGGATGGAAGCATCATCGGCGCCCGCTTCGTAGTGACCCTTCCGCGACAGTAACTAAGCTGCTTCCGCGGCAGCGATTGACAGCGTGAACGGGGGGGTTACACGTTGAGGCCGATGAAGCGGTTGCGCGGAACCTGCATCGCCGTCGAGGGATCGGGCGTATTGTTGCGTGGTCCATCGGGGTGCGGGAAGTCCGATCTTGCGTTGCGGCTTATCGAGGCGGGTGCTCGTCTCGTTGCTGATGACTACACCGATGTGGTGGAAGCGGGCGGGCGAATTTTCGCGATGCCCCCGCCGGAACTGCGCGGGCTGCTCGAGGTGCGCGGGATCGGAATCGTACGGCTGAGGCCTGCCGCATCGGCGCCGTTGGTCGCGAGCATCGATCTGGTAGCCCGTCGAGAACGTGGAACGAATGCCTGATTGCAAAAGCTTCGAACTACTGGGTGTATCTCTCCCGGCATTCCGACTTGCCGCTTTCGAGGCTTCTTGCGTCGCCAAGGTCTGCCTCGCCGTAAGGATCGCCTCTGGTTCATTAGAACGGGTTCCATGAACGTACAGTGTAACGCCCACGCAGAGCAAATCCGCTTCGAGACGCGCCGAATGCGGCCGCGCAAAGCATTCTCCTGATTACTGGCATGTCCGGGGCAGGTAAGACGACAGCCCTGAAGGCGCTGGAAGATTTCGGCTTCGAGTGCATCGATAACCTGCCCCTGCGCCTGCTATCGCGACTGCTTGCGCCCGGATACGGCCGAAACGGTTTCGATGAGTCCTCTTCTTGCCATTGGCGTCGACGTGAGGACACGGGATTTCGGCATAGACTCCTGTCTGTCGGCGATCGATCGACTGCAGCGGGAACAAAAGGTCTGCATCAAGCTCGTGTTCCTGCATTGTGACGACGAGGAGGCGCGCCGGCGTTATACGGCGACGCGACACCGGCACCCCTTGGCTGGTGAGCTGCCGTTGATCGAGGGAATTGTCCGCGAGCGGGAAATTCTCGTCGCCGCTGCGGGTGCGCGCCGAGCTGACGATCGACACGACGGGTCTCAATCCGGGCCATTTAAAGCGGCTCCTACAAGGCCACTTCGCGCTTCCGGAGCAGCAGGCGCTGGTCATCCAGGTCACGTCATTCTCGTTCCGCTCTGGTCTCCCGCGCGAGTCGGATTTGGTTTTTGACGTGCGTTTCCTTGCCAATCCATATTATCAACCGGATCTCAAATTGCTCACTGGCCGCGATGAGGAAATTGCGCGCTTTATTCGCGAGGATCAGGAGTACGCGCCGTTCTTGCACTCGCTTACGCGGTTGCTTCATCCCCTCCTGCCGCGGTATGTCGCCGAGGGAAAAAGCTATCTGACAATCGCTATCGGCTGCACCGGCGGCCGGCATCGGTCGGTTTTCGTCGTGGAAGAGCTCGCCACATGGCTGCGAAGCCAAGGACAACGGGTGCAAGTTGTGCACCGGGACCTCGACCGCTCGTGTGGATGGGCCCCGGACTTAGAGACGAAAGCACCCTGAAATCATGATAGGCCTCGTTATCGTAACTCACGGTCGGCTGGCCGAGGAATTTATCTCCGCCCTGGAGCATGTTGTCGGACCGCAAGTGAACATTACGGCCGTCTGCATCGGTCCCGAGGATGATATGGAGCAGCGACGCGCCGCCATTCTCGATAGCGTTGCCCGCGCGGAAGAAGGCAACGGCGTCGTGCTGCTCACGGACATGTTTGGCGGCACCCCCTCCAACCTCGCGATCTCGATCATGGACAAGGCGAATGTAGAAGTGATCGCCGGCGTGAATCTGCCGATGCTGATCAAGCTTGCCAGCGTCCGCCAAACCGAGTCGCTGGAGGAAGCCGCGCAGAGTGCGCAGGAAGCAGGTCGCAAGTATATCAACATCGCCTCCCGGCTCCTTACTCAAGAGGAGTCGTAAGCTTGGGCATGGTTGATTACAGCCGTGACGGAGACATACTCAGGTGCATCGCGGTGATCGCCAACAGGCGTGGGCTGCATGCTCGCGCCGCCGCCAAATTCGTTAAGCTAGCGGCCGGGTTCGATGCCGAGATCACCGTCTCGAAGCGTGGAACGACGGTTTCGGGTCGCTCGATCTTAGGTCTGATGATGCTCGGCGCGGGACCGGGAACCGAAATCGAGATCGCCGCGGTCGGACGCGAGGCGGAAGAGGCCATCGAGGTTCTCGGCAAGATCATCGAGGCCAGGTTCGAGGAAGATTGACGTTCCGGTTCAAGCCGACCAGCGAACCCGGCACGTGGATCATGATAAGAACACCGACTTGGTAGGAAATGGCCCAACAGTTTGCGAACGAGCGGGTCGTCGAGGGACTCGGCGTTTCGCCCGGCATCGGCATCGGAACCGCATACGTTTGCGAGACCGGAGCTCTGCGTATACCGGAGTACCGGATCCGTCCCGCCGACATCGATGCCGAGCGACGACGCCTGCGTGAAGCGGTGTTGCGGGCGCGCCGTCAACTCGGACGGCTGAGGACGAAGACGTCTACGCGGGTGAAGGCCCACGCCGAGTTGGCGTCCGAGGACGTTCTCTATCTGCTCGACGCGTACCTTATGATGTTGAAGGACTCGCGTCTGCTGCGGGGCGCGTATGCCCGAATCGAAAGCGAGCGGATCAACGCGGAAGCCGCCGTCCACTCTGAAGTGACAGCGATATGCGAAAGTTTCCGCGCGATGCAAGACGCCTACCTGTCGGCTCGCGTCGAAGACGTTCGCGAAGTCGGCAACCGCTTGATCGGCCAGCTTACCAAGGAATCCGGAAAACCACTCTACTCGATCCCGCGCGGCAGCATCATCGTCGCCGAGGAACTGACCCCGGCTGATACGGCACAATTGGACCCCGAGCACGTTGTTGGGATCGCAGCACAAGCGGGCGGCCCGCAAGGCCATACAGCTATTCTCGCTCGCGCCCTCGGCTTACCAGCGGTTCTCGGGGCGGCCGGTCTCCTGGAGGCGGTACGCACAGGCGACCGCATTCTGATCGATGGCGACCTGGGCCAAGTGGTCGTCCATCCCTCGCCGACGTCGCTCCAGGAATATCACCGGCGCCGCGGCGAACGGCAGCAGGAAGAGCGCGCGCTGCGGCGGCTTGCCGGACAGCCGGCGATAAGTAGAGGACGGAGTGCCGATCCGACTGCAGGCGAATGTCGAACTGCCGATGGAGATGGACCACGTGATCGAGGCCGGCGCGGCCGGCATCGGCCTGCTTCGCACCGAATTCATGTTCATGAATCGATTGGCGGCGCCGAACGAAGAGGAACAATATCTTGCGCTTCGCGCCCTTGTCGAGCGGGCCGGCGGGCAGAGCGTCACCATTCGAACACTCGACCTGGGCGGCGACAAGGGGTTGATGCCGTTCGTCGGTCAGTTCGGCGACAGCGCGACTTCGCCATTGGGAATTCGCGGCATTCGGCTGTCACTAGCGCGCCCCGAGCTGCTGGAAACACAGTTCCGCGCCATCCTTCGCGCTGGGGCGCACGGGCCAGTGCGCATCCTGCTGCCGATGGTCACCGCCGTCTCCGAGATCCGCGCCGCACGCGATATCCTTGCTCGCGCCGCCCGCCGCCTACTTCGCAGGGGAGTGGACATCCCCACGGCCCTACCGCCGCTCGGCACGATGATCGAGGTGCCCGGAGCGGCATTGACCGCTGACGCACTGGCGCTGGTCAGCGACTTTTTCGCAATCGGCTCGAACGACCTGACGATGTACACGCTGGCGATCGACCGCGGCGACGAGCGAGTGGCGCATCTCTACAATCCGCTCCACCCCGGAGTGCTGAGAATGATCCAATTCGCCGCGGCGGCGGCGTTGCGCGCGCGCATTCCGGTTTGCGCGTGCGGCGAGATCGCCGGCGATCCGCGCTTCACGCCGCTACTGCTGGGCCTGGGATTTCGCGAGCTGTCGATGGCGGCGAGCAACATCTCACGCGTCAAGCGGCGGATCATCGAACTCGATATGCTCGCGGCGCAGCGCCGCACGCAGCTGATCATGGACGAGACCGACCCGGTTCGCATCGAGGTGCTGCTCGACGACTTCAACACGGCGATCGCGTAGCCCCAGAGTTCGCGCAGTAGCTAGTCTAGTTTACCCGTCACGCCCTGGACAATATAGATAGAAGTTGTCTCCCCATAGTGCCCACGCGAACAAATGCCAAGGTCTTTATCAATGCGCGCAGTAAAACAAATTTTGCAACAGGCGGCCAGAAGTACCTGGAATAACACCCGAGCAAACGACATCCCTAGCAACTAAGATGACCAGGATGCTGATAATGATAATGATTAAAATGCCAAACAATCGAGAGTTCGCCATAATTGATGCCTTTTCAGCCTGAGACCACGAGGACAGCTCGAACAACCTGACAATCGTCATTGCGAACCCGCGAAGCGGGTGTGGCAATCCAGCATTAACCGACAGGCCGAGGCGGCGGCGGTGAAGATGGGCTGTGCGTCCGTGGTAGCGCCGCGATAGCTTAGATCCCTTCGCCGGCGATGAGGCCGAGGCCGTCGCGGATGCTTTCCGCGGCCTTCTTCTGCTCGGCATGGCCGCGCGATCTCGGCCGGCGCGCGTTGATCATGTGGGTCGAGCGGATCCGGCCGGGCGACCCGGCAAGCAGGACCACGCGATCGGCGAGGTACACGGCCTCGGAGATATCGTGGGTGACGAAAATGATCGTCTTGCCCGTCGCATGCCAAACCCGCAGCAGCTCATCCTGCAGCGACTCGCGGGTAATCGCGTCGAGAGCCCCGAACGGCTCGTCCATGAGCAGGATGTAAGGCTGGACGGCCAGCGCCCGGGCCAGCGCCACACGCTGCCGTTGGCCGCCGGAAAGCTGATGCGGCCAGCGCTGGGCGAGAGCCGACAGGCCGACGAGGTCGAGCGCCGCCGCGGCCCGCTCGCTGCGTTCCTTACCGCCGACGGCCAGCCGCTCGATGCCAAACTTGACGTTTTCCAGGACACGCCGCCACGGCAGCAAGCGGGCATCCTGAAAGGCGAGCGCCACCGGCAGCCGCGCCGGGTCGGCCGGCGTGTGCAGCAGCACGCGACCGCTGGTGGCCGGAATGAGACCGGCCAATACCCGCAGCAGCGTCGACTTGCCCACGCCGGAGGCGCCGACAATGACGAGGAACTCGCCGGCGGCGACTGTCAGGTCGATGTCGCTGAAGACCGTCGTGGCACTCGGCCCCTCGCCGAAAGCAAGCGCCAGCCCTCTGACCTCGATTACGCTTTCCATGCCAGGAGCCGGTCACGGAGCATGACGAAGATGCTGTCGATAGCGCCGTAAAGGGCCGCGATGGTGATCATGTAGACGACGACGATCTCGGTCGCGAGCAGGCTCGACGCTTGCATCATCCGCTGGCCCAGACCCTGTACCCCGAACAGCTCCGCCGCGACTACCGCCATCCATGCTTGCCCGATGCCGGTGCGGAGCCCACTGAGGATGCCCGGCAGGGACGCCGGCAGGATCACCTTGATGAGCTTCGCCAGGCGCGAGCGATAACCGAACGCTTCCGCCACCTCGATCAACTCACGATCGACAGCCTGCACCGCCGCGAGCGCGGCGAAATAATTGATCCAGAAGACACCGACGGCGATGATGAAGGTAGCCGCCGCCGGCGAGATGCCGAACCACAGGATCGCGAACGGCACCCAGGCAAGTCCCGGTATCGGCCGCAGCAGCCGCACTACCCACGATAGCGCGGCTTCGAGGCGCGCCGACATGCCGGTGAGCACGCCCAGGCCAATCCCCATGCCGGAGCCGATCAACAGGCCGATGACGTAGTGAATGAGGCTGCGATAGATCGCGACGAACCACTCGCCGCTCGTGATCTCGCGCCAAAATGCCGGCACAATGGCGCTGGGCGGCGGCAACAACGCCGGACCGACGAGGGAAAGGCGTGGCACCGCCTCCCAGATGCCGAGAAAGACGATCACGCCTGTCAGCGCCAGCAACAGGCGACCGCGCGGTGTCATCACGGCCGCTTGTTGACCGCCTTCTCGTAGAAGCTTGGATCGAACAATCCGTCCAGGGATACCGGCCTGTCGAGGACGCCGATTTGCACCTGGTAATCCTGCATCTGCCGAGTTGCGTCGATGATCAGCCTGGGGTCGGCGACGAAACGGCTCGCCTGCGAACTCAGCGCCCGCCGCATGGTCTCGACATCGACAATGCCGCGGCCCAGCGCTGCCTGTATATGTGGGGCGGCGCGCGACGGGTCCGTCTGCAGCAGTTGCGTCGCTCTGACGATCAGGTCGACCAGCGCCTGCGACGCTTTCGGCTCGCGTTCGACGAAGTCGCCGCTAAAGGCGACCACGCCGCCCGGCTGATTTCGGAACATCTCGCCGCCAGGCGCCACCAGCCGCATCGAGTGATCGCGATCCCGGACAATGGTGATCGCCGGCTCTCGGATGGTTGCGCCGTCGACCGCCCCCGCGAGCAATGCTTGCTGCGTCGCGTCGATGCCCATCGGCACGATCTCGATGTCGCCCCGCTTGACCTTGGCGACTTCCCACAGCCAGTGCTGCAAAACCGTGTTCGGCACGGATCCGGCCGGCTGAGTAGCCAGCTTCGCCGGCCGGCCCGCGGCGGCGACGTAGCGGGCGAACGCGTCCGCCGCGCTGCCACCCTGCCCGAACTGCGCGGCGAGCTTGCCGGCGGCGACGAACGCCAGTTCCTCGATCGCCGTAGCCGTTACGACACGAACGTCGATGCCGCGCGACCGGGCAACGGCGAGCGGGCCAATGCCGGCGGCATAGACATCGATTGTTCCCGAAGCGAGCCCCTGGATCGCGTTCGGACCGGAGTTGAACTGCGTGAGTTTGAGTTCGAGGCCGGCGTCGCGGGCCCAGCCCTCGCCGTCGATGACGAAGATCTGTCCGCCCCCCGCCACCGGGATGTATCCGATTCGCACCGGCACCAGTCGTTGAGCCAGAACCGGGGAAACAGCGATCAGCAAGGTCAGCAGAACAGCAACAACAACTGCGAGCCGGCGCATCAAAATTCCTCCGTTGTTCCGCTGTCCTCGAGGGCGACCGCGGACCCTGGAGAAGGAAAGCCATACTCCCCCAAGCTCGACTGCGAACGCGGAAGTCTAAATCGACCGACCCCACGGGGATTGTCAACCGCGGCGGAAGCCGTGCGCCACTCAAGCGTGCTTCGCCACAATTTCCTGCGTGGCCGTTACCAGCTTGGCGGCGAGTTGACGGGCCATGAACGCGTGCAGCAGCGCCGCCGCGCCGCAGTCTTGCTCCCGCATCTCCGCAAGTGCGGCTCCGGTCAGCAGCACCGCGAGCGTCTCATCATCGGCGACCACCGAAGCGGAGCGCGGCCGTTGCAGATAGGCCGCGATCTCGCCGACGACCGTTCCGGCGCCCATGGTCCGGAGCCGAATGTGCTGACCGTCTGGCAGAATGAGGATCGCCGTCACGGAGCCGCGCTCGATGTAGAACATATCACGGGACATCTCGCCCTGCTGGATCAGCGATTGACCCTTGGAATACCAACGCCTTTCGGCATAGCACATCAGCGCTTCAATCTCGCTGTCGGCGCCGCCCACGGCCCGAAGTTGCTGCTCGAGTGTCTCTTCGTCCGGCGCCGCGGTACCCAGCGCGGTTGCGAGGATTTGATCCTCGCAGTACTCGAGACCGTGATCCAGGTCGGCAAAGATGAAGATGCCCGAATGCTCGCCCGCCGCCAGCCGCTCGAAGGCTCCCCGCAGCGGGGGCTGCAACCCGGTGGCGACGAAGGCAACCTCGTATCTGTGGCCGTACTGCATCAACTTGCCCAGGCTGAGCGACACCGACGAGTCGATACCGGTGACCCGACGGAAGTCGAGCAGGATGAACAGCGGCCGCGACATTCGACTTCCTTCCAGGCGCGCGCGGATGCGTTTGAGCAGCACATGGCTGGTCCCGAAGAAGATGTAGCCGTGTAGCTCCAGAATCAGGATACGGTTCCCCAACTCGTTGAGCACGGCACGCGAGCGGGAGGAACGCACCACTTTGCTGTGGTGCTCGACCGCCGAGGTTTGTCGCCGCACCACGTCGATCTGGCTGTACCTTATTACGAACAGCGTGATGCCGGCGACGATGCCGATCGCCAGCCCCTGTAGCAGGCCGATGAAGGCGACGTTCGCGAACACCAACATCGCCACCGCGAACTCGGCCCAGGCGCGGCGAAGATGCGTGTTGAGCAGCGCGCCCATGAAAACATCGAGGCCGACGTAGAACAGCAGCGCCGCGAGCACCAGCTTCGGCAAGTAGGCGACTAGCCCGCCGCCGAAGCAAAGAATCGCGGCCATCATCGTGGCGACGATCAGGCCGATGACGCGCACCGGCCGCCCTAGCCGGATTGACAGGGTGGAGATGCCGAGCGAGTGATAGCCGGGTAGGCTGCCCAATATCGCGCAGACGAGATTGCCGGCGCCCAGCGCTCGCAACTCTTTGTTGAAATCGACATCGGTGCGGGCGGCGATTTCGATGACGCTCGCCTGCATCAGCACGCCCATCAAAGCCACGGTTATCAGAGTAAGAATTTCCGGCCAGTAGTCGAGCAAGACAGGCCAATCAATCGCCAAAAGCAGCGTATGCGGCGGCGAGGATAGCCACGATCCGAACGGTGGTACGGGCGCCAGCATCCAGCCGTCGGCGGCGAGGCTGGCAAACGACGTCCCGCTCACCAGCACCACCGTCCAGAAAACACCGACGATGCCGAGCGCGGCCAGCGGCACGTTCAGCGCGCGAGGGCGCCGACGCTGTAGAAACCACAGCAACACACCAGCGCAGAGGGCCGGCATCCAGCGGATGAGCATCGTGGGCTCGATGAGCCGCGGCAGAGTCCCGAGGGCCAGCGGCAGGCCGGCGGCTACTCGCACCGCGCCGCTGAGCAGGAGCCAGCCCATACCGCCGATGAAACCGACGATGAGCGGATAAGGCATAAAGCGGATGAGGTTTCCGGCGCGCAATGTGCCGAGCAGAAGAAACACTGCCCCTACCGCTAGCGCGGAGATGATCACCGCCGCCATTACCGTCGGCAGCACCCGATCCTCCGCTCCGGCGGCTCGCAGATCGATGGCGATAGACGTGGCAATGACGGCCAGCACGATTGCCGGCTCTGATTGAGCTACGCCGACGGTGCCGCCGACGGAACCGCCGATCACCAGCGCGATCGTCAGCACCACGGCGCTGAGCAACCCCAGACCAACCCCGATACCGCTGAATGCCTGCAGCGGTCCGGAGAATACCAGCGAGGGATAGGAGACCACCGGCACCAGAACCGCCAGCCCAACCACCACCCCGTGGCCGATCGTGGGCGCAAGGGTACGGCGGTCAACCTCTAGAAACTCGCTGACCCGCCGCGCCAGGCCAGGCGGGGAATTGTTTGCGCCGCTCTGTTCACGTTCACCCGGTCTGCCCGCCATCGGGCTCATGTCCGCCCGGGCACGCCTTTGGTGGTGGAGTATTCGAAATGCAGCGCCTCGCCCGGATGCACCCGCGGGAAGATGGCGTGCGCCGCCATGGCTGCTTCGGCGAAGCCGGTCAGGATCAGCTTCAATTTGCCTGCGTAGCTGGCGATGTCGCCGATGGCGAAGATGCCGTCCCTGCCCGCCGAGCAGGTAGCGGGATCGACCATGACCGTGTGGTGGTCAAGATTGAGGCCCCAGTCAGCGATAGGTCCCAAGTTCTGCGACAGCCCGAAGAACGGCAGGAGCGCGTCGGCGTCGAGCCGCCGCTCGTTGCCGTCGAGATCGCTGACGATGATGGTTCGCAACTCGTCTCCCTCACCCTCGACGGCGTGGAGCTGGTAAGGGATGACCAATTGCAAAACGCCACTTTCGGCCAGCGCATGCAGCTGGCGGACGCTTTCGGGAGCCGCCCTGAACTTACCGCGACGATGCACGACGGCGACATGCGCCGCCACTTCGGCCAGCGAGAGCGCCCAATCCACCGCCGAGTCGCCGCCGCCGGCGATGACAACCCGCTTGCCGCGGTAGTCCTCGCGCCGCGACACGAAATACTGCACGCCGGTGCCGGGCGGCTTTCCCTCGAAGCGTTCTATTCCCTTCAGCGGCGGCCGATTCGGCCCAAACGCGCCGACGCCGGCCGCGACCACGACCGCCGCCGCGTCTACTTTCGCGCCGCCGGCGTTCTCGATCAGCCAGCGGCCGCCGTCTCGAGGGGTCACCCCATGCACCGGATGGCCCAAGTGATAAACGGGCTTGAATGGCGCCGCCTGTTCCGTGAGTCTCTCGACCAGTTCAGCGGCGAGAACGCGTGGGTAGCCGGGAATGTCGAAGATCGGCTTCTCCGGATAGAGAGCCGTGCATTGCCCGCCTGCCACATCGAGAGCGTCGAAAACATGACAGCTCATGCCGAGCATGCCACACTCGAAGATCGCAAACAGGCCGACCGGACCGGCGCCGATGATCGCGACATCGGTCCGCGCGATGTCGGTCGTCATGAGAGTTATCCTTGCTCCACCCAGTTGGCAGCCATCCCGCCGCGCACAGAATGGTCCGGCAAGCCGGAGCGTTCAAGCATGGATCCCGCGAGCACGAACGCTGACATTAGAATCGAACGCACGCTCCGCAACCAGTCGGAGACGGAGATGCTGGCGGCAAGGCTTTCCAACGTCGCCCGGCGAGGCGACGTCATAGCCCTTGTCGGCGACCTCGGCGCCGGCAAGACCGTGTTCGCCCGGGCCTTCATTCGTGCCCGTTTGCGCGCGGACGATGAAGTACCAAGCCCGACCTTCACGCTGGTGCAAGTCTACGAATCCGCCTCCTCGAGGGATCCGGCGATCTGGCATTTCGACCTGTTTCGTCTTGACGCAGCGGAGGATGCCCTGGAACTCGGTATCGAGGATGCATTCGCCAAGGGCATATCGTTGATCGAATGGCCGAACCGGCTCGGCGGCCTGCTGCCCGCCAACCGACTCGATGTGATACTGACGCACACTGGCCACCCGGAGAACCGGCGGGTGCTGATCGAGGGCGGAGCCGACTGGCGGCGGCGGTTGCGCGAGGCCGGAGTTGCCTGAGCGCAGCCGGCGTATCGCCGATTTCCTGACCGCGGCGGGCTGGAGCGAGGCAGAGACGCGGCCGCTGGCCGGTGATGCGTCCTTTCGGCGTTACCATCGTGTCAGCCGAAACGGTGTCCGGGCCGTTCTTATGGACGCGCCCCCGGATCGGGAAGACGTACGCCCCTTCGTTCGCATGGCTCGGCATCTGCTGGGTCTGGGTCTCAGCGCGCCTAGCATCCTCGCGAGCGACGAAGCGGCCGGGCTGTTGCTGCTGCAGGACTTCGGCGACGAGACGTTCACCCGCCTGTTGCGCGCCGGTCACGACGAGGCGGCACTTTACCGGCTGGCCATCGACGTGCTTGTTCACCTGCATCGGCTGGAGCCGGCAGTGGCACTGCCGCCCGGACTGCCAGCGTACGATACCCGACGGCTGCTGGACGAGGCTCTACTCCTTCCCGACTGGTACATGCCGGCCACATTCGGCCGCCCGACCGATGACGGCGCCCGCCGGGAGTACGCAATGGCGTGGGAAGAGGTACTGACGCCGGGTCTGGTCGCGCCCGCGACATTGGTTTTGCGCGACTTTCATGTCGACAACTTGATGCGACTGTCCGGGCGCGACGGTCTTGCCGCCTGCGGACTTCTCGACTTCCAGGATGCCGTCGCCGGACCGCCGGCATACGATGTCATGTCGCTGCTGGAAGACGCGCGCCGCGACGTGCCGCCGTCGCTGAAGGCGGAGATGCTGAACCGCTACTACGCGGGGATCGGCCGCGCCGATTGGACTGGCTTCGAGCGCGCATTCGCGATCCTGGCGGCGCAGCGGCACGCCAAGGTGATCGGCATCTTCACCCGCCTCTCCCGGCGGGATGGCAAGCCTTCGTATCTCGCACACATCCCGCGCGTCTGGCGGCTGCTCGAGCGGGCACTGGCGCATGATGCTCTGGCTCCCCTGGCGCGCTGGTTCGACAGGCACTTGCCGAGCTGGGCGCGGGTAGCGCCGACGAACCCGACATGCGTATGACCGAGCGCCAGGATCGGCCGTCGGATGGAGCGCCGCGCCGGGCGATGGTGCTGGCGGCGGGCCTCGGTGCGCGGATGCGACCGATGACCGATCGCCTTCCGAAACCGCTGATCGAAATCGGCGGGCGATCGATGCTCGACCGCGTCATTGATGCCCTCGAAGCGCAAGGAGTCGAGCGAGTCGTGATCAACGCCCACCATCTCGCTCCGGTGCTCGAAGATCATATCGCCGGCCGCCACTCGCCCGGTTTGCGGCTGTGCATCGAGGCCGAGCGGCTGGAGACGGGCGGCGGGGTCGCCAACGCCCTGCCGCTGCTCGGCTCCGGACCGTTCTTCGTCATCAACGGCGACGTCCTCTGGCGAGATGGCCGGCAGCCGACCCTCCAGGACCTCGCCTCCGCGTGGGACGACCGGCGGATGGACGGGCTGTTGCTGCTGCATCCGGTGGCAACGGCGCTGGGGTATGCAGGCAAAGGCGACTTCTTGCTGACCGGGAACGGACGCCTGGTTCGCCGGCCGGACGGCAGCGACGCGCCGTTCCTTTTCACCGGCATCCAGATTTTGCATCCGCGGATCTTTGCCGCGACTCCGCCCGGCGCGTTCTCGCTCAACCTCGTCTATGACCAGGCGATCGACGCCGGAAGGTTGTTCGGCATCGTGCATGGCGGCGAGTGGTGCCACGTCGGCACGCCCGCCGATATCCCGGCGGCCGAAGCATTCCTACGGCAAGCCTATGATCCTCGCGGAACCGATCACGCTAGCGCTCGCGTGACACGGACGTGAACGTCTATTCCATTGCTCCGGGCCTGCCGTTCGTCGACGCGCTCGCGGCGGGGCTGCTGTCCCGTCTGGGCGACACGCCCGAGGATCTCGCCGCCGCGCGGATCTTTCTGCCGACCCGCCGCGCCTGCCGGGCGCTTTCCCTGGCCTTCGTCCGGCGAACCGCCGGAAGGCCACTGCTGCTGCCGAAGATGACGCCGCTGGGCGACATCGACGAGGATGACGTCGCTTTCGAAACGATTTGGAGCGAAGCCGTCGACCGGGGTAGCTATCCCGCCAGCCATCCCGGCGATGCGGCGGCAGCTTCTGCTGGCGAGGCAAGTTGCCCGCCACCTTGATCCACCGCCATCGCCGGCACAGGCGGCGCGGCTGGCCGCCGAACTCGGCGCGGCTGTTCGACCAGGTTCATACCGAGCGCCTTGATCTCCGCGATCTGGACCAGCTTGTTCCGGAAGAGTTCGCGCGGCATTGGCAGATCACCCTCGGCTTTCTTGGGCCCATCGCACAGTGGTGGAAGGCAACACTCGAAACCGAGCAATGCATCGATCCCGCTGACCGCCGCGATCGGCTGCTGACCGCGCAAGCGGCGGCCTGGCGCGCTTGCCCGCCTTCAACGCCGGTCGATCGCGGCCGGATCTACGGGCAGCATGCCGGCGACCGCTGACCTGCTGACGGTAATCGCCTCGCTGCCGCGGGGTGCCGTGGTGCTGCCCGGCCTCGACAGCGAGGCGTCGGATGCAACCTGGCGAGCGATATCTCTCGAGCCGAGCGATCCCGACTTCCCGCTCGCGCAGTCGCATCCGCAATTCGGCCTTGCCCGATTGCTGCGTCGGCTGGGCATCGGCCGGCGCGATGTCCGGCCCTGGCCGGCACCGGACGTGGCGCAGACACCCGCCGGCGCGGGCAGCCCTGATCAGCCGCGCACTGGTGCCCCCCGTGCAGGCGGACGCGATGCGCGGCTCCGACCCGGTGACCGCGGACGCGTGCGAAGGTTTGTCGTTGATCGAGACGGCGACGCCGGAAGAAGAGGCACGCACGATCGCGTTGATCATGCGGCAGACCCTGGAACGCGACGATCAGACGGCGGCGCTGGTGACGCCGGATCGTGTGCTGGCGCGCCGGGTCGCGGCGGAACTGCGGCGCTGGGGCATCACCGTCGACGACTCCGGCGGCGCAGCCTCTGGCGCAAACCGCCGCCAGCGGCATTCCTGCGCCTGATCGCTCGCATGGTGGTCGAGGAAATGGCGCCGGTGCCGCTGCTGGCGGCGCTGAAGCACCCGCTGGCCGCCGGCGGCCAGCCCGTCTCGCTATTCCGGCGGCGCGTGCGCGCGCTGGAGCGGCGGGCGCTGCGCGGGCTTCGGCCGGCACCCGGGATTACGGGGCTCCGCCAGGCGGTGGCAGCGGAGGCCCATGGTGACCGGCGCGCGCGCGCTGGAGCTGATCGACATACTGGAAGCCGCGATCTCGCCACTGGTCCGCCTTTTCGACCGCGGCGCGGTAAGCCTTTCGCAAATCCTCGACGGCGCATGTGGCGGCCGCGGAGGCGCTTGCCGCGACCAACGACGAGCCCGGAGCAAAGCGGCTGTGGGCGGGCGATGCCGGTGACGCGCTCGCGAGCTTCTTCGCGGAGTTGGCCCAGTCGGCGGAAGACGACACGCTCGTTCCGCTGGCGGACTATCCGGAGCTGCTCGATTCCTTGATGGCGGGGCATGTCGTTCGGCCGCCCTGGGGCCGGCATCCTCGCCTGGCCATCTGGGGTCCACTGGAAGCGCGGCTGCAGCGCGCGGACGTGATGATCCTCGGCAGCCTCAACGAGGAGAGTTGGCCGCCCAAGGCGCAAGCCAGCCCCTGGATGAGCCGGCCGATGCTGCAAGCCTTCGGGTTGCCCTTGCCGGAGCGGCGAATAGGCCTGTCGGCCCACGATTTCTGCCAGGCGTTCTCGGCATCCGAGGTGTGGCTCACCCGCGCGCGACGCAAGGAGGGAGCCCCGACGGTGCCGAGCCGATGGCTGCTGCGACTTCGCGCCGCGTTGCATGACAGCGGATGGGCGGCGCGAAATGCGCGCACACAACGCAGACTGCTGAATTGGCAGCGGCTGCTGGATGCGCCCGTGGTGATTGCCTCCGTTCAGGCGCCCGCGCCCTGCCCGCCGGTCGCCGCCCGCCCGCGCCAGCTCGCCGTGACGCAGGTCGAGACATGGCTGCGCGATCCGTACGCGGTATATGCGAGGCACATCCTCGGCCTGCGCGCCCTCAAGCCAATCAACGCCGAGCCCGAAGCCGCCGATTTCGGTATCTTCGTTCACGCCGCGCTCGCCGCCGTTCTGACCGGCAACACGGACCCCTTGTCCCCGGATGCCTATGATCGACTGCTTGGATGCGGGAGAGAGGCGCTCGGCGATCTGCTCGAACGGCCGGGCGTGCGCGCCTTCTGGTGGCCGCGGTTCGAACGTATCGCCCGCTGGTTCATCGACAACGAGCGGGCGCGTCGCTGCGAGATCGTGACTTCGGCGGCGGAAGTCGAGGGCAGAATGGAGATCGTCAGGCCTGGAGGCATATTCCTGCTCGACCGCGAAAGCCGACCGGATCGACTCGCTGGCCGCCGATACGCTGGCGGTGATCGACTACAAGACCGGCGAGCCGCCCACGGAGAAAGAAGTGCTGGGCGGCTTGGCGCCGCAGTTGCCGTTGGAAGCGGCGATCGCCGAGGCCGGCGGATTTCGCGGCTTCCAGCCGGCCGAAGTATCGGCGCTGCATTACTGGCGCCTGCGTGGCGATGATCAGGACTGCGAACAGAGCATCAAGGGGCTGAACGGACTTGCCAACGCGGCGCTCGATGGGCTGCGGCGGCTGATCGACACCTTCGACGCGCCGAGTACGCCTTATGCGTCCCTGCCGCGGCCGCATCTGGCGCCGCGTTTCAGCGATGTCGAGCACCTGGCGCGCGTCAAGGAGTGGGCGGCCGGCGAGGAAAGCGGCGAATGATGGACGCTCCGTACTCGCTCTTCGACGATCCGAACGAGCGCGCAGCGCGGCGCCAGCGACCCGCGCGCCTCGGTCTGGGTCGCCGCCTCTGCCGGCACCGGCAAGACCAAGGTGCTGACCGACCGGGTGCTGCGGCTGATGCTGGCCGGCAGCGAGCCCGGGCGCATCCTCTGCCTGACCTACACCAAGGCGGCGGCGGCGGAAATGGCCAACCGGGTTGCCGATCGGCTGGGCGACTGGGCCACCGCCGACGCGGCGCGGCTGGAGGCGAAGCTCTTCGACTTGCTCGGCGGCAAGCCGACCGACGATCAGCGCCGCATGGCGCGCCAGCTCTTTGCTCGCGTGCTGGATGCGCCCGGCGGTCTCGAATATCCAGACCATCCATGCCTTCTGCCAATCGCTGCTTGTCCGCTTTCCGCTCGAGGCGGGCGTGGCTCCGCATTCGGCGGTCATGGACGACCGTGACGCGGAGGACTTGCTGGCGCTCGCTCGCCAGGGCGTGATCGAGGCCGCTGGGAGGGCGCCCGACCGTCTCGGTCATGCCCTCGCCGTGATCACCCGCCACCTGCGAGAGGCTCGGTTCGCCGATCTGATGAACGAGATCGCGCGGTCTCCGGTCCGACTGTCGCCGATGATCGAAGCGCATGGATCAGCGCAGGCGGCGGTCGAAGCGATGCGGCGCATCCTCGGCTTGTCGCCGCGCGAAACGCCCGCGAGCGTACTGGCCGACGCGTGCGCTCAGGGAAAGTTCGATATGGCCGGCCTGCGGCGCGCGACCGCCACGCTGGCCCACGGCTCGGCGGCGGAGTGCCGGCGGGCGGCGATCATCGATGCCTGGCTCGACGCCGATCCAGCGACGAAGGCGCAGACGTTCGAGCGTTATGCGGCCGTCTTTCTCACCAAGGAAGGTCAAACCCGCGAGGGCAAGGCTCTGGCTACCCGGAAAGTGGAGTGCGCTTCTCCCGGCACGTTGCAGGTCCTGCGGACGGAGGCGAACCGTCTGGCCTGCGTCCGGCCGCGGCACCGCGCCGCTGTCACGGCCGAAGCGAGCGAAGCGCTGCTGATGCTCGGCCAAGTTCTCATGCTGGGCTATCGGGAACTCAAGGACCGCCGGGCTCAGCTCGACTACAGCGATTTGATCGAGACCGCCGCGCGGTTGCTGCACGGCGACGGCGGCGCTTCCTGGGTGCTTTACAAGCTGGACGGCGGTATCGACCACGTGCTGATCGATGAGGCGCAGGACACCGCGCCGGAGCAGTGGGAGGTCATCAAGAAGCTCACCGAGGAATTCTTTTCGGGCGAGGGCGCGCGCCGGGCGCCGCGCACGATCTTCGCGGTCGGCGACGTCAAGCAGTCCATCTTCAGCTTTCAGGGAGCCGATCCCGCCGCCTTTCTCGCCAGCCGCGACTGGTACGGCGACCGGGTACCCGGTGCCGGGCACGACTGGCGCCCGATCCCGCTCAAGACGTCGTTCCGCTCGACCCGAGCTGTCCTGACAGCGGTCGACGCCACCTTCAGAGACGCCGAAATGGCGCGCAGCATCGCGCTGGAGCCGGAAGAGATCGTGCATCAGGCATACCGGCTGCGCGATGGCGGCAGCGTCGAGGTCTGGCCGCCGATAGCGGCGCGCCCGCCGGAGAAGTCGGATCCCTGGGCGCCGCCCACCGAACGTGTCGGAACAGACTCGCCGCAGATCCGGCTGGCGCGGCTGATCGCGGCGCGAATTCAGGCGATGCTGGTCGAAAGCGAATTGCTGGAGTCGCAAGGGTCGGCCGATCGCGCCAGGCGATGTCATGGTGCTGGTACGGCGCCGCACGCTGTTCATGCAAGCGCTGGTCCGCGCACTGAAGGAGCGGCAGCTCCCCGTCGCCGGCGTCGACCGGATGCTTCTCACCGAGCAGCTCGCGGTGATGGACTTGATGGCGCTGGGCAAGTTCGTGCTGCTCCCGGAGGACGATCTGACGCTCGCGACGGTGCTGAAAGGACCGGTCGTGGGCCTTGATGAAGATTCGCTGTTCAATCTGGCGTACGGCCGCGGAGGCACCCTGTGGCGGGCCTTGCGGGAGCGGGCGGGGAGGGATGACCGAGTTGAGGGCGCCTACCGCTACCTTTCCGAGATGCTTGCCCTCGCCGATCAGGTCGCGCCTTTCGAGTTCTTCATGCGGGTGCTCGGCCCCACGCCGGACAGCGATCCCGCCGAGACCGGCCGCCGCAAGCTGCTGAGCCGCCTCGGCCGCGAGGCGGATGATCCGATCACTGAGTTCCTCGAGATGGCTCTCGCCTACGAGCGCATTCATCCCCCTTCCCTGCAAGGCTTCCTTTACTGGCTGGAGCGCTCCGACGTGGAGATCAAACGCGACCCCGAGCAGGGCCAGCACAACGCGGTCCGTGTGATGACGGTGCACGGCGCCAAAGGCTTGCAGGCGCCGATCGTCTTCTTGCCAGATACGTGTCAAACACCGGACACCAAGGAAAACCTGCTTTGGCCGACCGGCCACGACGGCAAGAAGATCCTGCTCTGGCCGCCGCGCCGGGCCTTTTGCGAAGCAGCGGCGCTCAGCGAGCGCCAGCAACTTGCCGCCAAGCAGATGGAGGAGTATCGCCGGCTGCTGTACGTCGCGATGACGCGCGCCAGCGATCGGCTGATCGTCTGCGGCTGGCTCACCCGCAACCAGCGAAACGGTCCCCCGGAAGCCTGCTGGTACCGGGCGGTGGAGACCGCCATTCGGCCGGTCGCCACGGAAACCGAGGACGCGTTCCTTGTCCGGCATTCCGGAACCTCCGGTCTGATCGACTCCCCTCGTCTGCTACGCCTGACCTGCCCGCAGGAGCGCACGCCTGAGCCCGCGCCGGCTTCCGACGACGAACAAGTCGACGCCCTGCCCCCGTGGGCGACGCGCCCGGCGCCGGCAGGGGCGCCGCCGGTCCGGTCGCTGAGGCCGTCCCACGAAGAGCAGCCGACGGTACTGGCGCCGCTGGCGGACAAAGCGCGGTTCCAGCGCGGCCGGCTGATCCACAGGCTGTTGCAAGAGCTACCGGAATCTTGCCCCTGACGCTCGCGCCGATGCCGTCCGCCGATGGCTTGCCCGCCCGACGCACCGTCTCGGGGCCGAAGCGCAGGCCGCCATCGCGGCGGAGGTCCTCGCGGTGATGAGCGATTCCCGCTTTGCCCCGCTCTTCGGCCCCGGTAGTCGCGCCGAAGTACCCCTATCCGGCGAGGTCAATGGCCAGCTGATAGCCGGCCAAATCGATCGATTGCGGGTCTCCGACCAGGAGGTGACCGTCCTCGACTACAAGTCCGACAGGCCCGCGCCAGTGTCGGCGCGATCGCATACCAGCGGTTTACCTGCGTCAAATGGCGGCTTATCGCGCGCTGCTTCGCCGCATCTACCCCGGCCGGGTGGTACGCTGCCTGTTGTTATGGACGGAAGAGCCACGGCCGATGCCGCTGGACGACGCTCTCCTCGATCCCTGGGCACCTTGACCGTCTAGGGTCGGCCCCATACATTGCGCGGCAAGCTCAACGGAGCTGCTATTCCGAATTGCCTCTGTCCCGCCGGGGTCCATTGCATGCCGAAACATATCACCGACGAGTCGTTCAACGCCGACGTACTGAGGGCGGAAAAACCGGTGCTCGTGGATTTCTGGGCGGAGTGGTGCGGTCCCTGCAAGCAGATCGCCCCTGCCTTGGAGGCGCTCGACACGGAACTCGGCGCTCGGGTCACCGTCGCCAAGCTGAACATCGACGAGAACCCGATGACTCCCTCCAAGTACGGCGTGCGCGGCATCCCGACGCTGATGCTGTTCAAGGACGGCCAGGTAGCCGCAACCCGGATCGGCGCCATGGCGAGGGGCAAACTGTTCGAGTGGGTGGAGTTTGTGCTATAGCCGCGTCTTGCCGCCTCGAAAGCCCCGTATGGTCTCAGGGTTTCTCGTTCTCTCTCAACACCGCTCCCGCAAGGTAGAGGGAACCGCAGATGAGGATGCGGGCGGAGCTGTCTCGCGGCTCGGCCAAAAGTCGCAGCGCCTCTGACACGTCTTTCGCCGCCATCGCCCGGATGCCCAGGCGCGTCGCGATCGCGGCCTCCTCCTCCGCATCGAGGCT
The DNA here is from genome assembly GCA_963786265.1 of uncultured Alphaproteobacteria bacterium. Classification (GTDB taxonomy): domain Bacteria; phylum Pseudomonadota; class Alphaproteobacteria; order Rhodospirillales; family Defluviicoccaceae; genus Defluviicoccus. The sequence continues at coordinate 113,073 of CAWAYT010000024.1, forward strand.
GGCCGGCTCACCCGGAACCGGGATCGTCGCGACCCGATCGACGAAAGGGCGGAGGATCGCCAAGAACGCCTCCGCATCCTTGCTTCTCAGCATGCCGAATACGAGGTGGACGGGCCGGTCCCGCCATTTCGTGAGGTGCCGCGCCAGCGCTGACGCGGCGCCGGGGTTATGTCCGCCGTCGAGCCATAGCTCCCAGCCTTCGGCAAGCAGGGCGGACAGTCGTCCGCCTTCGAGCCGCTGCAGCCGCGCGGGCCACTTCACGCCGCGCAAGCCACGCCCAATCGCCTCGACGTCCACCGGAAACAAGGGCGCCAGACGACGAACGCAAGCGATCGCCACGCCCGCGTTCTGATGCTGATGGGCTCCGGCGAGCGCGGGAGCCGGCAACCTCAAAACTTCTTCACCGGCTCGGAAGGTAAGTCCGTCGCCTGCCGAGTGCTCCAAGGACCAGTCCCGCCCCTCCTCGAACACGGGCGCGCCTATCGAGGAGGCACGGCTCCGGATGGCCTGGGCCGCGTCGACGTGCTGCGAGGCGCAGACGCATTCGACTTCGGGCTTGAGAATTCCCGCCTTTTCGAAGGCGATGGCGGCAAGGGTGTCCCCCAGATAAGCTTGATGATCGAGCGAAATCGACGTGATCGCGGTCAGCGCCGGCGCGGTCACGACGTTGGTTGCATCGAGCCGGCCGCCGAGACCGGTTTCCAACAGCGTAACGTCGGCGTGCGTGCGCGCGAAGGCCAGAAAGACCGCGGCGGTAGTGATCTCGAAAAAGGTGATGGGCGCGGCATCATTGGCCGCTTCGCACTCCGTGAGGATGTCGCATAGGGAGGCCTCTTCGATCTCCCGCCCGGCGACGACGATCCGCTCGGTGAACCGTCTCAGGTGCGGCGAGGTATAGACGTGCGCCTGGTGACCGGCTGCCTCCAGGATGGCCCGCGCGAAGGCCACAACCGAGCCCTTGCCGTTTGTTCCCGCGACGTGCAGCACCGGCGGCAGATGCTCCTGCGGCCGGCCGAGCCTATCGAGCAGGCGTTCGATGCGCCCGAGCGAGAGATCTATGACTTTCGGATGCAGGCCGGCGAGGCGATCCAGGATCGCCGCGCTATTCGGCGCCACGCTGGGCCTGACTTCCCGCGGTGATTTGATCCGCGGTGGGTGCCGTGAGGACGGAGTGAGGCGATTTGCCCGGCTCTTCTGGCTCGGGCCGCGCCGAGTGGCGCAGCAGGCCGAGGATGCGAATCAGCGTCTCTCGAAGCGCGTGCCGGTTGACGACCATGTCGACCATGCCGTGTTCGAGCAGATACTCGGCCCGCTGAAATCCTTCGGGCAGGCTTTCGCGGATCGTCTGCTCGATGACCCGCGCTCCGGCAAAGCCGATAACGGCTCCCGGCTCGGCGAGGGTGATGTCGCCGAGCATGGCGAAGGAAGCCGAAACGCCTCCCGTAGTCGGGTCGGTGAGGACCACGATGTAAGGCAACCCAGCGGCGCGCACCTCCTCCACGGCGATCGTCGTCCGCGCCATCTGCATCAACGAAAGAATCCCCTCCTGCATCCGCGCCCCGCCGGAAGCAGCGACAACGACAAGCGCCGACTGTTCAGCTATGGCACGTCGCCCCGCCGTCAGCAGAGCTTCGCCTACCGCGACGCCCATGGAGCCGCCCATGAACTCGAAATCCATCGCCGCGAGCACCACGGGCACCCCGCCCATCGTTCCCGTCGCGATGTTCAGCGCCTCGGGGCGTGACGTCTTGGCTTGTGCTTCCTTCAGCCGCTCGCTGTACCTTTTCACGTCCCTGAATTTCAGCGGATCGACCGGCGTCCGAGCTATCTCGACCGTCTTCCAGCCCTCGTCCAGCAGCATTGCCATTCGCTCTCGAACGCCAATCCGCATGTGGTGCCCGCAGTGCTGGCAGACGTGTAGGTTCTTCTCCAGCTCGCGATGGAAGATCATCTGCGCGCAGGTAGGGCACGTTTGCCAAAGATTGTCGGGTACATCCCGGCGCGACCCGACCAGTTCCCGCAACTTGGGTCGAACGACGTTGGTGAGCCAGCTCATCCCGCTGGCACCTTCGATACCGCGCGCACTCCTTTTGCCAGCGAAGAGACCAGACCGATGACGTCGTTGACCATACCCGGCATCGATGCGCCCGACGCATCGAGGTGCTTCGCCACTTTGGCGACGAGCGCGGAACCGACAACCGCGGCGTCAGCCGACCGAACAACCGCCGCCGCCTGCTCGGGCGTTTTGACGCCGAAGCCCACGGCGACGGGGAGCGCGGTATGGCGGCGGATACGTTCAATCGCCTCGATCGATTTCGGAGATCGATGCGGACCGAGTTCCGGTCGTTCCGGTTATCGAGACGTAATAGACGAAGCCGCGCGCATACCCGAGTACCCGTGACAGACGCAGATCGTCTGTTGTTGGAGCGACAAGAAAGATAAGATCGACGCCAGCCGCCGCCGCCGGCACTGATAGCTCATCGGCCTCTTCAGGCGGCAGATCGACGACAATCAGCCCATCGACACCCGCCTGCTTGGCATCGTGAACGAACGACTGCACGCCATAGACGTAAATGGGATTGTAGTACCCCATCAGTACAACCGGCGTCTCCTGATCGCTCTGCCGGAACGCCGCCACCATCCCGAGCGTGCGGCGAACGGTCTGGCCATGATGCAGAGCCCGTCGCGAGGACGCCTGAATGGCTGGGCCATCGGCCATCGGATCGGAGAACGGCATGCCAAGCTCGATCAGATCGGCGCCGGCGGATGGCAGGCGCCGAAGTATCTCCATCGACGTGCTCAGATCGGGGTCGCCCGCCGTTACGAATGTGACGAGACCGCCGCGTCCTTGCTGCTTGAGCGCCGCGAAGCGCCGTGCAATCCGCTGCTCCGTGATCATCCTGGTTCCGCCTGTCCCGGTCAGCTTAGAGCGCGATGCCGAAATACCGCGCGGCGGTGAACACGTCCTTGTCACCTCGGCCGCACAGATTTATCAGGATGATATGTTCGGCGGGCAGCGTAGGAGCCATCCGCGCGACGTGTGCCAGAGCATGGGCGGGTTCAAGCGCCGGGATGATCCCCTCGGTACGCGAGCACAGCTCGAAAGCCTGCATGGCCTCGTCATCCGTCACCGACACGTAGGCGACCCGGCCGCTGTCTCGGAGCCAGGCGTGTTCGGGGCCGACACCGGGATAATCGAGCCCGGCCGCCATCGAATGGCCGTCTCTTATCTGCCCGTCGCTATCCTGCAGGAGGTACGTGCGGTTGCCGTGCAGCACGCCCGGCCGTCCCGCGGTGAGAGAGGCGCAATGCTCACCGGTTTCCACGCCGTGACCGGCCGCTTCCACGCCGATCATCCGTATGCCCGGATCATCGAGAAAGGGATAAAAAAGTCCGATTGCGTTCGAACCGCCGCCGACACATGCAACGAGCGTGTCCGGAGGGCGTCCCTCCGCCTCGACGATCTGTTGGCGGGCTTCGGTGCCGATCACCGACTGGAAGTCGCGTACCATGGCCGGATAGGGATGCGGGCCGGCGACCGTGCCGATGAGGTAATAGGTATCGGCTACGTTCGCCACCCAATCGCGCAGGGCTTCGTTCATCGCGTCCTTCAGGGTGCCGGCCCCAGACCTGACCGGCCGGACGTCGGCCCCCAGCAACTTCATCCGAAAGACGTTGGGAGACTGCCTCTCTATGTCGGTCGCCCCCATGTACACTTCGCACTTCAGCCCGAACAGCGCGCAAACCGTTGCGGTAGCGACACCGTGCTGGCCGGCGCCGGTCTCGGCGATAATGCGTGTCTTACCCATGCGCCGCGCGAGTAGGATCTGTCCCAAGGTATTGTTGATCTTGTGTGCGCCGGTGTGATTGAGTTCGTCGCGTTTGAAGTAGATCTTGGCGCCGCCGAGACGCCTGGTCAGTCGCTCGGCGAAATAGAGCGCGCTGGGACGGCCGACATAATGTTTCAGGTAGAAGGCGAACTCCTCCACGAAACCAGCATCATCCCGCGCCGCGCGGTATGCTCGCTCGACCTCCAGGATTAGCGGCATAAGCGTTTCGGCTACATACTGGCCGCCGTAGATGCCGAAGTGGCCGCGTTCGTCGGGTCCCCCTCGAAAGGTGTTCACGCCCTGCATAATTCCGGGTCCGCCTCAGCCGCTATTCTCGGCTCTGATATAGGCCCGCCGTGTGGGCGCGTACAACAAAACCTCCCGCTTGCCCGGCAGGCTATCGCGCCGCGCCGTCTTGTGGGCACCGCAGACGAGCGGCCGCCGCAAGAAAGGCCGTGATTTTCTCGACGCTCTTGCGGCCCGGCGCGTCCTCCACCCCGGACGAGACATCGACCGCCGCCGCCCCGCTGCATCGTACGGCTTCGCCCAGGTTACCGGCATCAAGGCCGCCGGCGAGCAGCCATGGCAGCCGAAAACTGCGGCCGCCCAGCAATCGCCAGTCGAAGCTACGCGCGTTGCCCCCCGGCCTGCTGGCGCTGGCCGATGCGCGAGCATCGAAAAGCAAGCGATCGGCGACTTTCTCGTAGTCCGAGACCACCTCGAAGTCCGCCTCTTCGCCAACAGATATCGCTTTGATCACCGGCAGCCCGAAGCTCTCGCGAATCTCGGCGACCCGCGAAGGCGATTCTCCGCCGTGTAGCTGCAACATGTCCAGCGGCACGGCCGTCACCAGACTGTTCAGGAAATCCGTTTCGGCATCGACCACCAGGCCGACGCGCAGCACACCGCTCGGCACCAGCGATGCGAGCGATGCCGCTGTTGCGAAATCGACGTAGCGTGGTGACCGTGGAAAGAAAACGAAGCCAAGGTAGTCGGCGCCCCCGGACACGGCCGCTTCTACCGCGCTCCTTTGATTGAGCCCGCAGATCTTTACGCCGATCGACATCACTCTGAAAAAGACGACGCCAGACCGACGGCGGCGTTCATTCGCGAACCGCGAGCTCGGCGGGTACTTTTGGAGCCAAGGGTGGCGGGATGCTGGCCTGCCGTTCTCTCGCTTCCAAGCTTGCCAGCCTGTCTCGCAATATCGCGATTTCCCGCTGGTCCGCTTCCGACTGCCGCTGTAACTCGCGAAGGCGTCGTCGCGACTGCCCGTTCTGTATCCACGACACCAGACCACCTATAAGAAAGCCGATGAACAAGCCGATCAGCGCTATCCCATAGACGGGAAACAACACGCGTTCGGTCAAAACCGGCCAAAGGCTCAACTCGATCGAGCCGTGATTCGTAACCGCGAAGACGATAACAATCACGAAAAGAGGAATGACGATTAACCAGTAGAAGGCCCTACCCACCATGAGCTTCCATCTTGATCGGCGCCTAAGTATCCTTACGCGTCGGTATTGAGACGTTCGCGAAGTTGTTTGCCGGTTTTGAAATAGGGAGTGTACTTTTCAGTTACGCTTACCGACTCGCCGGTACGGGGGTTGCGACCGACACGCGGACCGCGTTGCTTGACCGAGAACGCCCCGAAACCGCGCAGTTCGACCCGGTCTCCGCGCGCCAGGGCCGCCGAAACTTCTTCAAAGATGGTGGTGACGATGCGCTCCACGTCACGTTGGTATAAATGCGGGTTGGCCATGGCAAGACGGACGATTAATTCCGATTTCGTCATCGCCAATGCTTCTCCCCTGAACTCAGCGCTGCACGAACGCACTCACATTCGGTCCGCATCGTGCAGGTCAGTTCGAAGGGTGCCAGACAGACACCACCCCGTCAAGAGTAAGCCTTTCTGACAAAAGAGCTTTTCCGACGAAGCCGCCGACCATGTCGCGAAGCTCTTCGCCTGGTCCGCGTAGTTCAACATCGCGAACCGGCAAGGATCGAGCGATGCCGTGCCTCTCGGCGAGCCAAGCGCGCGCTTCGCGTTCGCCGCCGAGAACATCGACCAGACCATTAGCCTTAGCCTGCCGGCCGGTGAACACGCTGCCGTCCGCGACCGCTGTCCACCTGCTCGCGCGACAGTTTGCGGCGCTCCTGCACCATCGAGACAAACATGTCGTAGACGTCGCCGACCACCTTGCTGAGTCGCCTCCCGCGCGTCCGGGGTGAAGGGCTCAAGCGGATTGGGCTGCGCCTTGAGCGGACTGCTCTTCACCGACTCCGGCTTGATTCCGATCTTATCGAGCAGCCCGGTCACGTCCGCGGTCTGCAGGATCACGCCGATCGAGCCGGTCAGAGTTCCATCATGCGCGACGATATAGTCGGAGCCGATCGCCGTCATGTAGGCCGCCGACGTAGCGATCTCGCCCATGACCGCGACGATGGGCTTGTTCTCGGCGATCTGTCGCAGCCGACTGTAGAGCGTCTCGCCGCCCACGACCGTGCCGCCCGGGCGAGTCGATCCGGACGATGAGCGCCTTGGCCGCGCTGTCCTCGGCGAGGTCGGCAAGCGCCTGATCACGATCGGCGTCCGTCGACGATCATGCCCTCGATGTCGATGCGAGCGACATGCGGCCGGTCGATCACGCCACTCGAACCGGCCGATGGCGGCGAGGACCGCGAGCGACGATGCCGATCACCGCCACTGTCTGCCACCACGTCAGCCGCCGCTTCAGCCGGCGGCGGTCGACCAGCCAGTCAGAATCGACAGACATCTCCGGCCACGCTCACAGCCGGTCGCCGCGTGCCGAGCGACTGCACTCAACTTTGCTCGTCCGAAGGCTGCTCCGAGCCGGATGCGGCGGCTTCCGCCCGTTCGGCCGATTTGCGCTTCTCCTTGATCGCCGCGCCCAGGATATCCCCGAGGCTGGCGCCGGAGTCGCTGGAGCCGTAAGTGGCGACTGCCTGCTTCTCCTCGTCCAGCTCGCGCGCCTTGATCGACAGCTGCAAGCTTACGCGCGGCCTGGTCGATCTGGATAATCTTGGCGTCGACCTTCTCGCCGGGCGCGAACCGATCGGGGCGCTGCTCGCTTCGATCGCGCGACAGCTCGGACTTGCGGATGACGCCTGGCGAACCATCGCCGACCCGCACCTCGATGCCGCCGTCGAATACCGCGGCCACGGTGCAGGTCACCACCTGCCCTTTCTTCAGCTTGGCCAGGCCAGCCTCGAAGGGATCATCGGCGAGCTGCTTGATGCCCAGGCTGATCCGCTCCTTCTCGACATCGACGTCGAGCACCTTGGCGCGGACGATGTCGCCGCGTCTTGAAGTGGGCGATCGCCTCCTCGCCGGACTGCGTCCAGGACAGGTCGGACAGATGCACCATGCCGTCGATGTCGCCCGATCAGGCCAATGAACAGGCCGAACTCGGTGATGTTCTTGACCTCGCCCTCGATGTACCGAGCCGACCGGATGCTGCTCGACGAAAGCATCCCACGGGATTGGGCATGCACTGCTTGAGGCCGAGGCTGATGCGGCGCTTGTCCTTGTCGACGTCGAGGACAACGACTTCCACTTCCTGGCTGGTGGAGACGATCTTGCCGGGATGGACGTTCTTCTTCGTCCAGCTCATTTCCGAAACGTGCACCAGGCCTTCGACGCCCGGCTCCAACTCGATGAACGCGCCGTAATCGGTGATGTTGGTGACGCGGCCCAGGAACTTGGCGCCGACCGGATACTTCAGCTCGACACCTTCCCAAGGATCAGCATCGAGCTGCTTCATGCCGAGCGAGATGCGCTGCGTCTCCGGATTGAAGCGGATCACCTGCACTTTCACGGTCTCGCCGATCTGCAGCGCTTCCGAGGGGTGATTGATGCGCTTCCAGGAAATATCCGTGACGTGCAGCAGTCCGTCTACCCCACCAAGGTCGACGAATGCGCCGTAATCCGTGATGTTCTTGACCACTCCTTCCAGAACTTGACCTTCCTTAAGGTTGGCGATCAATTCGAAGCGCGCCTCGGCCCTGGTCTCTTCCAGGACTGCCCGGCGCGACACGACGATGTTGTTGCGGCTGCGGTCCATCTTCAGAATCTGGAACGGCTGCGGCGTATTCATCAGTGGCGTGATATCGCGCACCGGCCGGATATCAACCTGGCTTCCTGGCAGGAAGGCGACAGCGCCCGAGAGATCGACGATAAAGCCGCCCTTCACCCGGCCGAAGATGGTTCCGGTGATGCGCTCGCCGCCCTTGAAGGCGCGTTCCAACACGTTCCAGGCTTCCTCGCGGCGGGCTTTCTCGCGGCTCAGGCCGACCAGGCCGTCCCGGTCCTCGAAACGCTCGACGAATACCTCGACGGTGTCGCCGGGGTGTAGCTGGATGTCGTGCGGGCTGGCGCCGAATTCCTTCAGCGGCACTCGTCCCTCGGATTTCAGACCGACATCGACGATCACCACGTCGTTCTCTATTGCGACGACGGTGCCCTTTATGACACGTCCCTCGAACCCTTCGCCGGCGGTCAAACTTTCGTCGAGCAGCGCGGCGAAGCTTTCCTTAGACACGTTTGGGGTCTCGGCGATTTCGGATACGCTCGCGGTCATCGATCTTTGTTTCCCTCAATCCTCATTTTAGTCCGTGTGCAGTACTTGCCCGGCCTGCCCTGGTTGTGTCCGGGATGCCCGCAAACAGCGACAGATCCGTCGGCCGGCCTAAACTAACCTGGCGATCGCCGGAAGCCAGAGAGTCGCGACATCCGCGACCGGCAAAGCCAATCATTCCGGACGGCTTGGCGGTTGCGAACGCCGCCAGGGCCGCCGCGAGAACCGCATCGGGATCAAGCCCGCTGGTATCTATGACGATTGCGTCGCTGGCCGGCTCCAAGGGAGAAGCGGCGCGCCCGGAATCGCGTGCGTCGCGCTCCTGCATTTCACGCAGAACGCGGGTATCTATAACTTCCAAGCCGCGCTCCCGCAACTCTTTAAGCCTTCTTGCGGCGCGAACCTCCGGCGCGGCGGTGATAAACAGCTTCAAGTCTGCCCTCGGGCAGACGATGGTGCCTATATCACGGCCGTCGAGCACCGCACCAGCGGCACCGCCGGGCGGTGCTTCAGCAAATCGCCGCTGAAATGCCAACAAGGCGCGCCGCACGGAAGGGATCGCCGCCACCCGCGACGCCGCGTTGGCGGCTATATCGCCGCGCAGGTCGGGACGGTCGATCTCGTAGGCCTCGAGTTCCTCGGCTGCCTTCGTCGCGGCGGCGTGATCGGAAAGTTGCGCCTCAGCCTCCAGCGTTTTCATGCCGACTGCTCGATAGAGCAGCCCGGTATCAAGATAGGCGTATCCGAGGTGGCGCGCCAGGCGGCGGGCAAGCGTGCCCTTGCCGGCCGCCGCTGGACCATCGATCGCGATGATGCCTGGTCTTTTCTTTGCCGCGGGCACTATTCCGAAGCTTACAGCAGACCTCGTCAGATATGGCCGAGCCTGTTTTGATACGAACAGCGGTTAAGTAAGAAGCTCAGGCTGATCACTGATACCGAAAACGTCGAGATCCGCAAAGCTACAAGATTGGCGGCATCTCATTTGACCATCTACGGCCGTCGCTTGCGGGCGCCGACCTCTACTGCGGCATCGGTCTATGATGCCTCCGACTGCAAGCCGGAGCAAATGGCATAGAACGGGCGACAGCGAACCTCAGCCGGCGAGGTGCAAGGTCAGCCACATCAGCAGCAAGGCCGAGGTAACAGCCGTTGCCAGGCACACCGATGCGCCCACCCAGCGCTTGTCCCGGCACTGTCGGCGTCAGGGCGATCGAGCTGCATCGCCTTGGCCGCTGTCGGCGACTGTATTGCAGCGCTTGCCGGGATGGCGGCTGCTCCAGCGCCGCCACCGCGTGCATCCAGATCAATTGTCACGGACGGAGCCGCGTTCCGGGCCCCGGATAGTAGAATAGCCTCTGTCATAACCAAGCCTACAATAACGGTAGCGAGGTGAATGTGTTCCGGTATATCTTGTTCTGATGTAGATTTAGTTAACATCTCTCGCGCTGCGCAGCCTATACATTCATTAGCGATAGAACAGCTCAATACTTCCGGCGCAAGTGGTCGAGCCTGGCGGATCGCCACCCTCCGCCAATGGCGACACGGTTGTTGACAGTCATCCGTAAGAAGGACGTTTGGCGAAACGTGCCGACGCCGGTTTACGAAGCGGAGTAGCTTCGGCCGCGCCAACTGCTAATGAGCCGGCCGCCACGGAAAGAAGGCGTTTTCAACGTTCTGCAGCCGCGGGGCAAGCTGCGGCAGATGCCGCGATATCACCGTCTTCATTGTGTTGTCGGCAATCCAGTCGAGCTCCGACCGGCGTGTAGACCTCGGGCGTATAGTCGTCGGTGAAGAAGCGGTCGCTCTTCAGCCGCCGCGAGGCCATCAGGATAAAGATCCGAAACGCCGTATCCGAGAAGGCGAACCCCTCCGGGTAGGGCTCGGCGAGCATGCCGATCATCGTGTCGACCTTGGCGAGGTCGCCGCCGTAGACGGCCTCGATCTCTCGCGCCAGATCCGCTCGCCCTCCGGTCAGCTCCAGAAAGCTCTCCGGCACCTTCATGTCGAGCAGGCGCCTGAACTCGCAATAGCGCGGAACCCCGCGCTCGCGATCGCGGAGGATCTCCACCGCCGCGAGATCGGCCGGCTCGCCGGAGTTCCTGCCGGCGCAGGTTCTGCAGGTGGCGTGGATAGTTGTGCAAGGCCAGCGCGCCTGGATTGTCGGTGCCGAGAGAGTAAACGACATCGATGAAGGGGACTCGTTCATATAGCTTGGTGCGTGTCTCCGGCGGAGACATCCGGCAGGGTTGCGGTCCGAATGAGCCGGTTGTCGGCGTGTGCGCGGAACGAGAAGTCGTCGCGCATCAGCGAATGCATGCGATAGACGGCGACGAACTCCTCGGTGAGCGTATAGCGAACGCCGTGATGGTCGGTCGGCGAGCCGATGATCCCGCTGATCACCTCGTTGTTGCCGAGGCGGCCATAGCCGCGCGCGAACTCCTCGCCGAGAATGCCCCACCAGTTTGCCCGCATGCCGAAACGCAGAGCCGGCGTGTTCAACAGAGCCGGCGTCCACTCGACCGTATGAATCTTGGCGATCAGAGCGGCCAGGATCAGCCGCGCCTTCTCAAACAGCCAATCGCCGTCCCGGTCCGGATAGTCGATCTTCAGGCGATCGCAGATGGCGTTGTGCTCGCGGGCGAACAGCGTATGCAGGGCGGACAGGCCGATCCACCAGTTGCCGTTCACCCCGGTGAATTCGAGCTCGCACTTCTCGCCGTGCACGCAACGATCCGTCGTCCGAGGCAATAAGCCGTCCTGGTCGAGGTGGATCTTGCCGAAGGCGGCTTGCTGCCCGGTCGCCGGGTCGCGGCGGACGCGCGCGACCAGATCATCGCTCGAACCATAGATTTGCGAGGCGTCCCACCAGTGTGTCTCGACGTTGACGAAGGTGGGCGGCCGGCCCTCATCCGAAGGCCCGCGCGTCGGATCGGGCTGCGTACGCGGCACGATGAGCGGCTTCTGCGGGAACGGGTCATCCTCCTCGATGGGGATGCGGAAAGGCTCGGCCCGCTCGGGCGACGCTCCCTTGCCATGGCTGAACCAGTCGTGGACCTGGAATTGCACCCACGCAGCGGCGAACACATTGAGGGTCGACGCGGGAATGAAGGATGCGCGAGTCAACAGCCTGCGGCTGATGATCCGCGGATTGGGATCGAGGAGGCTTTCCACCGCCGGGAAGGTGCTGGCGATGGGAACGTTGCGGCCGAACCGCGTGCCGGCCATCCCCATGCTCGGCTGGGCAAGGTCATTGAACGAGCCGTTCGGCGTTCGCGTGCCACGAACATCGCGGTTCTCTGGCTTCGGCGCCTCGGGCTCGCGCGTTTCGGTGTCATGGAGATTGAAGCGCCGCAGGTTGGTCCGCAGCGCGACCAGGTTGGCTATGGAGAGGAGAAAGCCCAGGCGGTGCCAGACGATCCGGCGGTTGACGCAGACGGAACAGGTCGCCCAGCAGCCGTTCCAATAATCCGGGCCGATATGGCTGCACCACCGCACGGCCCTCCTAGGCCTCATAACAGGCTGCTAGTCTAAGCCGAAATATGTTCGAGTGGCAATGCGAGGCGGTGTATGCGCGGTGAATCCCGCACAGCTTTCCCTCGCCTCTTTACTTTCAACCCGGGCCGGAGATCGCCCGCTTGTGGCACGCCGCCCGGTCCGGTATGAAGGCTCGAACAGAGGGGGGACAGCGGGTCAGCAAAACTCGCCCGTCGCATTCTTGCGACCCGACCGGTTGCGTTCTGGCGCAATTCGCTCGTGTTTTTGCAGCCGGACGCGGGCTGAACGGACCTCGCCATTGTCTGGGGGGCAAGATCATGCGCCCGGTGCTGACGGTTTTGACCTTGTCGCTCGTACTGACGGGGTGCCTTGGGCGACCGGCCCTTCGCGAGTCGGTGCTGGGTTATGACGAGACAATCAGCGCTCTCGAGCAGCAGATCCTGCTGTTGAACATCGCCCGGTTGGGCTTGGACCGGCCGCCGCATTTCACGGTGACCTCCAGCATCGCCGCGACATTCGCCTTCGAGACCACCGCCGGCATCGCCGGTTCGATATTCGAGGGAGCTGGTGTTGACTCGCTAGGCCTCACCCTGAACTCCCGCGCGGCGGAGAATCCAACCTTCAGTATCGTTCCCATCTCCGGCCAGGAATTTACCCAGCGCATCCTGAGCCCGGTCACCGAGGACGTGCTTGCGTTTTTCATGTTTCAGGGCGTGCGGATCGAATTGCTCGGCCGCTTGATGGGTGATGCCATCGAGATATTGGGTGCGGACGGCCGGACGGAGCGGCTCTACTTCAACAAAGTCACGTCCCCCGATCAGTACCGCACGTTTCGTCAGATTATTCTCCATCTCGGTTCTTTGCAGCAGGACGGGCGACTCTTCGTCAATGAGCTGACGTTCGATCAGGCCGTTCTCGACCGTGTGCGTCAACAGCCGAGCACCGGGGACATCGTCAGCGCTTTCGGTGGCGGGCTGGCTTGGGAACAGAACGCCGACGGGACGTTCACGCTGTCCCGGTCGGTGCGGGGGCGGGTTCTCATCAGCAACTATGATCCGCGCCTGCTCAGCAACATCGAACGAGAGAAGTTGAACGATCTCGCGTCCAAGAATCCCGATAACTTCGTCCTGATCGACGTGCGGCCGGATCGTCCTGGCGGGGATTTCCCGATTTTCGGTGCGCTGAAGCTGCGCAGCTTGTTCGCGATGCTCGACTTCGTCGGCAAGAGCATCAGGCTCTTCCCCGAGGTAGCCGTCGAACCCGATCCGCGCACCAGCGGCGAGGTGCGTAATCCGGTGCGTACTCTCGACATCCAAGTCAGCGATCAGGCGCCGCCAGTCATGGATGACTCGATCCTGTTCCAGGGCCAGTACTACACGGTCGCCGACACGCGGTGGGATCGCGGCGCGTTCATGGTGTTGTACGAGCTGTTCCAGGTGACGGTCACCGACGTCTCGCGGATCGGGATCCCGATCACCATCGCGAAGTAACCGGCATTAAGGACCGACGGCGATACGGTCCAACTCGCCTTTCAGCGACAAACCCCGGCATCCGTGGCCTGATCTGGTCCCAACAATCCTTCTACGCCCGTTCCTTCAGCTTGCCGCTCGCCCGCCGCCCGCGGCATGCTCGCAATCGGCGGAAACGCAGTTGCCACGAAGGCGCGCAAACATCATGCCAGAGCTTGGCGCCGCGCTGCGGGCGGCGGTGCACCTCATCCTCGGTTTCGATCACGAGCTCCTGGAGATTGTGAGCCTCTCGTTGCGGGTCAGCTTAACCGCCGTGGGGATATCGGCGTTGATTGGGCTGCCGCTGGGCGCCGCGCTGGTGCTCTTCCGCTTTCCCGGCCGCATGGCGCTGATTGTCGGCATCAACGCGCTGATGGGCTTGCCGCCGGTCGTCGTGGGATTATTCGTCTATCTTATGCTGTCGCGCGCCGGACCGTTCGGCGTGCTCGGCTTGCTGTTCACGCCGTCAGCGATGATCATCGCGCAGGCGCTCCTCGCGATGCCGATCATCGCGGCGCTCGCCCGGCAGACGATCGAGAGCCTGTGGGAGGAATACCAGGAGCAGCTGCGCTCGCTCGGCGCCAAACCCGGACAAGCACTCTGGACCCTGCTGTGGGAGGGACGGTTCGCGCTGTTTACAGCGGTGCTCGCCGGCTTCGGCCGCGCCTCGGCCGAGGTCGGCGCGGTGATGATCGTCGGCGGCAACATCGATCATGTCACCCGAGTGATGACCACCGCCATCGCTCTCGAGACCAGCAAAGGCAACTTGGCGCTGGCGCTCGGCTTGGGGCTGCTGCTTATCCTTCTCTCGACGGCGATTAACGGCGCCGCATTCTTGCTCAAGGAGACCGGGCAACGCCACCAGACCTAGCCGACCAGCGCTCGATCTTGCCGCTGCGCCTGGAGGCGGTAACCTTCGAGGCTGGAGGCAAACGGCTGATCAAGAAGATTACCTGCACGTTCGACGCCGGTCTTGTCAGCATCGTCATCGGACCGAACGGGGCCGGCAAGAGCCTGCTGCTCCGGCTCTGCCACGGCCTGCTTCGGCCCACCGCCGGCCGCATCATGTGGGCAGCGGGCGAGGGCGTCGATCCGGCGCGCCATCAAGCGATGGTCTTTCAGCGGCCGGTGATGCTGCGGCGCTCCGTCGCCGCCAACGTGGAATACGCGCTGGCCTTGCGCCGCATTCCGCGGCGACAGCGGGCGGGAACGGTGGAGCAGGTTCTCACTCTGACCGGCCTCAGGCGCTTCGCCGAGCAACCCGCGCGCGTGCTGTCCTTCGGCGAACAGCAAAAGCTGGCGCTGGCGCGCGCATGGGCTCTGAAGCCGCAGGTGCTGTTTCTGGACGAGCCTACGGCGAGCCTCGACCCGGCGGCAACGCGGGCGGTCGAGGATATCGTGCTCGCCATCCGGACCGGCGGCACGAAAATCGTGATGACGACCCACGATCTCGCGCAGGCCAGTCGGCTGGCCGACGAGGTCTTGTTCCTGCATCGCGGTCGGCTATACGAGCAGACGCCCGCCGACCGGTTCTTCATCTCGCCAAGAAGCGCCGAGGCACGGCAGTTCGTGGAGGGCAAGGCGCTGGCCAGAGGAGGCCCGTGTCATGTTGAGAGCATTGCTTCGTATCGGGACAAGCTGTCTGCCCTGCTTCGTACTCGCCGCCTTGTTGTGGGTCCAACACGCTTCGGGAGCCGAGCAGCGGTTCATAACTGTCGCCTCAACCACGTCGACCGCAGGATTCCGGGCTGTTCGGGCACATTCTGCCGCTGTTCGCGACCGCGACGGGAATTGAGGTGCGCGTAATCGCCGTCGGCACCGGGCAGGCGGTCCGGCTGGCCGAGCGCGGCGACGCCGATGTGCTGCTCGTTCACCACCGAGCTTCCGAGGAGGAATTCGTGAGGGACGGCTTCGGCGTGCAGCGCATCGAGGTCATGTACAATGATTTCGTCCTGGTCGGACCGTGCGCCGATCCGGCACGGACTAAAGGACTGAGCGATATTGTCCCGGCCTTGCAGCGCGTTGCTCAGGCCCGCGCTGTTTTCGTCTCGCGAGGCGACGACAGCGGCACGCACAAGCTGGAACAGAAGCTTTGGGAAACGGCAAACATCGATGTGCGCGGCGCCAGCGGCACCTGGTACCGGCAAACGGGATCGGGCATGGGCGCCACGCTGAACACCGCCAACGGGCTCGGCGCTTACACGATCGCCGATCGCGCAACCTGGATGAGCTTCGGCAACAAGTCCGAGTTGTGCTTGCTGGCCGAAGGCGACCCGCGCCTCTTCAATGTCTACGGAGTCATCCTGGTCAACCCGAGCCGTCATCCGCACGTCAAGGCCGAGGATGGCCAGGCCTTTATCGATTGGCTGACATCGGTTGAGGGACAACGGGCGATCGCCGGTTTCCTGATCGACGGTCAACCGGTGTTCTTTCCGATCCGAGCAGAACCGGATTGAGAGACGCGTTCTTAGCACATTCCGCATGGAGCGTCGCGACACCGACTCCGCCGGTCGGCATCGACACGCGCTGGCGGTTGTCGGCGCCTCTATCGATCGGCGCGCCAGCTTGGCTCACGGCTTCGCCGATGTAGGTCAAAGTTGCGCGTCGGCGAAGATCGCACGGTAGGCTATTTCCAGATGCCGGACATGCTCTTCGATACTGGGCGGACACCGCCAAAACCCGTCGTAGGCCGCGACCGACATCCGTTCCAGAAGCGTATCATCCTTCAGCATCGCAAGTTTCTCGGCAAGATCGTCCACGCTCGCGGTCTTCGCGTATAGCCCGTTCTTGCCGTTGCTGACGTGCTCACGCGCCGCGGTGCGTTCGCCCACGATGGAAGGCACGCCCATCGACGCCGCCTCGCAGACCGTCAGACCCTGGACCTCATAGCCGATGGACGGAAACACCAACGCCCGAGCGCGCGCCAGTCGGGCGTAAACTTCGGCAGGTGTGACCCAGCCGGTTATCTCCGCTTCGGCATTGGCCGCCAGGATCATCGGGCGCTGCTCGCCTTCGCCGATGAAGACGGCGGGCACGTTCGCCTGTTTCGCCGCCTTGGCGAAGACGACCCCGCCCTTTTCCTTGGATAACCGGCCGACAAACACGTACTCCCGATTTCGCCGCACGTCGACGCGCGGCACTTGCTCGACATGAATCGGGTTCGGCACGAAGTACCATCGCAATGTCCGTGGTAAGTGACGCGCCAATATGCGCCGGCTGAAGTCGGAAGCGTAGATAACGTTGTTCAAGCCTTCCGAGTGGATCAGCAAGCGGTTCTGAATGGTCTGCCGGGCGACGCGCCAAAGCTTATGCGCATAGTTGCGGGGATCGCAATTGCAAAGGATGCAAGAGGCTGATAACGGCTTACGGTTGCAAATCTCCGATTCCGGATAAACGAGAAATCCGCCATTCGGACACGAGGTGAAGTAATCGTGAAGAGTGACGACGAACCGGAACCCCTGGTCCAACACCGGCGAGAACACGCTCGGCGACAATGCCTTGGTCCATTGGTGAAAATGGACAATGGTGTCGCGCGGCGAGAAATCCTGGAGCAACCGGTTCAGCGCCGACTTTGCCGTAACATTCCACAATCCTTTGCGGGCGCCGGTCAGCCTGCTCGGCTCCCGCAGGCTCTCGGGCTCGCCGAGACACCGAACCGTGAGCGGCGCATCGGCGAGCTCGTTGGCAACCGGCCCGACCGCCGAGAAGTAGTACGTTTCATAACCTCTGTGGGCGAGTGCGATAGCGCTGAGCATGGCTACTTTGGAAGCGCCGCCAACCACCCAAGCGTAATCGGTAACGATGATCACACGCCTGGGCTGGGGCACAATGTGCCCGTTCCGAGAACTCCGCGGGTGGCTTTCGAGCGAGGAAGCAACAATCGTCGGCGCGGACACGTTCATCGAATGTCGCAAATCCAGATCTTAGATCCACTAGTCGCATCCGCGACAGCTTAGGCGCGCGTTACGTGCAATTGACGCGAGTATACGCTGAGCGCCAAGATGTCGCCACGCCTCATTCGGGTTGGTGAGGTCCTGTGCGTTCGGCAGCGAAACCGGCTGTCCGGCAAGGGCTTGTTGGATTATCGCCGCTTCTCGATCGTCGATGCTGGGAAAACGACGCGCGGGAGAGAATCCGGAATCAGTCAACTCGGCGCTGCCGGCCGGGTCCCGCTTGTGCCATGGTCACTGCTCGGTACCGCCTCGGCATAGGTGATACGGGGTTCGCAGACATCGAAACGCTCCTTGTTGCACGCGCTTGTCCGACATTCGAACTCACAGCGCGCCATGTCTAGCGGGACGGTTTGAACTAGCGAACGCAGCCATGACTTCACGCGGCCGAGTAAACGCGCGCCTCATTGCCGACCAAAGTCTTGGCTCCCCTTGGCTGTTCAGTCTGTACAACACTAGTTGCACTTTAGCGTGAGCCGTAGTTCTGCACAACCATGGATATTGTATGTTTGGCTGCGGCACGCTCTCCGTGCCAGGCGAGAGCGGCGTAAGCAAAGAAGCCGGGCAGGCTGCGATGCCTTACTGGCGTGAAAAGAGCCTTGCCAGCTCATTTTAGACTTCCCCGGCTTAGGCCGATATCGGCCTAAGCGCGATCGTCGAGGCGATCAAGCTGACGGAGTTTCCTGCTCTTCTCCCGCCAGTCGCTCAGGCGCCGAAATGATGCTCGGAGGATGGAGAAAACTCCGCCGGCTAGTAGGCTCAGCCGAGCCGGGCGATGACGAGGCAGCGCGTGCAAGATGCCGATCCTGCCATAATAGATGGGCGTGTTCATCGCTATTCGCCCTTCCCCTGGTCAGTGGTGCCTGTCGGTACCTTGCCGGGCCATCCAGCGGTGGTCTGTGTCCAGGATCACTGGCGCGACGCCAACCGCGACGAGAGCCGAGCCTCACGTTGCATTCTCGTAACAGCGGATCCTTCGGCTCTTTTTGCCAAGTAGCCTGCGGATAGGCGATGCGGAGCATCAACGGCGGCGACGACAGAGAAGCGGGGGAGCTCGCTGGGCAATTCCTGGGTGTCTTTTCACGGTCCCAGAACCGCGCCGAGCGGTTCCGGCGGTTGCTCGCGACCAATGAAACACGTACCCTCTGTAGTACGGGGAGTGGCGCAGTCTGGTAGCGCATCTGCTTTGGGAGCAGAGGGTCGCTGGTTCGAAATCCAGTCTCCCCGACCATTCAGCCGTCCGGGTTCGACCGGAAGCAGCGGGGTGAGCGATCGATGCGTGATCTGTCCCAGCCTAAGCGGCGCGGCGTGGATATTCTGCACAATCCGCGCCTCAACAAAATGACGGGCTTCAGCGAGGAGGAACGCGAGGCGCTGGGTCTGGTGGGGCTGGTTCCGGAAGGCATCGACAGCGAGGACACGCAGGTCGCGGCGCGTCCTGCACCAGGTAAACCGCAAGCCCACCGACCTCGGCAAGTACATCTATCTCACCGCGCTGTCGGATAACAACGAGACGCTGTTTTTTCGTGTGCTGATGTCAGACCCCCCGCGCTTCATGCCGCTCATTTACACCCCCACCGTGGGCGAGGCATGCCAGCAGTTCGGTCACATCCTGCGGCGGCCGCGTGGCCTCTATCTTTCCATAAAACGCCGGGGGCGGATTCGGGAGATCCTTCGCAACTGGCCGGAACGGGATGTGCGCATCATCGTCGTCACCGACGGCGAGCGTATTCTTGGCCTAGGTGACCTCGGCGCCAACGGAATGGGTATCCCCATCGGCAAGCTGGCGCTGTACACCGCCTGCGCCGGCGTGCCGCCGCAAGTTACCCTGCCGATCATGCTCGACGTCGGCACCAACAACGAAGCGCTGCTAAACGACCCGCTCTACCTCGGCTTGCGCCAGCCGCGCGTGCGTGGGGAGGAGTACGAGCGCCATGATCGAAGAGTTCGTGGCGGCGGCGCAAGAGGTTTACCCCAAATCATGTATTCAGTTCGAGGATTTCGCCAATATCCACGCCGTACCAATTCTCGCCCAGTATCGTGACCGCGTCTGTTGCTTCAATGACGACATCCAGGGCACCGCTGCCGTCGCGGTGGCGGGAATGTTGGCGGCGCTGCGCATCCTGAAAAACCGGATGGTCGATCAGACCTTTCTCTTTTTCGGCGCCGGCTCGGCGGGGACGGGCATCGCCGATCTCCTCACCAAGACGATGATGCAGGAGGGTGTGTCGGAAACCGTGGCCCGTGCCCGTTGCTGGCTGTTCGACAGCAAGGGCCTGGTGACATCCGGCCGCGCCACCGAGCTCGCCGACTTCAAGAAGGCCTACGCGCATGATCACGCGCCCGTGCCGGACTTCATCGGCGCGATCGAAGCAGTCCGGCCGACAGCCATCATCGGCGTCAGCACGATCGCCAAGGCGTTCGACCAGCGCGTGATCGAGGCCATGGCCCGCATCAACGAGCGGCCCATCATCTTTCCCTACTCCAATCCTACCTCGCGCTCCGAGTGCACGGCGGAAGAGGCATACGCCTGGTCGCAAGGTCGCGCCATATTCGCCAGCGGCAGCCCGTTCGCGCCGGTGCACTACAACGGCAAGACGCTAGTGCCTGGCCAGGGCAACAACGTCTACATCTTCCCGGCCGTGGGCATGGCGGTATACGCGACCGAGGCCAAGCGGGTGACGGACGAGATGTTCATCAGCGCCGCTCGATCGGTTGCGGAGCAGGTGACGGACGACAATCTCGAAGCGGGCCTGATCTATCCGCCGCTATCGGGGATTCTGGCCACGTCGCTGCATGTCGCCGGTCGAGTTGCCGAGACCATCTTCGACGCCGGTCTGGCCGGTGTCGGTCGGCCAGGTGATCTGAGGTGCTTCCTTAAGAACATGGCGTATCGGCCGGAGTACCGGAGCCTGATCTGAGAGCCGTTCTCCTGTTTGCCAGAACACCACGATCAGCAACGCCCCCTGCACCCTGGAATTGCCGCTGCTCGCCTTGATGAGCATCCCGCCATCGGGGGGCGGCCCCCCGGGCCGGCCCCACTTTCCGGCGGATCGAGCTCGCGCCCCTGAGGGGATTTCCGTCCCGTGACTTCCGCCTACGGTCTCAGGACCGCGGCAGTCCGCCGCTCTGCCGCAGCGCCTCGCCGAGAACCATCGCGGCGGCGACGGCGACGTTCAGCGAGCGGGCGCCCGGCAGCATCGGTATGCGCAGTCGGGCGTCTACGGCCGCGTGCACCGCCTCCGGGACGCCGGCGCTCTCGCGCCCCAGCAGCAGCGCATCCTCCGGCTGAAATCGGAAGCTGGTGTACACCGTCTCGCCGCGCGTCGTCAGCAACAGCAACCGCCCAGGCTCGTGATCGGCCCGGTACGCTCGCCAGGAAGGATAGCGGCGAAGCGCCGCAAGCGCGAGATAGTCGAGGCCGGCGCGGCGGAACTGCCGGTCGCCGAGCAGAAACCCGGCCGGCTCGATGAGGTCGACAGCGACCCCGAGGCACGCCGCCAGCCGGATGATGGTGCCGGCGTTCTGCGGGATGTCCGGCTCATAGAGGGCGAGACGCATGACGCTTTCAGGTCCCGTGGGCGTTACGTCGAGGCGTCGATATCGGTCTTTTCTGTTTGAGGCTTTTGCATTATAGCTGCGGCCTTGCCTTTCGCACCGCGGCGACAACATGCCGCGAGCCGGAGGGCAAGACAAATAAGGCGGCCGATGCGGTCTTCTGACGGTCGGGCGTCAAGCGCGGCAACGGAAGAGGCGCGGCGGCGGGATCGGCCGCGACGTCTTCATGGGGGCGGTACGAACGAAGCTCGACTCCAGCCCCGGAATGATCAACGAGGACTTCCAATGGCAGAAATGGTGTCAACCTCTCCTCCGCATCTGGACGAAGGGGAGACACGGCGGGACTTCCTGCTGATCGCCACCAGCGCGGTCGGCATAGTCGGCACGGCGCTGGCCGCCTGGCCCTTTATCGATTCCATGAACCCCGCCGCCGACACGCTGGCGCTGGCGTCGACCGGCGTTGATCTGATCGCCTGTGGAGGTCGGCCAGCGCATCACCGTTGTCTGGCGGGGCAAGCCGGTGTTCATCGACCACCGCTCGGAGCAGGACATAGCCAGGCGGCCGAAAACACGCCGCTGGCGCGATCTTGTCGACCCGCAGCCGGACAGCGAGCGGGTGAAGAAGCCGGAGTGGCTGGTCTTGGTCGGCGTCTGCACGCACCTGGGCTGCATTCCGCTGGGCCAGAAGACGGGCGAGCCGCGCGGCGACTTCGGCGGCTGGTTCTGCCCCTGCCACGGCTCGCACTACGACACCTCGGGGCGGATCCGCCAGGGCCCGGCGCCGAAGAACCTGGCCGTGCCGCCCTACGAATTCACCGACGACAACACCATCAAGATCGGCTGAGGATCATCGCCATGGAAGCGCGAACCTGGAAGAACCCGATCGTCGGCTGGATCGATCGCCGGCTGCCGATCTTCTCGATGATGCAGGCCGACCTGGTCGACTATCCCACGCCGAAGAACCTGAACTACTGGTGGAACTTCGGCTCGCTCGCCGGCATCGTGCTGGTGATCATGATCGCCACCGGCGTGTTCCTGGCGATGCACTACACGCCGCACGTCGACTACGCCTTCGAGAGCGTCGAGCGCATCATGCGCGACGTCAACTACGGCTGGCTGATGCGCTACCTGCACATGAACGGCGGCGTCGATGTTCTTCATCGTCGTCTACATCCACATGTTCCGCGGCCTCTACTACGGCTCCTACAAGAACCCGCGCGAGCTGCTGTGGATTATTGGGCGTATTCATCCTGCTGGCGATGATGGCGACCGCTTTCATGGGCTACGTGCTGCCGTGGGGGCAGATGAGCTTCTGGGGCGCCACCGTCATCACCAACCTGTTCTCGGCGATCCCGCTGGTCGGCGAAAGCATCGTCACCTGGCTGTGGGGCGGCTTCTCCGTCGATAACGCGACGCTCAACCGCTTCTACTCGCTGCACTACCTGATGCCGTTCATCATCTTCGCGCTGGTGTTTCTGCACCTGGTGGCGCTGCACACCAGCAAGTCGAACAACCCGCTCGGCATCGACGTCAAGGGGCCGCAGGACACGATCCCGTTCACGCCCTACTACACCATCAAGGACATGTTCGGGCTCGGCGTTTTCATGCTGATCTATCTCGGCTTCGTCTTCTTCGCGCCGAACTTCTTTGGCGAGCCGGACAACTACATCAAGGCCAATCCGCTGGTGACGCCGCCGCACATCGTGCCGGAATGGTACTTCCTGCCGTTCTACGCGATCCTGCGGGCGATCACCTTCGACTATCTGGGGGTTCATTCCGGCGAAGCTGATCGGCGTGGTCGCCATGTTCGGCTCGATCCTGATCCTGCTGTTCCTGCCCGTGGCTGGATCGGTCGCCGGTCCGCAGCGCCCGCTTCCGGCCGCTCTACAAGCAGTTCTTCTGGATCTTCTTAGTCGACTGCTTCGTCCTCGGGCTACGTCGGCGCCAATCCGCCGGAAGGATACTTCGTCATCCTTGGGCAGGTCGCGACCGCATACTACTTCGCCCACTTCCTCATCGTCATCCCGCTGTTGGGCTTCCTGGAGCGGCCACGGCCGCTGCCGGCATCGATCAGCGCCGCCGTCACGCCCGCCGGCGTCGGTATTCCGGCACGGGGGGTCGCGGAATGAAGAAGAAGACTGTTTGCCGCCGCCACTCTCGCCGCTTGGCCTGGGGGCGGCGCGGTGCCCAAGCTCTCGAGGTATCGCAGATCCCCTCCGAGGAATGGAGCTTCTCCGGCCTGTTCGGCACCTTCGACCGAGCGCAGCTGCAGCGCGGCTATCAGGTCTACAAGGAAGTCTGCCACTCCTGCCACGGCCTGCAGTTCATCGCCTTCCGCAACCTGGAGGCGCTCGGCTTCACGCCCGAGCAGGTCGCAGGCGATCGCCGCCGAATTCGAGGTTCAGGACGGGCCGAACGACGAGGGCGACATGTTCATGCGGCCGGCCAGGGCGGCCGACCGCGTGCCCTCGCCATTTCCCAACGCTCAGGCCGCCCGCGCCGCCAACAACGGCGCCTTGCCGCCCGATCTGTCGCTGATCGTCGAGGCGCGTAAGGGCGGAGCCGATTATACCCACGCGGTGCTCGATCGGCTACCGCGACCCGCCGCCGGAGGGTTTCCAGCTCAGCGAGGGGATGTACTACAACGAGTACTTCCCCGGCCACCAGATCGCAATGCCGCCGCCGCTGTCCGACGACCGCGTCGACCTATGCCGACGGCACCCAGGCGACCCTCGATCAGCAATCGCAGGATGTCACGGCTTTCCTCGCCTGGGCTTCCGAGCCCAATCTGGAGGACAGCAAGCGGATGGGCATCTCGGTGCTGCTCTTCCTGATCGTCCTAACCGGATTGCTGTACGCGCTGAAACGCCAAATCTGGTCCGACGTGCACTGAACACGCGCAGTGGACTGGTCTCTAAGTCGCCGACGTGCGCTCATAGCCGATGAGGTCAGGCGGGTACTCACCGCTCGTCGTCCGCCCTCGCCGCATTTTCAAATGAGACCGAGAATGAACTTGCGTTTTATCATTTGAAGTAATCGTTCGCTCAGGACGAGTTCATCCTGCTGACACGTACGTCATCAGGCGTACGGCTGTGCCGTTTGCTCGCTTGCCCATGCTCTCTCTCCAAAGAAGTCTCTACCCGCCGATGCCGCGAGCGCATGACAATGGTATACTGTACTTGTTTGAGATAACAACGGACATAAGGCGGCCATGCGCATAAAGGCAATAAGCCAACACGAAGTAGATGATCTGCAAGTGTGCAGTCGAGCGCTTTCTTCCGCGGAAGGCGTCCAGTTTGTTACCGCTCCACGTTCCGTGTCTGACTTATACCTAAATGGATCTGCTTATATAATCGCACCGATTGACACAAGTGCGGCAAAACTGCTATGGACCATGCAACACTTGCCAACAGATGGCGATAGTGTTTACGCCGACATCATGAAGTCCCAAGATATTAAACTATGGTGTCATGTGTTTAAGATTGGGTCTTTTTTCCGAACTTACTGGCTGCTACAAGTGTACATCTCCTTCCGCACGCAAAAGGAAACATTCAAAGCGCCCATCGGAGCTTTTGCTGGTAAGCGGATGCCTGAAATCGTCGACGCATTGTTGAAGTTGTTGATGGCTAAGCGGGCAATTCCACACGATCAAGCTGATGCCATTTCTGAGCTCACGTAAGTAACCCGGTAAAAAAACGGAAGACGCGATCGCGACTTCCAGCTCCTTGCGGATCTTCCCCGCTCCCTACCGGTCGCTAAGCTGCTCCTCAGCTCGACCCACGAAGTCCGTGTGCGATAGTGGCTGGGCTCAATTGTCCTTGGCGCCCTGCTTCACCCATAGCCGCAGGATCTCGGTCTGCTGCTTCAGCAGCGGACGCTGGCCATGCGGCATGCGCACTTCAGGGTGAGCGCGCCCCTCGACCAGCACGATCAGATTGCTGGTGAGCGGATCACCGGGGACGACGATCGGGCCGTGCTTCGTTCCCTTCATCAGCCCTTGGTAGCTGGTGAGGTCGAGCCCGCTCGTCTGATATCCCTCGCCGCCGGGCTGATGGCACGAGGAGCAGCGGCTCTCCAGAATGGGCTGCACGTCCAGCTTGTAGCTGACCTGCTCCTCGGCGGCCGCCGCGCCGCACCATGCGGCCGTCACCAGGACAGTGGCGGAGTAAAGGGTCCGGGCGCGTGCGATGCTTGTCTTTCGGCTTCGGTGTTTCATTTCTAGATCCCCTCTCCCTTCGACGTCTCACGCACCGCGGCCCGACTCTAGCACTCCCCGGTGTGAAACCCAAAGCGCCTATGAAGCTAGCCCACGTACTCAGATGAAGACGCCGCGGGTGCCCAGTCGCAGTCGCAGCAGGCGCGTGTCGGCGGTGATGAACAGCGAGGATCCATCCTCGCCCCAGGCGACATTGGATGTCAGCGATCCCGGAAACATCGACCCAAGGTGGGTTCCATCCCGAGCGAAGACGAATGCGCGTTCGAGGCCAGTGGCGAAGATGTTACCCGCGTGATCCACGACCAGGCCATCGGGGCTGCCCAGGCCGGGCAAATTCGCCGCATCGAACAGGACGCGCCCCTCGCCCGCCGAGCCATCGTCGGCGACCGTGAACGCCAGCCAGCGTTTCCGATCCGGACCGCCATCGGTCACGTAGAGCGTTCTTTCGTCGGGTGAGAAGCCGATGCCGTTCGGAACCAGAATGGAGTCGAGAACCAGGCTCAGCGCGCCTTGGGCGGCGATGCGGAAGACGCCGCTGAACGGCAGCTCTCTGCCGGGATCATCAAAGCGCCCGGGCAGCCCGTACGGCGGGTCGGTGAAGTAGATATCGCCGTTGCTATGGCAGACCAGGTCGTTGGGACTGTTCAGCCTGCGGCCTTGATACCGATCGGCGAGCACCGTCTTGCGTCCGTCCGGCTCGAGCCGGGTGACGCGCCGGTCGCCGTGCTCGCAGATCAGCAGCCGTCCATCCCGATCGAACGCAAGTCCATTCGAGCCAGGCTCCTCCATGGGCGCCGGGTCGGGGCCGGTGTAGCCGCTCGGCCGCATGAACAGCCGAACGCCGTCTCGCGAATCCCAGCGATAGATAGCGTTGGCCTTGACGTCGGAAAACAGCAGGCAGTCGTTGCGCCTGTCCCAGACCGGCCCCTCAAGCCAGTGCGGCCCCTCGACGACGCCGAGATCGGCAATCACTTCGGCCGTGGTGTCGGCGGGCATCAGCGCCTCGAAGCGACTATCCAGACGTTCGACGCGGACAGGTACGCTGACCGTCATTCCGATCCTCCCTGTGACTTCGTTGCGAGATCACGCAAGACGCTTGAGCCGCCGCGCGATCGGCCGCGACAAGAAGGGCAGGCGGCGGGCCAGCGTCAACAGGCGCGACTGTCGGTGCAACTCGACCGTGGCGCGGCGAGCGATCGTGGCGCGCGCCGCCGCTGTGGCCCGCAGCCGTTCGTCCGGAATCATCAGATAGTCCCAATACAGCCGGTCGACGCACGCCCGCCACTCGTCCAATGACCCGAAGACATTGCCGAAAAGGTCGCAAATGGCATAGCCGAGCGCTACTGCTTCTTCGTAGAGCGTGTCCGCCGTGTGACCGTAGACGGAGTAGCTCGGCCGACCATATTCCACGGAGAGCAGCGGCCTGTGCCTGGCGAGAAAGTCACGGCCGCCCCGCAGTGCGCCGATCTCGCCCCCTTCGATATCGATCTTCACGTAGTGAACTGGACGTTCGAAGACCTGGTCATCGAGCCGTCCTACCGGCACGGCGATCCGCTGGAGGCGGGCGCGGTCCGGATTGCTATAGGCGCGTTGCCTCAGTCCCAACTCGCCGGGCGCGCCAAGGTTTACGATAAACTCTTCCGCACCCGCGTGATCGGAGAGGGCCGTCTCGATGACGGTGACATTGCGATACGCCGCGAACCGCCGGCGCAGGATGTCGGCCATCGCCGGATTGGGCTCGAAGACGTAAACCCGCTCGGCGCGCAAGACGTCGAGGAAACAGGCGACATGCCGGCCCTTCTTACCGCCGATGTCGATGATGGTGGAACCTGGCTCGACCAGCGTAGCGTAGTTGAGCGCCAGAAGACGCTCCCAACTTGTCCGGGAGCTGCTGACGCCGCTCGCTTCGAGCACCGCGAGGGTTCGTTGCGGGCCGCCACTGGCGGAGCTCATGGCCTCCCCTTCCTTGCGATCTCGGGCTCGCGCCGCCTTTGCTTCAGCGCGGCGCCTGGGCCCGCCGCGCGATCATCGTCTGGTCACCAGCCCGCGCGCATGCGATCGGCGTTGAGCGATCGTTTCGAAACGAAGCGCCGCGCTTCTGACCAGTTGGCGAGCCAGGGCGCCGCAAACTCCACGCCGTCCGGTTGCGCGCCTGAAAACCCCCGCATATATAACGCGCCGAGACAACGTACCGGATAAATCCTTTTCGCAAGGCCACCAAGGGGGTCCACGCAACGCCAGGTGGGTCGCGCGGACTCGCCGCAAGAGAGGTGTAACAAATGAGCAAAGTTATCGGCATCGACCTCGGCACCACGAACTCCTGCGTTGCCGTCATGGAAGGCAAGGACGTTCGCGTCATCGAAAACACCGAGGGAGCCCGTACGACGCCTTCGATCGTCGCCTTCGCCGATTCCGGCGAACGGCTGGTCGGCCAGCCGGCGAAGCGTCAGGCGGTAACCAATCCGGAAAACACGCTGTTCGCCATCAAGCGCCTGATCGGCAGGCGCTACCATGACCCGATCACCGAGAAGGACAAGGGCATGGTCCCTTACCGGATCGTCGATGGTCCGGGTGGCGATGCATGGGTCGAGGCGCAGGGCAAGAAGTACAGCCCGTCGCAAATCTCCGCGTTCATCCTGCAGAAGATGAAGGGGACGGCGGAAAGCTTCCTTGGCGAGGAGGTCAAGCAGGCGGTCATAACCGTTCCGGCCTACTTCAACGACAGCCAGCGCCAGGCGACCAAGGACGCCGGCAAGATCGCCGGCCTCGAGGTGCTGCGCATCATCAACGAGCCGACCGCCGCGGCCCTCGCCTACGGGCTGGAGAAGAAGGGGGCCGGTACGATCGCCGTCTATGACCTCGGCGGCGGCACCTTCGACATTTCGATCCTGGAGATCGGCGAGGGCGTGTTCGAAGTGAAGTCGACGAACGGCGACACGTTCCTTGGCGGCGAGGACTTCGACAAGCGGATCCTCGACTATCTCGCGGACGAGTTCAAAAAGGAGCAGGGCATCGACCTGCGCAACGACCGGCTCGCGCTACAGCGCCTGAAAGAGGCAGCGGAAAAGGCGAAGATCGAGCTGTCCTCGACGATGCAGACGGAAGTGAACCTGCCATTCATCACCGCCGACGCGTCCGGGCCGAAGCACCTGAACATCAAGCTCACGCGCGCCAAGCTGGAGGCGCTAGTCGAGGAACTCATCGACAAGACGATCGCGCCGTGCCGCGCCGCGCTGAAGGACGCGGGCCTGACCGCCGCCGAGATCAACGAGGTGGTGCTGGTCGGCGGCATGACCCGCATGCCTAAGGTCATCGAGAAGGTGAAGCAGTTCTTCGGCCGCGAGCCGCACAAGGGCGTCAACCCGGACGAGGTGGTGGCGATCGGCGCCGCCATTCAGGCGGGTGTGCTGAAGGGCGAGGTCAAGGACGTTCTGCTGCTCGACGTGACGCCGCTATCGCTCGGCATCGAGACGCTCGGAGGCGTGTTCACGCGGCTGATCGACCGCAACACGACCATCCCGACCCGCAAGAGCCAGGTGTTCTCCACCGCCGACGACAATCAGACGGCGGTGACGATCCGCGTTTTCCAGGGCGAGCGAGAGATGGCGTCGGACAACAAGCTGCTGGGTCAGTTCGATCTGGTCGGCATCCCGCCGGCGCCGCGCGGCGTGCCGCAGGTCGAGGTAACCTTCGACATCGACGCCAACGGCATCGTCAACGTCTCCGCCAAGGACAAGGCGACAGGTAAGGAGCAGCAGATCCGCATTCAGGCATCCGGCGGCCTCAATGATGCCGACATCCAGCGGATGGTCAAGGAAGCGGAAATGCACTCGGCCGACGACAAACGGCGTCGCGAGCGCGTGGAGGCGCGCAACAACGCCGATGCGATGATCCACTCGACCGAGAAGGATCTGAAGGAGTATGGCGACAAGATCGCCGCCGCCGACAAGGAGGCTGTCGAGCGCGCCGTGGCTGACCTGAGGGGCGTCATGGACGGCGAGGACGTCAGCGCCATACAGTCGAAGACGGAAGTTCTCGGCCAGGCGCGGATGAAGCTCGGCGAGGCGATGTATCGGGCGACCCAGGGACAGGCGGGGGCTGGCGCCGGAGCCGCGGGCGCTGGCGCAACTGGCGGCGCGTCCGGCGGCGCGGACGAGAAGGTGGTCGACGCGGAGTTCGAAGAGGTCGATCCGGAGCAGAACAAGAAGGCGAGCTAGTCTCGCGGCGCGGCTTGAACAGGCTGTCCCGCCCCACCGGCGGGACCGTCAGCCATGCGTATCGAGTGCTTCACTCTCCGCGGATGACGAATGATGGCGAAAGAGGACTACTATCGCGTTCTGGGGGTTGAGCGGGAGTCGAGCAAGGACGACCTGAAGAAGGCCTACCGCAAGCTGGCCCTGCAATGTCACCCAGATCGCAATCCGGGTGACAAGGATGCGGAGCGTCGCTTCAAGGACATCAACGAGGCTTACGAGGTCCTGCGGGACGACCAGAAGCGCGCGGCGTACGATCGCTTCGGCCACGCCGCGTTCGAGCATGGCGCGGCCGGCGAGGGCGGCTTCGGGCCCGGCTTCGGCACCGGCTTCGCCGATATCTTCGAGGAGATGTTCGGCGAGTTCATGGGCGGCCGGCGCGGCGGCGGTCGCGCGACCGGTCGCGGCTCCGACCTGCGCTACAATCTGGAGATCACGCTCGAGCAGGCGTTCGCCGGTTCGAAATCGACGGTCCGCGTGCCCACCGCCGTGCGCTGCGACGCCTGCAAGGGGAGCGGCTCGGCAGCCGGCGCAGCCCCCGACAACTGCGCTACCTGTAGGGGGGCCGGGCGCGTGCGTGCCCAGTCCGGGTTCTTCACGGTCGAGCGTACCTGCCCGAGTTGCGGCGGCAGCGGCCAGATGATCCGCGATCCCTGCCGCTCATGCAGCGGCGCCGGCCGGGTGCAGCGCGAGAAGGCGCTGCAGGTGACGGTTCCGTCGGGTGTCGAGGATGGAACCCGCATCCGGCTCGCCGGCGAGGGGGAGGCCGGCGTCCGCGGCGGTCCGCCGGGCGATCTCTACATCTTCGTGACGGTGGCGCCGCATCGGCTGTTTCGCCGCGACGGCGCCGACATCCACTGTCGCGTGCCGCTGCCGATGACCACGGCGGCGCTCGGCGGCACCATCGAAGTGCCGACGGTCAACGGCGAGCGGGCGCGTATCAGCATTCCGCCGGGCACCCAGAGCAGCGAGACGTTCCGGCTGCGCGGCAAGGGAATGACGATCCTGCGCAGCCAGGCGCGCGGCGACATGTACGTTGAAGCAATGGTGGAAACACCGGTCAATCTCACCGAAAAGCAGCGCAAGCTGTTGCAGGAGTTTGCCGACGGCGGCGGCGACGAAGACCACAGCCCGGAAAGCCACGGCTTCTTCGCCAAGGTGAAGGAACTCTGGCAGGAGTTGCGGGAGTAGCCGGCGCACCGCCTCACCCCGTCGCTCTCCCCTGGCAGAGGGAGCGGAGCGGAGCGGGCAACGGGAGTAAGCATCCCTCTCCCCTCGGGAGAGGATATGGTGAGGGAACAAGAAAACCGGGGCGGCGAGGAACAGGTCATGCGGATCGGAGTTGCCGGCTGCGCTGGGCGGATGGGGCGGATGCTGATGCAGACGGTGCTGGAGACGACCGGCGCTAGCCTCGTCGGCGGTCTCGAGGCAACCGGCCATTTCGCAGTCGGCGGTGATCTGGGCGCGCTCGCCGGCGTTGCGCCGACCGGCATTCGCGTCGGCGACGATCCGTCGCAGCTGTTCGCCGTGGCCGACGTCGTCATCGACTTCTCCAGTCCCGCCGCCACCTTCGAGAATGCCGGCAACGCCGAGGAGCACGGCACCGCGCTGGTCGTCGGCACCACCGGCCTGGGCGTCGAGCACCGGGAGGCGCTGACCGAGGCGGCCCGGCGCGTGCCGGTCCTGGTCGCCGCCAATATGAGCGTCGGCGTCAACGTGCTGCTCGGCCTGACGCGGCGCGTCGCGGCGCATCCTCGGGCCAGACTACGACATCGAAATCGTCGAGATGCATCATCGCCACAAGGTCGACGCGCCGTCCGGGTCGGCGCTGGCGCTGGGCCAGGCCGCCGCCGATGGGCGGGGGATCGCTCTCGAGGAAGCGGCGGTGAGGGTGCGCGACGGATATACCGGCGAACGGCTGAAGGGCACGATCGGCTTCGCCACGCTGCGCGGCGGCGACGTTGTCGGCGAGCACACAGTGATCTTCGCCGGCGAGGGCGAGCGCCTGGAGTTCACCCACCGAACATCCTCGCGCGCCATCTTCGCCAAGGGCGCGGTCCGCGCCGCTCTGTGGTGCGCCGGCCGGCCGCCGGGCCTCTACTCGATGCGCGACGTGCTCGGGCTGGAGTGAGCGCGGTCTGGCCGTGGCGGCTACTTGGCGTCGCGACGGGCTTGCGCGTTCTTGACGAACTGCGAGACGCGACCGACTTCCATCGGCCGGACGAGGTCTGGCGCGCGCTGACTGGGATTGGCGCGCATCCCCTCTCCGGGCGTGTCGGCGGACGAAGGTCGGTGTGACCTGCCGGCGCTGGCGCGCTTCATCGCCAACGCCCGTCGCGCCGAGGCGACCTGTTCTGCCCGCGCCGCCTTGTAGTGCCGCCGTTGTCGCTCCTTGTTCGCTCGCTTCAGAGCCGCCGCGAGTATCTGTCGTTTCATGCGCGTGCCGCTGTCGTCGGTGGCCGGCCTCGATCCGGCCGGCGGCGCCTTTCCCCGCATCTCCCGGCGCTGCCGACGGGCGATGTCGCCAGCCCGATCACGCCGGTCGCGCAGCAGCTTGATCAATGACTGTAGAGCATCTTCGGGGAGATCCCGCAGCGCCGGGTGATGGCTTTGCGAGACAAAGCCAAGTTCTTCATCCGACAGGAACCGCTGTTCCGACTTCGTCGATTGCGCCATTGTTTTTCCTCCTTGTGAGCGGGGCGCGACGCATTATCGCGCGAAGCACCTATTGTCGAGTTCTTCAACGACACAGAGCTCCGCCGTCCCTAATCGCCAGCTCAGGGCTCGAGGGCGCGAAGCTCTTCCAGCTTCCGGTTGCCTTCCGTCTCGTCCAATTCGAGTTCTTTCTTGAACCGCTCCTCAAGCAGCGTGGAAAGGCCTCGCACGTATTTCGTCGCCTGCTCATCACTCAGATCGGATATCCGCCGGTTCTCTTCATTTTCGATGCTGCGTAGGGTCACCAGGGCTGCTTCCGCCGCCTCGTCCGCCGGGGCGTCGTGTTGCAAGCCGGCTATCATGTTGTCGGCGCCATCACGATAGTTGATCGTTCGCATCGCGCGATGAACAGCTTCGGCAAGGATGCTTCTGCTCAGCGTTCCAAGGATACTTGCTAGATCGACGCTCATGAGAAACTCCTACAGCGGAAGCACGACGATGTCGAAGAAGGCTCTCGGCAGGCTTTCGATAATATACTCTTCCGAGAACGGATGGGCTCGCTGTTCCAACGGAACCGGCTTCGCGAGTGCAGCGGCCGCGGCGAAGGGTATGACATAAAGCCACGGCTGAAAGAAATTGATCTCGGCTCGCTCGACCACGGCGACGATCGCCCGCTCCGTCTTCTCATCGATGACACCGGCCTGACGTTTGGCGCTCGCTCCGCGGATCAGGCCGCTGCGATTCTGGCTTATCTTGTCGCTGTGCAGGTCAGGGGCGGTCACGTCATCGTGCAGGCTCCGATAGATCCTGAGCGGGCTCGATGAAGGCGGCTCGACCCTGTCGAAGGCGTTCTGGATCGGAGAGCCGCTGAACGGACTGCACCATGCGTAATGCAGGTCGTTGTAGTAGTGCTTGGCGATCATGTGGGCAATGCGGGTGTTCGTGGAATAGAGAATGAGTGGATGTTGCAAAGCTCTGTTCCCCCTTTCGCGCGCAAGCGGCAATCCTCCTAACCCGTCGTGGCATGTCAAGGCTTGTACATGCGTTGGCGTTCGTCCAGCTCAGGCACGCGCATGACGCGTTCGCTCTCGGGCAGGGCGAGTTGGCGTTGCAGGTATGCGGCGCGTTGCCGCACCGCCGCCGGACGAGCGTCGCCGTAAAGGATCCGATGCAGAAGTCCCGGCCCTTCGACGGCTTCCGGGTCGATCGCCAGCGCCTGTTCGTAGTCGGCGAGAGCGGCCTCATACCTCCCCAGCCGGTCATGCAGAATGCCTCGATTGGCGTATGCACCCGACAGCACCCCGCGGCCAGTGGCATCGTCCGCCGCGAGCGTCCGTGGCAACATGTCGATGAGGTGGGTGAAGGCCGCTTCGGCCTGTGCCGGGCGACCACTCTGCAAGAAGGCTATTCCCTTCCCCATCAGCGCTCCGCGATGATCGGGCGAGACGGCGAGCGCCGCCTCGAACCGTTCTATCGCCGCGTCGTACTTCCCGTCGGTCAACAGGATATCGCCCTGCCGCACTTCGTAGTCTCCCGGCGGCGCGTCGTACAGGTACGGCTTCAGCAAAGACCAGAGAACAACGAGCGCCAAGCCGGCGGCCGAGAGAACGACTGCGAAGCGCCGCGTCGGCTGGCGGGTCAAGCCCCGATGCTCATGCCGTCATGCTCGCGTACGGGCTGGCCTTACACGCGGCCACCGCATCGCCCAGTGTTCTTATGCCACGCTCGGTCAGGAGCGGAACGAGCGCCAGGAAGATCTCCGCCGTACTCAGCGCGTCGCCCAGCGCGGTATGTCGGCCCGTCACTTGCAAACCCAACCGGGCGGCGATCGCCTCCAGGCTCTTGTCTTCCTGGTGCGGGTTGAGCGTATAATCGAGGAGAAGCGTGTCGAGCACGGCATTTGAGAACACGGCGCCGTTGGCTCCGCCGGCCACCGCGAAGAAGCGCATGTCGAAGTCGACATTGTGGCCGACGATGACGGTATCCTCGATAAATTTACGCAGCCTCGGCAAGACTTCGTCGATCGGCGGCTCGCCGCGCAGCATGTCGCTGGTGATGCCGTGAATGGCGCGAGCTTGCTCCGAGATCTCACGCTTCGGCCGCACGAAAGTGTCGAAATCTCTCCCTTCGCAGGATTCTGCCATTGACGATGCGGATCGCGCCGATGGCGATGATCTCGTCACCTTGATCCGGATCGAGGCCGGTGGTCTCGGTGTCGAGGACGGTGATGCTCAACTTGTCGAGGGGCTGGCTGACCGGGTCCCGCTGCTCGCCGCGATCCTCAAACAGGTGGAAATCGAAGTCGTGGCCGAAGTCGTCGTCGGACCGGGCTTCCATCGCGCCCGCGTCCAGTTCGCTTACCGGCAGGATCACGCGGAGGCAGGGACGCCCATTCGGCCCGGCGGGATCCGGCCAAACCGCCCCGCCATGCTGCTCGATCAACTCGAAAAACGATTTCGAAGGGTTTCTGCTATCGACGGAGACGTTGCGCATTCCCCAGCGGTGCAACGCTTCCATATGCAAGGGCGCCCCCGACCATCGCAATTCGAACGAAGCGAGCGCGCGCTTCGTCTCCAGCGTGAGCGTGAGGTCGTCCGCCCTGCACCACTCCCCAAGCTGATCGATGAGGAAGATGAGGCACTGAATGATCGCGTAGCTGTCGACCTTCAGCCACACCGGCTCCACCGGCGCGGTAACGGCGATATCGCGCCCTCTCGTATCCTTCAGCGTGCGCTCGACGGCGCCCAGCAAGTCGCTCCCCAAGATCTGCTCGACCGGCAACTGTCGCTTTAGTTCCTGACCGTACTCCGCCTCCAGATGGTCGAGGTGCTGGCTCATCTTAAGGGCTTCGTCGCGAATAACTTCGAAGAACTGTTGTCGGCCGCTCTCCTCCATATCGGGATATGCGAGCACTGTTTCGATCGCCGCGCGAATACCACCGATGCCGGAACGCTGTCCTTCCGTTAATGATTGCAGCAGGAAGCCGCGACGGCTTTCCGCGCCGAACTGTCGTGTGATGTCCTCGAAGGTCAGGATATAACCGCGCAGGCCGCCGTCGTGGTCGAGAATAGGCACCAGATGCGCGCTGAGCAGCTGCCCATTGGGCCTCGGCGCAACGAATGGAACCAACAAGCTGCCGTCGCGGGAACCCAGGCGATGGCGGATGTTGCCGATCGCGTGCTTGATCAGGCTTTCGTCGATGACCCCGTAGACCGATCGGCCGAGGCCGATCCAGTCGCCGGCGCCGCTCTGTCGGGCCTGTCCCTCGAGAAGGCGTTGCGCGCGCGGATTGTAGAGGAGAATGCGGCCCTCCGGATTGCAGACGAGAACGCCCTGCGTCAGCTTCGACATCAAGGCCGCGAGGGTGTTTTTCTCTTCTTCCACGAGTGCGTTCGCTTCGCGGACTCGCGCCTCCACTTCCTCGCCCAACGCCTGAAAGCGCCCCGCCAATAAATTAACGGCGGAAGCGACATCGCGGACTTCCGAGCCGCCGCTGACCTGCACCCGATGTTTGGGATTGGTCGTCGCGATCAGCCGCGCCGCCTCGGCAATTCCTCGCAGAGGCTTCACCCAGCGCGTGAAGGTAATGACGAGCGCGAGGCACAGGATCCCGGCATTCGCGACCAGCGCCAGGAACGGCAGTCCAGCAGCGGACTGCAGCAGGTTCACGGCCCAAAGCCGTTGCTCGGCGGTGAAGCCGTCCCACATCGCCCACCCGAGCAAAGCCATGACCGCAACCTGCGCCGCGGCACTCACGATCAGGATCACCCAGCCGCCGCCGGTCATTAGCCCGAAGCCCTCCAGAACACCGCCGCTTTTAGTTTTTGGCCCGGAGCGAATGCTCAACCGCATTGCCCGCCGGGTACGTGTATACAACGCCGCCGGGCCGGACTTAAGCCGCCGATGCTAAGTCAAAAGCTGTAACCTAAAATGGTGGGCAACATCCGACTTGAATTGCTTAACGATCTTGAGCGAATCACGCAGCAGATTGCGCTCGAAACTGCCGAGGCGATCGACGTTGATGGTGTTGCCGTAGCGTTCGCCGCGGTCGAGGGCGGCGAACTGTTCTCGCAATCGTAACATCGCCATGAAGTCGAAGGCTTCGATAAGGTCGGCGGTGAAGTTTTCGCCGAACGGTCCGCGGCCGCTCAGCGCCTGAATGCGGCCGATGGTGTTTGTCTCTGAAACCCGGTACTCCAGGGCCAGACTGCGAACTCCGTGCACGATCGGGAAGATGCCGCCCTTCTTGATGTCGAGGACTTTCTCGCCGGCGTCGTTCTCTTCTACGATGAAGCGGTTGAAGAACCCCAATGGCGTGGGGAACGCCAGCGTCGGCTTGGCGAAGTGTCCACAAAACGCGTCCTCCTGCCGGACCGCATCCAGCAGGGTCGCCTTCAAGTCGCTAAGAAGACCGCTGTCGCCGGCGACGGCGCTCGCGTCCAGGAGAATGGCCAATTTCAGAAAGGCGTCGCCGGTAGGCTGTGCGACCCAGTGTCGGAGATCCGCCTTGAAGGCGGCGAGCGACTTCGCCCATTCCGGATTCGACACCATGACGTTGCCCTCGCACGGCGGATATCCGAGCTCGATCAATGCTTCGCTGAACGGCAGGGCAAGGACCGCCCGATCGTGGTCGTCGGGGTCGTCGCGGAAGATAAGGCCATTGTCCTGGTCGGTCCGCAACAGCTGCTCGCCCCGCCCCTCGCTGCCCATGACAAGCAGACAGCACCGATGCTGCAATTCCGGGGGCGCCAGGCGCGCAAAAATCTTCCTGAAGATCTTGCGATTCAGTTCCGTGACAATTCGGGCGATGTAGCGGGGTTTCACGTTGCAACTCAGCAGCGATCGGATCAACCGCGGCAGGGCCTCGCTGGCGACCTTCAACTCTTGAGGCGTGGCGGCGCGATCTATCTTGCTGGCGATGACGTATGAGGAGTTGGAGAGGTAGCCGAGCAGGTCCGCCTGTTCGAACAGGCCTTCTATCTCGCCCTTGCGCGTAACCACCACGTGACGGATGGCGCGCTCGGTCATCAGCACCAGCGCATTGAACAGAAAGTTGTCGCTATCGAGCGTGACCAGATCGTAGTTGGCGAGAGGGCCGATCGGAGTCGTTTCCGGCATTCCCATCAACACCAGGCGCTCGCGCACGTCTCGCTCGGTGAAGATGCCGATGCGCTCGCCCCTGACCAGCACCGCCGTCGCCTCGTGCGTCTGCATCAACTGCGTTGCTTGCTTAATCGTCGTCCGCGGATCGACGAAGACCGGCGGATGCAACTGGCCCTCGCCGATCTTCGCCAACAAGAACGACGATGCCTCCCGTTGCTGCTGAACGGCGACGACCTTGTCCAGCCGCCGGCCGAGGTCGCGCTGGTAGTGCTCGCGGAATTGGCTGTTGCTTCGCGCCAATGCATGAAACAACTGTGCCGGCAGCAGGTAGCACGTGCTGCGGCCGCGCGAGATGAAGCTGTTCTCGCTCCGCCCGTTGATCAGACCCATCGGATCGAAAGTGTCGCCGCGCGAGTATAAGGCGACCGGACCCGCCTGATCCGCCTCCTCGACCATGCCGTCGGCGATCACGAACAGCGCGCTGGGGTGAGCTAATCGGCGCAGGATGGTCTCTCCCGGCGCGAAGCGGCCAGGCGTCAGGTGTTCGGCGACCCGCGCCAGCTCGTCCGCGCTCAACGCGTCGAAGGGCCGCACCTCCTCGATGAAGGCTCTCGCTTCGGCATTCATCATTCCCGGGTCCCCATTCTCCGGCACGAGCCGGATCCCCTCGTGCACCGTTCGGGCGCATCTTGCTCTTCCCGGTCAATCGCGCGGCGGGTCAGCATTCACCATTCGCTGACGAAACGACAGCCTAGCACGTCTCGCATTGCGACGGAAAAGGGAAGGGCCGGAGGACTTCTCCTCCGGCCCGAGACGGTATGCGCAGGCGATCGCATCTATTCGAGATGCGATTACTCCGCCGCAACGCCCCGCGGCTCGCCCAGCAGCGCGCGCCGCTCGACCTCGACGAAGCCGTCCTCCGCCGTCCTTTCCGGCGCAAGCAGCGAAACGATGATGCCGACCAGGAACGCGCCGGTCATCGTGTAGAGGCAGGGGTTCTTCAGCGGGAAGAACCACCACTGCGTTTTCAGCCAAGAGCCGTAGGCCGCCAGATGAGCGGCGGTGATCTTCGCCCCGGCGGTCATCGTCTCGAGCCCGGGAATTCCCGCCACCTTCGCCGCCAGGTCCGGCGTAATAACGTCGCCCGCCTTGCCGAACAACAGATCGACCTGAATGGTCGGCCCGAGATAGATCAGCAGCAGCGTCGCGATCGTGCCGAACAGGATGCTGCAGACCGCGCCCCAGGTGGTGAAGCTTCTTCCAGAACACCGACATCACCAGCGCCGGGAAGTTGGCGGATGCGGCGATCGAGAAGGTCAGGCCGACCATGTAGGCGACGTTCTGCCCCTGGAAGACGATGCCGAGGAGGATCGGCGCAGATGCCGAGGATGATCGACGCGATTCGCGCAACCCTGAGCTGTTCCGACTCCGGCGCATGGCCGCCGCTTGACCACGTTGACCCACAGGTCGTGCGAGAGCGCGCCGGCGCCGGCCAGCGTGAGGCCGGCGACCACCGCCAGGATGGTGGCGAAGGCGACGGCGCAGATGAAGCCGAAGAAGACGTTGCCGGCGAGGACCTGCGCGAGCAGCGGCGCCGCCATGTTGCCGCCGCCGCCGGCGGCCAGGATGCCCTTCTGCCCGACCAGCACCATCGCGCCGAAGCCGAGGATGAAGGTGATCGAGATAGAAGAAGCCGATCCAGATCGTCGCCCACATCACCGAGACGCGCGCCGCCTTGGCGTTCGGCACGGTGTAGAAGCGCATCAGGATGTGCGGCAGGCCGGCCGTGCCGAACATCAGCGCCATGCCGAGCGAGACGGCGTCCCAGGCTCCGGTCACCACCTTGGTGCCCGGGGCCAGCACACCCGGGCCGTAGCAGAACAGCTGCGAACCGGTCGGCGCGTTCGGATCGCAGCCGGCACTGTGCCGCCTGGGCGAACAGGCTGACCGGATTGAAGCCGAACTTGGCCAGCACCAGCAGCGCCATCACGGTCGCGCCGCCGAGCAGCAGACCGGCCTTGATGATCTGCACCCAGGTCGTGGCGATCATGCCGCCGAACAGCACGTAGGTCATCATGACCACGCCGACGATGATCACGGCGACGGTGTAGTTGAGGCCGAACAGCAGCTGGATCAGCGTGCCCGAGCCGACCATCTGGGCGATCAGGTAGGTCAGCACGACGGCCATCGTGCCGATCGCCGAGGCGACCCGAACCGGCTTCTGCTGCAGCCGGTAGGCGACGACGTCGGTGAAGGTGTACTTGCCGAGGTTGCGCAGCGGCTCGGCGATCAGGAACAGGATGATCGGCCAGCCGACCAGCCAGCCGGTCGAGTAGATCAGGCCGTCGAAGCCGTTCAGCGCCACCAGGCCGGCGATGCCGAGAAAGCTCGCCGCGCTCATGTAGTCGCCGGCGAGGGCCAGCCCGTTCTGGAAGCCGGTAATCGACCGGCCGGCCGCATAGAAGTGTTCCGCCGTCTTCGTCCGCCGCGCCGCCCAGTAGGTGATGACCAGCGTGGCGCCAACGAAGATAAAGAAGAACAGCATCGCGGTGTAGTTGGTGCCTGTACTCATCGCCTACCCCCGCAGGTGAGCTAGTTCGATGGATCTCGTGGTCGTACTTGGTGTTGGCCCAGTATACGTAGATCAGGGTCAGCACCCACGCCGAATACGATCACCAGTGCGCCGAGGAGAATGCCGAGCGACAAGTCCGGGCCCGCTGCCGACCGCGGTTGTTACGTTATCGACCAGGATCCTGCTCAGCAGCTGCCTTGTTGAACGCGACCAGCAAAATGAAACCGTAGTAGGCGATCAGCATGATGACGCTCAGCCAGATGGCGATACGCCATCGCTTCGCGGCGACGGCGTGCAGCCGCGCTTCCAAATCTTGCATTTGCTCCCTCCCAGTAAAAGCGCCAAAAGTAGCTTACGTTTTTAGTGGCGATATAGCCACACGTCAATGATGCGATCAACGATACCATTCGGATGCAAGGTAATCCCCCGAATAGCGCAGCAACGCCGAAATCGGGAGGCGTCCGGTAAACGGTTAACGAAGTTCGTCTCTGGCCCCTTCCTTTTCTACAGCAATACCCCTGGATGTGGCAGACAAGCTCTCCTGACAAATCGCAGAAGTTAAGTTCAGACCCGACATCAGGTGCTGGGCTTCAAGGTAGTGTCGCCGATGTCATCGATCAGCGCCTCGACATCCTTCTTCGGCACCGTCGCCATTTCCATGTGGTATGCCAGAAACCAGAGCAGGCCGATGCCGAGCAACCAGAACAGGATCTGCCAGGCCCAGATCGACGGGATGCCGAACAGCCAGCCGTCGCGCCCGGCGTCGGGCTCGCCGAAGATCCAGTTGCCGATCACGGCGAAAGGTCCGACGCCGACAAGGAACCAGGCGACGCGTCAGCCCCCAAGCCAGCGGCACCTGCTTGCGCTTGGCCGGCGGCAACCGGGTGTGCTCTCGCAGGAAGCCGTGGAACTTCATGCGGTGGGCGCGCTGCTTGCTGTCCTGGGTCAGCGCGGACACGATCGACGCACACGGCGATGTTGCACGCGATTCCCCAGCCGGCCGAGTGAATGGTGAAGGGCCAGCGGCCCCATGGCAACATGCCGCCAAAAACCATCTGGCCGATCAAATCGGTCATCGCCACGACGATCAATTCCGGCGGCCAGCCCGGCGGTCGCGCCGGCGCGGGTGATCCACGGCAGGTAGCAAACGGAAACCAGGGGCACCCACATCTGCAAGCCGAACGCGACCGCCAGGCCGCCGAGAAGGACCAGGGCGTCGCGCGAGTAGGTCGCGACGAGCAGCGCGCAAATGACGATGAAGGCGATGCCGAGCCGGCCGAACAACTTCTGCGTCAGATGCGTGGCGCTCGGATTGAGGTACCGCTTGTAAAGATCGCGGGTCAGCATCCCGCCGGCGGTGGACATGTATGCGGCGCCGGTCGATTGCATCGCTCCCAGCGCGCACACCGCCAGCAGCCCCACCAGCCAGGGCGTGTTCTCGGCGATCAGGTTGAAGTAATAGGGCACGAGAGCATCGGGCGTTCCCGCCACGACGGGCGGGATTTTGGACGAATCGATCGCCAAGCCCGGCCGCCGTGACCTGCGGGTTGGCTCCGAGGAATTGCGCGGACATGCCCTGGATGGCGGAGAAGAAGATCAGCGTGCCGCCGATCCAGGCCGCCGACGCCCAAACTGCCTGCGGAGCGAATGGCGCCGGGTTGGCGTTCGAGAATGACCACATGGTGAACGCCGGGGCAGCCTGAATTCCCATCAGCGCCATCATGTATGTCAGTATCATCACCCCGGTCCAGATGCCGCCGACCGGCGTCTCCTTGCCGAGCCCCGCCGTCCACTGAATGACCCCGGGAATAGCGAAATAGGCGTTGTAGTCTCCCCCGCTGAGCGCAACTCCGCCGGTGGTTCCCCATCTGCCGACAGAACTATCCGCGAGGCCGGCCATCGCCATGTTGAGTGCGCGCCATCCGCCTACCGCATCGAGAGCGATAATTCCGGCGATTACAATTCCGAACCACAGCAGGACACACTGCAGCGTATCGACGTAAGCTACCGCGCGCAGGCCCCCCGAGGCCACGTAGATCAGTATGACGAGCGCCAACACCCACATTCCGAAGACGTTGCTGACCAGACCGTGTCGGGTAGGCCGGCGTGATCGTGAGCACGTTGAAGAGATAACCCGAAGCACCGAGTTGCACGCCGAGGTAAGGAATCGAGAACAGGAGCGCGACGACAACGGTCAAGACACGGATGACATGGCCCTGAAAGTAATCGGCAAGCATCTCGCCGGGGGTCACATAGCCATATCGCTTCCCCAGCATCCACTGCCGCTTGAGAAAGACCACGCCGGTGAAAGGTATAGTGATCGCATAGAATGAGGCGAAGGCATATTGGAACCCGTCCCGGTAAATCAGGCCAGGGTGTCCCATGAAGGTCCACCCGGAGAAGGAGGTTGCAGTCGCGGCCAAGACGAACACCCAAAGCGACAGCTTGCGGCCGGCGATGAAGTAGTCGCTAGCCGTTGTCGCCAGTCGCGCGCCACGAATCCCCCAGAAGATACAATAGCTCCAGTAGAGCACGACGAACACGAACAGCCAGACAACCTTCGCCGTCACACAGCTCTCCCTTGCTCAGCAAGCGGAAGCGTTCCGGTCGGACTGCCGGCGCGTCTCCAAGACCCCACGCCGGGCGCTCCGCTGAATGAATGCCCGCGCACGCGCGGCAACGATCGGCGTTCAGCCGAACTCCTCGTTCCCGTGGCCGAGAAGACGACGCGCGCCTCTCCTGCGCCTCCCGTGAAGGCCGATGCGAAGCTTGGCGCCGAGCGGGCCCGCTGCCCCGTCATTGTTCGTCTTCGACCGCCCTCTCCTCCCCGGGGCCGACGATCTTCGACACATTCGCGCCTTCTTTAACATCTCCAAGAGTCCGATACAACAGGCGCGGGTACCGGCGAGCACGGAGATCGGGGTAGATGTGCGAGTCCGATATGGCGCGCATCGACGAACGGCTGATCTGCATTGCAATTGGAACAGGGCGGGGCGGGTATCGACTTGGTATGGTATGATCTCTTACCCTTCATTCTCGGCCAAGGTCACTTCGAGGTAATTCCCCTTCGCACTACTGCGAGACACATGCAAGCCTCCAGACGCGACGCAAGTAGTCGTTCGCGTACCGCGGTGTTCACCATGCTGGTGCGGGACTTCGCCCGGCCAAGAACCGACGTTCTCGTGGTTCGGCCGGATGCGCGCTGCGCCGAGGTGGTTCACAGCCTGGCGAGCGACAAACTTTCGTGCGCGATCGTTCTCGATGCATCGGAGCGGCCGATCGGCATCCTCACCGAGCGGGACATCACCCGGCGGATCGCCTTTCGCGCGGCGCCCGAGACGCCCGTCGAGGCGGTGATGACCTCACCGGTCATGACCATCGCAAGGCGCGAATATCTTTATCAAGCCATCTCCTGGATGCGGCGGCACGACCTTCGCCATATGCCTGTCGTCGACCGGGCCGGGCTATTCGTCGGCATCCTCTACCTGCACGACGCTCTGGCCGCGGCGTCGCAAGGACTGATGCGGCAGATCGACCGCCTCACCCCCGAAGGCCCAGGCGCACGCCTGCGGGAGATCAAGTCGGCGCAAGTGGAACTTCTCGCCGAGCTCTTCGCCGATCATCTCCCCGCGCCGGAAATCCAGCAACTTCTTAGTCACATCAACAATGATCTGTATCGCCGTATCGGCAAATCGGCGCTGCGGCAGATGGCCGCGGAGGGTTGGGGTGATCCGCCAGCCGCCGCCTCCACCATCGTCATGGGTTCGGGAGGTCGCGGCGAGAACTACCTGTTTCCCGACCAGGATAACGGCTTCATCATCGCCGATTACCCCGAGGACGAGCACGCCCGAGCCGATGCCTTTTTTCTCGAGTTAGCGGAGCGGCTCTGCCGAGACCTGAACGAGGCCGGCATCCCCTACTGCAATGGCTACTGCATGGCGGTAAATCCGCTGTGGCGTAAGACACTGCGGCAGTGGATCGATCAGGTCGGTCGGTGGACGCGCAAGAGCAGTCTCGTTTCCGTTCGCCTCGCCGACATCTTCTTCGACTTCCAGCCGGTGTGGGGCCAGACTGAACTCGCCCGTGAGTTGCGACATGTCATCACCGGTTTGGTCCGCAACAATCGGTCGTTCCTTCGTGAGATGTACCGGGACAAACTCGAACACAATGTGGCGCTCGGCATCTTCGGCGGGTTTGTCCTCGAGCGCGACAACCGCGACTATCGAGGCCAGGTAAACCTCAAGTACACGGGCACACTGCCACTCGTCAGCGGCATTCGCCTGCTGGCGTTGCGCGAGGGTGTCGAGGAGACTTCCACCCTCGGGCAAATCGCGGCGCTGGCCGACAAGGGGGTGCTCGAGAGCGGCGAGCGGGACGAGCTCTCGGAGGCGTTCCGCGTCGTCACGGACGTGCTGCTCCGCCAGCAAATCGCCGACTTCCGCGCCGGCCGACAGGTGACCTATTACGTCGACCCCGAGACGTTGAGCAAGCGCCAGCGCGCCACCCTGCTCGCCGCGGTGAAGTCGATCCATGCTCTGCGCAAACGCGCGTACCTGGAATTCACCGCCCACGTTTTCTGACGGACACCACGGGCGAGACGAGAGTAAGGTCGAATCAGACGAACAAGACGTCCGAAATGTCGTCGATGCCCACCAACTCGATAGTGTCGCTATCACCGTCGAGAACCACCACCAGCT
Source organism: uncultured Alphaproteobacteria bacterium (assembly GCA_963786265.1). Taxonomy (GTDB): domain Bacteria; phylum Pseudomonadota; class Alphaproteobacteria; order Rhodospirillales; family Defluviicoccaceae; genus Defluviicoccus. The sequence continues at coordinate 157,508 of CAWAYT010000024.1, forward strand.
TATCGTTAAGTAGATAAGCGTCGGCAACCGAGGAGATGCCATCGGGCAGATCGAGGCTATCACCTTCCGCGGCCGAGTAATCGACGATCATGTCGCCTTCGGCGATGCCGTTGCTCAATTCGGTGAAGCGGAAGATATCGGCTCCGGTTCCGCCCCAAATCAGGTCTTCACCGGCGCCGCCGCTGAGAACATCCGCTCCTCCCCCGCCGTTCAACGTATCGTCACCTGAGCCCCCGCCGAGATTGTCCGCTGCCCCGCCGCCGTCGATCTGGTCGTCGCCGGTTTCGCCCAGCAGCGTGTTCAGCCCCTCGCCCCCGAGCAACACGTCGTCGTCGCCGCCCCCCAGCAGGCTGTCATTGCCGGAGCCGCCGACCAGGGTATCATCGTCGGCGCTGCCGTCGGCTCGCAACGCGAAGAGCGCCTCGCCGCCGTTGAGAATGTCGGCTCCCCGCCCACCTTGGAAGACCACCTGCGTCGCCGCCGACTGGCCGCCGACGCTCAGGATATCAGCTCCGTCTTCCCCTTGGACGTCGACCAGCTCCACGTCGCTGACCTGGAGCGCGGTGGAGGCGGCGTCGGCTGAACCGACAACTACCCCACTGCCGTCGAACTGGAGAGTCAGACTGTCGTCCGCCGCCGTACCGACGATGGCGAGCGTATCTCGGTCGGCGCCGCCGAGGATTCGATCGGCGCCGTCGCCGAAGGACCAGACGAAGCGGTCGTCGCCGGTTCCGCCGTCGAGCAGATCGACGCCCCGGTTGCCCGCGAGCATGTCGTCGCCGGCGCCCCCCCTCAGCGTGTCGGATAACTGCCCGCCTGTCAGGCTGTCCGACCCATCCCCGCCATCGGCCACCAGCGCGATCGTGGAGGCGGCGCCGTCGAGAGTGTCGCTACCCAGCCCACCTTCGAAGTAGACTTGGCGAAGAGAAGTACGGGTCAGAGCGCCGGCAACCAACTGATCGTTGCCGCCCCCCCCGTACACCTCCATCGCCTCGACTTGGTAGAGATTGAGCGGGGAGCCGCCAGCGCCGGCTTGGGAAAACGAGACGTCCATTCCCCCCGCCGCCAGGGCCCAAGTATCTCCGGCGGTATCGCCGCCGTTGACGACGGCTGTGTCGAACTCCGGATCCGCCGGTGATCGTGTCCGATCCGTCGCCCTGGTTCCAGACCAACATATCGCTGCCGGCGCCGCCGAGCAGGATATCGTTGCCGGCGCCGCCGAAGAGGACATCGTCGCCGTCCTCGCCGCTCAACGAGTCGTTGCCGAGGCCGCCCACGATGGTGTCGCGAGCCGCGCCGCCGAGGATCGTATCGTTACCCGAGCCCCCGTCGGCATGATCGTTTCCGCCGAGCGCGATGATGATATCGTCGAGCGCGGTGCCGAGAAGGGTATCATCCGCGTTCGTGCCGATACGGGTGTTGGGCATGCAGGACCTCGGGCGAATATGGGGGATCGATATATCTTGGTACCCGATTGGGTATATCCCAACTCAGGCTATGTCAAACGGCATTTTCAGCCCAAGGGTGCTCTTCGCGCGGGTCCAACGTGCACCCGGAACACCGAGCCGGCGTAGCGTCGGCGCCCCCGCGCGGTGTAGGTTCACCAAACAGCAGGACAGCGGTAGACAGTAACGGAGAGACCCCGCCAGCATGCCGAAACGCACCGATATCCAATCCATTTTGATCGTGGGCGCCGGGCCGATCATCATCGGTCAGGCAAGCGAGTTCGACTACTCCGGGGTGCAGGCATGCAAGGCGCTGCGCGAGGAAGGCTATCGCGTCATCCTCGTCAATTCCAATCCGGCGACGATCATGACCGATCCTGGCATGGCGGACGCCACATATATCGAGCCGATCACGCCCGCGACCATCGAGAAGATCATCGCCCGGGAGCGCCCGGACGCGCTATTGCCGACGATGGGCGGACAGACGGCGCTGAACGTCGGCATGGAGCTGTTTGAAAGCGGCGCGCTGGAGCGGTACGGCGTCGAGATGATCGGCGCCAAGGCAGCCGCCATAATCAAGGCCGAGGATCGCCAGCTGTTTCGCGACGCCATGACGGCGATCGGCCTGGACAGCCCGACAAGCCGGACCATTCGATCGATGGACGAGGCGCTGGGCGCGCTGCGGGAAATCGGCCTGCCGCTGATCATCCGCCCGTCTTTCACGTTGGGCGGCACCGGCGGCGGCATCGCCTACAACGCCGACGAATTCGAACGCATCGTGGCGGGTGGGCTCGCCGCCTCGCCGACCCGCCAGGTGCTGATCGAGGAGTTGGTGCTCGGCTGGAAAGAATTCGAGATGGAGGTGGTCCGTGACAGCGCCGACAACTGCATCATCGTCTGCTCGATCGAGAATGTCGACCCGATGGGCGTGCACACCGGCGATTCCATCACCGTCGCCCCGGCGCTGACGCTCACCGACAAGGAATATCAGATGATGCGCAACGCCTCGATCGCGGTGCTGCGCGAGATCGGCGTCGATACGGGCGGCTCGAACGTACAATTCGCGATCAACCCCGACGACGGGCGGATGGTGATCATCGAGATGAATCCGCGGGTCTCGCGGTCGTCGGCGCTGGCTTCGAAGGCGACCGGCTTCCCGATCGCCAAGGTCGCGGCGAAGCTCGCCGTCGGCTATCACCTCGACGAGCTGAAGAACGACATAACCGGCATGCACTCCGGCCTCGTTCGAGCCGACCATCGACTACATCGTCGTCAAGATTCCCCGCTTCACGTTCGAGAAGTTCCCGGGCGCCGAGCCGATCCTGACCACCTCGATGAAGTCGGTCGGAGAGGCCATGGCGATAGGTCGTTGCTTCGCCGAGGCGCTGCAGAAGGGCCTCCGGTCGATGGAGACGGGCTTGTCCGGCTTCAACGAGGTGGCGATCGACGGTTCCGGCGATGAGGTGCTCGCGGCCGTGGCGCAGCCGCGCCCCGATCGCGTGCTGGTCATCGGCGAGGCTTTCCGGCGTGGTCTCGGCATCGACAAGATTCTACGCCGCCTGCCGGTACGATCGCTGGTTCCTGGAGCAGATCAGGGAGTTGATCGAGATCGAGGCCGAGGTGAGAGCCCGAGGCCTCCCCGGAAACGCTCCGGCGCTGTCGCGGCTGAAGGGCCTCGGCTTTTCCGACCAGCGCCTTGCCGAGTTGACGGGAAAGACCGCGGCGGAAGTGGCCCACCGCCGGCGCCTGCTCGGCGTGACCCCCGTCTACAAGCGGGTGGACACCTGCGCCGCCGAGTTCCCGGCCAACACCGCGTACATGTATTCGACTTACGAGAACGATCTCGGGCTCGATGCGGAATGCGAGGCGCTGCCATCCGAACGAACCAAGGTGGTCATCCTCGGCGGGGGTCCCAATCGCATCGGCCAAGGCATCGAATTCGACTACTGCTGCGTGCATGCCGCGTACGCGCTCAAGGAGGCCGGATACGAGGCGATCATGGTCAATTGTAACCCCGAGACGGTATCGACCGATTACGATACCTCCGATCGCCTGTACTTCGAGCCGCTTACCGACGAAGACGTCATCGAACTAATCAGAGCCGAGCAGCGGCATGGACAATTGCTGGGCGTAATCGTGCAGTTCGGCGGGCAAACCCCGCTCAAGCTCGCCCATGCGTTGGCGGCCGCCGGCATCCCGATACTCGGCACCTCCCCCGACGCCATCGATCTCGCCGAAGACAGACAACGGTTCCAGGCGCTGTTGCACCGTCTGGGCCTGCGTCAGCCGGCCAACGGGATCGCCGTTTCGCCCGAGCAAGCGCGACGCGTCGCCAAGGCGATCGGCTTTCCACTCGTCGTCAGGCCGTCTTACGTATTGGGTGGGCGAGCAATGGACATCCTGCACGAACCGGACGACCTGGATCGCTATTTCGAGCGGCTGATCTATGAGAAATTGGCTGGCATGGATTCGGGTCTGAAGATCTCCGAGGATTATCCGGTCCTGCTCGATGAATACTTGGAGAACGCCATCGAGGTGGATGTCGACGCCGTTTCCGATGGTCAGGACGTCTACGTCGCCGGCGTCATGCAGCACGTCGAGGAAGCCGGCATCCACTCGGGCGATTCCGCATGCTCGCTGCCGCCGCACACGCTTTCAGCCGCTCAGGTAACAGAGCTGGAGCGGCAGGCGACCGAACTGGCTCTGGCGCTGCGGGTAGTCGGCCTGATGAACGTGCAGTTCGCGATCCGCGACGGCGAGATCTTCATTCTGGAGGTCAATCCGCGGGCGAGCCGTACCGTTCCTTTCGTCGCCAAGGCGACCGGCGTGCCGATAGCCAAGATCGCGGCCCGCGTGATGGCCGGCGAGTCCCTTGCCGCGTTCTCGCTTGGGCGGCGACCGGAACAAGATCACGTGTCGGTGAAGGAGGCGGTGTTTCCGTTCGCCCGCTTTCCCGGCACCGACATCATTCTCGGTCCGGAGATGAAGTCGACCGGCGAGGTGATGGGTATAGCTCCCGACTTTCGGCAGGCCTTCGCGAAGTCGCAGCTGGGAGCCGGCATCCGCCTGCCCCTGACCGGCACCGTCTTCATCTCGGTCAAGGACCGTGACAAAGGCGCGGCGGCCGAACTGGCGCGCCGGCTTGTCGCCATGGGCTTCGAGCTGCTGGCGACCGACGGCACCGCCCGCGATCTCGGGCAACAGGGTCTGAGCGTGCGCCGCATCAACAAGGTGTTGCAGGGACGGCCGCATTGCGAGGACGCCATCATCAACGGCGAGGTGCATCTGGTGATCAACACCACCGAGGGCGCGCAAGCGATCCGCGACAGCATGTCGATCAGACGCTCGGCGCTTATGAAGAATGTGCCGCATTATACGACTATCTCGGGCGCGGCGGCCGCCGTCGAGGCGATCCAGGCGCTCGCCTCCGGCCACGCCCTTGAAGTAACTCCCCTGCAGAATTATGGTAACCGATCGTTCTGAGGCTCGGCTTGGCGCGACGATGGGGTGACGTACGCCCGCGCCGACTATCGACGGGAGGATCGGCCGAGCGCTTCCGCGAAGGATGTGAACAAGGGACCAGCAATGCAGAAGATTCCCATGACCCAAGACGGCTTGGCGCGTCTCGAGGACGAGCTGAAGCGGTTACGCACCGAAGAGCGTCCGGCGGTGATCCGGGCGCTCGCCGATGCGCGCGAGCACGGGGATCTTTCGGAGAACGCCGAGTATCATGCGGCGCGCGAACGGCAGAGTTTCATCGAGGGCCGGCTCGCGGAGCTGGAGGACATCATCAGCCGGGCCCAGGTCATCGATACGTCGCAGCTCACCGGCGACGTCATTCGCTTCGGCGCCACCGTCATGCTCGCCGATGAGGACACCGAGGAGGAGGCGACCTATCGTCTCGTGGGCAGCCACGAGGCCGATGCCGGCGCCGGGCTACTCTCCGTGACATCGCCGCTGGGCCGGGCACTGATCGGCAGGGCTTTGGGCGATGTCGTCGAGGTTACCACGCCGCGCGGCTCCCGTTCCTACGAAGTGGTCAAGATCGCCTACGGTTGAGCCCGGCGGGTAAGTTCCGGAATGCGATCGTCAGCGGAGGACTTGCGCCAGCGCGTCGGCGCGGCGCTCAAAGATGTCCTGATCGAAACGGCGTTTCCATGCCTGCCGCCGCCATCCCGCGGCAAGGTGCGCGACAACTACGACCTGCCGAATGGACAGCGACTGATCGTCGCCACCGACCGGCAGAGCGCGTTTGACCAGGTGCTGGCGGCGGTGCCGTTCAAGGGACAGGTGCTGACCGCGACCGCCCGTTTTTGGTTCGAGGTGACGGCGGATATTTGCCGCAACCATGTGTTGGCCTTTCCCGATCCGAACGTCACGGTCGCGCGGCGCCTGCGGATGCTGCCGGTCGAGGTGGTCGTGCGGGATTACCTCGCCGGCACCACCGCGACATCGATCTGGCCGATGTACCGCGACGGTCATCGCCTGCTCTACGGCGTCCGCTTTCGCGACGGCCTGCGCAAGAACGAGAAGCTGCCGCAGACGATCGTCACGCCAACCACCAAGGGAGCGGCTGGCGCGCACGATGAGCCGATAACACAGGAGCAAATCGTCGACCGAGGTTTGCTGGCCGCGTCCCAGTGGGAAGAGGTTCGCTCGCTGGCGCTGGCGCTCTTTGCTCGCGGGCGCGAGCGCGCCGCCGCCAATGGACTGATCCTGGTGGATACGAAATACGAGTTCGGACTGGACGACGACGGCCGTCTCACACTCGCCGACGAAATTCACACTCCCGACTCCAGCCGCTATTGGCTTGCCGCGAGCTACGCCGAGCGCTTCGCCGCCGGCCAGGAACCGGAGACGCTCGACAAGGACTTCCTGCGCCGCTGGGTGATCGCGCGCTGCGATCCATATACGGAGCCGATCCCGCGGATCCCGGCGGAGACACTGGTCGAGTTCAGCTTGCGGTATATCACGCTCTACCAGATGGTGACAGGCGAGCACTTCTCCCCGCCGCCGCCCGAGCCACCGGCGAGCGAACGGATTCAGGCGAACCTGGCCCGTTTCCTCGGCCAAGCCGGCCTGACCAACGGCCGGTAATTCTATCTGCGCCCGTTGGCCGGCCCTGGACTGTTCGGCAAAAGCGACCTAACTTTTCTGAATGGGCGCAAGCAGGCTATCCACGGTGCTTTGTCTGATGTTGCCGGCGACGGCGCTGTTGGGGTGTCTCGGCGGAGAACGGCCACGGATAAGCACGCTCTATCCCGAACCGGCTTCCCAGGCGCCGGTGGTTTCGGGCCAGACGCCGCTGATTACCGGCTCCGGGACGCGGGTAGAGACCTACGAGTTTTATGGCGCCCCTGGAACGACGTTCCAGTACAGGGAAACTCCAACGCAACCGCCCAATTCCTACCCTTATGGATATGGCGGGTATCCCGACCCGCGAGGGTACGTCTACGAGCGGCGGCTACAGCCCGGTCAACCACGTTATACCTATCTCGGCAACGATGTTCGCTGCGACAATATAGATCGATCTTGCGCGCGCTGGTCCGGCCGGCGCGGAACCTTCATGCCGGATTTCGACGCCACTCGGCAGCTCTACGGCGTCCCAGCCATCGGCCCGCGTAGCCGCCGCTGATAGCGGCGGCGCTGAAGATTCACTCGCCACGGTGCGAGGAAGGGAACTCCTCGCTGCGCCAGTGTGTCTAGTTTATCACTAACTTCAGAAGTCAACATAATACCTTGGCTGTCGTTGTTGCCATTGTAACACTGTCTGCCGCAATCCAGACGGCTACATCCGGCGGGCGGAACAATTTCCCTCATTCGTTGATTTTTCGACGTATAACGGCGCGTTTTAGCCGGGAATGGCACGCACATCCAGAAGGAGCGTAAGATGAAGAAAGCGATACTCGGTGTTTCTTTGCTCGCGTTGTCGGCCTCCGCCGCTTTGGCGCAAGGGCAGACGACGGGGCCTACGACAATGCCGCCACCAGGACCTAGAACCGGAACGACGACCACGCCGCCCGCGCCGGCAACGCCGCCGACGGCCGCGCCCAAGTATCAGCCGTCAGCATCACACCCTCAGCGCGATGTTCCGCCATACACGGCCGAAGTTGGTCCCCGCAAGGGTGACTGGGAAGGTTTTCTCGGCGGCACCGGTTCGTCGAACGGCGAATTCAACGACAACACGATGGGCGTGACGGGCAGCGTCGGTTACTACGTGCTGAAGTGGCTGCCGGTCCGCCTCAACCAAAGCTACATCACAACGTGGGGCAGTAGAGTGAATGATCAGCACCGGTTTACGACGACGGGAGCTGCGGATTTTCAAGCCCCACTTGGGCGTTTCCAGCCATTCCTCGGCGGCTTCGGCGGCTATGCATAGGGAGATCAAAACTCGGGGCTGGCCGGTCCGGAGGGCGGCATCAAGTTTTACGTCAACGAAAGCACGTTCATCCAGGGGCTCATGCAGTACGGCTGGCTGTTCGACAAGACCTTCGACTGGGACAACGGCAGAGCCGTCTACACCATCGGCGTCGGCTGGAACTTCTGATCAGTTCGGACGAGGTTTTTCATGCAACGCAGCCGAATTGGCTGAACGGGCGTCGGCTGTCGCCGGCGCCGGCGTTCTATGGAGGAACGGATGATGAGCCGAATGCTTTCCGCAGTGGCGCTGTCGTTCGCCGTTCTGGCGAGCGGCGCATGCGCCGATAAATACCTGAATGAGGCGAGCAGCACCCAGCCTCGCGGAACCGCCTTCGACAACGCCCTCTCACGCGATTACCTTGCGATGGCGAAGTCGGAGAGCACATATCCCGATTACAAGGATACCGAGACGTTTGCTCGCCGCTCGCTGGCGGCGGCGCAGGGTAAGCCGACGCTACCGGATGAACCCGGTTTGCGCGACACTTGGCTATCGAAAAGCGAGGAAGGCGAGCTGACGCAGGCAAGGCAGCGCCTGGTTACCCAGCTCGACCGCAACAATCGCACCCAGCGTCCGGAAATCGCCGCGCGCGCCGCAGGTGATGTACGATTGCTGGCTGGAGCAAGAGGCGGAGGGTATCCAGCCCGACCACATCAAGGCCTGTAAGGATCAGTTCATGGCGGCGCTGGCCGAGTTGGAGAAGCCCTTCCCGACTCCGCCCGCACCGCCGAAGGCGGCCGCTCCCGACCGGTTCCTGGTGTTCTTCGACTGGGACAAGTACAACCTCACGCCTGAGGCGCGCCGGGTCGTCGGCGAAGCCGCGCAGGCATATCAAGCGTCTGGGCGGTCGACCATCGTGGCGACCGGCTATCACCGACTTGTCGGGTCCGCCGGCCTACAACTACAAGCTCTCGGAGCGTCGGGCCGCGGCCGTCAAAGCCGAACTCGTGCGGCTTGGAATTCCGGCCACCTCGATCACGACCATCGGCCGAGGCGAAAACGATCCGCTGGTGCCGACGGCGGACGGCGTGCGCGAGCCACAGAACCGTCGCGTCGAGATTCAGATGCAAAAAACCGGAAGCTAAGTCCGGTCAATCTTTGCTGACTTGTGGGGCGCCGTCGCGAGACGGCGCTTTTTTCTTGTCGAGTTTCGCGACCCTCCCACTACTATGATCCACGGAACGCGCATCCGCCGCCGGCGTTCGATGCACGGCGGGCCGTTTGCGTCGTGGCCGGAGGCGCGAGCTGCGCCGCGACACGCGACCTCCTCTACGGCTGGCCACAGGAGGACAACGCGATGCTTGACCGTGTGCGTCGGCGGGTGATCGGACGGCCGTGCTGGCCGCAACATTAGCATCCTGCGCCGGCCAGGAACTGCGTCCCGCGGCGGAAGCCACTCCCGCGGCGCTGCGAGGCGAGGCGGCGGTCGCGGCGGACTCGGGCGTTCAGGTGGCGGCCAGCACCGGAGCTTGGGAGGCGCGGCCATTCGATCTGGAGACTGAGCTGACGCCGGTGCTCGTCGAAATCCTCAATCAAAGCAGCCGGCCGCTGCGCATCGGCTACGAGGCTTTCTGGTTCAGCAGCCAGAGGGGACGGATCGTACGCCGCCTTACCGCCTTACAGCATTCAGGAGCAGATCGTCCGGCCGGTCTCCGAGCGGGCAACCTTACTACCCTTATACGGGGCTTCGGCGGCGCGCCTTATCTGCGGGGCTATTATCCGATGCTCGGCATTTACAGCGGCCCGTTCGCATTCAGCGATGGGTATTACGGTACGTACCTTCCGGTTTGGAGCGGCTATAGGAGGATCGAACTGCCTACCGAGGACATGCTCGAACGGGCGTTGCCGGAGGGTGTCGTCGAGCCCGGTGGCCGTGTCGGGGGTTTCCTCTACTTTCAGCGGATCAAGGGCGCCGGCCCCTTCACGTTCAACGCGGATTTGGTCGATGCAAGAAGCGGCGAGCGGTTTGGCGGCATCGTCATTCCCTTCGTCGCCGAGTAGACGGCCGCGAACGGCCGCATCGCCGCTGGCCGAACAGAACCAGCCTCAGGCGTGCACTTGCGCGCCGCTGGTCAACGGTAGCGTGAAAAAGAACGTCGCGCCCCGGCCAAGCTCGCTTTCGCACCAGATCCTGCCGCCGAGGTGTTCGACGATCCCCCGGCATATCGCCAGCCCGAGGCCCGAGCCCATCGGATTGCCGGTGCGCCCGGCGCGCACCTGGTGAAACTTCTCGAAGATCTTTTCCTGCTCGCCGCCGGGAATACCCGGTCCGTTATCGGCAACGCTGACGACGGCGACGCCGTTTTCGGCCTTCAGATCGACGGCGACCTGGCCCGTGCCGGCGGGGCTGAACTTTTGCGCGTTCGAAAGCAGGTTTATGACAAGTTGGATCAGTTGGTCGCGGTCAGCGCGGATCGGCGGCATGTCCTTTGGCAGACTAAGGTCGACTTGGATATCTCGCTCCTCGAACAGCCCCCGCAGCGAGGTCACGGAGTGACTGATCACCTCTCGCAAGTCGACCTGCGTTATTTGCCACTTCATCCGTCCTGTCTCGATTTTCGTGAGATCGAGGACCTGGTTGATGAGCCGGGTCAGGCGTTCGCTCTCGCGGATGATGATGTTCAGGAAATGCTGCCTCTCGGCGAGATCGAGATCCGGGCTGTCGTGCAGAATCTCGGAGAATGACCGGATGGAGGTCAGCGGCGTTCGCAGTTCGTGAGTGACCGTCGAAAGAAAGTCGTCTTTCATCTGATCGAGCTCGGTCAGCCGCTGATTGGCGGCCTTCAAGTCCGCCGTGGCTTTCTCCAGCGCCTTCGACTTCTGCTCAAGCTGCCGGCTGTATTCCAATACCTGACTGGTCTCGTCGAGGATCTGCATGATCTCGTCGACACTGACCCCCTCTCCCTTGATCGTCGTCGCGACCATCACCCGCGCCGAAGCGGCACCGATCGCCCCGGCGAGCCGGCGCTCGACGAACTGCACCAACTCGCCGTCGGCCAGCGCGTCGATGTTTCGGCCGAGCCCCCGCCGGCTCGCGTAAAGTGCGAACAGCTCGTCGGTGCGTTCATGCCCAAGGAAGCGCTCGGCCAGCGTCCGCAGCTCCGGCACCGACACCGAGCCGTGCAGCAGCCCGCTGGCGGTGCTCGATCCGACATGCTCGAACGCCTCGACGAACAGCGTCGCCTGAATGCGCTCGATCGTGCTCTGCCGGTCGAACAGCGATACGGCGACGAACGCGCCGACGTTGGCCAGCAGGCTCCAGAACAAGGCGTGCGCCGTCGGGTCGAGCAAGTCGAGGCCGAACAGGGCGTACGGCTCGCAGCAGAGCGATGCCGAACGGCCCGGCCTCGACGAAGCTGTGCGGCAGCCAGCCCGAGCGCGCGAACGAAGGCAGCAGCAGCGTGTAGGCCCACAGCGCGAATCCGGCGGAGATGCCCGCCAGCGCGCCGCGACGGGAGGCTCCTTTCCAGTACATTCCGCCGAGCAGGGCCGGCGCGAACTGCGCCGCCGCCGCGAACGACATGAGGCCGATCGAGACCAGCGCATAGGACTCGCCGATGAGCTGGAAGTACAGGTAGCCGATCAGCAGGATGAAGCAGATGGCGCCGCGGCGAATGCCGAGCAACAGCCCGGAAAGGTCCTTGCGCTCGGTCAGGTGCAGCCAGGCGAACCGCAGCAATATCGGCATCACCAGGTCGTTGCTGATCATCGTCGACAGCGCCACGGTCTCGACGATCACCATCCCGGTCGCGGCGGAAAGCCCGCCGATGAAGGCAAACAGCGCCAGCGCCGCCTGGTGATCCGCCATCGGCAGAGCGAGGACGAAAGTATCGACGTCTACAGTGCCCGGAGGGAAGCGCATCAATCCCGCAAGGGCGATCGGCAGCACGAAAATGTTGATCAGCAGCATGTATAGTGGAAATAACCACAGCGCCTTGTTAAGATGCCTCTCGTCGATGTTCTCGACGACGGTGACCTGGAATTGCCGCGGCAGACAAATGATCGCCAGCATCGACAGCATTATCAGCGGCAGCCATTGGCCGACGGGTTCCATCGTCGTCAACTGAGTGAGGACGGGGTTCTGGGCGGCCCGCGCGAACAAGTCGCCGAATCCATCGAACAGCCCGAACGTCACGAACAGCCCGACGCAAATGAAGGCGACCAGCTTAACCACGGACTCGAAAGCGATCGCCGCCACCAAACCCTGGTGATGCTCGGTGGCGTCGATATGCCGGGTGCCGAAGAGGATGGCGAACAGCGCCATGAGCGCCGCGATCCACAGCGCCGTGTCGCCCAACAAAGGCAAGAGCGGTCCGGAGATCGCGGCATGTCCTACCTCCGGATAATCCAGCAGCACGACGAAGCTCGAGGCGACCGCCTTCAACTGCAACGAGATGTAGGGCATGATGCCGATGACGGCGATGATCGTCACCAACCCGCCGAGCAAGTGGCTCTTGCCATAACGCGAGGAGATGAAGTCGGCGATCGAGGTGATGCGGTTCACTTTGCTGATGCGGATCATCTTGCGCAGCACCACCCACCCGAGCGCGAACATCAGCGTCGGACCGAAATAGATGGTCAGGTACTCGAAACCGCCGGATGCGGCGCGGCCGACCGAGCCATAGAACGTCCAGGCGGTGCAATAGACAGCGATGGAAAGCGCGTAGATCCATGGGTTGGCGACCAGCGTGCGGCCGCGCGCGGCCCGCCGGTCGCCGTAGTAGGCGACGCCGAACAGCAGCAGGACGTAGACCAGCGAGGCGGTGACGATCAGCCAGGCGGGGAGTATGCCGCCATCGGGGGTCATTGCGGCTCTCCGTCGAGGTCATCGTAGTTCCGCGTGGCCTCCGCGGCACCGTCCCCTTTCGCCGCCGACGGCCTCTCGAGAACCCACGCCAGCAAGGCAATCAACACGGCCCAGCTCGCGAACAAGTAGAAGTAGAGCAGAGGCAAGCCGAAAACCCGGACTTGTGGGCCCCGGTCGAAGATGTCGATTACAAGTGGACTGAGCAGCACCACGCCCAGGCAGAAGATGGCGATCAACCGCTCGTTGATGCGGTCTCCGTGCGCCGCCGAGCGACGCCGCCGTCCTTCCACAGGTCGTCTCGGCGTCATCCTAGAAGCTCGCTTGCTTGATCTTGACCTGTACAATCCTCTCCGAGGTGGCGAGGGCCTGATCGAGGGTGACGACACCTTGCGCTTCCATCACCTCCAGCATCTTCAGAAAGCAACCGGCGGTCACGATAGAATCACCAAGCGCCGTGTGCCGGCCTTGCACGGGAATTCCAAACCGCCGCGCCACCACGTCGAGATCATGCCTCGAAGTATAGTCATGCAGAAAGCACGACAACAGCAGAGTATCCAGCACCACCATCTCGAAGCGGACGCCACACTCCTCCTCCCGGAGTTTTAAGAACTTCAAGTCGAAGGCGGCGTTGTGGGCGACCAGCACGGCATCACCGACAAAGGCGCGGAATTGCGGCAACACTACCTGGATCGGCGGTTTGTCCTTGACCATCTCGTCGGTGATGCCATGAAAACGGATCGACTCCTTGGGAATGTGGCGGCGCGGGTTCACCGTTCGCACGAAGGACTTGCCCGTGAGAATGCGACCGTTGACGATGCGCACGCCGGCGATGGAGACGATCTCGTCCCCGCCGGAGGGATCCAGGCCGGTGGTTTCGGTGTCGAAGACGACGTAGGTCAGCGACTTCAGCGGCCGCCGCCCGAGTTCGCCGAGCTGCAGGGGCCGGCGAAGCAGATCGAAATCGTAGAACTCCGGGCGCGAGGGGAGGCTGACGCTGTCCTGCAGGATCGCCGGCCGCGCCGGCGGCGGCACCGGCAGGCGGAGGCGAGCCTGGCCGGTTCGGTCCGGCAGGCTCCAGATATCGGTCTTGTGACGCTCGATGATTTCCCGGAGGGAAAGGCCTCCCAGCACGTTGTCCAATTTCTCGTCCAGCCAGCCGTTCAGCTCCGCTGCCGGCAGTACCGGACCGAACCAGATTACGTCCAGATAGACCCGCTTTTCACCGGCGACCGCCTCGAGTTCGAACGTTTTCGTCTGGGCGAATGTGCTCAAGCGAACGATCGCCCGCTCCAGCAGTCCGACCAGGGAGTAGCTGTCGCCGTGCATCCATTGCGGCACACCTACGATCGTCGCGGTGATGCCGTGCTGTTCGCGCAGCCTGTCGGCGAGAGTTTGGAACAGGTTGGATGTGTAAATATCGCTCATCGGCCAATGGCCGGTGATCACCTCGCGGTACTGCGCCGCGAGTGTTTCCAGCCGGCGCGCCGAGTTGCTGGCTTTCCTGCAGCAACACCCTCTCGAACCCGGCCTGTTCCTCGATGCTCAGATTACCGCCGCCAGCGAGGATTTCCGCGGCGGCTCGCAGATTGCCCACCGGCGCCAGCAATCCCTCCGTCGCTTCGCGCAACAGCCGATCGCGAAGAGCCAACGCCGCCAGCTCGTCGGTACGGTCCTCGAACGAGAGAACATAGCCCGACGCGCTCTTCGTGCCGTCGAGCATCAGGCCCATCCGGCCTTCGAGCGTGTGCTTGCCGTCGCTGGTGGATCCCACGAACGGCACGGTTCGCCCGCCGAGCGGGCTGTCGCCGCGGCCTTGCGCCAACCTGTTGTTGAGCCGGCTCAGCGCATGCAGGATCGGTTGCTGCGTCAGGAAGTGAAACAACGACCGATCGAGGCCGATGTCGCGGCCTATACGCAACAACTGCAGAGCGCGGTTATTGTAGAGCAGGATGCGATGTTCGAGAGTGCAGACGATGACACCCTCATGCAGGTCCATTAGAATTGTCGCGAGCTGTTTTTTTTGCGTTTCGATGCTCGCCGTGGCCTTATCGATCGCCTCGTTGACCGACGTCCGCGCCAGCCCAAGTTCGCGGATCAACTCATTCACCGCATTCGGCAACCCATCCAGCTGATGCGCGTCGTCGATTTCGATGCGGTAATCCGACCTGGCATGCACGACCGTCTGTATGCCGCGGACGATCACCGCCAACGGCTGCGCCAGGGCGTGGTCGAGATAACCCCATATGACGGCGATGATCGCCACCAGCAGAAACGCCGCCGCTCCGCCATAGACGATGACGAGGTTACCGAACTCCGCGGCTGTTTCCGGCCGCAGTCGGCTCTCGATCAGCCAAACGCCCACGCCGATCGAGCCGATCGCGGCGGCGCCCAGAACCACGAAGCAGAAAGTCAGGAATGGTCGCAGACCCATCGCCCCCCTCATCGACTAAAGAGGCGCATCCTGTTCTTTCTCAGTAAGATGAGTTTTCCAGAATCTGCTTGACCTTTTCCGTGAGGTCGCGAGTGGAAAACGGCTTCGTCACATAGTCGTTGGCGCCCAGCGCGATGCCCTTTTCCCGGTCTACCTCCCGTCCCTTGGCCGTCAACATGATGATGTAGATGCCCTGCCAAGCTGGATTTGAACGGATCGTCTGACAGACATCGTACCCGTCGCGTTTCGGAATCATGACATCGAGCAGGATCAGGTCCGGCGCCCGGCTCGCCACCTCGGCCAATGCCTCGTCGCCGTCGCGGGCGACACGCACAGTCGAAGCCCGCCTTCTTCATCAGGAATTGTAAGGACAGCACGATGTTAGGTTCGTCTTCAACGACGAGAATGGATTTCGCCATTCTCCTTTTCCTCCCAAGCCTCCGACTAGCCGGTCGGCATTCTTTGACCGGGAATGCAATCGGCGGGCGGCCGAGTATATCACGATTTCCCTGGTTCCGCGCCTTTTGGGCGGTCGCGCAACACTTGTCAACGAAGAAGAGGTACGCGACCGACCGACAGGCAGCGGAGCACCGCTACTCCGGTGTGCCGATCCGTGCGTATGTGTGTAATAATCGGCCTTGATGCACATTCGAGAACCGCTACGGTTCACTGCTAGCGAGCTCGAATTCCGACCGTTGGCGGAGCAGCTAGGGCCGATGGCGGCGGGAGCCGAGGAGGTAGGGCCTCATGGCGGGGCGCCCGAGCAAGCCTCGGCAAGAAAGCGTGTTCGAAGCTGCTCGTAAGTAGTAAATCTGACCCGCCGGTCAATCTTGGCTTCATCGCTCACCCGTCTGCGATTACAACGGCGTCGCTTGCGCTAGAGGGGGAGCCAACCATGCCCGCCTACCAGTACGTCTACGTGATGAAGGGACTTGACCGCAGCCTATCCCGGCGGGCGCGAGGTGTTGAAGGGCATCACGCTGTCCTTCTTCCCCGGCGCCAAGATCGGCGTGCTCGGCGTCAACGGCTCCGGCAAGTCGACGCTGCTGAGGATCATGGCCGGGCTCGACACACGACTTCGGCGGCGAGGCCTGGGCGGCGGAGGGCGCCAAGCGTCGGCTATCTGCCGCAGGAGCCGCAGCTCGATCCCGAGCAAGACGGTGCTGGAGAACGTGATGCTAGGCGTTGCGCCGACCTGAAGGCGCTGCTCGACCGCTTCAACGAGATCAGCGCCACGCTTCGCCGAGCCGCTCGACGACGACGAGATGGACGCGCTGCTGGAGGAGCAGGGCGAGCTGCAGGAGAAGATCGACGCCGCGGACGGCTGGGAGCTGGACCGCACGCGTCGAGATCGCCATGGACGCGCTGCGCTGCCCGCCCGGCGACGCCGATCGCCACGCTTTCCGGCGGCGAGCGGCGCCGCGTGGCGCTGTGCCGGCTGCTGCTGGAGAAGCCCGGACCTGCTGCTGCTGGACGAGCCGACCAACCACCTCGACGCCGAAAGCGTCGCCTGGCTGGAGCGCACCTGCAGGACTACGCCGGCACGGTGATGGTCGTCACCCACGACCGCTACTTCCTCGACAACGTCACCGGCTGGATCCTGGAGCTCGACCGCGGGCGCGGCATCCCGTGCGAGGGCAACTACTCGTCCTGGCTGGAGCAGAAGCAGCAAGCGGCTCGCGCAGGAGGAGAAGCAGGAGAGCGGCCCGGCAGCGCGCGCTGGCGCGCGAGCTGGAGTGGATCGCGCGCCAGCCCGCGCGCCCGCCAGGCGAAGAACCGAAGGCGCGCATCCAGCGCTACGAGGAGCTGCTACGCCCAGTCGCTGGAGCAGGCGCCCGGCGCCGCGCGAGATCGCCATCCCGCCCGGCCCGCGCCTCGGCGACGCTGGTCATCGAGGCCGAAGGACTTGCGCAAGGGCTACGGCGACCGCCTGCTGATCGAGGACCTCGAACTTCCGGCTGCCGCCCGGCGGCATCGTCGGCGTGATCGGCCCGAACGGCGCCGGCAAGACGACGCTGTTCCGCATGATCATCGGCCAGGAGCAGCCGGACGCGGGCGCGATCCGCGCTCGGCGAGACGGTGAAGCTCGGCTACGTCGACCAGTCGCGCGACGCGCTCGAACGCCGAGCAAGACGGTCTGGCAGGAGATCTCCGGCGGCGCTCGACGAGATCTGATCTCGGCAAGCGCAGGATGTCGAGCCGCGCCTACGTCGGCGCAGTTCAACTTCAAGGGCCCCGACCAGCAGAAGAAGGTCGGCGACCTCTCCGGCGGCGAGCGCAACCGCGTGCACCTGGCGAAGATGCTGAAGGTCGGGCGCCAACGTGCTGCTGCTCGACGAGCCGACCAACGACCTCGACGTCGACACGCTGCGCGCGCTGGAGGACGCGCTGATCGAGCTTCGCCGGCTGCGCGGTGATCATCAGCCACGACCGCTGGTTCCTCGACCGCATCGCCACGCACATCCTGGCCTTCGAGGGCGACAGCCAGGTGGTCTGGTTCGAGGGCAACTTCCAGGACTACGAGGCCGACAGGAAACGCCGCCTCGGCGCGGACGCCGACCAGCCCCACCGCATCAAGTACAAACCGCTCGTGCGGGGATAGCGTTAAGCAGAATTGCCCGCGAACCGACGCTACGGGCAAACAGACACTCGATGAATAGTCAAGGCGTCGTCTTTCGCCGCCGCGCCCGCTACAAGGATGCGAATGCCGCGACTAGCTGGGAGAACGTGCGTAGAGAGTGCGAATTCCAGTCTTCCTGCCTGACGAACAGGGGATGGAACGAGCGTGCGGCATCATGAGCGCCAGCGTCGGCGCACCACTGCTGCAACCGCTCCCATTTGGCGAGGTCGGTCAGGTCTTCCCGTCCCTTCGTCTCGAGGATCCAAATCTCCGCATCCGTGCGTTTGACGATGAAGTCGGGGATGTAGTTGGCGATCACGCCGGCAGCATTGCGGTACTCGATGCGGAACAAGGTGCTCTGCGTGTTCTTGACGAACGATATGAGGTCGTCGCAGCCATCCAGGAACGCGGCGAATTCCAACTCGAAGTCGCTGTCGCCCACCAAGCGGTTGAACACGGACTTCTTCGGCTGCAAGTAAGCTTGGTCTTTCACGAGGTACGGTCGGACGGCGCTCATCTTGATAGCGCTGCGGATTTGGGTTGTGCCCTTATCCTGAACGGTCAGCCCGTTGACGCCGGCCTTTAGCGTTTCGAGAAGCGTTCGCGTCGCCTCGATCTCGGATAGATTGCGGAGAATGTTCCGGTCGTCCAGGTTCACCGGGCGTTCGAACAAGTAATCCTGCACGAATTGCTTGACTCTGCCGAACAGAACGTCGAAGCCGCCGACCAGCCGCAGGTCGCGCATGATAGTGCGGGTGAAGTAGCCGATGACGTTCTGGTAGTTCGGCTCGAAGATTCTTTCCATCACCGTCTTGTGGCTCTGAAGGTCGGTGTCGGTGTTGCGGAAAACGATCTCCCGCTGCTCTTCCGCGCTGAATTGCTTCACGGGCAGCGTCTTGTGCGGCAGTATCGCCACATCCAGATCGTTCAGGTTCTTGTATTCGCGGTAGATACGCGGAGCGAGCACCGGCAATTCGATGTCGAGCCGGGCGATGTCCTTGGACTTGTTTTCGGTATCCACCTCCACGACGATGGGGCACTTCGGCCGGGTGCCATCGCCCATCGCCTCGTATTCGAGGTCCACGCCTTCCGCCTTGATGCCTTCGACAAACTCAATAAAGGCGTCGGTGCCGATGACACTGACCTTTTCGGGAACCGGCTGGCCCCGGAACATCCGCCGCAGCCCGCGCCCGAGCGTCTGCTCCGGAAGGATCTTGGACTCCGCCGAGAACGGCCGGAGGCCAACGAGGCGATATCCTGGATGTTCCGAAACCATGCCATTGCGGGTTCGTGAATGTGATGCGCCTCGTCGTTGAGCACCACGAGGTCGGGCACTTCGCGGATGATCAAGCCGAGGTCTACCTGCAAGTCGGTGGTCTTCCCGGAAGGGCGCGGGCCCAGGAAGTAGTCGGCCATGTCCGCATCATCGAAGCTGGGCGCGTCCTCCCCCTTGAAGACGCGATGGATGTTGCTGAGGAAGATGTTGCCGGTGTCGCGATACGAGGCCGATCTGATCCTGGACGTGCACGGTGAGCTGAAAGTCGTCCTGCCAGTTCTGGCCTTGGTAGCCGTTGGCCGGCAGGACCGGGTCTTGGTGGAAAATCTTGAGGCCGTCGAAGTCCACCCGCAGCCGCTCGAGCACGATGATGTTCGGGGCTATGAGCAGGAAGTTGGCGGATAGGTCGAAGTCGTTCTCATATCGCTTGTGGAAGTAGCACCAGGCGATGAGCAGGCTCATCACCTTGGTCTTGCCGGCGCCGGTGGCGAGCTTCATCACGTAGCGCGGCCAGTCCTCGTCGAACATGCCCTTGGAGACGCGGCCGGAAGAATCGTACTTCATCAGCGCATAGGGGTCGCGCGCGCGTTCGACTTCGTAGAGCCAGATCGCCAACTCTACCGCTTCGCGTTGGGCGAAATACCATCGGAACGGCCCCATGCTGCCGTTCGCGTGCGGCAATAGGTGCTCACCGTTGAACCAGTGGTTCAGCAGCGCCCGCGTGGTCGCGCTGGCGCCGTCGTATGCCTTGTCGCGCCAAGCCTTCGCGCCCCGCCGGACCTTGTGGACGAGCGGCGGCAGCAGCATCTCGTAGCCCATCTCGTCCAGCATCGCCTCGCCGGGATACCAGCGGACGGACGGGTCCATGATCGCGTAGGGGTCGGTCGGGAAGTCAGGGTGCAGGCCCATCAGACGGCGACCTCGATGACCTTCGTCGTGTCGTTACCGAAGATGTCGATGACCTTCACCGCGATCTTGTAGCGGCCGTTCTGTGCGTACTCATGCGGCGCGCTGGTCAGCTCCAGCGACCGATCCCGCCGCGTGCGGAAGGACTGCCACTCGTTCTCAAAGATGTAGCCGCCCGTCCACTGCGGGCGTTCCACCATGCGGCCGCTGGCGTTCGGCTCCATGATGCGGATGGTCTCTGGCCGGCTCTCGAAATCGAAGTCGACCGCCCAGTAGTCGATCCAGTCGGTCCAGTTCTTGGTAAGCACTTCACGCGTGACGATCCCTTGCTTGTCCTTGGCCACCTTCACGACTTGACCGCCGTCGACGGTCACCTTCGAGCCGCCGTTCTTCAGGCTTCCGGCGAGCGCATCCAGGGCATCCTGCCGGTAGTAGACCGCGAAGTCCTTGAGCGGGACGGTGACGCTCCGTGCCTTTGCCCGAGGGTGAACCTCGATGTAGGCCACGTCGTAAAAGGTCACTTGGCCCTTCTCGACGGCGCGCTTGTCGAACACCTCGCGCGGGATGTAGCGCAGCGCCAGGCTGACGCCCTTCGCCTTGGCTTCGTCCTGGGCGTGCGGAACGAGCCCCATCTCGAACTCGAAGCCAAGCACATCGGCGCGGGCTACGTGGAGCTTCCGGCAGGCTTCGACGGCTTCGGCCACTTGGCTGTGCGTCACCGGCGCGTCAACCGGCCCGATCAACAACAGCGTATCGCCCTTGCGGCCGTGGAACGGCGGCATCTGCATCACCCGTTCCGCCTTGTAGGCGCTGAGGATGAGGCTCAGGTACTGCTCTTCCTTCTGGCGCGAAATCGCCTGCCGCTGATCTTCCGGCAGGGTCGGGTCGATGCCGACGAAGTACTGCCGCTCGTACTTGCCGAGAGTGAGAATTTCGAAGCTGCGGTAGGGCTTGCGCTCGGCTTAAGGTGGCCGCGATCAAATCACGTAGGTGAACGAATCATACGAGAGATCGTTGAGGATCTGGTCCATGCTGCGGGCCGGCTCCGGGCAGTCGGCGGTGCCGACGACCCGAGCCGGAATGCCGGCGACGGTGGTGTTCGCGGCCACCGGACGGAGAACCACCGAGCCCGCCGCGACGCGCGCGCATGTGCCGATCTCGATGTTGCCGAGGATTTTCGCGCCGGCGCCGATCATGGCGCCCCGCCTGACTTTTGGGTGCCGGTCGCCGGCTTCCTTGCCGGTCCCGCCCAGCGTGACGTTCTGCAAGATGGAAACACCATCTTCGACGACGGCGGTTGCCCCCACCACCAGGCCGGTCGCGTGGTCGAGGAAGATCCCCTGCCCGAAGCGCGCCGCCGGATGAATGTCGGTCTGGAAAACGTCCGACGAGCGGCTCTGCAGGTAGAGAGCGAAATCCCGGTGATCGTTGGTCCACAGCCAGTGCGCCACCCGGTGCGCCTGGATGGCATGGAAGCCCTTGAAGTAGAGGAACGGCTCGATGAACCGCTCGCAGGCCGGATCGCGATCCACCACGGCGGCGATGTCGGCGCGCACCGCCTCGCCAATGCCAGGATCGAGCGAGCCCGCTTGACGGAAGACATCGGCGATGACGCTCGGCCGCAGTATCTCGTTACCGAGGCGCGAGGCGATGCGGTGGAAGATCGCCGCTTCGAACGAGGGCTGACTTCAGAATTGAATTGAAGAACAAGAGTAGCCAGCATAGGCTCCTTGGCGACCGCCTCCTCGGCTTCCCGACGAAGCCGCGCCCAAAGGGTTTCACTGTCGCTTCCTTCGAGCGGGCGAGGAGCAGCATCCAGATCGGGAACGAGGGCCAAGTGGCTTAATGTTGAACGAAGCATGACGTCTTGCCTTGATGGTGCACGAATATAGTCGTTTCAGAGCGGCCGGCCGCCGCACTTCCGGAACCAGCTCTCGATGATGAACGCGAAGCGGCCGCAATGGTTGTCCCCCTGGTACGCTGCCGCGCCAGCTTCAGCTCACCTGCACATAAGACACTCCTTAAGGATCCGATAGCCCTAGAACAAGCACTAAGGCCAGCGCCGGATCCACACACACCCACTCGCATGTTGGGTGAGGATCGCTGCATGGCGCAAACAAGGTGACAGTTTGCGTAAACAGCCGCGCTAGCTCGGCGCGAGCGCGTCGATGCGGAATACTGTGACGCTGTCGCTGGTTTCGTGATTCAGCACCAGCAATGGGACGCCGATCGGGCTTTGCCCGGCCGGGATAAACAGCACGCCCTCCACGCTCAGATCGCCTGCCTGCGCGCATAACGCCGACTGCGGCTGGTCCTCGAGGCAAACCTGCGCCGGGTCGATATTGAAGTTACGCGTGTTTATGTATTGTTCGAACCGAGGGGAGAACGGGTCGGTGATGTCGTACGCCATCACGCCGCCGATCCGCTCGAAGCCCACGAACGCGTACTGGCGGGCGCCGATCTGACCGACGGCGATCGCCTCCGGCTCCGGTCCACGCCGAATGCTAAGCGCATCGAAACGGTTCTGGTCATCCGGGGTATTGAAGAATTGGGGAATCGCGGCGGCCGTGATCTGCTCGAAGTCATCGCCGCTATCGAAGACCGGGCGGCCATCGGCGGTCCATATAGAGAACGAGCGACCGCCAAATGCATGGAGCACGTCGTAGTCGCCGTCGCCGTCCACGTCGCCATCGACAGTCGAGACGCTTAGCCGGCCGAGATTCGCCGGATCGGCGATGCCAGGATCTGGAAAAGCAACGGGATCGAGAGCAAGGTTGCCCACCGCCGCCTGCTCGGTGTAGCCGGCGAAGTCCCGGGGATCTCCCTCGTTGGCGGTCGCCAGAAAGACCTGACCATTGCTGACAAAGCTGGCGATCAAGTCGGGCTGCAGCCATGAGCGAAGGCCGGGCCACGGTCGGATGTTGATCTGTCCGTCAACGTCGCTGGCGTCCAGCCCGAACCCGACGGCGCCGTTGTTCTTGTCGACGAGCGGCAGGATGTTGAGCAGGTTCTCGTTCTCGACGTCGATCAGCGCCAGGGCGTTGTTGCGCTCGAGGGTAACCCAGGCCAAGCGGCCGTCCGGGGATAGCGCGATCGACTCGGGCTCCAAATCCTGCGCGACGCTGGCGTTCGGCCCGGCGATACGCACACCCGCCTGGATGAGCTCGTTCCGGCGATCGTTGAGATTATCGAAGTGGATGGTGTTGACGCGAGTGAACAGAAAGCCGAACCGTTCGTCGAGCGAAATGATGCTGATCGAGCCCTCGGGGTCCTGGGAGTAGTCGTCGTTCGCTTCTCCGGTATTGGCGACAACGAGATGATTCCCATTGGGCGTGAAGACGGCCATGGACGGCTGCGCGCCGACCAGCACCGGGGCGGTTAGCAGCTCTCCGCCTCTATCGAAGAACAGCACCGATCCGGGGCTCGACTTGGTCGGCCCCTGGATGGCTACGGCGAGCGTGCGATTGTGGAAGGCGACGGACTGTGCGCCCAGCCCCAAGAGACCGAGCTCGATGGCCCCGACTTTGGTCGGCTGTGACGGATTGCGCAGGTCCAGGATCTCGATGCTGGTACGAACTTGGCTCACTGCATAGAGCCGTTGCCGGCGTGGATCGTAGGCGACCGGTCCTTGCGCGGCCGCGGTGCTGAAGAAGCCGCCGCGATAGGAACCGAGCAATGACATCTGGATCGTCGGCGCGTCGCCGAAAAAGCTTACCGGGAAGGGAACCTGAGCCCAGGCCGGAAACGCCACGAAGCTTGCAACCAAGGCAGACAATATGAGGCGTGTGGAAACGACTCTTTCGTCATGAGTACATTCCTGACGAAGCCCGCGTGACCATTGGCCACATGATACCCGGACTCAGGCTTACACACGAGGTGATTTAGCTGCCTGTTGCCACCCCGCTCAGGCGCGCTGCGCCGCGAAGCCTGGCGGCGCCGGCAGCGCCGGATGGGCGATCGCAAGCGCCTTGAACAGCACGCCCATGCGCCCTGGGTGGACCAGCCGGCGCACGGCGCCGCGAATCGCGTCCGCCCGTTGCGGCGATGACGCGGCGTTCGCCAGCGCCTCGGTGCGCTCGCCGATGCCGAGCCTACCGAGCAACAGCCCCTGCGGGATCGGGCCGAAAGTCCCTGCCCCGGCGCGCTCCGCCGCGTGACGCAGCCGCTGGAAATCGACGTGGTGCGAGATGTCGGCCCGGCCGGGTTCGGCCAACGGATAGGCGGGGCGGTGGTCGTGAACCGCTTGTAGCGTATCGCCCGACGCGCTGCGTGCTGGCCCATAATCGATGATCAGCGCCGCGCCGCCGTGCGCCGCCAGGCGGGCTGCGATGGCGGCGGCGAGAGCTTCCGCTTCCGGACAGAGCTCCTTGATCGTCCCCTCCGCCGCGACCAGCTCGTCCCCCGCATCCGCAAGTTCAATGACCGGCCCTTCGATAAAGGCGAAGCCGTCGCCCGCCGCCGCGAGGCCAACCAGCCGCTCGCGCCAGGCGCCGTTGCGCCGTATGTATTGATGGATTGGCAGCGCGTCGAAGAACTCGTTGGCCAGCAGGATCGTCGGGCCTGCTGGTATGTCGGCGAGCCGCGTGTGCCATGCCGCCAGCGGCCGCGGCCTTAGCTCCCCCAGCATTGCTTGCTGGCGCACCCGCAGTGCAGGGCTGGTCTCCACCAGGTGCAACCGGGCGGCGGCCGCGAGTTCGGGCGCCATTCGCCGCCAAATGCGTCCGGCGTCGGCGAGTAGCGTGCCGCGCCCTGGGCCGAGCTCCACCACCCGCACGGGATCGGGCGCGTTCATCGTCCGCCAGACCTCGATGCACCACGCGCCGATCAGCTCGCCGAACGCCTGGCTGATCTCCGGCGCCGTCGTGAAGTCGCCCGAGGCGCCGAACGGATCGCGGCTCGCGTAATATCCGTGTTCGTGATGGCCGAGCGCTTCCGCCATGTACTGGGCGACGCTGAGCGGGCCGCCCTCGCCGATGCGCCGGCGCAGCAGCGCCGCAAGCGGTGTCAAGCCGGCGAGCGATTGCCGCGGGCGGCGCGTACGACGAACCAGACGCCCACCAGCAGCATGGGGATGGACAGCAGTTGGCCCATGGTCAAGCCGTTCATCAGGAAGCCGAGGTGCGCGTCCGGCGTTCTGAACAATTCGACGAATGTCCGGCACAGGCCGTAGCCGATGAGGAAGGCGCCGGTGAGCATGCCCGGCCTTTCGCGGACGACGGGAACCCGCCAAAGCAGGAACAGGATCAGGAACAGTGCCGCGCCTTCCAGGCCTGCCTCATAGAGCTGGCTTGGGTGGCGCGGTTGCGGTCCGTAGCCGGGGAAGACCATCGCCCACGGCACGTCGGATGGTCGCCCGACCAGCTCGCCGTTGATGAAGTTGGCGACTCGCCCGAGAAACAGCCCGATAGGCGCGGCGCAGAAGATCAGGTCGGCGAACGCCAGCGTCTTGATGCGTCGGCGGGCGCAGAAAGTAACGCCGGCGACGACGACGCCGAGTAGCCCGCCGTGAAAGGACATTCCGCCGTGCCAGAGCTGCAATGCCGCCAGCGGATGCTCGAGGTAGTAGCCGGGCCGGTAAAACAGGACATAGCCAAGCCGGCCGCCGAGCACCACGCCCAGCGTCGCCCAGACCAGGAAATCGTCGATTGCCTCGGGCGCTACCAGCCGAGGCGAGTGCCTGGCGAGCCAACGCGCGTACCACCAGCCCAGCAGCAGCCCGCCGAGGTAGGCGAGAGCGTACCAGCGTATGGCGAACGGACCGATCTGGATCAATACCGGATCGATGGCGGGATAGGCGATGGCGAAGGTCATCAAACACCGGCCCCACGGCGCCTTCGGCGCCCGGCAGAAGCGTCGCCTTATAAGGCCGGTCTCTCGCGGTCGCAAGCGACGCCAGCGGCTTTCGGGGCGCCTTGCCGCGCATCCAGCTTCCGCCTACAAGGGCCCATGGCCGCTTCGAACCACTCGGGAAAGGTCTGGCGTCAGGCACGGCGAGTTCCGGCTTGAG
Source organism: uncultured Alphaproteobacteria bacterium (assembly GCA_963786265.1). GTDB lineage: Bacteria > Pseudomonadota > Alphaproteobacteria > Rhodospirillales > Defluviicoccaceae > Defluviicoccus. Next base: position 183,418 of record CAWAYT010000024.1, read on the forward strand.
TTCCCGCGCCGATCCCGAGTTCGCTGTGGGTCGGCGCTCTGCTGACCGCATTGGTGGCGCTCGGCCAGATCTCGACCTCGATCTACATTCCTTCCATGCCCTCGATCGTCGTCGACCTCGCCACCACCCCCGCCCGCGTCAACCTCACTCTCTCTGGCTTTCTGCTCGGATTCGCGGTGTGCCAGATGGTGTTCGGGCCCATCTCCGACCGGCTTGGCCGGCGTCCGGTGCTGTTCGCTGGCCTTGGCCTGTATCTGATCGCCAGCGCGCTGTGCGCTTTCGCACCCACGATCGCGCTGCTGATCACCGGCCGCGTGCTACAGGGCATGGCGGCTTGCGCCGGGCCGGTGCTCGGTCGCGCCATCGTCCGCGACATCTACGGTCCAAACCGGACCGCCGCGGCAATGGCCTACATCGGCGCGGCGCTGGCGATTTCGCCGGCGGTAGCTCCGATCATCGGCGGTTATCTCCAGGTATGGTTCGGCTGGCGCTCGGCTTTTGTCTTTCTGACCGTCGTCGGCGCGGTGATCTTCGCCGCTTCGTGGAGGCTGCTGGCGGAAACGAACCCCCGGATGCCCGGCTCACAAGCCAACGCGCCGGGGCTGCTGACTTCGTGTGCGCTGTTGCTGCGCGACCGGCGCTATCTCGGCTACACCCTCGTCGTCGCCTTCATCTTCGCCGGACTGATGGCGTTCGCCGCGGGCGGGCCGTATGTTTTCATAGACCTGCTCGGCATTCGGCCGGATCATTACGGCATGCTGTCGATCTTTACCGTCATGGGCTTCCTCGTCGGCAGCCTCGCGGCCGGCCGTCTTACCGGCCGTTTGCCGCTGAACCGGCTGGTTCTGCTTGGCGTTGGCGGCTCGCTGCTCGGCGGCGGCCTGATGGCGGGCCTAGCGGCGCTCGCCCCGCTGTCGGTCGCGAGCATCGTGGCGCCCATGGCGATCTTCAGCGCCGGGCTCGGAATGGCGCTGCCGGCCGGCATGGCCGGCGCCATGGCGCCGTTCCCGCGGATAGCCGGCGCCGCCTCGGCGCTGCTGGGATTTGTTCAGATGCTGGTGGCGGCGGCAGCCAGCTTTGCCGTCGGTGTGCTGCCGCACGGCTCCGCCCTCCCGATGGCGGTTGTGATCGCGGCGAGCGCGGCGGCGGCGCTGTTGAGCTTTACCGGCTTGGTCTTGCCGGCGCCACACCGGGATGGGTGAGGGCTGCCGCCAAGCGCTCGGGTTGACAGGCTCGGCCAGCGATGTCTCGATGCAACCGGGCGAGCGCCGCCGGCGGGCTGGCGGACGGAGGACAGGCCTTTGGAACCGAGAACGATGTCCGTCGCGCCGCTCGGCTTGCGGCAGGCGCAGGGCAAGCTGAGCGTCAGAACGAGCGGCCAAGGCCTGGTTGAAATCACCGCGGAGGTCGCGGCCTGGCTCGCTCGTCAGCATTTCGAGAGCGGACTGTTGACCGTCTTCTGCCAGCATACCAGCGCGTCGCTGATCATTCAGGAGAACGCCGACCCCGACGTGCGGCGCGATCTGCAGACCTTCTTTCGGAGGCTGGTCCAAGAGGATCGGTCGCTCTATCGGCACGTCATGGAAGGCGAAGACGACATGCCGGCGCACATTCGCAGCGCCTTGACGCTGGTGCAGGTTTCGATACCGGTTGGTAATGGCGAACTGATGCTGGGTTCCTGGCAGGGCATTTACTTGTTCGAGCATCGAAGCGGCGCGCATACCCGGCAGGTCGTCCTGCATCTGATCGGCGAGTGAGGCGGCTCGGCTCTCGCCCCAGCCAGCCGCCAGCGTTTCTCGCATGCTTCAGCCGCGCGCCGGCACCATCACCAGAGCTTCGCCCTCGATCACCTTCTTGTCGCCGACCGTGCAAATCGTCTCGCACTCGGCGAACTTCTTCTCCGGGATCAGCTTCTTGATGGTGACACGCGCCATCAGTGTATCGCCGATCTTCACCGGCGCCTTGAATTTGAGATCCTGCTTGACATAGATGCAGCCAGGCCCAGGCAGCTTGGTGCCCAACACGGCGGAGATGAACGCCGCGCCGATCATACCGTGCGCGATCCGCCCCTTGAACATCGTCGTCTTGGCGAATTCCTCGTTGACGTGCACGGGGTTCAGGTCCCCGGAGACACCAGCGAAGGTATAGATGTCTCCCTCGGTGATGGTCTTGCCGAAGCTCGCCGTCATGCCTTCCTTCAGATCCTCGAAGTAATAGCCGTGCAGGTCGTCATCCATCACCTCTTCCTCCCCTCTTGGGCCGACACGACGAGGCATCGGCACCTTGTTGATCGGCTCCGATCCTAGATCGGCGCTGCTCCCCCAGCAAGAAAGCACTTCGACCGCCCCACTACTAACGGGCGTTGCTTTGATCGACGACGCCAGGGATTGGCCGGGTAGGCCGGCCGAACGCACCCTTGAGGATATCCACGCCCGCTTGGGGATGTGCGAGCGGCACTAAGTCCTGACGTTGCTGCCGCACCTGCTCCGTATCGATTTCCATCCGCTGGTCGCGCTCGGCAACCAGCACCGGGTTCGCTTCGCCGAACCTGTTGAACGACCAGGCCAGCACCGGTTCGCCGAGCGGCAGCGGATCGCCGGCCACGCCCCCGTGCGAGGTGTTCCAGGTGTGCCATGTCTTGCCGTAGCTGTTCATCTTATCGCGCATCAACTCCTTCTCCGCAGCGGCCGGCAAGCCGGGCGCGACGAGCTGACCGGAGAGAATTTCGCCGTTATGTGGGTGCCAGTAGTGCTTCTCCGCGCGGGGAAGGGTGGCAAAAAGCCGCTCCGAGATGATGTACTCAATGCCGGTGAGATTGGCCTCGGCCGTGTTGCCGTCGAACAGCGCGCATTGTGCGAGGTCCTGGTTGACCTGCCGGCAGAAGTGATGCGCTTCGCTCTGGTGATGCGGGGCTTTCTTCATCGGGTGGAAGCCGACGAGGTAGATATCCAGAGCATCCGGCGGCGCATCCCGCTGCAAGGCGGTCGCTCCGGCCTCCAGCACGCCGGTCTTGGTTGTTTGCGGCTCGCCGGCTGGCCTTGCCGCTGGCCCCGTTTCCCCGATCCGGCGCACGACGCGAGCACAATTGCGGCTATCGGTAACATAAAGGATCTGAGTGTCATTGGTTGCACCGCTCCGCTCGTTCGCCCTCCGGAGTTTCTCCTCCGGTTACGCCGCCGAGCGCTCGCGGTTCCGCCACGTCAGAGGGCGGGAGCGTCGAACGAAGCACTAAATTTGCCGTCAACGCGGTCGACGTTGGGCGAGACGCGGCGTCGATCGCATTGACCGATCCGCCTGCGCTCCCGCAGGCCCCGGCGCGGCGGCTTGGCGAGGGCGGTGTCCGCCTTCATCACGTCATCGGTTGGAAACAAGGCGGCTCGGCTGGCGCGGGTACGACTGCGCGCCTCGATGGTGCGCAATGTCCTGGTACCGGTGGGATGCCGATCCGGCGACATGGCGCAGGCGAGCACGTGCGCCCTGGCGATCGCCCTGATCCGCATCACGATGACCGGATAACGGTGCCGAGTTTCGCACCAGCGCGCGTAGGCGGCTACGGTCCAGGGATGCGCGGGTAGCGCTCGCAAGCCTCGCGTCTTGCACCAGCCCGCGAAGTCACTCCACGCTCTTTCTCGTTTCCTCGCGCTCATCGCCCCTCACCGCCGCCGGTGGGCCAGCCCCGCTCGCCAAGACACGGCTCCTACAATAACTTATCTTGGGGCTGGAGGCGAGGAAAGCGGCCGCGCCCTCCGTTGTTCACGGTTGCTTGCGGATACCCACGCTAGCAAACAAGCATGCGGCCGAGCCATTCTCGAGGCTGGCGGGTGCCGCGAAAACCGCAAGCGACGTGTTCTTGATCCGTGAACGCGGCCACGGCTATGATGTCGTGATGTCAGGAGGCGCGGCTGTCCGGCACCGCTTTGTCCGACCGCCTTGAACATCCCGCTTTCGGGGCTCAACCGCGACATCGCGCGCCGATTCTCAACTGTTAGTTAACAACTCGGCCTCCCGAGAGGCGAAAGAAGGCGTATGATCATTCGTCGATTCCTCGTCACCGCTATCGCGCGTTGCTCATGGTTCGGCCGCTGGCGGCGGCGGAAACCGAAGAGCAGAAGCCCGAGGCGAAAGCCAACACGTACGAGCTGCTCAACCTGTTCGGCGACGTCTTCGAGCGCGTGCGGGCCGACTACGTTGACCAGGCGACTGACGAACAGCTGATCGAGGCCGCGGTAAACGGCATGCTGTCCTCGCTCGACCCGCATTCCGGCTACATGAATTCCAAGCGCTTCGATGACATGAAGGTTCAGACCCAGGGCTCGTTCGGCGGACTCGGCATCGAGGTGACGATGGAAGGCGGTCTGGTGAAGGTGGTCTCGCCGATCGACGAGACCCCGGCGTTCAAGGCGGGCATCGAACCGGAGACCTGATCACACATCTCGATGGCGAACAGATCCAGGGGATGTCGTTGCCGGATGCTGTCGAGAAGATGCGCGGGCCGGCCGGCGGTACGGTCAAGCTGACGATCCGCCGCGCCGATCGCGAGCCGTTCGAGGTGACGCTCACGCGTTCAGTGATCAAGATCAAGTCGGTCAAGTCACGCCTCGAGGGCAAAGTCGGCTATGTCCGCATAAGTTCGTTCAGCGAACAGACCGATGTCGGGGTCCGGGAGGAGATCGAGAACCTGAAGAAGGAGGCGAACGGATCGCTGCAGGGCATCGTACTCGATCTGCGCAATAACCCCGGTGGTCTGCTGACTCAGGCCGTGGCTATCGCCGACGACTTCCTCGACAAGGGCGAGATCGTCTCAACGCGCGCCCGTAAGCCCGAGGAAGCACAGCGCTTCAACGCCAAGCCCGGCGACCTGGCCGAAGGACTGCCGATCGTTCTGCTGATCAACGGCGGTTCGGCCTCGGCCTCGGAAATCGTCGCGGGAGCCTTGCAGGACCACAACCGGGCAATCGTGCTCGGCACCAAATCGTTCGGTAAGGGCTCCGTGCAGACGATCATTCCGCTCTCCGGTCACGGAGCCATGCGCCTGACAACCGCCCGCTACTACACGCCGTCCGGCCGCTCGATTCAGGCGGTCGGCATCGAGCCCGATATCGTCGTCGAACAGGCTCGCATCGAATCCGTCAAGGAGCTGAACCAGCGGCGTGAAGCCGATCTCCGCGGGGCGCTGGACCGCAAGCTCCCGACGGGCGCGCCGGCTCCCCCTGTCGGCGCCGGCGCCGAAGCGAAGCCGAGACTCCGGCGACGGACTATCAGCTTCTCCGCGCCCTCGATCTGGTCGCGGCTTATCCCTGTATCCCACGCGCCAGCAACGCGTCAATTGACGCACGGCCGTTGCAACGAGCCGGCCGGCCGAGAAACGCCTACGGAACGCCTGCGCCGGCTTCGGCGGGCGGGCACAATCGGACAAGTCGCGGAGCGGCCCCGCTGACCGCCATGCGTGGCGCTGCGTGCGCCTCGGCGGCAATGTCTCGCGACACTCTGGCTGGTACCACCGGACAGCAGGGGCCCGCTGCCCGGGCCGTCGTGGTAACGCTGCTTCCTCGCCAAACGAGCACGGAGGCGCCCCCCGTGTCCGCCGGGATCGACGGCGGCCTCGTGGTCCCGCCGAGACGTCCGCCGCTTTCGGCCACTTCCGCCGCTCGCGCGCGACACCCCGCTGGCGCCGGCGGCCGACCCGGTGCTGATCCAGGCCACGGCACCGGACGGCTGCCGGCGATTGCCGCCGACGGACGGCTGCCGCGCGACATCTACGCACGTCCGCACGAGAGGGGGGATGAACGGGCGAAGCTGGTGATCATCGTCGTCGGGATCGGCCTGAACAGCGCGGCGAGCGAGGCGGCCATCGAGCGTTTGCCGGGTGCGGTCGTCCTCGCGATCGATGCTTACGCCGATCGTCCCGACGAATGGGCGCGGGCGGCACGGCGATCCGGACACGAGATCCTGGCGACGGTCCCGATGGGAGGCGGACCCCCGTTTACATAACGTGGGCCACGCGCGCTGCGAGCCGCCGCATCCAGGGACGAGACGGCAAGCGGCTGCAGGCGGTGCTCGGCTCCTTGACCGGCTACGTCGGCGGCTCGCCGTGGGCGCGACGTTCGAAGCGAAGATGATCGTCTCAAGTCGGTGCTCGGGGCGGCGGGATCCGCGGCCTGCTGTTGGTGATTCCACCGAGGCAAGTCTGCGCCGCCGTCCGGATGACGCGGGCCCCCGGACCACCACTGGTCCGCGTCGACATCGCGATCGACCGGCTGGCGCCCCATCGATCGACCGGCAGTTGGCCGACCTGGAGAACATAGCCGGCGAGCGATCGTGGGCATCGCGCTGACCCCACCGTATCCCGTGACCCTGGAACGGCTCCGCGCCTGGATACCGGCGCTCGACGTCGGCGCTACGTGCTGGCGCCCGTCTCGGCGTTGGTAGCCACGGAAGGCGTGCCATGAACGGAAGGCGGCGGAGCTGCCATACCGAAAAGGGGTCGGAGCGGTGTTCATCAATCGCGAGGGGCTGGTGTTCGTCGCCCGTCGCATCGATACTCCGGGCGACGCCTGGCAGTTGCCGCAAGGCGGGATCGACGATGCCGAGAAACCCAGCAGGCCGTCCTACGTGAATTCGCCGAGGAGATCGGAACCAACAAGGCCGAGATCATCGCCAAGTCGAAGGGATGGTATCGCTATGAGTTGCCCGAGGACCTCGTCGGGCGGGTATGGGGCGGCAAGTATCGCGGCGAGAAGCAGAGTTGGTTCGCGTTCAGGTTCACCGGCCCCGATACCGACATCGATCTGGCCGCCGATGGCCACCCCGAGTTCGACGACTGGCGATGGGTGTCGATCGAGACCCTTCCCGCCCTCGCGGTCGCCTTCAAGCGCCCGGTGTACGAAGAATCGTCGAGGAGTTCCGTCATCTCGCCGCTCCCTGATCCAAATAACCGTCAAGAAGCCAAGACCGCGGAGGAGAATGCGGCCGTCCGACTCCCAGCCACATCTCACGATCAACCTTAATGGGTGGGCGACGGGACAGCCGGGCCAAGTTACCATCCCTCGATCGCCACCGCGCGGACCAGC
>CAWAYT010000025.1:0-13820 GCA_963786265.1 uncultured Alphaproteobacteria bacterium
CGTTAGCAGATTGCTGGCGAACGTGGTCCGGTTCCACTCCGCGAACGGGCAGTTCGGCGGATCGGCAACGAGAGCGCCGGTGTAATTGGTCCAGATACCCCATGTGGCAATGTCGTTGCCCTGCACAGCAATCGGGTCGCCAAACACGAAGCGTGGTTTGGCGACGATGGCGATGCCGTTGCTGATGTCGCAGAGCGTATGATTGAACAACTTATTTATGAGCTTCATCGTGTAGGTTTCGGTGTATTGCGCGCCCCATACAATGCCCTTCGCCCACGCGCTGCCAGTCCAGGTTATTGTGTCGTTCACCTGGTAGGACACCCCATTGAGGCTGCCGGCCGTCGAGACGCGCCAGCTATTCCCCACAGCCGGACTTGTGGGGTAGGCGCCGCTGCTCGGACTCCAATTCCCGTTCTTGCCGCCCTGCTTGAAGGTGTCGTCGACGTAGACGAAGTCCATTCGGTCGGTCGCCCCCTTGCTCGCCGTCCAGGTGTAGGTGCAGTGATGCGCGACGGCGTACCACAGCGGGCCTAGGATGATCTGGTGCCAGCGATATGCGCGGAGCATCTGAAGGATTTGCTCTGGCTCGTAGCGTTTGGCCGGCGAAGTCAAAGTGGTATAGCTTCTCGCCCATCCGGCCGTGACGTAAGGGCCGCACCGCTGGACGAGTGTGGATGTGCTCATGCCATCGATCGGTGGCAGCGTCTCGGTGGAAGCTCCGGTCGTGGTGCCAAGGCCGGACTTGTCGTGGACGTAAACAAACCCGGGGACAGCCGACTTGCCGGCGGCGACACGCAGCGCGTTCGCCACCTTGAACGCCGCGGCTACGTGCTCGGGACATTGCGTGATCTGCGCGTTCTGCGAAAGCCCCGCCCGGAGCAGCAGGATCGCACCCGCGTCGGGAATGGTGGTGAAGGTGACCGAGCCACCGTTGGCGAGGCCGCCTGGTGCCGCGGTAACCTTAAACCCGGTCGTCTGCTTGACGTTGTTCAGCCATACCTCGAGATTGATCGATTGCTGGATCGAGAAGGTGAAGGCATACGGCCCGGCGCGGTTGGTCGCCGGAACGGCGTACCGCACCGTCTCCATGTTCTGGAACTTGCTGACATCATTGGCGTCGATCGTCTTGCCGCCGATAGTGTAGCCGCCGAATGTGGCTGCCCCGAAATTCCTGGACAAGCAGTATGCGTGGTGGCCGTGAACGTCGATGACTGGGTAGGGTCCGCCATTCTTTAAATAGTCGAGGACCTCGCCGTTGTTGTGCGTGAGGTAGTCGTAGACGGTCCACAGCGTGCCGGACGCCAGCACCGGCGTGCTGCCGGGACGAGTGTAGGCGCCAGTGCCGCTGCGCGTGGTAATGGGCCCGTACACGGGAGCTTTGTGCACGCCCAGTTTGTTGAACCACCGCTCGCCGGCCGCCGGAACGCCGCCGTCCTGCACGTAGGTGCCACAGGCCGGGTCCGCCCCGTGCAGCTCCTCGTGCATGATCTTCGTCATCGCGACCAGACGACCGACCACCGTCGTGCGCTGGAACGTAAGATCGCGCCGCTTGGCGAGATCGGCCAGCGAATAGACCTTCGGATTCGCCGTATAGGCAGTCGTCAGATAGCCGGTATAGCCAGCTCGCCGGATGACGACCGCCGCGCCCTTTGCCGGAGGCGTGGCGAAAGTCACCGTCCCACCGGCGGCGAACCCGCCTACCGGGGCTGGCCTAACCGTGAAGTCGCTCGCCTGCTCGACGTTGTTGATTCTCGCCTCGACATCGCCGGACGACGTTACCGCGAAGGTGAAGGCGAACACCGTTTGCGAGCCATTTCCGGTGAACGTGCTGGTTTTAGCCGGGCGCCGGATGGTGATTTTAGACCCTGACAGCGGCGCTGGTGATGTCGAGTTTATCGTGACACTACCGCCGGTGCTGAACCCCTCGGCCCCCGCGGCGACGGTGTAGGTGGCCGGCGATTGCAGGGTTTGGTTGAAGTAGAGCTCGATGTCGGAGCCGTCGGTGATGGGAAAAGAAAATACGTGAGGTCCGCGCGATCCGTATGTCGTGAACGACCTTTCGTAAGCGGTGACGCCGGGACCGCGCGAGAGAAAACGCATTCTGCGCGGCGTCGCCGTCCATCTCGTTGGTGATCATCCAGCCGATCACCGGCATGCCCTCGGCATCGAACAGCTTGGCCAGCCTGACGCACTCGGAGACTCGCCAGCGCAAGAAATACTCCCAGCAATTCAGATGCGGGTTGGCCACGCCTTTCGCGGCGCGTGATGCTTGCGTCTCAAACAGCGACGCGGCGACCGGCGCGGCGTCTCGGGTCCTCGCCTCGGCAAACTGCGGCAGGATCTCGCAAGATGATGCCGCGACCGGCCACGGCGGCGGTGGACGGAAGCTTCCGGAGCCATGCGTGGCGCGCCAAGCTCCAATCGACGGTGCACAGGCCGAAGTTGCCGTCGTCAGTCGGGACGGAATACAAGCCCTCGCGGAACGCCGTCCAGAACTGCGGTGGCGGCAGGCTTTTTTGCAGAGCGCCGAGGAAGGCGTTGGCGTACGAGGAGGGGCGAGCGAACACCTCGGTATCGATGTTCACATTCCCGGCATACGGCGAGCGCGCATCGAGGGGCATATATTCACCTTTTGGCGAGAGTCAGACGGGTGACGTGGGCGGACCGACCTGAGCTTTGTCCGTGGCGTTGGATAAGGATCCTGTGTATAGGCATTTAAACCTACAACGAGGCAATGTCAAGGCGGGACCGATTGGACGCCCCTGCATCGGTGCTGAAGCTAAGACCGGGTTGCCGAGCTATGGATCACAAAGCTGACGGCTGCCTCGATCGAACGTTGCTCGAATGATGGCGAGGTGAGGGCCTGCTGTCACGGCGAAGTCGCCATCTCGACTTCCCCCAGCCGGTGACCGGGGGTTCTAAGGCGATGGGGTGTCGAATGCCGTCATACGCGTGGTGATGATATTGCCGTTTGAGGGCTGCGCTGCACCCGCGATGCAAAAAAGGTCGGCGGCGTAAAGCGCATCCAGCTGCTGGGTGTGGTCTCGTGCATAGGGTCATCCGTAGGCTGTGCACCTTTCCTGCCTTGGAGCGATACGCGGCAGATTACCCCTCATCACGATCTTCCCGGACTCGCTTCTGCCATCTCGGAGGCAGCATACCTGATCGGGTGTATAGTGCGGAACTCCCAACCCCGGTACATTGTACATCACAGAACACTTGTGAACCGTCCTTGACTAAACATAAACGCGGATTTCTAAGATGCGCAGCCTCTGGGGTACACGACTTGTCTCTCGTTCAACAGTAGTTGAGAATAGGATAGATAATTTTCCTAGACGTTGACTTCTATAAACGAAATTCTCTATTGAGAGTGCGCCGTGATGGTTACATCAACAGATGGATGTTGGCGTGATTGCATCGCGAAACATCTTGTGCAGTGAGTATATTACATCAAGTATTTTTCCTCCTGCCACTTATGAGTTCTTTGACTTCGGCTTAGAAGAAGACGGTTTAGAGGATGCGGCTGTCGCGCTCGATCCCCGGCAGACCGCAGCGGGCGCGGTCGATCTCTGTCATATGACTGTCGCAGAACGAGCCGCTACAGAAAAATGTACACGGAGACGACCCTTATACGGCAATCGAAGACAGGACAGCCTGGCAACTTCTCTGCTCTCAACTGCTCTCAGCCAACGAAGAGGCAGTTCCGGATGAGGATCTGCTGGCCCTGTTGCTCTCGTACCTGAACTCGGGGCTCAATTCGCGAAAACTCGCCACCCAACTGATCAGCCGCTTCGAGACGTTCGGCAACGTTGTAAGCGCGCGCTCGGCGCAGATTGCCAGCGCGGCGCAAATCGCGCCGGACATCGTCGAATTCTTCAAGGTCGTTCGCGCAGCCGGCACGCGCCTGGCGCGCGAGGAAATCGGGAACCGGCCGGTTCTCGACGCCTGGGACAAGCTGGTAAACTATCTGCGGTGCGCCATGGCGCACCAGCCCGTGGAGCAATTTCGCGTGCTGTTCCTCGACCGCCGGAACGTGCTGATTGCGGATGAGATACTGCACCGGGGAACGATCGATCACACGCCAGTATATCCTCGCGAAGTAGCCAGGCGCGCCCTGGAGCTCGACGCCTCCGCAATCATCATGGTGCACAATCACCCCAGCAATCATCCGGCTCCGTCGAAACCCGACATCGAAATGACGAGAATCATCCGCGAGACCGTCGAGAGACTAGGCATTGTTCTCCACGATCACATCATTGTTTCTCGACGGGGACATACAAGTTTTCGCGCCATGGGTCTGCTCGGGTGAACGATCTGTGAGAGCCCTTCCGGAAAGGAGTTGAGTCTCTGGAATCGGTTGTGATTTCCTTGTGCGGCACCTGAGTCGGAGAGAGGTGCCTCATGTGGAAGCCGGAACATCGAGCGACCGCGGATCGGCGCGGCCTGCGCTATGAGAAGGCAGGGCGTGAGGCGAGCCCGACGACGGCGATCATCGACAGCCAGACCGCGAAGGGCGCCGTCAAAGGGGGGCTTCGCTCGACCCGTCCGGCTACGACGCCGGCAAGAAGGTGGTCGGCCGCAAGCGCCACGTCTTGACCGACACGCTCGGCTTGCTGCTCGCCATCAACGTCCATCCGGCCAACGTGCAAGATCGCGACGGCGCGGAGGCGCTCTTGCGCGAGGCGCGCCGAAGCTTCCCCTTCGTCGAGCGCATCATCGGCGACGCCGGCTACCAAGGGCGGAAGATGGAAGCCGCCGTGGCCCGCACCGGCCTCTGGGAGCTTCAGATCGTCCGCCGCCGCGACCGCCACCGTTTCGTCGTCCTCCCGAAGCGCTGGATCGTCGAGCGCACCCTCGCTTGGATCAGCCGCCGCCGCCGGCTCGCCCGGGATTACGAGCGCCACGCCCGAAAAGCCGCGGCCTTCGTCCGCCTCGCCATGATCCGCCTGATGCTGCGACGCCTCTCGTCAAACCTCTGATCAGTAATCCAAACTTCCCGGAACGGCTCTGAGGAGCTACGCGCGTGAACCAGCATTCATTGCTAACCGGCGTGGCTCACACCGAGGCTGTCTTATACCGTTGCGCAACCGGGATTTCGCGCATCTGAGCTGTTCGGCCGCCCGTTGTCAGCGTATCATGGCCGTGGACAAGACGCCGCACCTTCGCCTCCTCCTAAGCCAGCAAAGGTGTCCGAAAATTCGGCGGAGGTTTCCGCTACAACGACGGATTAGGGTTGCACGGTGAAGCTCAGCCGGTCCTGTATCGTCATGCCTTTGGCGGCCAGCGTTGCTTCTAGGCTATAGACCCCAGGCTCGGCGTCCTTCGGTACGGCGATATCCGTATCGATGATCCACTTTCCCGTCTCCACGGGAAAGGTATCGTCGGAACGAGTGCTCAACGCCTTACCCGCAAACGAGATTGTCGTCCGGAACCGACCGAGGATGTATCCCGGTTGCGCTGGCACGCAGGCTATGAAGGGGAAGCGGTAGACGATCGAATTGCCAGGGCGCCTGCGGTCGTTCGACTCCTCGGGCGTTTACGTGCCTTCATGCTTGCGATATGGCTCGCCGCGAAGGGCGCTGCAACATGGGCACGAGTTGGCTGCTCCGTGCGCCGGCAGGCCACTACGGCTAGAGCCGACGGTAAAGCCAAATGTTGCGCTCTTGACGCGTGGCCAGACAACATGTATAAGCAAGTGAGGATTCGTACTGTATCCAGGATCGCTCGCCGTTCAGAGATGCGCGTGTTATGAGGCGGGGATGTACGGGTCCCTTCAGGCCGAATGCAACATGGGGGCGCGTGGCGCGACGCATCGCCAGCGACAGCGCCAGGAATCCGGGAGGCCGGCGCGCCACACGTGGTGGATATCGGCATTGGTTCAAAAAGTTAGCTGGCTCTCTGGCTAGCCTTAGCTGACTGACTGGCTGGCCAGAGCCAGAGCCAGAGCCAAAGAACGCCAGTCAAATGAGCGCGCTCATGCGCGCGCTCCCATCATCTCTGCACAAGGGTCTTCATGACCGACCTGCGCTTCCAGCCCGGCAGCATCGAGCAGCTGCGGATCGACGAGCTGCGTCCGTACGAGCGCAACCCGCGCACGCACTCGGACGACCAGGTCGCCAAGCTGGCGGCGTCGCTGGTCGAGTTCGGCTGGACCATGCCGGTCCTGGTCAACGACGAGCTCGAGGTGATCGCCGGGCACGGCCGCATCCTGGCGGCGCGCCGGCTCGGGCTCGACGCGGTGCCGGTGATCCGCCTGGCGCACCTCTCGCCGGAGCAGGTGCGCGCCTACCGCATCGCCGACAACAAGCTGGCGCTCGACGCCGGCCGGGACGAGGAACTGCTCGCCGCCGAGTTCCACGAGTTGAACGGCGCCGGCTACGACCTCGGGCTGACCGGCTTCAGCGCGGCGGAATCCGTTCGCTGAACACCCAGACGCGCGACGGCGGGACAGCGATGGAAGATCGTCCTGGCACGGTTTGCGCCCTCCAGGAACGCCAGGCGGAGTAACAGGGCGAACTTGCTGTTGGCGAGTTTCACCCCGTTCGCGACGAACCCTTCAGCGGCGTTGAAGGGCGGGTTGGTGATGATGTTGTCGGCGCCTTGCGACGCCTTCAGGAAGTCGATGCCGCTCTCGCCAAAGCCTCGATCATAGAGATCCGAGCTGCGCACCGGGCAAGCGGTCTCTTCCAGAACCCGCGACATCGCCCCATCACCGCAGGCGCATTCCCAGATGCCGCCCTTGAACTCCTCGTTGTCGATGAGGGCATGGGTCGCCCATCCAGGCGTCGGAAAGAAGTCTGGGCCGCTCAGATCAGCGAACCGCTTGATCGTCGGCTTGAAGCTACCGTTGATGTTGTACGTCGTATCCATGTCGGACAGCATGGCACAAACGGGGGTAGTTTGCAAAGTGAACGTTTTGATCACTGCGGAATGAATGCATCTTATCTGTCTGTTGCTCAAGAATGTCGGAATCTGTTCTTGCTCATAATGTCGGAGTAGCCGATCTGGTCTATGTGCCGATGCAGAAGGTTCGGCTTGTACGCCGACGTGACGCCCGAGCCGTCGCCAGCCTCCCCGTCCCGAGGTCCAACGTCGCTGCCGACAACAGCCCGGCTTCGTCGAGCTGGCGTTGCTCGACGTGCCGAAAGCCGTGCTCTCCACCAGGCGGCAGTCTCGGCGACAGAGCGCTCGGCTGAGAACCGTTCACGGCGCCGTTTGCGTCCTCCTCGGCCGCAGGTCCGCGACGATCGACAGCAACTTCGGCCAGATCGAGCTGGAGCTGCCTGAGAGCACCCGCTCTCATGCATGGATGGCATGGCTGCCCACTTGTGGTTTACCTGGCCTTGCGATCGGCGACCTATTACGATGCTGCAATGCAGTAAATTCATGCTGCACTGCATGAAGGGCTTGGTGCGACGATGCCGTTTTTGACCGAACTGGGAGAAGTGCTCCACGAAGAACATTTCCGCATTCTCTCGCTGATTTGTGGCCTCGAGAACCGCGTCATCGGCGCCGAGGGACGGCGGCCGATCGACCCGAGGAACGCGGAAGAGAAGGAGCAACTCGAGGAGCTCATCGTCTCTCTCGACCAGATCATCGACCACAACGCCTTCGAGGAAGCGGTTCTGTTCCCGCTCATCTGCGCGCGAGGCAGTGGCGAGCTGGCGTCGCTGCTAACCCGCGAGCACGTGATCATCGGACCGCTGGCGAGGCGTGTGCGTGGGATCGCCGCCAGGATCCTCGAGGATGGTATCGATGCCGACCGCTGGGCGCAGTTCCAAAGTGCCGCAGTCGACCTCGTCGCCGAAATGATGGCGCACTTGCAGAAAGAAGAGCTGACGGTCGTCCAACGGCTGCGGCAGCTTCTCGATACGGACATCGATCACCGCCTGGCGCTCAGACACCGTGCCGAGCGGCCGCCGGCGCGGATCAAGATTGCCTTCCAGCAGGCATCGAAAACCCTACGCAGATCCAAATCAATGATACAGGAAGCCGTCTCTCCGCCCGCAACCATTACTGCAAATCGTCTCACGCACCCGATTCCTGCGCAAAACGACCCTCGCGCGGCCGCCGGGCACTTCTAGACGGGCGCCTCGCACTTGCCTAGTAGGTCATGCTGGCGGCGTTGACGATCCCGATCGCCAGCGCGGCGACGGCCAGCGTGATTCCGGCCGCGAGATCGCTCTCCTCGATGCGGCGCGAGATGCCGCGCAGCAACAGGCTCGCGAGCAGAAACACGCTCAGTTGCACCACCAGCGCCACGCCGCTCCACACCGCCATGTCGACGATCGCGACGCTGTTCGCGATAGCGCTCGCCAGCGGCAAGGTGAAGCCGAGCACGGCGCCGCCCAGGCTTACCGCGGCGGCGGTATTGCCGGCCTTGATCAGCGTCGGCTCGCGGTGCGGCGTGACCGCAATGTAGAGGGCGACGAAGATTGCCTCGGCGGCGATGCCGGCCGCAAAGTAGAGCAGGAAGCTCCCGAGGCCCTGGAGCGAAAGCATGATGTCCATTTGCGCCTCCCTCGAAGTAGCGGGCAGAAACCTACCGGTATCGCGGGTGATCGCGGTATCGTCCTCGCGGATGCCGATGCCGGCAGGCTGACTTGCCACCACACACGAGCCGATGACGGCAGACTGAAAGAAGAAAGCAGAGAGCATCTCCTTCATTCCGCCTTTGCCCGCCGCGGCGGCGCACGCGAACGCAAACGTCAGGGGCCAGCTCCCAGGTTGTGCGAGCGTAGAACCTGCGGGCGCGAAGTGACGATGCGGGCGTTTTGGTGTTTGAGCATCCGGTGCTTGCCTCGGTCAGAGCACTCACCGTTGCAAGTGGGCGTAAGCCGGGGAGGTGCGGAGCCGGGTGTCTTCGACGGGCCCGCCGACGGTGAAATGGTAGAGGCTCTGCCAAGCGGCCATTCCGTCCGCGAAGCCGAACACCTGGTGCATCAGGTCGTCGAAGAAGCAGCCGATCCCGGTGGCGCGCACCCCCAGCGCCTCGGCCTCCAGGTAGAGGATCTGGCCGATCACCCCGCACTCCCAGTAAAGGCGCCGGTAGGCCCAGGGGCCGTCCTCGGCAAGATTGCGGTCGAGGTCGGCGAGCATGCCGAGGCTGAAGGCGCCATCGGCCGCGATATCCTGGTTGCAGCTGATCAGCGCCGCTGTGTCCTGCAGGTCGGCGTCCGGCATCAGCGCCCAGAGCGGCAAGGGACAATCCTCGACCGGCTGCCAGGCGAGCCAGTCGCCTCTTGCGGTTTCGCGGAAGGAGTTCGAGCCTCTCCGGCGCTCGGGCAAGCAGGTAAAGGCCGGGGGCGAGTCCGTCGACCCGGTGCACGAACAGGCCGAGGAAGAACGGCCGCGGGCCAGGGCCAGGCATCCCACGGCGGCCGGACGGGATCGGGCATGGTGCGGGCGAGCATGCGGAAGAAGCTCGCGCGCGTCATTCGGGTGCGGCCGTCCATGGCGACGGCGCTCCGCCGCTGGCGGATGATGCGCGCCGCATCGGCGGCCGGCTCGGTCGCCGCATCAACAAGGGCCGCCGGCGCGCAGATCGGCTGCATGTGCCTTCCCGCGGCGGAACGACCCTTCGGCTTCGCCGCGGCCTCGGCGACGCCTTGCATTGCCCGCCATGGCACGTGCGCCGGGCTGAGCAAGTTGGCGCGACCAAACCACTCCGCCCGACCGACCACGGCTGCGAGCTCTTCGCCGAGGTCGATATCTGCCGCGGCGCGGCCGGTCGGGTCGAGTAGCATCAGTCCATCGGGATGCTCCGGCTCGGCGCCCGCGAAGTCGTCCCGCCGGTCGAGGCCAAGCAGGGCCGCGGCGAGTGCGTCCGACGGCGATGGGAGCACCCGCAGCCGCCAGCCGAGCACCCGCGCGGCCAAGCGCAGGCTGCCGATTGCGTGGCCCGCGTCATGCTGGCAGTAGCGGAACGCGCGTTCGCCATACTTCCAGGCCTCTCGCCAGTGCACCGACGAAAGCCCGACGAGCGTGCCTCCGGGCGCAATGGCGGAAACGACCGCCGCCAGCACTTCGCCGGCGAACCGGCAGCGGCGCTCGAGTGCATGTTCGTGCGGCAGATAATGGTAGACCCCGGCAACGAGCTCGGCGTCGATGTCCGTCGACAGCACCAGATAACCCTCGGTCGGATGCAGGTTGCCACTCGAGGGATTATTGCGGAGCGCCCAGCGGCTGGGTCCGTACTCCTTCCAGGCGCTGAGGCCCAAGCTCAGTTCGAAGAACAGGCCCAGCGACGGCCCGTCGAGCGGCGAACTCGACCCCTCGGCCGGCCGGAAAAGGCGGTCGTAGGCGAGCATCCCCTTCCCCGAGACCAGCGGCAGCGGCACGACCAACGAGCCCTCGAAGCGGCGGAACGGGTTCGGCTGGTTCGCCCAGTCGAGCCCGTCGGGCCCCGGCGCATAGTGGCGCGGGTGATGCTTGCTCAGCGCGTGATAGCGGCGGACGGCTGTCGCCGCCTCGGCCCAGCCCCCTCGTTCATCGGCTTCCACCTTGTTCGATCCTGTTCAACCGGCCGATAATGGAGCCGCAATTCCGACCGCGGACGCTTTATTGTAAAATCCCGAGCCACCTTCGATGCGAGTCAAGAAGCCCGCGTCAAAAAAAGCGACCACTCGAGTGGTCGCTCATCAACAGCAGAGGCGCCTGGCGATCAGGCGTTGACTGTAGCCGCCTCCGCGGCTGGCTGCTTCGCCGTCGCGGATGGCGCCTTCATCTTCAACGCCATTTGCTTAATCTCATCCAACGACTGCGAGATTCGACCGCTCATGGTGTCGATTGCGCCCTGCTGCGCTTTCGTGACCATCTCGGCAAGTTCGCGCATGTTGCCGAGCGCCTTCTGCAAGGCTTCCTTCGCGAGTTCGGCTTGCTTGGCGGCGACCTCGGAGGGGGAGCCGGCCTTGGCAAGCGCATCGAAGGACCTTGCAGTCTGGTTCATGGTCTCTTGAAGGATCTCGGCCTGTCGTTTGCCCAGGGCCTGTGTGCCCTCGAATGCGGCGCGGCTCGCATTGGCCAACGCTTCGACATTGTTCCGCTGGCTCGCCACAACCGCGTCGAAGTCGATGCGGAACTGCATGTAGTCTTTGAGTTTGCTCGTGAGCTCTTCCGTGAACTTCGCTGGATTAAGGAAGGTTTCGATCGTTTTTGCCATAGGATAATTCCTTATTATGCTGGATTAGAAAGATTTCGGGAGATTAGGATACGCTATTTACAGCGCTTATTTCAGCATATGTAATTATATATGGGGGACGGTGCAGATGTTTTCCAGCATTCATTTGGTAATTCTGTTGATCCGTCCAGAACATACTTTCGCCGCCTGCCCTCGGGCGATATGCAACCCCGCCCGCGGTAGCCGTTTTAGGAAGCCGCGAGTGACGCCTTCCGCCTGGGTCATCCCGCCAGCCGACACCGGTTATCTCCCCTCCTTCCGAGATCGCTGCCAGCCGGGCTCGATGGGGTAATGGCCTGACGCGCTTAACAGCCCGTTGACGATGTGGACGTTGTGATCATGTCGGCTCGGCGGTGACGGTAACCACGAGGATGCCGGCGCCGGCTTCGTCGAGGGAGAGAACGACGATCGCCAGGGTATCGTCGCGGTAATTGACGAACAGGAACGCGCGGCCGCGGGCGGCGGCCTCCTTCGGAGTTCCGGCGCCGATCAGCAAGCGCATCAGGATGCCGAGGTTGTGGCCGGCGACGTGGATCAGGTAGCGTTTGTGGACGTTCTCACGTCCTCTCAGCCAAGTCCGCCGCAAGCCGCCGCGCTCCAGGTTGTGGGCGAACGACCGCTCGACGATCTCGGCTCGTCGTCGCATGCTCTGCCTTGCCGATCTCCGAGCGAAGGCGGTTGCGGTTGGCGTAGACGGCGTCCCGTGCCTCGGTATCGCCGTGCCAACGAAGGAACGCCGTGCGCTGCGGCTCGGCGATCCGCGTCTTCCAGACGCCGCCGTCGAGATCCTTCAGCACCGCACGGGAGTGGTAGCCCTCACATGGGGAATCCCCGGTCAAGGGAGCAATCTACACGGTCATCTCAATCACCTCCGTGGTGCGGATCCAGGTCCGAGCCCGTTCTCATCATGCAGTCACGACGACCGCATCACCTCACATCCGGTCGGGCGCCTGGCGATCGGCCCCGTACCATCATCCCTCATGCGCGAGGGCATCGGGCTCAGGTGGATCGGGACCATCTTATCAACGGCATGTCTCAGCCCTGGCTACCAACAGTCACCACCCCACCCGGATCCAGCGACACCACCCTGAAGTTAATGCCGCGGATTCTCAACGCCGTCGCTGTCTCCCGGTCCGTTGAGGCTGACGTCTCATTGCCCGTCGCGGATGCCTTGATCTCGGCTCCCTCTGGGATGATGCCGGCCTCCACATATCGCCAGAGCGCGACGAGAAGGCGGCGTGCCAGCGCGACGACGGCGATGCGGCGCACCCGGCCCTTGGTTTGGCCGACACGCTCGCGGAACCAGCTGCTCAGGGCGCTGCCCGGCTGGTGGCGCAACCACAGCCAGGCCAGCTCTACCATCGTGGTCGGAGGCGCGCGGTTGCCGGCCTTGGAGATCCCCTGTTCACGGTCGATGCGGCCGCTCTTCCAAGGCATCGGCGCCAAGCCGGCATAAGCCGCCACCTCGCGCCGGTTGCCGAAGCTGCGGAAGAATGCCTCCAGCTGCAGCATCGTCGCGATCTCCGGGCCAATGCCCTTGAGGCGCGTCAGCAGGCCGACCTTGCCGGAGCTCGCCCGCGATACCTCAACTGCCGCGTCCCGCTCCGCCTCGATCTCCGAGAGCTGGGACAGCACGAGCTCGAGGCGCTCCAGTTCGCGCAGGATCTCCTGCTTCAGGCGTGCCGGCAGCGCACGTCCGTCACCCGTGTGCAGCTCCTCGAGTCGGGCGCGGCGGTCACTGCGCGCCGGCGCGTAACCGGCAATGCCCTGGGTTGCGAGCAAGCCTTTGATCCGGTTGAGGTGCTGGGTCTTCTCGGTGATCAGCCGTGGCGCTCGCGCCCCGCCCGCCTACGTTCCTCGTCCGCTGGCACGGCGGGTGCACCATCGAGCAGACCCGGCGCTCGCCACGCCGGAATGCCGCCAGGGTGCGCAGGAGCATGTCGCAAGTCGATGCGGTCGGTCTTGGCGCGTCGCTGCCGCCGGTTGACCGCGACCGACGCGGCATCGACGACATGGCTCTCGATGCCTTTCGCCTCGAGCAGCCGATGCAGCCAGAAGCCGTCGAACCCGGCCTCCTGGATCGTCACGACACGCATCGGCCGCTCGTTGGCGCGCTCGGCTCGCCGCTTCAGTTTTTCGAGCAACCCAAGCAGCGCCGCGCCGTCGCCGGCAGCAACATCGTAGCGCGAGACCCGGTCAGCACCCGGTGCGCTCACGGCGACAAGCCAACTGGATCGGCTCAGTTCCAAAGCCACAAGGAGGGTGGCATGCTCATCCGGAGCGGCGGTCGTGGTTGGGCGGAAAAGGTCGGTGCTCGTCATCGGTCGCCTCCGCGAGTGGGTGTCAGCAACCGAACTCTAGGAAATCCGGTCGCCGCTCACCCGCATAGGATCTTGTCGGCGACGAGTTCGGCCGTCTCGGTCGTCGACGGCGCCGATCGACTTTGGCCAGGTTCGCCGCGGCCGCCTGCAGCGTGCCGGACAACGTCGTCGTGTCGCCTTCGTCGGCCGGGTGAATCTCGGCCGCGACCACGGCGCCGGTGTCGAGATCGACGGCGTGTTCCGGCTTGTAGGCCAGATGCGTCGTCCCGTCCTTCATCTTGGCGATCTTCGCCTCCGGATCGGTCTTGCTCACCCAGTCG
>CAWAYT010000026.1:0-152500 GCA_963786265.1 uncultured Alphaproteobacteria bacterium
CGGGTGAGGGGCCTGTGGAAGGGAGGAGGCGTCAATGACCGAGCGTGTCGTAGCAACGCACGAAGCGGCGGCCGTGATCGAACGGCTGCGAGGCGCGCACGGGCCGTTGATGTTCCATCAGTCCGGCGGGTGCTGCGACGGCAGCTCGCCAATGTGCTATCCCGCCGGCGAGTTTCGGGTGGGCGGTCAGGACGTACGCCTCGGCGCCATCGGCGGCGCCGAGTTCTGGATGTGGGTGGAGCAGTACGCCTTTTTCGCCAACGCGCAGCTGATCATCGACGTGGTTCCGGGCCGCGGCTCTGGCTTCTCTTTGGAGGCTCCGGAGGGGGTTCGCTTCCTTACCCGTTCGCGGCTGTTCACCGATGAGGAACTCGCGGAACTGGAGCGGCAGGGGCCGCTCTCCACCGCGCCGGAGACGGCGCAGGAGGGTGCGTGAGCACTGGCCTTGTAAGTAAGTCCCGGTCCATGAGCCGATGACCGGTAATTCCGGCGGTCTGGTCTACCAAGTCTCATATCAGAAATACCAGGACAGCAGCGTCGACCATTCGCCGTAGGTGTCGTCTCCGTCGTTGCGGAGGCCGACCGAGAGACGCAGGGAGAAATCGCGGCCGAGCGCGAAACCTTGTTGCACGGCTGCCCCGAAGGTGTCCCGTGCTCCGTCTTCGACCAGCAGCGCCCATCGGCCCTCGGTCCGCACCGTCCACCACGGCGTCACCGACCAGAGCAGGCCGAACGACGGGCCGACGGTGAACAGTCGCCCGCGGGGCCAGTGTCCATCGGCGAGCACCGCCGCGTCCACGAGCCCGTAGACGCGGGCGCTCTCGGACAGAGCCCAGCTCGGACCGGCGCCGCCGCCTGCCGAACCGACGATATCGCCCGGCTGCGACGGCCGTTCGCGAAAGCGATCAACGCCGAAGCGCACCCGCCAGGAGAGCGCCCGGAACAGCTCGTCGCGCGGTGTGAGCGATTCGACGCCGATCAAAGTGGCGGTTTCCAGGCTCGGGGCATGGCTGTCGTACCAGCGCAAGTGGACATCGAGGAAATCGATCGCGGCGCCGGGCACGTAGCCGCCCACCGGATCGAGCAGATCGTGATAGGCCGGTCGCAGCGCGATTTCGGTGAATGCCCGGTCGCCGGTCATGCCGAAGCCGGCGGCCAGGCGCGCCGAGTCGTGGCCCTGGTCGGGCCGCACCTCGGGCGCCGGTAAAGTCGGAGTCGGCTCGGCGTCTGCGATGCGAGAGCGTGCGCGCAGCAGCGCGAGCGAGCGGGGCGCCATCTCCTGCCGCGCGATGTTGCCGGTATCCAGCCGGTACTGCAGGTACGCCTGCGCCAACTCCAGCACCGCTGCCCGCTGCAACGTCGACAGGCGGCCGACCGCCGGATCGTCGGTGCCGATATCGCCATCGGCCAGTGCCAGCGCCACGTAGCGGCCGGGCTCGTCCAGCCGGCGCCAGCGATCGCCGATTTGGGTCCGCTGCGAAGGACGGAACGTGGCTCCGCGCAGCAGGCCGGTGTTGTCGATCACGGCGCGTACGGTGTCTACCGGAATTGCGTAGACCGAGAACTGATCCGTCAGCGGCAGGTCGGGGCGGGCAACCTTGAGAAGAGCCAGCAGAACGTACGAGCAATTCGTTGAAAGGAAATAGTAGTCGATCGGCTGCATGTCGACTTCCCAGAGACTATCGAGCATGATCCGAATTTGCTCGGGCTCAAGCGCCAGCTCGTACTCCCATATGTCTCGGTTCTCGATGTCGCTGTACTGCGTCACCTTCTCGTAATACGGCAGCAGCGCGAAGTAGCCCTGATAGAAGCCGGCCAGTCCTCGAAGGGCGAAGAACGCGCCCTGTTCGCCTCGATGGTCTGCCGCGAAGTGCACGGTACGGGCGGTCAACGGGGCTTTCGTGGGTCCGGTCAGCGGGTCTATCCGGATCAGCGTGTGACCGAACATCGAGGATGGGTTGTTCAGATAGGCGGCCGGGAAGATCAGCGTCACCCTGCCGGGATTCAGCTCGGCAAGCCAGGAGTGCAGGCGAGGGCAGGTTTGCTCCGGCAACCTGCGCCGCATCAAAGTTCAGCCGTTTCTTCAGCCAACGATACCTTGCCGGCTTCAGGCATTGAGGATGTCGGTCAGAGTTCTCCGGCGTCGGCGCGAAAAAAGCGGCCAGGCTGGCGTCCATTTCCGCCGCCGGATCAGACTTGCCATTGGCGGCCAGAAAGAAGGCGGGGTTGTCGATCAGGCTGCTGGTGCGGCTACCGGTCAGACTCGGCTGCCAGTAGCCAAGGGACAGCCACTGCGGATCGCTCGCCAAGCTGTGCTGGCGTGCCCTCGCGACCAGTTCGGCCAGATAATCCTCGTCCGCCCCGGCCTCGGCGACTGCCGCGAACAGCAGCCCCGCAGCGATGCCGACCGCTAGCTGCCGCAGCCGCCCCCGGCCGCGTCGTGAGTTTGCGCTGATGCGGGATGCCCAACAGAAAACCGAGCGCTTTGCGACGCTCGGTTTCTGGAAATGCCGCGGACCGCGCCCGTAGTGTGGGGGCAGCGATCGTCGCTTGTCAGGAAGCCACGTAACGGCTCAGCACTGGATCTTCACCCAGCACCTCGTAAAGCGAGAGGGTGACCTCGCCAGCGGTGACGGTGTCCCCCGATATGATGCGCTCGAAGTTGTTTTGCGTCGCCGCGTAGAATGCCGGGCGGTCGCTCGGCGCGATCTGCATGGTTTCCGCCAAAGCCGCTAAGGTTTCGCCGTCGCCCCGCGACATATCTTGCGCCAGGCGATTGAGGTTGGGGCCGATGAACTCAACGGTCCGCCTGTCGGGAATGTTGACCTTGCCGTTGGGCGAACAGCCTAAAGTTTCTGACGAGATACCGAAGGTCTGCGTCCCGAAGGTGCCGTTGGTAGTGGCCGCGAAAACTTGCGGGAATACACCCGTCGAGCCCTCCCACACCACCGACCCAAGTCCGCAGCCAACGTTGTTGGTGTCCCTTGTTTGCGCCAGAGCGTTACCCGAAGCGGCAAGCCCGAACGCCAGAGCACATACAGCTAGCCTTTTCATCAAGCCCTCCCAGAGTAGGCGAAGCTAAACTCTACAATGCCATGGGCGCGGTATTGTTCCATCCCTGTGCGCGATTGGGCAATGCGCATTACCAGATCGATAGGGCAAGCTCCTCGCCTCGGCGCCAGCGGGCGATAGCTTCGGCTGTATCCACGGCGAAATCGTCCGCCAGTTGATCGAGATCAGCGGGGTTCCAGTGTGCCGCATATCCGGTTCCCTCGAATGACCGAGCGTCTTCCTCAAACGCCGCGAGAACTCGCCCGCTAAAATCGCTGATTTCAAAGCGGGCCCGCAGGCTCGGCGATCCCGCTCCCAGGCCAAGGCCGAAGCGTAGCACCTCCGAGCCTTCGCTTATTCTGTCGAAATAGCCGGTAATGAGAACCGCATCCGTCGGCAGGCGAGTCGGCGCTACAGAAAGTACGTTATCGAATGCTTCGGTTTCTTGCAGCGCGGTGGCCAGTGTTCGTCGGAAGCGGCGTGCGATGCGGTCGCGGTCGGGATCTTCGGCTTGAATACTGCCTAGTGCCACCACCGAGACATCGGCGGGCGCCGGCTCGCTAATTTTCGTATCGATCGAGAAAGTGCAGCCAGCTACTCCGCCGCTCAAGACGGTTACAGCACAAGTGAGCAGCAGCCTGCTTGCAAGGCCTCGAGACATCTCGCAACCCCCAAACGGGCCAACCGCGCGCAAGTTACGCTTTTTCGTATGCTTAGGCAAGACGCCGATCCGGGCGGTGTCGTTCAGCCTCGCAGGCGATAGAGGATGTCGGATCCCTTCTTCTTGATCTCCGCCGAGAGCCAGCGACCGAGATGGTCATAGGCGACCCAGCCATTGGTCAGGCCTGCAACAGTATAGCGTGTTGCCTCGACGGGCGAGCTACCGATCACCAGCGCCACCGTGTCTTTGCCCAGCAGGCGCTGCTGCTTCAAGGTGCCGCGCTGCGGATCGATCAGCAGCGTCTGGCGCGCGATCTCTGGGGTCCAGTAGCTTCCCACCATGATCTCCGGCGGGCGCTAGCTCGCTGCCTTTCCGGTGAGTGATCTGAAACCCATCGGCCGTTGCGCGGCCGTTCACGAAAAAGCGGCTATCATCGTCGAGTGTCTCGCTCTCAAACTTACGAAGCCGGCCAGTCCCCCAAGTTTCCGTGCTCTTGTGTCGGAATTCGAAAGCCTTCACCCCGAGAACGCGCACCTCGATATCGATTTGCGGTGTGAACAGCGAGCCCATCCTGGACAGCGCTGAAGTCGACCTGGTGGCTGCCGATTATGTCGCCGGCCCGGAGGACATCGAAGCGGATCGGCGGCGGAGGAACGCGATGGCGCGGCGAATGCCGCGGACGCGCTCCGATGCCCGACTACCAGCAGCGAACAGGCACAGTCCGCCCCCGAGGATACTTCTACGCGTGAGCGCCATGCCTATCGCGCTCGAAGGGTGAGGCGACCCACCGCCGACTTTGCTCTCCTCGCTCATTTCCGCCCGCCAGAACTGTTTGCTTCAGGATGGGCATCATCCCGACGAGTTCAAGCGGATGGCAGCCGGACGGCCGTCGTCGGACTGGAACCGCAGGCAAGGCCGTGATAAAGTGCCGAGCAGGTGCGGAGCCTGAACTCGGGCGCGCGGCGCGACCATCCCTCGGCAATGTTTTAGTTAAGTCGCCATGTCGATCGGAGATCCTTATCAAATGCCGGAACATGGGGGCGAAGTCGATGCGGCGGCCGAGCAGTACGGTATCGCGCGCGATCGGTGGCTGGACCTGTCGACCGGCATCAATCCCAAGCCTTATCCGCTGCCTGAACTGGCGCGGGAGTACTGGCACCGGCTGCCTGATGCCAGTCTCGATGTTTGGCTTCGAGAGAGCGCGGCCAGCTACTATCGCGTTAGCCGATCCGGAGCAGGTCGTTGCCGCGCCCGGCTCGCAAGCAATAATCCAGTGTCTGCCGCGGCTGCTGCCAGCCACTCGGGTGGCGGTGGTCGCGCCCACTTACCGCGAGCACGTGACCTGCTGGTCCGCCGCGCAGCACAGCGTAGTCGAGGTGCGCGCGCCGGAAGAGGTTCCGGAGGATACAGGGATCGTGGTGCTCGCAAATCCGAACAATCCCGATGGCCGTCTATTCAATCCGGAACGGCTGCTTCGGCTGACGGAAGAGCGGCTCTTGATTGTCGATGAGGCATTCGCGGACGTCGTTCCGAACGTCAGCCTCGCGCCTCATGCCGGGCGCCCAAACCTCATCGTGCTCCGCTCGTTCGGCAAGTTCTTCGGCCTGGCCGGCATGCGCCTGGGCTTCGCGCTGACCGGCGAGGCATCCGCCACTCTGCTGCGTCGCGGCCTGGGGCCATGGGCGGTCAGCGGCCCGGCGGCCGCTATCGGCGCGGTCGCGCTCGCGGACGATGCGTGGGCTAGGGCGGCGCGGGTCCGCCTGATGGCGGCTGCCGGCCGGCTCGATGGGCTTCTCATGCGAGCTGGGCTGCGGATCGCAGGAGGCACCAGCTTGTTCCGTCTGGTCGAACACGTCAGCGCCGAGGAGCTTTTCGACTTGCTGGCCCGTTCCGCAATCCTCGTCCGCCGCTTTTCCGAGCGCCCACAATGGCTTCGTTTCGGCATTCCCGGCGACGACGAGGGGTTCGAACGGCTGAGCGAGGCGTTGGCTGCTTGGCGACTACACTCGCCGGCGCAAACGGCGTCGCCTGGATCCGCCGGCCCTGGCAAGGCATCCGGCTCCGGCCAAGGATGAACCCGACGAAAGCGCGACATTGCCATTTGACGACAGCCTGATCGAGCTCGCATTACGGGCCTTTGCGACGTTTTTCGCGACGATCGGTCCGGTTGATGTCGCCGCGATTTACGCGGCTCTTACGGCAAGCGCCCCGCCACGGCAGAGACGCATCATGGCGGTCAAGGGTACGACGATCGCTACTCTTCTGTTACTGAGCTTCGTGCTGGCCGGCGAGGCGATCCTCGAATGGCTGGGCATCACTCTGGCGGCGATGCGGGCGGCCGGCGGCATTCTTCTTTTGTTGCTGGCGATCGACATGGTGTTCGCCCGTCCGGAGGCGACGTCCAAGGCCACCTACGCCGAAACCTCGGAGGCGGAAGCCAAGGAGGACATATCGGTATTTCCGTTGGCCACGCCGCTGATCGCGGGCCCGGCGGCGCTCGGCGCGGCGGTGCTGCTCGCCGCCGAGGCGCGGGATAGTCTGGTCGCCGAGCTCGTGGTGGTCTGTGCGCTACTGCTGATCATGGCGCTGCAGCTCTGCTTGCTGTTTTGCGGCGGGAAAGCTGAACACGTTTCTGGGCGTTACCGGGCAGCACGTGATTTCGCGCACTGTCGGCATCCTGCTCGCGGCGCTGGCCGTGCAGTTCGTCTTCGACGGCATACGCGACAGCAATTTGTTTCTGCGAACTTGAACGCGAGCGATGCTCAGCGTCCCGGCATAGCCGCTAACGCTTGCGCCACGCCGAGTTCGCGCTGGCCACCCGGAAAAGGATCCGGAGCGGCGTAGCAACTCACTTCGCCGAGCGTAGGGTAGCAATGGACCCGGACCGCGGGCGTGACCTCGTCCTCGACGCAGTAAGTCAGCCCTCGATGCTGTCGTACGACCGAGCAGTTCTTACCGCTCACCAACGAAACCAAGTGATCGATCGGTGTCTTGTTGGTCGCGGCGACGGTTCCAGCGCCAATAGCGGCGACGCAGCCGCCGCTCATCAGGCAGAACACCACCGCCCCGGCTACCCCGATGCGGATCGACGAAGCATCAGGGACGCGGCGAGCGCGAGGCGGATTGACCATCGAAGCATTTCATCCTTCGGATCCATTCTGCGGAAAGGCGGTTAAAGGCGGGCTAACGACCGAAAGCCCATGCATGCCTTTCCCGCGGCTGGTAACAGTGGACCCGATTTGGCGGCTGCGCGGGCGTTTGTCAGACAGGTGCGAAGTGCTTATGGTGCGCGCTTTCGCCTAGATGCCGTAACCGAGAACGAGACGATGAGCGATCTTTCGCAGGACAGCCTACTTCGCGAAATCGATGAAGATATTCGCCGTGAGAGATACGCGAAGCTCTGGAAACGCTACGGCGGCTACGTGATCACGGCGCTGGTCCTGCTGCTGGCGGGTGTCGCCGGTTATATGATCTGGCAGGAACGGACGACGACGCGGCTGGGCCAAGCGGGAGAGCAGTTTACGGCGGCGGTTGCATTGGCGAGCAAGGACCAAGCGGCGGCGCAAGCCAAGCTGAGCGCCATCGCCGGCGATGGCCCATCCGGCTACGCCATGCTCGCCGCTTTTCAACAGGCGGCGCTGCTGACGAATGGCGATGGCGAACGGCGGGCAGCGCGGACCATTTATCAGGAATTGCAGCAATCGGTGTCGGATCCGATTTACCGCGATCTGGCCGTGTTACTGGAAGCCATGGTCGTCCTCCAGCAGGACGCGCTGCCCATTGACGCCGACGCGATTCGCGCCAAGCTCCGGCCGCTCGCGGTGGACGGCAATCCCTGGAGGTTCAGCGCTCGCGAACTCATGTCGCTGCTCGCATGGAAGAGCGGACAAATAGCGGAGGCGAAGGATCAGTTGACCGCGCTCGCGGCGGACCCGCAAACGCCCGCTACCATCCGCGACCGGGCTCAGCAGATTCTGGCGCAAATCGGCTGAGGAAAGCGGAATGCGGAGCGGACTGATGCGCGCAAAATGGCTGGCATATGTTCTCATGGCGATGCTGCCGACCGGATGCGGTACGTGGTTCGGCGAGTCCGATGCTCCTCCTCTTCCGGGCGAGCGGATGTCGGTTTTGCAGCACCAACGGACGGTTTCGGCGGATCCGCAGGCTGTTCTAGAGCCGATCGTCTTGCCGCCGGCGGTAATCAACACGGACTGGCCGCAGGCTGGCGGCAACGCGGCGAACGCAATGCATAACCTGCGGGCGGGCGAGATCGGCCGGCCAGCTTGGCAGGTTAATGTCGGTACCGGAACCGCAAGTTCTCGCCCGGAGATGCCAACGCCTGTCGTCGCCCAGGGTCTGGTCTTCACCGTCGACACCATGAACGTCGCCTCTGCTTTCGACGCCGGTAATGGCAAGCGTATCTGGAGGGTGGACCTGACCACCGACGAGGACGAGGATGACGACGTGCTGCCGGGCGGCATCGCCTACGATGGCGGCCGCGTTTTTTTCACCACCGGCTTCGGCAAGGTAGTCGCCCTCGATGCGGCAAACGGCAAATCCGTGTGGCGTCGCGATGTCGGGGTGCCGATGCACGCGCCACCCACGGCGGCGGGCGGCCGCGTATTCGTCATCACCGTCGAGAATCAACTTCGGAGCCTGAATGCAAGTGACGGCAGCGATGCCTGGCCGCCCTACCAGGCGCTGGCCGAGGTCGCCCGGCTGCTGGGCGGCGCCAGTCCAGCCGTCGACAGCGGCATCGTGGTCGCTCCGTTCTCTTCCGGTGAGCTGGTGGCGGTACGCGGTGATAACGGCCGGTCGCTTTGGGCGGAGTCGCTCGCCCCATCGCGGCGCACCGACGAAATCTCCGCGCTGGCGCAGATCCGCGCTCGACCGGTCATCGATGGCGGCCGCGTTTACGCCATCAGCGCCGGAGGCATCCTGGCGGCGTTCGACATACGCACCGGCCAGCGCCTGTGGGACCGGGACATCGGCGGCTTGCAAACCCCGTGGATCGCCGGACGACAGTTGTATCAAATAGCCAACGATGGCCAGCTCCTCTGCGTCTCCATAGACACCGGACGGATTGCCTGGGTTGCATCGCTGCCGACTTTCGCCGATGAGAAAGCGCGGCGTGATCCGATCCTCTGGTCGGGTCCGGTAATGGCGGAATCGCGGCTGCTCATCGCCGGCAGCGACGGCAGTCTGCTAACGATCTCTCCCTATGATGGGAAGATAGTCGATCGTCGCGCGCTCGGGGTCCGCGTGACCGTGGCTCCGGTAGTGGCCGGCGGTACGATCTACCTGCTGGACGACCGCGGCAACCTCTCCGCTTACCGCTAAGCCGCGCGTGATTAGCGCGGTCGCGATGACAATCACTGTCGTCATCGTTGGCCGTCCGAACGTCGGCAAATCGACACTATTCAACAGGCTCGTCGGCCGCCGAGCCGCTATCGTCGACGATACCCCGGGCGTCACCCGCGATCGTCGCGAGGGCGAAGCACGGCTGGGCGATCTGCACTTCAGGATCGTCGACACCGCCGGATTCGAAGACGCGCGTAGCGGCGATCTCGCCGGGCGCATCCAGGCGCAAACCGAACGCGCCGTGTCCGGAGCCGACGTGGCGCTGTTCCTCATCGACGCGCGCGCCGGCGTCACGCCCCTCGACCGGGAACTCGCGGCCGTGCTGCGTCGGGGCGGTCTCTCCGTCGTTCTGCTCGCGAACAAGTGCGAGGGGCGGGCCGGCCAGGCGGGCCTCGCGGACGCGCATAGCCTCGGGCTCGGCGCGCCGATTCCATTCTCGGCCGAGCAGGGCGACGGTCTCGGCCTCCTCTATGACGCCATGCGGCCGTTCGTCGACGCCGCGTCGCCGGCGGCGGTCGGGGACGCTGATCCCGACGCACAATCTGCTACGCAATCGACCGCTCCGGAAGGTCCGTTGCAGCTCGCTGTTGTCGGCCGGCCGAATGTCGGTAAATCCACGCTGATCAACCGGCTTGTCGGCGACGAGCGGCTGGTGACCGGTCCGGAGGCCGGGATTACCCGCGACTCCATCGCAATCGACTGGACCTTTCCGGACCGAAGATTGCGACTGTACGATACGGCCGGCCTTCGCCGTCGAGCGAAAGTTGACGACAAGCTCGAGGAACTGGCCGGCGCCGACGCGCTGCGTGCAATCCGTTTCGCCCAGGTGGTGGTGATCGTCATCGACGCCATCGCGGGTCTGGAAAGGCAGGACCTGACGATCGGCAGCCTTGTGGCCGACGAGGGGCGCGCGCCGGTGCTCGCCCTGAACAAATGGGATCGGATCGCCGATCGTAAGGCGACGCTGGTTGCGGTCGCGCGGCGGCTGGATCAATCTTTGCCGCAAGTACGCGGGCTGCGGGTCGTTCCCGTCTCGGCATTGACCGGGGAGGGATTGGACAAGCTGTTGCCGGCCGTGCTGCAGGCCCACGATGTTTGGACACGGCAGCTAACGACGTCGCGGCTGAACCGCTGGCTTGCCGAGGCGACCGCCCGGCAGGCGCCGCCTTCCGTGCATGGCAAGCCGGTCAAGATCCGCTATATGTCGCAAACCAAGACGAGGCCGCCGAGCTTCGTGCTGTTCGCCAACCGCCCGCAAGCGGTGCCGGAATCGTACCTGCGCTACTTGGCGAACGGGCTACGCGACAGCTTCGATCTCCAAGGCGTGCCGCTGCGCCTCGTCCTGCGACGCTCGCGCAACCCCTACGTGAGCTGAACTGCGGGTCACTTGAGCCATGAAATGGTGTTACAAAGCGACCTGTCGCGCTGAGTCATCCTCGATCTCATTCAGCTTCCGCACACGTATTCCTTTCTTTGAACCACATTGCGCTGGATGGATTTGTGTACACCCAAAGCGCCAAGCGGCCGCGAGCCTTGTCGTCGACGCATGCCTTGTAAGAGTTTGTCCGGAGATTTTGCTCATCGAACTGAGTGCCTTGCAATTCTGCGCGTCATGATGCGGATCATGGCGATCAAGACGAAGGCGAAGTGGCTTCGGAAGCGGTGTTCGACGTCCTTGGCGAGGCGCCGGCAGCGGTTGAGCCAAGCGAAGGTGCGTTCGACGATCCAGCGCTTCGGCAGCACGACGAAGCCCTTGGCGGTGTCCGATCGTCTGACGATCTGCAGCGGCGCGCCGGCGGCTTGGCGGACGGCGCGGGCGGTGTGGGTACCCGGATCCGGGGTTTTGCCCCCCTTTCCGCGCTCCTGTAGCTTGCACTTCGGGATGTAACGCCAGCCGAACTTCGATTTGCTACACCAATACCGCATGCGTGCCGAGGAGACGCCGGCGGCGTCCGCCGCCAACGACGCCGACGGGAAGACGCCAAGCGGGCCGGCGACCGGATGCGCCCGGGGGTGGTTGGCGCGGTCGCGCATCCGCAGCCCGGCCTTCTCGCCGAACTCGACACGCGACTGCGCCTGTCGGCGAACGCGGCGCGTCCTGCTCCTCACCGACCACCCCGGCGTAGATGTTGTCGAGGGTGTAGGCGGCGTCGCTGCGCTTGCGCTGCATCATAACGTCGCCGCGATTGCGACCCGCCCCACCTCCCCCCCCCCAAGCCGCCTCGGCGGCGGCGACCTTCAACGACGGCGGACGCCCTCGCTTGTTTTTCAGCATCTCTCAGGTCTCCTGTCGCGCGGCCGTTTTTGCTTGACCTAGACGTCCGGCTGCCAAATGCTGAGCAGCGGCACCCGACGGCTACGCCGATCGGGTATCGGCTCATCGGGAGGGATCGGCCGCTTGCGTCACGGCTTGTCGGAGATCGGTGGTATCTCGGCGCGCTGCTTAAATCCCTCGACGCGCTGCCGCAGTGATATGATGAAAGCGTCGTCGACGACCTTCTGCTTGGCGGTAATCGGCCGCTTGCGCAGCTTTCGTGCGTAGCGCCAGCCGCGACTACTGTCGTCAGTATCCACATGATTAGGGTGCAAGTAGTACCGTTCCGCCGATGCGGCACCACGTCGCCATAGTCGCCGGATCGATGCCGACCGCCTCAGCCGAGGGCGGCTGAGGGAACTCTCCGAGTGGGCCGACCGCGCGCCGGGCGCAAGGATGCTTCTCCCGGTTGCTAAGGCGCTCTGCACTGGCAACTCGCGAGTAAGCATCTTCGCTGTCGCTTAGTTGGAATTTAGCGAGTGGACAGAACACGCACTACAGGTGACCCGTACGGCGAGAATGGAGAGAGGAATTTTCACTGCGGAGTTCTCCGACCGTCCTGTCTACCTGCCCAACATACGCGTCGCGATCTTCTCGGTCTGTGACGAACATCCTGCGAAATCGCTGCTCGCCGACACGCGCCTCCACGAGCTTGGATTTTCTCGGCTGTTCGCCGCAGAATGCGCTGGAGAAAGCTAGCGGCGAGGTAGGCGTGACAGAGGAGAAGACCGAGGAAGGGTGGGGTCGTGCCACCCTGCCGAGTAGGGCGGAAATGGCGGCGCAGGCGCGGATGGTGCTCCGCTCGCGCCGCTCGGCGGCGTTGGCGACGGCCCTTACAACGGAGGCAGGCTGGCCGTACGCGTCTCTCGTCACCGTCGCCTGCGATACCGACGGCAGTCCAATTCTGCTACTGTCCGCGCTTTCCGACCATACGCGCAATCTGGATCAGGATCCGCGCGCCTCGCTGCTGCTCGAGGACGCGAGCAGGCGCGCCAATCCGCAGACCGGGCCGCGCCTGACCCTGCTCGGCCGTATCGTTCCGGATACCGAGCCGCGGCTGCGCCGGAGATTCCTGGCGCGACATCCCGGGGCCGCGCTGTATGCCGACTTTGCCGATTTCCGCATCTTCCACATGAACGTGGAGCGCGCCCACTGGGTCGGCGGTTTCGGCAAGGCGCGCTGGCTCGATGCCGGGGCCATTCTCGCCGATGCCGATGCATCCCGGGCGTTGGCGGAGGCCGAGCCGACAGCCCTCGAGCATATGAACGCCGAGCACGCCCATTCGATCGACCGCTACGCTAATGTGCTGCTCGGCCGTGGCGGCAGCGGCTGGCGGATGATCGGCGTTGATCCCGACGGCTGCGATCTCGCCCGCGGCACCGCCTATGCGCGACTTGCCTTTCCCCGTCCGGCCAGCGGGAATAGCGAGCTTCGCGCAATTCTGGTCGACCTCGATCGCGCCGCGAGCCCCTCGGCCTAGTCCTAGGACATCCGGATCGGTGGATCCGAAGTGCTTGCGCAAGGAGCGGCAACACTATGAAGATTACGCAGGCTTTCCGGTTCGAGGCGGCGCACTGGCTGCCCGGTGTTTCGATCCAGCATCGGTGCCACCGGCTGCACGGCCATTCCTATCGGGTCGAGCTCAGGCTGAACGGCGCGATCGATGCGCAAACCGGGTTCGTCGTCGACTTCTTCGAAGTGGAGAAGGCGTTCGGGCCGGTGTTGCGGCTGATGGATCACCACTGCCTCAACGAGATCCAGTGGCTCGAAAATCCGACAGCGGAGAACATCGCCGTCTGGATATGGGAGAGGATGACGCCGGCGCTGCCGCGGCTTTGCGCGGTCGTCGTCTATGAGACACCGGACTGCTGGGCCGAGTACAACGGCGAGTGAGCGGCGGCCCCGATCGCTTGCGATCAATGCCCTTCGTGCGGCGCGCGAGCCTTGCCGGCAATCGAGGTGACCTCGCTGCGAAGCAGACCACACCGGACGCCTTGCGCTCTGAGCACGGCAAAAGAAAAGGGCGGATACCGATGGCATCCGCCCGCAGAGCCAAGATCGTAGCGTCTGTCGCGCTACTTCTTGTTCGCCTATTTCTTGACGACCGGGCCTATCGGCCAAACGACGCGACCGTACAGTTCGTTGAGGACCTGCGCAAGGCCGGCGTACATCGCCGCGAAGCCGAGGACCATACCCTCGTAGCCGGCTAGCCGCTTCAGTGTCGGGCTGCTGATGAAATCGCCAATCGATAGCAGTGCGAAGGCGACCACTAACAGGAAGAAGACGACCTGCAGGGCCTTGTTCAACCGGAAGGTAGCAATAAACATGACGAACGACAGCAGAGCCCACATCGCGAGATAGCTTCCCATGGCGATCTCGTTGGGGCGGTCGGCAATGCCGAGTTTTGGGAATATGATGATGCCAGCGAGCGTCAGCCAGAAAAAGCCGTACGAGATGAAGGCGGTGGTCGCGAAGGTATTGTTCTTGCGCCATTCGAACACGCCGGCGAAGACCTGGGCGATGCCGCCGTAGAACACGGCCATCGACAGGACCATCGCGTCCAGGGCGAAGAAGCCGGCGTTATGCGCGCTAAGCAGGATGGTCGTCAGAGCGAAGCAGAGGAGGCCGAGGGGGGCCGGGTTGGCGTTGGTGTCGAGGATCGCCACCTTGGCCGGTAATGCCGGTGCGGCCGTCGCCGCAGGCGCGATCGGGGCTGCTACGGTTGCGGTCTTGCCGTTACTCATGGGTGTCTCAACTCCCTTATCCGCCGCGCCGTTCGCGGTCAGCGGGGCCTTGCCCGCCGCCACGGCCGGTCGCGTCTATTTGTAAGAGGATCCGCCTACCAACCCAACCAATCGGGGCGGAGCGGAATCGTTGTCTGGTAGACCTTCTGCACGGTGACGTTACCGTAGTTGTAGTCGTTGCGGTAAAGCATCACGGTCGTCGTGCCGCGATGGTCGTTCGGCGTCCAGGTCGATGGTAAACAGACCCCATCCAGGCCGGCCGGCACGTGGTCGCGCATCTGCTCGAAGGCCTGTTTGATGTTGGCCCCGGTGATGCCGCCCATCTTGTCGGCCGCCACCATCGCGTCGCGCATGAGGAACGCCGAGCAGACGCCGCGGATGTAGTGCGTCGACCGGTACTCGTTCCCACTAGGATCAGAGACCTTCGATACCTCACGCACGAGCTTCATGCCCGGCACATCGCTACCCCACGGCGCCACACTCACCGCGCGAACAATCCCATTGCCGGCGTCGCCGGCCTGCTTCGCGGCGTCCTGGTCCCAGCCGTAGATGTTGGTCAGGAACTGAGTTGAGATACCCTCAGCGGCACAGGCCTTTACGAGCGCCACGTTCGAATTCGGACGTGTTGGCGAGGAAAGCGAAGTTGGCGCCCGATTGCTTGAGGGTCTGGCACTGGGCCGAGAAGTCACTGGGAGAAAGCGAATAGCGTATCGGCGGCAGCACCTCGAAGCCGAGGTCGCGTGCGTACTCGATGCAGGCCGCCTTAGGAGAGTTCGGATAGGGGTGGTTGTCCCCCATGTACACAAACTTGGGCCGGTACAGGTCGCCAAGGAAGGTCGAACCCCGTGCCGCGGTTCCAGTCCGTTTCCACTGTTCGGCCGCCCACTGAACGAGCGCCCGACAGCCATCGGAATAGGATGGCCCGTAGAAGAAGTTGTACGGGGCCGGGATGTCGGTCCAGGGGCTTCGGCCCGTCGGATCGGTGAGGTGCCCGGAGGACGATCCCGACATAAAGACGATGCCATCCTTGGTCACGAACTCGACGAGCGCTTCCGCGTCGGCGGTTCCCCATCCTTGAATCGCGACTGGTTTGATAGTGTCTTTCCAGCGCTTGTAGGTTTCGATGGCGCGTGCCGGATCGTAACCGTAGTCGACGGTTTCGAGGGCGATCTTCTTGCCGCCGACACCGCCGTGAGTGTCGATGTATTTGAATGCGTCCGCCACGCCCTGACCATAAATCCCGCCCACCTGCGAGGTCGGGCCCGTCTGTGCAACGAGCTGGCCGACGGCTATCGTGTCGGCGGCTCTTCCCGACATTGGCAGTGCTATGATCAACGCGGCGCTGAAGAACGCGCCGAGGCGCTGTACAGGCGTCATGAGCTTCCCTCCCTCTATTAGTTTAACATCGTGGGTTTAGTTGCCTGCCTACAACCCCCCTTGTCCCTTAGGGGGCTTCTTTAGCGTCTTGCGACCGTTCCCGCTAGCCCCAAAGCGTGACGGGCGAGGACGCGGCGGGCAACACATCGGCGGCGACATATGCCCAGCCACGCCAGGGCTGTCCGCGGCTACCCTCGTCAAGGCCTTCTCTGGGCCTGCTAGCGGGTGGCTAGCAGGCTGGCAAAAGACTATTAGTAGTCGGGACACGTGGCTGACGTACACCGCGCCGGCCGCATCTCTCCGTGCTAATGCTGATCGGAATCCTCCGCCAAGTGCCCGACACAGCATGCAACGTCGCCGGCCGCCGCTTCAACGCTGTCGATTGCTTGTTCCCGGGTTGGATAGACCCCCGAGCTTCCGCCCTCCAGTCCGAATGGGAAAGCTTCCCATCCCTCGTTGCAGAGCACGACCACGGCGGTCGCCGCCTGCGCAGTGCTCATGATGCGCGAATGGGTCCAGTCCATAAGTCAATCTCCCACGATGGTGTTAGCAGTTTTGGTTTGACCGGCCCGCTATGCAAGCGGCCAGTAAAGCGCGCCGACCGCATCCCGTCCAACCGGCCTCAGAGGATCACAACCAGCCGCGGTGGCGGAAATAGAGGTAGGGGCCGATGGCGGAGAGGAACATCAGCAGAAGCGCCAGCGGGTAGCCTAGATCCCAGTCGAGCTCAGGCATGAGATGGAAATTCATGCCGTAGATGCTGGCTACCAGTGTCGGCGGCAGGAAAACCACGGCAATGACCGAAAAGATCTTGATAATGTTGTTCTGCTGGATGTTTACCAGGCCAAGCGTGGCATCCAGCAACAGCTGCAGCTTTTCCGACATGCGCTCGACGTAGCCCATCAGCGAGACGATGTCCCGCTGCAGATCCTTGACCCGCGGGCGCACCTGCTTCTGCCCGATCTGCCGCATATTGGCATCGAAGAAAGTGAGCAGCCGCGACAGGCCGACCAGGCTTTCATCCACCTTCGAGCAGCGGACCGCGTTGAGCCCGATGGTCTTGAGCTCTTCGGTATAGTCGCGGCGCTGTTCGAGCGCGAAGATCGACTTCGAGAGTGCGCTGACGTGGGCGTCGATCCCTTCCAGGGTATCGGCGATACGGTCGACAATGGAATCGAGCAACTCCACGAGAGCAATCTCAGCGCTCGCACACAACTCGGGCTGGGATTGGATACGAGTTCTGGAATGTCAGGAAGGGTGTCGGCGTCGAATAGCGAATAGATGTCATCATGCCGTCGGCAAGGACAAAGGTAATGGCCCGCGTCTCTGGATCAGGGGAGTCGGCGTGGTTTAGGACGCTTGCCGTCATGAACAAAGCCAGCCCCTCGCGGTAAAGGCGGCTGGACGGCTCGATCTCGCGCATCTCCTCCGGGGTGGGCACGTCGATGCCGGCGATCTGCTTGATCAGCAGCACGTCTTCCCGCGTCGGCTCGAGCAGGTCGGCCCAGACGATGCCGTCGGGGAGGGGTTCGCCCAGCGTGGGCTGGTCCGCGATGATACGACCGCCGCGCCGGCAGTAGACGGTCAGCATCGTATTACTCCTGGCAACTCCGGTGCCGAGTTGCAGACGCGCCTCTCAGCGCGGGCGAACTTTCATCCAGCGTTTCAGCCGGCGCTTCAGGGTCAACCTCTTCTCCCCTTGAGCGACACGCTTCGGCGACACCCAGTACATTTGCAGGGATCGCCGCTCGCCAACGCAAGGAATGAAGCCATGATAGGAACGCTCATTGCGGCGGAAGGCGATCATGTTGCCGCTCTCCGGCGCGACCTCGGCCGCATAGTCGTCTATATTTTCTGGCGACCGCACCAGCCGCAGCCGGCCACCTGCTGGCGGCCAGTCCTCGTTGAAGTAGATAAGAGCAGTGACGACCTTCATCTTCGAATCGTTATGGACGTTGCCGTCGGATTCTTCACTGTATTTACGCACCGTGATCTGCAGTGAATGCTCTTCGAGATCAACGGCGAACTTGGCGGAGAACATCTCCCGCATCCGCGGGCTCTGCAATTCCTCGAGCAGCATCGAGAAGGCCTGGCCATAGTGCAGTTCCTCGGGCGGGAAGTTGCCGGCGATGTCGATGTCCGGATAGTCTCGATTCACTTCGGCCAGCACTTCGCGCCTGACGAAATGCGGGACGACGACGAAATCGCACGGATCTTTTTGCAACGGCGCCCGATCGAGCGCCTCAAAGTCGAGGATCGCCATGAGACGAGTGTTCCTGCCGACAGGGTCGAATACGCACGCGGGCCGATCGGGTAGCATATCGGTCGATAAGGCGCAAATACCTTCGCGTGTAGGCCGGGTGTTCGACTGCCCCCCACTCCCGCTTGGTGCGATGGCGGGATATGCCTCAGGCCGCGGCCGCTCGGCGATGTTGTCTCTGCAGATGAAACCAGGCTAGCCGGCGCGCCACGTCGCCCAACCGGCCTTCCGGGCTGACCCCGCTCGCCTTCAGCATCATGCCGACGGCGCGATCCAGGTGAGCGCGCTGGTAAAGACCGGCGGCAACCCGGGTGTAGGCCTTGTTCGCCTTGGCTCGATCGTAGTCTCGATTTGGCTCGTTGGCGCAGTGATAGGCGAACGCTAGTTCGTCGTCGCCGACTTCGAGGAAGCGGCCGCACACCACCATCAGCCGCTGCATCAGCGAAAGCCTTTCTTCTGGCAAGTAGCCTTGTAGGTACCTGTAAAACATCTTGAAATGGCGAAACTCGTCGCCAGCGATGCGATGGCAGATCGCCTTCAGCGCCGGTTCATCGGTGGCGTCGCGGAGCGCCGTGTACATCGAGCTTGTTCCGGACTCGACGACACAGCGAGCGATCAGCTCTCCGGATCGGGATCCCCTTACGGATGTTACCAATTCTACGGGGATTCGATAGCCACTGACGAAGTGCTGGAAGCTCGCCTCGAAATCAAAGCCGGGGTCGGCCTTCTGAGCCCATTGTCCAAGCGCTTGCCCGTGTTGTCGCTCTTCGGATGCCCAGGCGTCCGCCGCGTCTTGAAACGCCGGATCATCGCTAAAGACGTTGCGCAGGTAGGCCGCGTAGTCCGCGGAGTTGTACTCCACGAGGGATGCCGTCTTGACCACCGGGACGATTTCGGCCGCGATCTTTGTTGAGTCGAATTTGTCCCAGGGGATGTCACCAAGCGACCATCGCTTCATTTCCCACCCTCATGTGCGCTTCCTAGATGCGTCTTGCCCTGGCATTAGCCTCCCAGCGCATGCCACCCTCTACCCCCGTGCGCATGTTGACCAAGGCGCGATTGATCTCCATCTCGCACACGTAGCCAGCACCGCCGTGCACCAAGGAACGAGGCAAGGGCGGTGTCGTTCCAGTCTGTCGAGATGACCGAAGGCGATCAATATCAAGCGTCCAGCGTTCGATGACAAGAATCACCGCAGATGAGTGCTCGCCCGAAGCAGCCCGTTCGCGCCCGATGTTCTGTCGGGTGATCAGCCTTGGTTGCGTCGACATGAAAGCATATGTCGCCGGGCCGCCGGCAATGATCAGAGCCGCGACCGGGATATTGTCTTACCTTGCGATCGAGCGCGCCAACTTTTACACCCACTTATCGCCAGTTGCGGTGAGTTCCGGGAGCGAACGCCCGCGCAGCTTGGCCGCCCGTCGTCAGGCGATCGATCCGGCTGCCGCGTCCGTCTCGAGCAGGGCGTAAAGGCTGCCGCAATGCAAGATCGCGAGCGAGTCGAGCTGCATCGCGCTGCATCCGGCGTAGACCTCTGGTCGATGATCAAATCCGCTCAATACGCGCGGATCGTCCTGCATGAACTTCCTGCCGATGAGGCGGAAGCGCTGCTGATCGGGGATTTTGTGGATTCTCTCTCTGGGGTGATAGAGGCATGGAGCGAGATCGCGCAAAGCAATGCAGCTCTGACGCTGCGGGAACTCGATGCCGGGCTGGCCGAACTCGCGCGTGCCGGGTTGTTTCTGCATGGAGGATGCCTAGAGCGCTCGGTGCAAATCGAGCGGACCGCCACGACGCCGTTGCCGTTGGCCATCATTCATATCGGCCACAATGCTGCTGAGCGCGTCACCGTGGATATTCCGGCCGAACTGAATGCCGCTTTGCCGGAGGACGAAAGTTCCTCCGGGAGCTGAGCAGGATGAGAGATCAGGGGAGAGTATCCGCGATCTACTCGGGTTCGCCCCAGTCGTAGCCAGCGGCCGCCAGGATGTCGCACAAGACGGCAACCGTTCGGGTTATCGGCTTCATCTTTTCCGCGCCGATATCGCTACTTCCGCGCGTGACACGATTGACCGCTTCCAGCAGCTCGAGATCAGTGGCACCTGTCCGGATGATCTCGGCAATCGTGTGGTCGTCTATGCGGTTGCGACCGACCAAATTTACCACTGTTTCGCGCGTCAATCTCGACACCGTCCCCTCCCGATTACCGCGGCGCCCACTCCGCGATCTCAGGCCACTACCAGGGTCGTTATATCAGCACTCGAATCCAGAACAAGATCGGTTGCCGACGTTTCATTAGTAGCTTGCCATGCATGCAGGCGAAGGGGCCGACGACAAGCCGGGGAACATGCGCAAGATGCCGGAGGCTCATCTCTTCTATGAGCGAACCCGCCACAGTTCCCACTGGCGAACTCAGCACTCGGCCGACCGCCAGCGCGCGTCAGTTAGCTCATGTCAGCTGCCGACGGCCGCTAACCGGGGCCTAGACGCCTGCTGACGTAACAGGAAAGCGATAGCCTGCGCTTCCAAGGGCGGCGACAGAAAGTAGCCTTGCGCATAGGTGCAGCCCGCGGAAAGCAGCCAGTCGCACTGCTGCGCCGTCTCGACGCCTTCCGCGACCAAGGAGAGCCGCAGATTGCGGCCGAGAAGTAGGATTGTGCGAACCATTTCCACGCTCTCCCGCCCTTCGGCGATCCGCGCGATGAACGATCGATCGATCTTCAGCGTGTCGAAGGGATACGTATGGAGCTGGCTGAGCGAAGAGTAACCGGTTCCGAAATCATCGATGCAGAGACGGATGCCCAGCCGGTGCAGCGCCGTGAGTTTCGCCTGCACGTCCTTCGGATCGGCCATCATCGCCGTTTCGGTAATCTCTAGCTTGAGCTGCTCTCCGGAAAGGCCGGTCCTGTCGAGAACGTCCGCCGTCTGCTCGACGAGGTCCGACTGATTGAGTTGCGCCGGGGCAAGGTTGACGCTCATGAACAGGAGTTCCGACGACGCTCCGAACTGATCCCGCCAAGCCGCGAGTTGGCGACATGCTTCCACCATCACCCAATGTCCGAGAGGCACAATCAGCCCCGTCTCCTCGGCTATCGGGATGAAATCGCTCGGCGGAACCAGGCCGCGCCCGTTGTGCTGCCAGCGGACCAGGGCCTCGAAGCCGGCTATCGTTCTTCCGGCCAGTGCCCATATAGGCTGATAGTGTACGCGCAACTCTCCGCGCTCGAGTGCTTGCCGCAGCTCGGTTTCGAGCAGCAGCCGGGATACCGCCTCGCGATGCATGCCGCTCTCGAAGACGGCCGTGGCGCCGTGACCTTTGCCTTTCGCCCGGAACATGGCGGTATGCGCATCCCGCAACATCTCGCCTGGCTGTTCGTACTCAGCCGAACCCCAATTGATGCCGATGCTGATACTAACGAAGACCTGTCGGTCATCGAGATCGATGGGACGGCGGCAGGCGTCATGCAATCGCTGGGCGAGAGCCAACGGCAGATCCGGCCCAACGTCTTCGATGAGCACGGCGAACTCATCCGCGCCTAAGCGCGCGAGTGTGTCGCCTTTTCGTAGACAACTCGCGATCCTGTGTCCCAGGATTACGAGAAGGCGATCCCCGAAGAGATGGCCGAGACTGTCGTTGATCACCTTGAAGCGGTCACAGTCGATAAACAGCAGGGCGGATCTCGTTCCACTGCCGTGGCGATTGGCTTCTATGACGTCCTGGAGCCTGCGCAAGAACTGGGAGCGGTTTGGTAAGCCGGTAAGCGGATCATGAAGTGCCTGATGGATAAGACGCTCCTCGGCGCTCTTGCGGGCGGTGATATCGACGACCA
The DNA here is from genome assembly GCA_963786265.1 of uncultured Alphaproteobacteria bacterium. Taxonomy (GTDB): domain Bacteria; phylum Pseudomonadota; class Alphaproteobacteria; order Rhodospirillales; family Defluviicoccaceae; genus Defluviicoccus. The sequence continues at coordinate 21,599 of CAWAYT010000026.1, forward strand.
TCCCTTCGTAATGGACGATCCGCCCGTCGCCGTCGCTAACTGCCCGTGTGTGTTGTGACACCCAGAGCGGGGAGCCATCGCGGCGACGTGCCTCGCAGATGAAGTCACGGATGAAGCCCGATCGATCCATCTCGGTAAAGAACAGATGGCGCCCCTCCGCGGTGGCGAACACGGGATTGTCGGGGGCTGCCAGCAGCTCTTGCGGAGAGGTAAAGCCGAGCATGGTCGCAAGCGCCGGATTAACATTGAGGTACCGGCCATCCCGCGTCATCTGGAAAATTCCCTCGAGGGCATTCTCGAAGATGCTGCGATAGCGCTTCTCGGCGGTCCGGAGAGCGGCTTCGATTTGCCGGCGTTCATGCACCTCCGCTTGCAGGGCTGCTGTCCGCTCAGCCACCGCGGATTCCAGATGCTCACGCGAAGCGCGCAGTTCCGCTGTCACCGCGTCCAATGCGTGACCCGCTCGACGTGCGTTCAGCATGATGGTGGCAAGCAGGACAACCATCACGGTAATGGCGGATCCGACAGGCGCCGCGAGCTGGCGCAAAAGGGCGCTACCCGGTAAATCGGGGCGCCAAAGAACGAAGCCGAGCGGTTGACTGGTCCCGAAGGCATTCAGGGCTTCAACCAGTTCGCCCGGCCGGTAATCGTCTTCACCGGCGATACGCAATCCGGGAAGCTCGTAGTTGTCGGTTATCTCGCTGATCAGCGGAGGTTCGAAGTCGCGCGCGAAAATCAGGACGGTTGCGGTATGCGGCGGAATCTTTCGGGTGTCCTCGTACCAATTGATAACGCTTGCGGCGGCTACGTGCACGCGCCCGTTCCGGCGGATGAAGCCGGTCACGCGCGGCTCATCGGCGGTTGCCGAGCGCGCCGCCGCGACGAGACGCTGGAGCGTGGGATCGCTATCCCTGAACATAGGCGGGTTCTCCGCCGGCGCATTCCCTTCAAATGCAAAGACGACCTGATTGCTGGGGGAGATAACCAGCACGTTGTTGATATGATAGTCTTCCGCGACGTATCGGCCGACATTCTGCGAGGCCCATGCGGGATCGAATGCCACGTGCAGGTGCTGCATCGACTCGTCCCAGATCGCGTAGTCGCTTATTGTGCGACCCAGGTGTTCCTGTAAGACGTTGAGCGCCGATCGAGCCGTTCGCAAGGACGCGGTCGCGGCGACGTCGTCACGGTCGCGAGCGGCCGACCACATGACGAACAGGATCACGACGAGACCGATGAGCAGCAGCGCCGTGACCGGGACCGCGATACGCCGCGTCAGCGCGGCGACACCGCCCTCAACGGGAACTATGGATTGCATTTTCATTCACGAAAGAATGATTTATGCTCTTTGTGGATGTAGGCGTTTCCTTAGTTGTGCACGTAAAGGTCGCGCAAACACCGATGACGGCATCGGAGTGGGCACAGATTTTTACGTATTCACGCATCGCGTTTACGCATCTCCGTTTTGACACTCACGTACGGGTCTGAGCGCCCAACACAGGAGCAGCCTGTCGCAAAATGGTTTCAAAACGGTTGCTGGACGCTGTAACAGCTAGCGCAACGGCTCGGGACAAGCGCCATTGTGACAATCGAGGAAGGAAGGGAGATCCGATGATAGCGCAAGATGCTGTAAGGGGGGTGTTTGCCGCGGCGCTCCTAGCGGGGGCGGTCGTGTTGGGAACGTCCGCGGTTGCCGTTGCCGGCCCGACGCTGGATGGCGTGAAGGCGCGGGGAGAGCTGGTCTGTGGCGTACACACCGGCCTTTATGGCTTCGGCGCGCCCGACGATAAGGGCGTGTGGCGCGGTATCGACGTGGATGTTTGCCGGGCCGTCGCCGCGGCCGTATTCGGCGAACGACAAAAAGGTCAAGTACGTGCCGCTGAGCGCGCAGGCGCGGCTGACCGCTCTGCAATCGGGTGAAATCGACCTGCTGTCGCGAAACACGACCTGGACTTTGACGCGCGACACCGCGAACGGGCTTAATTTCGCGGGCGTCAACTACTATGACGGCCAGGGATTCATGGTACCGAAAAAGGCTGGCGTCACCAGCGCTAAGCAGCTGTCGGGCGCCACGGTCTGCGTGCAGACGGGCACGACCACCGAGCTCAATTTGGCCGACTACTTTCGCGCCAACAAGATGGAATTCAAGCCGGTCACCATCGAGAAGTACGAGGAGGTGACGACCGCCTTCGTTGCCGGCCGGTGCGACGCGATCACCTCGGACGCCTCGCAACTCGCGGCCATCCGCGCCAACGATACGCCCAATCCCGCCGACTACTTGATACTGCCCGAGCTGATCTCGAAGGAGCCGCTCGGCCCGGCGGTCCGTCAGGGCGACGACCAGTGGTACGATATGGTGAAGTGGGCGCTGTTCGCGATGATCGAGGCGGACGAACGCGGCCTGACCTCGGCCAACGTGGACGGCGCGCTCAAGAGCCCGGACCCTAACGTGCAGCGGCTGCTCGGCGTCACCGGCGATCTCGGTAAGGGCATGGGCCTCGACAACAAGTGGGCCTACAACATCATCAAGCAGGTCGGCAATTACGGCAAGTCTTTCGAACGGAACGTCGGCATGGGTTCGAAGCTTCAGCTGCCGCGCGGCCTGAACGCGCAGTGGACGAACGGCGGCCTTATGTACGCGCCGCCGATCCGATGATCGGGTTCTGCCGCCCCGTTATGCGGGGCGGCAGCCCGGCCGGGGCTGTCTGAAATGGCGGTTTACCGCCAGCGCAGCGGCTACGGGCGGAGCACGTCCGTTCGCTGGTGGAACGACCGGCGCGTGCGATCGATCCTGTATCAGGCAGGCGTGATCGGTGGCGTGGTCTTGCTCGGCGCCTATCTCGTCTCCAATACGCTGGCCAACCTCGAGAGCCGCAACATCGCAACCGGCTTCGGCTTTCTTTGGCGAGAGGCCGGGTTCGGCGTCAGCGAGAGCCCGATCGAGTACAGCCCGGCCGACAACTACGCGCGCGTGCTGCTCGTCGGCCTGCTCAACACACTGAAGGTCTCGATCATCGGCATCGTGCTGGCGACGGTTCATCGGCACGCTCGCCGGCATCGCCCGGCTCTCGCGCAACTGGCTGGTCGCCCGCTTCGCGACGGTTTACGTTGAAAGTCTGCGCAACATCCCGGTGCTGCTGCAACTGTTCTTCTGGTATGCGCTGATCAGCGAGGCGCTGCCGGGGCCGCGATCCGCGCTCAATCCGCTTCCAGGTGTCTTTCTGAGCGGGCGCGGCTTGAAGTTTCCGGAGCCGGTTTGGCAGACCACGCACCTGCTGATGCTCGTTGCCCTTTTGGCCGGCATCGGCGCCGCCTGGAGTATTAGCCGGTGGGCGAGTGTCCGGCGCGAGCGCACCGGCCAGCTGTTTCCGTCGATTCAGGTAGGCGTTGGGCTGATCGGCGGCCTGCCGCTGCTGACCTGGGTGCTCGGCGGCGCGCCAATCGAAATGAATGTACCGGAGCTGCGTGGCTTCAACTTCGAGGGCGGATTCACGGTGACGCCGGAGTTCACCGCGTTGCTCGTTGGGCTTGTGCTCTACACCGGCACCTTCATCGCCGAGATCGTGCGTGGCGGCATCCTCGCGGTGTCGCACGGGCAGACCGAGGCGGCGCTCGCGCTCGGTCTGTCGCGCGGCCAGGTGCTGCGTCTGATCATCCTGCCGCAGGCGTTGCGGGTGATCATCCCGCCGCTGACCAGCCAGTACCTCAATCTGACCAAGAACTCGTCGCTGGCCGTCGCCATCGGCTATCCGGACCTGGTCAGCACCGCGAACACGGCGATCAACCAGACCGGACAGGCGGTCGAGGGCATCGCCGTGATCATGACGGTGTATCTGACCGTGAGCCTTTCAATCTCGGCGTTCATGAACTGGTACAACCGGCGCATCGCACTGAAAGGCGGACGCTGATGGCGCGGTGGTACCAGGAGACCCGCGGAACAAATCTTCTCGCGCGAAGAGGAACCGATCGAGCCGCACATTCCGCCGGAGCCGGCGACTGCGCCCGCCCTGCGCAGCAATATGATCGGCTGGGCGCGGCAGAACCTGTTCGCCAGCATCCCGAATACGCTCCTCACCATGCTGTGCGCTTGGCTGGTGTGGGAGGTGGTGCCGCCGCTGATCGATTGGGCGTTGGTCGGACGCTGTTTGGCGGGCTACGGATCCGGCGCAATGTCGCGTTGCCGAGGGCGCCTGCTGGGCCCTCATCGACGCGAAGCATCGTTTCATCTTTTTCGGCCTGTACCCTTGGGACGAGCAATGGCGGCCGCTGCTGGCGATCCTGCTGTTTCGTCCTCGCGCTGGTCGTCAGTTGCCATCCCCGCTTTTGGCGGCCATGGTTGCTGGCGATGTGGGCGGCCATGCTCGCCGCGTGCGCGGTCCTGATGTGGGGTGGCGTATTCGGCCTGACCTACGTCTCAAACACGGCAGTGGGGCGGACTGCCGCTGACGCTGATCCTGTCGGTGGTCGGCATCGTCTGCTCGTTCCCGCTCGCGATCCTGCTCGCTCTCGGCCGGCGTTCGGACATGCCCGGCGATCCGCTCGGTTTGCTGTCGGCTTCATCGAATTCGTCCGCGGCGTGCCGTTGGTCAGCGTGCTGTTCATGGCTTCGGTGATGTTTCCGCTGTTCCTGCCCGAAGGCGTGACGATCGACAAGCTGCTACGCGCGCAGGTGGGCATCATCCTGTTCACCGCGGCCTACCTTGCGGAAGCAGTTCGCGGCGGCCTGCAGGCGGTGCCGCGTGGGCAATACGAGGCGGCGGACGCGCTGGGGCTCGGCTACTGGAGGAAGATGGGGCTGATCATCCTGCCTCAGGCGCTGAAGATCTCCATTCCGCCCTTGGTCAACCAGTTCATCAGCATGTTCAAGGACACCTCGCTGGTCATCATCATCGGCCTTTTCGACCTGCTGACGACGGCGAAGACGGCCGTTTCCGATCCGCAGTGGCGGCCGTTCTTCGTCGAGAGCTACGTGTTCGTGGCGCTGATCTATTGGGGATTCTGTTTCTTCATGTCGCGCTACAGCCTGTTTATCGAGCGGCGCCTGGAAACCGGGCACCGCCGGACGTAGGAGACGAGACGGCGTGGCCGTTGCGAGCGAATCGACAGCCATCGACGGAAGTCGCCATCAGCCTCGATCGCGTCAACAAGTGGTACGGCGCCTTCCACGTCCTCCGCGATGTCTCTCTGATCATCCGGCGCGGCGAGCGGATTGTCGTCTGCGGTCCATCCGGGTCCGGCAAATCGACAATGATCCGCTGCATCAATGCGCTGGAGGAGCATCAGCAAGGCAGGATCGTCGTCGGCGGCATCGAGTTGACGCGCGACGTCCGCACCGTTGAGCGCATCCGGCGCGAGGTGGGGATGGTGTTCCAGCAGTTCAACCTGTTCCCGCATCTCACCGTCCTCGACAACCTGACTCTGGCCCCGACCTGGGTTAAGCGGGTGCCGAAGAAGCAGGCGATCGCCAGCGCGATGGAGCTCTTGGAGCGCGTGCACATCCCGGAGCAGGCGCACAAGTACCCGGGCCAGCTCTCCGGCGGCCAGCAGCAGCGCGTTGCCATCGCCCGCGCGTTGGCGCTGAAGCCGCGGATCATGCTGTTCGATGAGCCGACTTCAGCGCTCGACCCAGAGATGATCAAGGAAGTGCTGGACGTGATGGTCGAGTTGGCGGAGGCCGGCATGACGATGATCTGCGTCACTCACGAGATGGGTTTCGCCAAGACCGTCGCGGATACCGTGGTCTTCATGGATGGCGGGACGATAGTCGAGATGGCGCCGCCGCGAGACATTCTTCACGGCGCCGAAAAGCAGCCGGACACAGAAGTTTCTCGGCCAGATTCTGAAGCACTAAGAGCCGAAGCTATTAGGTGCGGCGCACATAGCTGGTGATTTCCGGACGCCCAGACCACGTCGCATCTTGATGATAAGCGCGATCAAGCCACCGCCTGCGGCTCATGGTCGTGCCAAGTCCCGTTTTCGGCGAGCCAGCCGGGATGATCGCGCTGCAGGTCGTCAGTCCGGTGGCCCTTGTCGTCGCTGAAGATGAGGTGAGCGGCGCGAACACCTGGCAGGGCATGAACAAGCCAGCCATCTGGCCGCTCGGCCATCGGCGCACCGGGCCACTCCGGACTGTCTATCGCCGGATCGGTATCCCAGTAGTAAACGTACACGTTCCCGGACCAGTCGTCTGGTTTTCTGAATCTCACGACGAGATCTTCCACCGGTACCGTCCTCCGTTCGGCGAGCGTGACTTCCGCGGCGACCGGTTCGTCTGTGTTTAGGGGCTCGTAAGTCTTCGCTTTCTTCCGTAGGCGAGGTCTCTTTCGCTGCTCTTCCGTCCCCGGCTGATGTTGATTGACCTGGGATTCCCGCTCCGCGCCTACGTACTTCTGACTTGGTTGGACAAGAGCTTGTTCGGGCTTCTTCCGCTCGCTTTCCGTTCGCGCACGCACTTCAGTAAGCGCCCGCTGGACACGGTCACCGGCTTGCCGCGCCGACGCTCGTTCCGCCTCGGCTTTTTGTAAGTCCGCCCGAAGCTTCTCGATCTCTCGCCGGGCTTCCGCCTTCTCACGTTGTTCTGTCTGCCGTTGCTCTTCGGCCTCGGCTGCCCTTCGAGTTGGTCCCGCTAGATCGGATTGCTGATTGTTGCGGGCAACTTCCGCCTCGGCCCGCGCCTCGGTGATTTGCGCCTCGAGACGCGTACTTTCATTCCTCGTTGCGGTAGTCTCCGCATGCATGTTCTCCAGGGCGCTCCGCAGTTGCTCCCCCTCCGCCTTGACCGCCGCCAACTCGCCGCGGATCCTCTCGACATCCCCCCTGGCGACCGTCACTTCGCGGTGCAACCGCTCGACATCGGCCTGACTGCGAGCGACTTCCTTTCGTTCCGCCTGGATCCGCTGCTCGGCCTCCGCCGCCGCTTGCTGAAGTTCGGAGATCTCGCGCACGTAGTCGCGCTGGCGTTGCCCGGCTGCCTCACGCTAACTCGCGAGTGACGTTTCCAGTTGTTGTCTTACGCTGAGCGAGGCCAATAGAGCTTGCTCGCTGTCGGCGAGTGCGCGACGGAGGTTATCCAGTTCGCCTTCGAGCGTTGCCTGGCTTGCGTCATCCGACTCGACGAGCCGCGCCTGCTCGGCGGTAAGAGCTTCCATGATCTGCAACCAGCGGTCCATCCAAAAGAAGGCGAAGTACATGCGGCTATCCTTTCAAAGCTGCGCTTTGCTGCCCCGATCGCAGCCGTTACCCGGCTTGGCATTGCGTGATGGCATCTTGCTAGGGCAGCATAGAGCACAAGAGCCGCACTGTTGAGACGGTATTTGCTCGCCGCCACTACCGCAATAAGGGAGCCGGAAACCTCGGCCTCCAGCCGGCGTTGCCATTGCAGGAGAGGAGAAATGAATGGCCATCTACAAGGCGTACGCAGCGCCGCAGCCAGGCGGTCGGCTGGAGCCGTTCGAATACGATCCGGGTCCGTTAGGGCCGGAGTACGTCGAAATCGACGTTCGCTACTGTGGCATCTGCCATAGCGATCTCAGCATGCTCGATAATGAGTGGGGCTTCAGCCAGTACCCGCTGGTGCCCGGCCACGAGGTGATCGGCGCCGTCGCCGCGGTTGGGCAGGAAGTGCGCAACATTCGTCCGGGGATGACGGTAGGTTTGGGCTGGTATGCGCAATCCTGCATGGCCTGCCGCGAGTGCCTGTCGGGTCATCACAATCACTGTCCGACGGCGCAGGCGACGATCGTTGGCCGGTACGGTGGCTTCGCCGACAAGGTGCGCGCGCATTGGGCGTGGGTGATCGCCCTGCCCGAGGCGCTCGATCCGGCTACGTCCGGGCCGCTCTACTGCGGCGGCATTACCGTGTTCAACCCGATCGTTCGCAACGGCATCACCGGCACCCATCGCGTCGGCGTCGTAGGCATCGGTGGGCTCGGCCATTTGGCGCTGCGTTTCCTCAACGCATGGGGTTGCGAGGTTACCGCCTTTTCGACCAGCGCCGACAAGGAAGAGGAGGCACGCTCGCTCGGCGCCGACCAGTTCGTCAACACGCGCGAGGAAGGCGCGCTCGCTCGGCTTGCCGGGACTTTCGACATGATCCTGGTAACCGTGAATGTGCCGCTTGATTGGGAAAACTACCTTGCCTGCTTGCGTCCGCGTGGCAGATTGCATTTTGTCGGCGCCGTTCCCTCGTTCTCGACGGCGGTCTTCCCGCTCATCAGCGGGGAGAAGACGGTCGGCGGGTCACCGCTTGGCAGCCCCGCCGGGACTGCCGAGATGCTGGCCTTCGCCGCAAGGCACGGGATCGCGCCGGTGACGGAGGCCTTCCCGATGTCGAAGGTGAATGATGCGATGGAGCGCCTGAAGTCGGGACGCGCTCGTTATCGGATCGTCTTGGAGAATGACTTGCCGCGGTGAGCGGCGGCCCCAAATCACCCGGCGGCTTTGCTCAGCGTGAAGGCGACGAGGAAGCCGAGCACCGTAATCAAGCCGGCGAAGTCGTGCGCGACCTCGAATGCCTCCGGGATCATCGTATCCACGAGCATAGCCAGGATAGCGCCGGCTGCGATCGCCATGGTCGCGGCGATGACCTCCGCGGAATAGCCGCGGAAAACGACGTAGCCGAGCATGGAAGCGAGTGCGCAGAGCAGCGCGATGCCAATCCACAAGCCGAACACGTATATGCGCGAACGACCCGCATTCCGCATGCCGGCGGCGCTCGAAAGCCCTTCCGGGATGTTCGATAAGAACACCGCGGCAACAGTGACTTTGCTGATTGCGCCCCCGGCGATCAGCGAAACGCCGATGACGATCAACTCCGGAATGCCGTCCAGCAACGCGCCTATGGCGATCGCGAGGCCACCGCCTTCCTCTGCTTTCGGCTGCTGGTCGCCTGAGCGTTTGCGGTGCCGGGCGCCCCAATACGCAAGAAACCAGTTCGCGCCGGTGTAGACTAGCGCCCCGCCGACAAAGCCGCTGGCCGTGGCGAGCAAGCCGCCCCGGCCGATCGCCTGGTCCATCAGTTCGAAGGCAAGCGCGGAAATAAGGACGCCACTGCCGAACGCCATTACGCCAGCGACGAGCCTCTGCGGCAGGCGAACGCAATAGCCGATGAGCGCGCCGATCACCAGCGCGGAGCCGCCTAGCAACCCCCAGCTCGCGGCTTGTACCCACAACGGCTGTTCGGAGAGCACTTACCCGCCCTTCCTGTTGCTTGCAGCACAGGAACAGCCCATCGTTTTCTCGGTTCCGAGCCCACGCCATAGCCGCAGCAGATCGACCCTGTTCCGGTCGCCGCGAGCCCCGGCCTTCGCATTTACTTGGATCGCCACTCGGTAGTGGACCGCAAGTCGCCGTTAGGAGTCTCCCCCGCTTCACAGCATAATCGCCTTCAGCCGCTGGCGGTTATGGAAGACGATGGACGATAAGGCACTCGATCCTCAGGGACCGATCGCGCTCGGCGTCATGTGCAAGGCGCCCACGGCGGGGACAAGCAAGACCCGGCTGTCGCCGCCACTGAGCCGGGAGGAAGCAGCGTGGCTCTCCCGCTGTTTCATGGCCGATATAGGCGTCATCGTCGGTAGCCTCGCGCCGGCCTTCGACGTTCGCGGTTTTATCGTGTTCACTCCGGCTGAAGGCCAGGGTGCGTTCGACGGTCTGGCACCCGCCGGGTTCGGCATACTGCCACAACGCGGCAATGATTTGAGCGAGCGTTGTGCCAATGCCATCGAAGATCTGCTGGCGCGGGGGTGCGCCGGCGCTTGCCTGTTGAACGCCGACAGCCCGACGCTGCCCGTCGCGACGCTGGAGGCGGCGGTAACGGCGCTGCGCCGGCCGGGAGATCGGGTGGTGCTCGGCCCGGCCCTCGACGGCGGCTATTATCTGGTGGGCGTGAAGCGTTCAGTGCCGGAGTTGTTCCGCGCGATTCCCTGGAGCACCAGCCGGGCAATGGCTGATACAGAAGCACGGGCCTTTCAGCTTGGACTGGCGGTCGAAAGGTTGCCCGCATGGTACGACGTCGACGATGGCATCGCCCTCGCCTGGTTGATGCGGGAGTTGCTCGGCGATGGCATCCCGCCCGTCGTCAACGGATTGCGCGGCTCGCCGGCGCCGCAAACGCGGGCTTACCTTTCGGCGCTGGCCGCGCGCGGCGAGGGGCCGCCCCCGTCCGTGATCACCGACCTCGGGGGCTAAGCGTGGATCAGGCCGCCGTTATGACCAAGAGCGCCCTACTGGGCGGCGATCGCGGCCGCTGTCGCCGCCGCCTCGCGGCTCACCGCCGGAAAGCGCATTTCCACTCGCAGTCCGGGATCATTGTCGTGGAGCCGAACCGTTGCGCCATGCAGCTTGCCGACGGCCGCTACCAGGCTGAGGCCGAGACCGGCGCCTGGGTCACGGCGGCACTCCTCAAGACGGACGAAGCGTTCGAGCACACGCTGCCGGTGCGCTTCCGGCACCCCCGGTCCCGTGTCGGCGATGGTCAGTACGACTTCCGGGCCGTCGGCGGCGACTCTCACGGCGATGCGCCCCCCGGCGGGGGTATGTTTTACGGCGTTGTCGAGAATGTTCGCCACTGCCTGCGAAAGCAGTTCCCGTTGCGCATTGATTGGCGGAACGTCCGCCGACGCAATCTCCATCTTCAGCCCCTTTTCCTCGGCGACCGGCTCGTACAGTTCCGCGGCGTCGCGGGCGAGCGCCGCCAGATCCAGTGGCCTTAGCTCGGTCGCGGCCACGCCCGCCTCGGCGACGGCGATCTTCAGCAGGCTGTCGAACATCGCCAGCGAGGACTCCGCCTGCGACAGCACATCCGCCAGCGCCGCCCGGTCGCGCGCCAATTCCGGCGGCTGCAGCAGGGCGAGCTCAATGCGGCCGCGAAGACGCGTCAAAGGCCCACGCAGGTCATGCGCGAGGCTGTCGGTCGCTAGCCTCATTCCCGACATGAGCCGCTCGATCTGCCCAAAAATCGCGTTCAGGCTTTCAGCGAGGCGATCGAATTCGTCACCGCTCCCGGTTTCCGGAATGCGACCGGATAGATCGCCCTCCATGATTTGCCGAGCTGTCTGCGCCACGCCGTCCACCCGCGCCAGTATGCGCCGGCTTAAGAAGACCCCGCCCAGCAGTCCCAGTGCGAGCGCGCCGGCGAGGGACCAGGCGAGCGTTTCGACGACGATCTTGCCTAAGTGAGCTTTTTCGTGCATGTCGCGGCCGACCATCAGGCGGTAGCCGCCGGCGAGCTGGAAGGTGCGGGCTTGCACTTCGTGCCGGCCGAAACCCGACTCTTCGCGCCTAAGTAGGTCGAGACTAACCCATTCACTGTGTGCGGTAGCGCCAGGAGGCCAGGCGGTGAGGTTTCCGGCGAGCGGGCCGAGTGCTGGGTCGACAAGCAGGTAAACGCTGTCTCCGCCTTCGCTGGCGCGCTCCCGGATCGCCGCCACCAGGCCAGCAAGTCCGCCATCCTCATATTGCTCGGCCAGTCCCTTGATTTCGGCCTCTATCGTCGCTGTCGTCTGGCTGCCGATGACTTCGACGGTGGACCAGTAGATGAAACCGAGGATGGACGCCACCGATGCGGTGAACAGCGCGACGTAAAGGAGGGTGAGCCGGAAAGCTATGGTACGAAACAGGTTAGGCGTGGGCACGTAGGCAATACCCGGCGCCACGTACGGTGTGCAGCAGCGGCGTCTCGAAGCCCTTGTCGATCTTCGCGCGAAGGCGGCTGATATGTACGTCGATGACGTTCGTTTGCGGATCGAAGTGATAGTCCCAGACGCCCTCGAGCAACATCGTGCGGGTCACGACTTGGCCTTCGTGGCGCATCAGATGCTCAAGTAGCCGGAACTCCCGCGGCTGGAGCTCGATAGGCTTCCCCGCGCGGGTCACGGTGCGCCCGAGCAGATCCATATCCAGATCGGCTACCCTGAGGCGGGTTGCCGACTGGCCCTCGCTGCTCGCACGCCGCGCGAGAGCTTCCAACCGCGCCAGCAATTCAGCGAATGCGAACGGCTTGACCAGATAATCGTCGCCGCCCGCCCGTAAGCCGCGGACCCGATCATTGACTTGGCCAAGCGCGCTGAGGATCAAGACCGGCGTCGCCACCTTCTCCTCGCGCAGTACGCGGATAACGGAAAGCCCGTCCATTCCCGGAAGCATCCGGTCGATGATAAGGACGTCGTAACCGCCGCCTAGGGCCAATCCGAGACCGTCCGGCCCGCCGCCGGCGTGGTCGGCGACATGGCCGCTCTCCGCCAGGCCCTTGCGAAGATAGTCGGCCGTTTCCTGATCGTCCTCGATCACCAAGACCCGCATGTAGAAAGCTATATGCCAGCCGAAAGCACTATGCGAGAGGAGAGGGCTCCGTTCCCGGGAGCAAAGGAACGGAGCCCTCACTGGCGTCGATCCCGCCGCAGATCAACGCCAGTGTGCCATCGCCCAGTGGGAGGTAACGGGGGCGACAGCTATGAAAAGAGCTAGCGCGTCACGCGCTGGCCAGATCGACGGCGACAAAGCGTTGGTCGCCTTGCCGTTCGACCAGCAAGAGGATTGACTTGCGGTGTTCCTCCTTCGCCTTCTTCACGGCGCGGACGACATCGGCGGGCGCCTTGACCCTGTCCTGATTTACCCGGGTGATCACGTCCCCCGCCTGCAACCCCTTTTCGGCCGCCCCACCGCCGTCGGCGACCGAGGCCACGACCGCGCCACTCGCATCCTTCGACAAGCCGTAGCGAGAGCGCATTCCGCTATCGATTGGCGCGAGGGTGAGGCCAAGTCCGCTCAGCTCCACACCATCCCGGTGCGGTTTTGCGGAGTTCGTCGGCCGGTCTTCGTCGGAAGCGAGTTGACGAGGCATCTCGCCGATGCTGATGTTCAACTCGATCTGATCGTTGTCTCGCCAGACGGTCAGTGTCCTCTTGGACTCGACTTCAGCGTCGGCAACGGTCCGGCTCAGGTCCCGCGGCGTTGTAACCTGAGTTCCCTCGAAAGCGAGGACGACGTCGCCCTGACGCAGGCCCGCCTTCGCCGCTGGGCTACCTTCGCTAACCGTCGCGATCAGTGCGCCTTCCGGCTTCTTCAGGCCGAGACTCTCCGCAACCTCGGGGGTGACCGGTTGAATAGCGACACCCAGCCAGCCCCGCCGCACGGAGCCGTTTTGCTGCAGCTCGGCCACGATCTTGCGCGCGCTGTTCGATGGGATGGCGAAGCCGATGCCGATGCTGCCGCCGTTCGGGGTGAAAATCGCCGTGTTGACACCGACAACCTCACCGTCGCCGCTGAAGAGTGGTCCGCCGGAATTGCCGCTGTTGAGCGGCGCATCGATTTGGATGTAGTCGTCGTAAGGACCCGAACCGAGGTCGCGGCCGCGCGACGAAACGATACCGGCGGTAACGGTGCCGGCGAGTCCAAACGGATTGCCCACGGCGACCACCCAGTCGCCGACGCGCGTCTTGTCTGAGTTACCCCAGTTTACCGTCGGCAGGGGGCGGTCCGCGTCGATCTTGAGCACCGCCAGGTCGGTCTTGTCGTCCTTGCCCAGCAGGTGCGCCGAATACTGGCTGCCGTCCTTCAACTTTACCTCGATCTTCTCCGAGTTCGCCAACCACGTGGTTGTTCGTGACGACGACGCCGTCGCTGGAAATAATGAAGCCAGAGCCCAGAGCGGCTTGGTTTTGATGCGGCCCGGGCATCGGAGCGCCGGGCATGTCGTGCTCGAAGAAGCGTTCGAGGAAGTCGCGCATTGGACCTTCGCGAAACTGCTCGGGAAGCTGGGGCGTCGGTCCCTGGGCGCTCCGCTCTGGGCGGGGCTCCTTGGCGGTGATCAGAACGACGGCCGACGCGACCTGGTCTATCAGATCGGCGAAGCTCTCCGGGGCCGGCCGCGCCATTGCCGGCAACGGCAACAGAGTCGGCCCTGCGCCGATCACGCCGGCAAGCATCAAGGCGGCGACGGCTCTTGTCCTCCGCGTCGCTAGTGGAGCCGGATTGCAAGTAGAATGCATCAATGACCTTCTGAGTGGCTGCTCACGATGAAGTGGGGGTCTGTTTAGACGCGGCGAGCTTACGCCCCGCTTACCGCCAAATTACCGATCGTTCATGCGGCTCGGCGACACTGACCGCTCATTCGCCTGTGGACCAGTTCTCGACCCACAGCGTGGATGGATACTGGTGTCCCGTGGGCGCGACGCCTTTCAGCCAAGGCGGTAGCACGAAGGGGTTAGCGCGAAAAAATAAGGGCAGCGCTGGCAGCTCGTCGGCATAGATTGCCTGCAAGCGGTGCCACAATGTGCGGCGATTGCCCACGTCCAGCTCGACCTCGATAGCTTCGATCAGGGCATCGACTTCGGCGTTGCGGTAGCCGCCGTAGTTCTGACCGGCCCAGCCGTTGTCCGCCGCCGGAATATCCCGCGAGTGCAACGTTGTTCGCGGCACGCTCTCCGGCCCGCTGATCCAGGCGAACATCGCCATGCCGGGGAATTGCCTACGGCTGATGGTGTCGCCGAAGAACACGCGCGCCGGCTGGTTGCGGATGCGCATGTCGATGCCCGCCCGCTTCCATTGGCTCTGCAGTACCTGCTGTACCAGTTCGCGGGTCCGGTCGCCGGCAGTGGTCATGATCTCGAGCTGCAGCGGCCGTCCCGCGGCATCCACCCGCATGCCGTTCGCCAGCTTGCCCCATCCGGCCTCGTCGAGCAGTCTGGCAGCCGCGTCCGGATCGTGGCGATACCGCCGGACGTCGTCGGCGTACATCTGATCGAGCGGGCTGACGTTGGTGTCGGCGACCGGCTGTCGACCGGCGAATACCTGGCCGACGATTGCTTGACGGTCGAGCGCGTGGAGGAGCGCCTGGCGCACCCGACGATCCGCGAGAATCGGATTGTCGAGATTGACGTCGACATGTTCGTAGACGAGGCTCGGCTTATAGAGAACGCGGAACCGGTCGCCGTGCCGCGCCTCGAATGCCACCGCCTGATCGACGTTGAGACCGATTTCTCCCGCGATCATGTCGATCGATCCAGACAGGAGGTTCGCCTCGAGCGCGGCGGTATTGTCGATGCTGCGGACGACGATACGGGAGAAGGCTGGCGGCTTGCCCCACCAGTGCGGATTGCGGGCGAGGACGACATGCGATCCGGCGACCACTTCGGAGATCACGTAGGGGCCGTTGTATAAACCCGAGTTGCCTGTTTGGGTGGCGTAGCGCGTGCGAAATCGATAAGCTTCGGGATCGGCGAACGCTTCGCGCTCGATGTGCGCCGGCAGCAACTCGAGGCTGTCGATGGCATTGTAGTCGAACTGGCGTTTGTCGAAGTGCAGCGTGAACGTGCGATCGTCGAGCGCGTCAATTCGATAAAGGCTGCGGTAGAACTCCTTCGGCATCACGCCTGATTTGGCGTGCCGGCCGACCTCCCAGGTGAAGGTTACGTCACGCGTGGTCACCGCCGTGCCGTCGCCCCACCGGGCTTCCGGCCGGATACTGAAGGTGGCGGCGATACCCTGCTTGCCGTCGGGGGTGATTTCCGGTCGTGCAAGGCCGTTCTCGATCGTCGGCAGTTCGACGCACAACATGCAGACCAGCTGCCAGTCGGCGTCGTAAACGGTAAACGGCCGCCGGGCGAGGCCCAGTACATAGGCCTTCGCCATCATCAACTCGATCCCGGGGTGGAAGGACGATGGGAACTGACCTATGCCGATAGTCAGCATATCGCTTTCGGCGCGCGCGGGTGTGCCCATCAGCAACGCCAAAAGCGACAGCAAGGTGATCAGCATCGTCTGCATTGGACGCACGGCAGGGTGAAACGGCTCGGGGTCAAAACTCGCATAAGTAACGGCTAACGGCTAACGGCTAACGGCTCGGATCCCTCACAGCCGCTTCGGCGGCAACCTTCGCCCCGAGCTCTCTAGGTGGCAAAGGCGAACGCCGGTATATCGCACGCCGGCAAACCGGCGTCGGTGATGATCTCGTGCCAGAGTTGGCGCATCGATATTCCTTTCAGCTCCGCGGCTTCCTGCAGACTGACGTAATCGTTATGCAGCAGGAACCGCGACGCCGCCATTGCCGCCTTGGCGCGATCTTCGGACGTAAGGCTATCGAAGGGCGGATGCTGCTTCATGTTCGCTGCCCAACCTCAAGCACCGACATCGAGCGCATGCGTCACTAGACCCAGGCCGACGTGCAACGCCGGCTCCCCGACCAGCCGGCCAGCGCGCTACGTACGCTGACCAGGGCTCCCGGTCGGCGTCAAGTGCCTAAATCCGCAACTTCGTTCGCGTCTTGGTGGGCACATAGGCCAACAAGTCGCACTAAGTAAAAGATGACCAAATATATTTGTGTGGCATGTATTCGTGAAAGCGCGCAAGCAAAACGAGAGCGTCTGATCGAAGCGCGGCAGGTTGCATATATACAACATACGTCTATACCCGTGGAACGCATGACATTGCAATGCGTTCACGCTTTACTAAGTGGCATATTGTGGATTGAGATGGCGCAGTCATTCGGCAAAGCGCTTCCATTACCACTGGAGGTGGGAACGATGCTCAAGCGGATGAAGTGGGTAAGCATCGCAGCGGCGATTGCTCTCGCACCGCTGCTGGCGACGGACGATGCAGCGCACGCGAACGTGCAGTCGGTTTATGTTCAGCATGGGGTGGCGTCGTGGTATGGCCCCGGCTTCCACGGGCGGAAGACCGCAAGCGGCGAGCGGTTCAATCAGTATGATCTCACCGCCGCGCACAAAAAGCTGCCGCTCGGCACGAAGGCAACGGTGACAAACTTGAAGAACGGCAAGACAATTCAGGTCGAGATCAACGATCGGGGGCCGTATGCCCGCGGACGCATCATCGATTTGTCCAAGGCGGCTGCCGATCGACTTGGCATGAAAAAGGCCGGAACGACCCCCGTCCGGGTTGAGGTCATCGGCCAGCAACGGGCCGAGGGCGAGCGCTCCAGCTAAGAACGGAGTGTATCGCACATTAGAGACATTGGGGTCGGCGGAGAGGAGTTCCGCCGATCCTGCCGGCGAACGGACCACGTCGTCGCGGTCAGGATGCGGCGGCGGTAGCGGGAAGTCGCTGCAACGTCGTGGCGATGTCGTGGCTCAGCTCCGCGATTAGCGAGCTCATCGCCCGGGTGATCGATGGATAGTCGTTCGCTACATCGTCCGTGCGAAAGGCGGACCTATCCATCTTTACCAGTCGGCGGCCGCCGTCTCCGAACACGGTCCAGCGGGCAACGAGGTCGACACCGCCGTCGGGCTGTCGCTCGAAGCTGACGATCTCGACCCGGATACTCATAATCGATCGGTACGGAAGCAGAAACCGGCAATTGCACGACGCGATCGCTCGGGATCATCGCCGTCAGGTTCTCGCTCAGCACGCTCCCGATATCGTCGGCCAGCGGCGCCGCCCACTGATCGTTCTCGCCAGGTTGATTTCGGTCTCCCCCGTCTTAGTGACGATCCACCTCTGGCTCAGGTACTGCGGTATGCGAACCGGCGCCACCGCGAAGATCGGCCCGGTGCTGGGCTGTGCCGAAGAGGCTTATGCCGCGGAAAAGGGGGTGAGCGCGTAATGTCTGACGGGTGCCGACTCGAACAGGGTGCAAGCGGACAAGGCGATCGCGCTCAGCACGGGAATACACACTCCCGAGCGAAGATTTTTCATCATCGGCTGCTTCCTGCGCTCGGCCGGCCAAAGAGCAGCGAGTTCGGGCTGCGCTGCAACTGATCCGCAAGGTCCCTCAAGGAACGCGCGGCTGACGCCATTTCACTCAGCGCATTGGTCAGGTCGTAGTTGACCTGTCCTCCGGGTTGCATGACGTTGTTCGCGGTCTTCAGAGTACGGTCGACTTGCACCAGCGCCTGTCGGGCGGCCTGCAACATTGCATCCGTTTCCTGAAACGTTTGTTTCGAGCGATCTTCGGTACCGGTGATCACCTGCTGAGCGGATCTCAATGTCCGGTCCGCGCTGGTCGAGACCGTATCGAGACTGTCGATCAGAGGGCGGATGCGGCTGTCCAGAGTGCGGGTTACCTGCTGCAGGTCGGTCATCGCCTGACTGGCGTCGGCCACCGCTTGAGTGATTGCCGGATCATTGACCAGCCGGTTGGCGCCCTTGATGAGGGTCCGCGTATCCTCGATCAACTCGTCAAGGGGCAACTTGGAGAGCTTCTCGTAAATCTGCTGCAGCGTCGCCTGAACCTCCTGCAGGGTCGAAGGCACCGTCGGGATCTCCATCCAGCCGGGATAGGTATCGAGGAACTGGGCGGGGCTGCCGGGAATAAGGTCGAGCGACACGGTTGCCTGTCCTGTGCACCAGACTAGGGATTGCGAGTTGTGCTCGTAGCCCATCATCGATGAGCTTGCGAAGTACAACGCCCTTGCCGGGACGGGATTCCTTCTTCTGATTACGCGTGGCGACGAGTTGGACGTTATCGGCAATGAGTTCGGCGAAGACGGGGATGATGAGGGGGTCGCCGCCGTTTGGCTGGTAGCGGATGGATACATTGGTGACCTGGCCTACTCTGACTCCCCGGAAATTGACCGGGGAACCGGCCGAGAGCCCGGCGACCGAACCCTGAAGAACATCACGACCGGCGTTGTACGCTGGAAAAATTTGCCACCGCCCAGCACGATCAGGCCGCCGATGATCAGGACTATGGCGCCGAGAACAAAAGCGCCGATCAGTTTCGGATTCGCAGGCTTGCTCATATGCCGATTCCGTTGCTTGACACGGATGTCGCCGCCTTGCCGTCCGAGTGATGCGGCGCCGCGAGTTCGCCGCCGCGCGTCAGGAAGGCCTGAACCGTCGGGTGGTCGCTCTCGGCCAGAAGCTTCTTCGGATCTCCCGAGGCGATCATCGTTTTGCTTTCCGCATCGAGAAACACCGAGTTGTTGCCGATAGCGAAGATGCTGGCGAGTTCATGGGTCACGACGACGATGGTGGCGCCAGACTGTCGCGCAGCTCGAGGATGAGATCGTCGAGGAGCTTCGAGCTGATCGGGTCGAGCCCCGCCGAAGGCTCGTCGAAGAACAGGATCTCGGGATCGAGCGCCATTGCGCGGGCCAAGCCGGCGCGCTTCTGCATGCCGCCGCTGATTTCGGAGGGATAGTAGTCTTCGAACCCGGCGAGGCCGACCAGCGCCAGCTTCAGCGAGGCGACGTCGCGGATGGTGCTGGGCGAAAGGTCGGTATACTCCTGCAAGGGCAGTGCGATGTTTTCGGCAAGCGTCATCGAACTCCACAGCGCGCCCCTTTGGAATAGCACGCCCGTCGTCCTCAGGATGTTGCGCTGCTCCTCCGGCGAAGCGTCCCAGAGGCTCTCACCAGAGTAGTACACCTTGCCGGAAGCCGGCGCCTTCAGGCCGATCAGATGCCGCAACAGCGTGCTCTTGCCGCAGCCGCTGCCGCCCATGATGATGAAGATATCTCGCTCCTGCGAACGGCGAACGTCAGGTTCCTCTGCAGCACGAAGGAGCCATAGGCCATCGTCAGATTCATCGACGGTGATCGGTGGCGCGGAGTTGTCGGCCATCTCGGCGAACCGTCCCCTCGCGTCAGATGCCGAGGACGTTGGTGATCACAGCGAACAGTCCGTCGGCGACGACGATCCAGACGATCGCGGTGACGACGGCCGATGTCGCGGCCGCGCCGACGGCGGCGGCGTTGCGGCCGCACTGAATGCCGCGCAGGCAGCCGGAGACGGCGATGATGATCCCGAAGATCACGCTCTTGCCGACGCCGAGCGCAAGATCGGCGGGACGCAGCCAAGCCACCGTCTGGTTCCAATACTGCGTCGGCGTGATATCGAGCATGCCGACGCCGACCAGCACTCCGCCGAAGATGCCGAGCACGTTGGCGTAGACCGTCAGCAGCGGCATCATCAGGATCAGCGCTATCATGCGCGGCAGAACGAGGAAGTCCACGGGGTCGACGCCGAGGGTTTTCAGCGCGTCGATCTCTTCGTTGACCTGCATGGTGCCGAGCTGTGCGGCAAAGGCGGCTCCGGTTCGGCCGGCCATGATAATCGCCGCCATCATCGCGCCCATCTCACGGGTCATGCCGATCGCGACGAGGTTGGCGACGAAGATCTGTGCGCCGAATAGCTTCAGTTGCACCGAGCCGACAAACGCCAGAATAAGCCCGACAAGGATGCTGATCAGGGCGACAATCGGTAGCGCCTGCGCGCCGACCTGCTGGATGAGGAGAAACAGGTCGCCGCGCCGGAGCTGGGCGCGACCTGTCAACATTCGCCCAAGGCTGAGCGTGGCCTCGCCGATGAACGCCACCGCCGCCTCTCCGGACTTGCTCAACGAGAGCCAACCCGCGCCCAATCGAGCGAGCAGGGGCGGAGGAGCGGTCGCACCGCGTGCTTCGCCGCGTTCGGGAACGGTCGTGGCGAGCCGGATCAAGCTCTGCACGCCTTGCGGCAGGCCCGATGGGTCGAAGGTGATCCGCCGCGCTTTCGAGTCGTCGCGGACGGCAAGCAGGAAGGTCAGCAGCCCGCTGTCCCAGCGTCCGAGGCCGGTTGTGTCAAACGTAATTCGCTCGGGAGCGTTACCCTCGTCGAGGATATGATCGATGTCCGTCACGGCCGGGAGCCGGTCATGCAGTGTCCAGCTTCCACCGAGACTTGCCATAAGTGTTCGCTGGTCTGGCCGGCTGACGTGGAGAAGTGTTTCCGATTGGCTTGTTTGCGTGACGGCGGCCACTGGCAAAGCTCTCCTCCGAGCCACTCGGCGCGGCTAATCCGTAACGACAGCGCTTCGTCTGGTCAATTGCCTTGCGGCTTTGTCCAGCTTCGTTCGCTCAGTCATGCCGAAGTGGGGGTCCGATGACGGCTGGCGGCTGGCGCGTCCGCTCGCTATAGAACGTTGTCAACCGCGTCTCGCCAGTCCATTGGAGCCTCCGGCCTTTCCGTGTCCAGCGCTGTATTGTTCCTCAAGGCGATGCTCGCGGGCTTCGTCGTCGCGGTTCCGATCGGCGCTATTGGCGCGATGTGTCTGCGCCGGGCTTTACAGGGCCGCTGGGTCGTCGGCTTGTTGACGGGCGTTGGCGCGGCAATGGCCGACATGGTGCTGGCCACCGCGGCTATGTTCGGATTGTCACTGCTGACGCACTACATCCTTGATAATCAGCGGCCCGTGTTGCTGATCGGAGGCTTGTTTCTGATTTTCATAGGCCTTCGGATGATTCACAAGAGACATCCGAAGCTGAACGCCGAAGTGCCGACCGCTAACGACCAGCTACGCCGCTGGCGCGTCTGGAGCGCGGCACTCACCACCGGATTCGCGCTGACCGTGGTCAATCCGGCTACCTTGATCGCTTTCATGGGGGTTTTCGCCGGTCTCGGGCTGGTTCCCGATGCGCCGCACCGGTTGTTGCAGAGCTGGCTCATCATTGCAGGAGTGTTCGCAGGGTCGATGCTTTGGTGGATGACGCTGACCGGCACGGCGTTCGCGGTACGGCGGCATCTCTCGCTGAGTTTCGTCGTCGCCCTAAACGTCATCCTCGGCGTACTGGTCGTCGGCTTCGGCGTGGGCAGCCTGCTCTCGTTGCTGGGACTGGAGGTATGACGCTGATCGCGGCGGCAGAGCGGAGCGCTCGTCGCGCGGTCTGCTTTTCAGATCCGCGGGAAGGGGTTTAGCAGCCGTCTGCGAGGCCGGTCAGACGGAGCGGCGCGTTCAGCAACGACTAAGCATGTACACCCGTCCGGGCCGATCGCTGGCTGATGGACATCGGTCGAGTGTTTGATGGCGAAATCACCGGGCCAGAACTGCCTGCCCTCGTCCTTGTAGCCGCCGGCCAGGACCAGTGTGTACTCGTTGCCGTAATGTCCATGCTTTGGCACCCCACCCGGGGCAAGCCGCATCAACGACACCGTCAGGCCGCTGCTGCGTACCGGCAGGCGGGCTTCTTTCCACAGCCCTGCTTCCGAGCGCCAGTCGAGGTCCTTGAGACTGCGAGTCACGTAGCGCCGCAATGGTCGAGGGATTAATTTCTGGGTAGCGGCGTCGAGCGTCTGCGTGTTCGCGCTCGCCGAAACCTCCGGCTCATCCAGCTTATCCAAAACGGAGGTCAGCAAGTTCTCCTTGCAAGTCCCCACCATGTCATCGACGATGACGCCACCCAGTGTCTCCAGCTGTTCGACCACGGATCGGCACTCCGGGCACATCGCGGCGTGGGTGGCCGCGACAAGCGCAACACCCGCCGGCAGTGCACCCGTGGCATAGTCCACAATCATCTCGAACGGCGGATGATGGGTTATCATACGTGTCCCTCTGGGAGGGCCACCCGCATGCGCGCCAGCGCCAACCTCATGCGCGACTTGACGGTTCCTAACGGCAGCTTCATCTCGTCCGCGATCGCTCGGTGCGATTTGCCCTCGAAGAAGGCCTTGCGGACGATTGCAAGCTGCTCTTCAGGGAGCGACTTCATAACCGAGCTTACCGCGCGGCTCGCTTCCGATAGGGACAGAGATTCGTCCGGCGATCGATCGTCTGCCGCTGTGTCCGAAGCTTCGGACAGGTCCGCCTCCGGATAAGTCTCGCGCCGAAACAGGTCGATGCTCTTGTTGCGGAGTATCGTGAAAATCCACGTCGATACAGTTGCTCGTCCGGGATCGAAGCTCTCAGCCTTCCGCCAGACCGTGAGCATCGTTTCCTGCGCAAGCTCCTCGGCGGCTCCGGCATCGACGCCGCGTCGGAGTCCGAAACCTCTGAGGCGCGGCGCGAAGTATCGGAACAGCTCAGCGAATGCTTCCCGATCGCGGCCGTCAGCAATTGCTGTGACAAGTTGACATAGCTGCTCGTTACTCAAATACAGACCCGACCCTGCGCGCTTGCGCTTCAGTGCGCATAAATCTCTGGCGGCGGGCCCTCGCAGCGCCGGACTGGCCGTGTCGAACTCTGCGACGACCAACGTCATGTCTAGCCCTGCAATTTCTATCGTGCAACGGTTCTACGCTCGCAAGCGACTAGCGGATCACCCATGGATAGAACGAATGCAATAGCTCTCAACCCCGCTGGGCAATTCCCGGATAGTGGGGGATGAGGGACTCCACGAACGATCGGCAAGCGATGGCGCGCCACAGCCGGTCCGGCGCAGGGAAGAATATCGATCCGCAGAGCGGGGCGCGTGCGGACAGCTGGTACGCGCGCCCGTTGCGGCGGATCAGATCAGATCGTCGCGGCAGCCGCCGACAACTCGGACGTTTGTTGGGTGGTAGAGGGCTCTGACGGCGGCGAATAGCGGGGTTCAAGACGCTCCCCGCACATATGGCGGCACATACGCAGAGCCCCGACCGTCAGCGCGCCAAGGATGGCTCCGCCGACCAAATGCGCCCCGAAGTTCAACGTCCGCCGAATGATCATCGACATCTCCTCATGATCCTCTGGGCGCATGGACGCGCCACCAAGGCGAAGCCAGCGCCGAGAACCACTCCTTGCGTCAACCCAGCAGCCGCGACCAGCCATGACACCAACATTGCCATCTTCCATTCCACGCGTGAAGGGCGTCCGGCCGACATCCAGCTGAGCCATGAAGGTCCCGCCCCGCCGAATGCGTACCGCGCCCGCGATTCCGAGGTGGCGACTTAGCGCTCGCTTTCAAGCACCTGGACTATGCTATGCATGACGCGTTCCGGCTCCGCCCGCTGGAGCTGCTTGTTTCTTCGGTGGGGGTTGTGATCGAGTCAGTATCGCTCCTGATTACGGGTATTGGGAATGCCTGCGCCCGCGTTCTGGCCGTCCGCGGTCGTTTGGTCTTCGCCGTGCTGCTCTCGCTTCTGTCGCTGGCTGTCCTCTCCAGCCCCGGCTACTGTCAGCCTGTCGCCGGCCGTTCGTTTGCGCTCATCGGCGCGGAATGGCAACGGACGTTGGATGCCGTCGAGAAATTCCTTGACACTCCGCGGCCTAACGCCGAGCAGCGCCGGCGTTACGACACAATGCTCGCCGGCATCGCTCAGGATGCGCAGGCCATCCAGGCAGAGGCGCGTCGCGAGATCGATGCGCAGACTCGCCTGCTCGAGGCGCTCGGCCAGGCGCCTGCCGAGGGTCAACCACCGGAGCCGCGGGACGTCGCGCGCGAACGGCAGGACATTGTCGATGCGATTAGTCTCTACCAGGCGCGGATCGCGCAGGCTGAACTCGCCGCGGCGCGTGCCCGGGGGCTGCAGGAGAAGTTGGCGAACGTCGTCCGTCGTCGTTTCATAGAGCGGCTGCTGGAACGATTCCCTTCTCCGCTTGCGCCGGGCGTTGCCGTTCAGGGAGCCGTCGAGCTCATGACCGCCGGCACTCAAATCGCGCGATCCCCTCTCGACTGGTATCAGGGTCTGCCGGAGGCCCAGCGTCTTCGCCTTCAGTGGCTGCTGCCTTCTACACTGTTCGTGGCCGTTCTGTTGGCATGGGCTCTCCGCCGCCTGCTGCTCGCGCGCGATGCCGCGTGGAATCGCTCGTCGCCGAGCGACAAGCCGACGCTTGCGGAGGCTGGGCTGCGGGCGATCGGCTTTGGAGCGGTGCCAGCAACAATGCTCGCTGTCTCCTCGCTTGTGCTGGTTGCCGCGACCGACATCGAGAGCGCTGGTCTCGCCCGAGTTGTTCTGCTCGCATTCATGCTCGCTCTCATGTTTCTGGTGGTTGTCGAGTCCGTGTGCCGGGCTGTGTTTGCCGCAGGTGAGGAACAACTGGCGCTTACGCCATTGCTTCCCGAAGCGGCAAAGCGCCTAAGCCGCCGGGTGTTGCTTGCCGCCACCGTCTTCGCTCTCGGATTCGGCCTGCGCGGGGCCGCCGACACGCTCCCGTCGTCGCCGGAGCAGCAGGCGACGGCTGGCCTGGTTTTCTGTTCGCTCGCCGCGTTCGCCATCGTTCTTGCACTACACGGAGGGGCGTGGCGGACGAAAGCTGCCGTCCCCGGCGCGGATGGCACGCCGGATCCGTCGGCGGATGCAGGGGACGACGGAGCAGAAACGCCGCCGGCTGAAGAGGCTATTCGACAACGCAGCCGTCTACAACTCGGCTCGATCCTTAGGCGCTGTATAGCCGCGCTCGCCATCATGGCGCCGATCGCGGCTGCTTTGGGGTACACTAGGTTGGGTGTCACCTTTCTGGACAACATCTTTCTCGTCGGCCTGGCGATAGCCGCGTTCCTGCTTTTGCGCGCCTTTGCCCGGGAGGCGCTCGATCTGCTGGTCAAGGCTACCGCCATTGGGCGTGGCGCTGGCTTCGGCGCGACCGCCGCTCGAACCGCCTGCGTCTGGCTGAAAGCTCTGGTCGGACCGCTGCTGGCGCTGCTCGCGATCTACGTTCTCTCGCCTTCCTGGGGCATCCCGCGAGAGGATCTGGCGCGCTGGAGCGAACTCGGCGCTCAGCGGCTTTACCATCGGTGGCGTGCGCATCTCCCTCACGGATATCGGCCTCGCGGCCATCGTCTTGACCTTGGCCTTGGCGGCCGCCCGGACGGCGCGGCGGACGCTGGCGGAGCGTTTGTTGCCGCGAACGCGACTCGACCGGAGCATTCAACAGTCGATCTCAACGGGGGCAGGCTACATCGGCGTGGTCGTGGCCATGCTGCTCGCGATCACGGTCCTCGGCATCGACCTCTCGAATGTCGCGCTGGTCGCGGGCGCGCTCTCCGTCGGCATCGGCTTCGGCTTGCAGAACATCGTCAACAATTTCGTCTCCGGGCTCATCCTGCTGATCGAAAGACCGGTGAAGGTCGGCGATTGGGTGGGGGTCGGCGACAAGCAGGGACTGGTCAGGCGCATCCACGTCCGCTCGACCGAGCTCAGCACCTTCGAGCGGTCGACGGTGATCCTGCCGAACTCGACACTGCTGTCATCGCCCGTTGTCAACTGGACGCACAAGGACAAGATTGGCCGTATCGACATCCGCGTGGTTGTTGCGTTCGGCGCGGACACGGAGAAGGTCCGTGAAACCATGCTTGCGTGTGCGCGATCACATCCCGAGATCTTGCCCCGGCCGCAACCATCCGTGCTGTTCCTGGAGTTTGGCGATTCCGCGCTGATTTTTGAACTCCGCGCATTTCTGCGAGACGTCGAGAAACGCGTACGCGTCGGAAGCGACTTACGATTCGCCATCGAGAAGACATTCAGGGATGCACAAATCGAGCTGCCGTACCCGGTTGGACGCACTGGCAAGAGCTCGATCCAGGCACGCCCAGCTATCCAAGAAGCGCCGGATGTGGAAACCGCCCGGTAATCGCGGAGGAAGCCGTGGGGTGGCTCCGGGTTCGCCAGTGATGCCATGGTCGGCTCGCATTCATTTAGCTGGCCGCATGTTGGAGTCTCTCTGTTCCGATTTGCCTGAGAAGCAAAGATGCCGCAGACCTCGATGAAGACAACGAGCCGTGATCTCGGCGGGGAAGGCGAGGCCGGCGCGGCGATGGCCATCCGCCGATTTCCGCCTCCATCAGCTACGTCACTGGCGCGAAAAGTTGCCGGGCTGTTGGCTTTTTCCGCGGCCTTGCTCGTCGGCGGCTGCGCGTTAGAGCGCAGGCCGGCATGGGAGCAAATGGCGGTCATGCGATCTCCACCGCCGGGGGCGAGCGCCGGCCGACTTCGCGACAAGCAGAACGGCTGCCGTCAAGGTCGGCCGATCGGTGGATCAAGCGAAGTCCCAGCCACCAAGGCAGACGAGCACGGCGGCGGCCGGTAGTACTGACTCGCCTTCATCCCGGCGGCCCCTGAAGCCGCGCGTTCCACCGCCATCAACCGCGCCAACGTGGACCGCAAGCGGGGCAGTGGCTGCTCCCACGGCCTTTGACGAGACCGCGCGGCAGACTGTCCATCCGGCGCGGATCGGCGTCGATACGCACATGGCACGACACGAGGACACCCTTCTCGATCTCGCGGTCGAGCACAACCTGGGATTCATCGAACTGGCGGCGGCGAACCCCGATGTCGATCCCTGGCTGCCGGGAGAAGGGACGGAGGTCGTCATGCCAAAGATGCACCTCCCGCCCGATGCGCCTCCCCGAGGCATCGTGCTGAACCTGCCGGAGCAGCGGTTGTATCACTACGAGAAAGGCCAATTGCTCCGTTCATATCCCGTCGGCATCGGCCGCGACGGCCACTCGACGCCGACCGGCAGCACGACCATTGTGCGCAAGCAGGCGAATCCGACGTGGTATCCGACGGCCTCGGCGCGGCAGGATGATCCAACTCTGCCGGCCGGGGTGCCGCCCGGACCGGATAATCCGCTTGGCAGCCGGGCCATGTATCTCGGCTGGTCCAGCTACCTGATCCACGGAACCAACAAGGAGTACGGGATCGGCCGGCGCGCCAGCCGGGGTTGCATCCGGATGTATTCCGACGACGCGGTCGCGCTCTATGACCGGATAGCTATCGGTACGCCGGTGACGGTAGTGAATCAGCCAATAAAGATCGGATGGCTGGAAAAAGACCTCTACATCGAAGCTTCGCCAACAACAGCCCAGGTGCAGCACTGGGAGAAGTACGGCAACTTCGGCCCGGCGAGTGCGGCCAATATCCGGCGGTCAGTGCTGAAGAAGGCCGGTGCCGACGCGAATAGGGTAGACTGGGCGGCGGTCGATCGAGCGGTGCGCGAGCGTCGCGGCATCGTCACGCGAATAACCAAACCACTTGCTCCTTCCATGGTCGCAAGCGCATCCGACATGCACGACGATTCCTCGCACGGATTCTTCAGATGGCTGCGACGCCAGCTCTCATTCGGTGGGCTTTGATTGGACTTGGCGCACCGGGCCAGCCGAACGTGCCATGGATGCCGACGCTGATGGAGCGCATTCCGGCAAGATGAACGAAACTCGCCCAACCGTGGTGGGCCTCACGGCGGTCATTGTCGCCGTCACCGATGAAGTTCCTCGTGTGCTGGTCGTGCGCCGGATGAGTCATGACCTGGCGACGCCCGCGCAGCGAGGGCACGGTGCGCCCGAAAGCGAGAGCCCCGATACTTTGCCGTTCGGGCCGTTCGACCCCGACCGGCATCGGACGATGGAATCCGGCCTGCGCGGATGGGTGGCCGAACAGACCGGGCTCGACCTGCGCTACGTCGAACAGCTGTATACCTTCGGCGACCGCTACCGAGATCCGCGGGAGCTATATGGCGGGCCGCGCGTCTTGAGCGTTGCTTATCTCGCGCTTACGCAGCAGTCGCCGGTGGCCGGCTCCGGCGACGCACGTTGGCTGGACTGGTACGGTTTCTTGCCCTGGGAAGACTGGCGGGCTGGCCGGCCGCCGCTAATAGACGAGTGCATTCGGCCGGCGCTGCGCACGTGGATAGAGGAGGTGAGGGATCCTCTGGAGAGCCGGCGCCGCGAGGACCGCGTTTGCATTTGTTTCGGGTTCGGCGCCGCGCGATGGGATCCGGTGCGCGTTCTCGAGCGCTACGAGTTGCTCTACGAGGCAGGCTTGGTGCCGGAGGCGCAGCGGGACAGCGCCGAACGGGTACGCGCGGCCGGCGCCACCGCTGATGTAGGGTCCTCGAACCCGGGGAACGGGGAGCGCCTGGGATTGTCAATGGCGCTCGACAACCGGCGCATTCTGGCAACGGCCCTTGGCCGCTTGCGCGGCAAGCTCGCATATCGTCCGGTCGTCTTTGAGTTGCTCCCTCGAGAGTTCACGCTACTGCGTTTGCAGCGGGTGGTTCAGGCGCTGGCCGGTGTCCGCCTGCACAAGCAGAATTTTCGCCGCATGCTGGCGACCAGTCAGCTTGTAGAAGCGACGGGCCGCGTCGAGAACCTGGGGCGAGGGCGCCCCGCCGAACTCTATCGGTTTCGGCGCGATGTGTTGCGTGCGAAGCTTACCGCCGGCGTGGCTCTGCCGACGGTTCGCGCCGTCCTCTGAGCGGACGATCCTGCGATTTGGCATAGACGCAGTGAGCTCTGGCGCATGGCGCAAGCGCACTTTTTTGGAACGCGAACGCGTCGCGACTTCACATTCCGTTACATTAGGTTGCAGTGCAATAAACCGGCTTGACACTTTCAGTGGCGACAAGAGATAGTATACCTGAATTATGCTCTTCGGGAGCATAAACATACTTTTCAGACTGGCCAGGGTACCCGATGACGGCAGACGCAGCTCTAACCTACACACCCGACGTGGCCGCCGCCACCCAGGCGCTGTATGAGCGGGTGAGCCGGATCATCCCGAGCTTCGAGTGGCCGATTCACGCGCCGCTGGTCGACGCCATCAACCGGCTGAAGCGCGAACGCAACGCGGTCATCCTGGCGCACAACTATCAGACGCCGGAAATCTTCCACTGCGTCGCCGATATCGTCGGCGATTCGCTGGCGCTGGCGCAGCGCGCGACGGAAACGGAAGCCGACGTCATCGTTCTGGCCGGCGTGCACTTCATGGCCGAGACGGCGAAGCTCCTGAACCCGGAGAAGATCGTCCTGATTCCGGACGAGGCAGCGGGATGCTCGCTCGCCGATTCGATCACGCCGGAGGACGTGCGCCTGCTGCGGCAAGCCTACCCCGGGGTGCCGGTGATCACCTATGTGAACACCTCGGCGGCGGTGAAGGCGGAGTGCGACATTTGCTGCACTTCCGGAAATGCGGTGAAGGTAGTCGAATCGCTCGGGGTCGATCGCGTCATCTTCCTGCCCGACGAGTACCTCGCGAGCTACGTGGCGACTCAGACCAAGGTGCAGATCATCAAGTGGCAGGGCCACTGCGAGGTGCACGAGCGTTTCACCGGCGACGAGGTGCGGAGCTATCGCAAGGGATTCGAGAATCTGGTCGTGATCGCTCACCCGGAGTGCCCGCCCGACGTCCTTGAGGCCGCTGATTTCGTGGGATCCACGGCTCAGATGATCAGCTTCGTCCGTGACCGGCGGCCGGCCAAGGTGCTGATGGTGACCGAATGCTCGATGAGCGACAACGTCGCGGCGGAGGTGAAGGACGTCGACTTCGTGAGGCCGTGCAACCTCTGTCCGCACATGAAGCGCATCACGCTTTCCAACATTCACCGGGCGCTGCAAACGCTGCAGCCGCGAGTCGAGGTCGATCCGGTCATCGCTGAACGCGCGCGACTGTCGGTGGAACGCATGCTCGCGGTCGGCCGCTGAGACGAGGTCGAAAATGCCTGACGCTTATCGGGAGCAGCCGATCCAGCACTGGCGGACCAGCGTTGTCATCGTCGGATCGGGCGTCGCCGGCTTGGCTTGTGCGCTCGCTCTGGCGCCTACCCCGGTACTGCTGCTCACGAAGACGCCGGTCCCCGAGGGAGGTTCAAGCCCGTATGCGCAAGGCGGCGTGGCGGCGGCCATCGGCGAGGGTGATACGCCGGAAAGTCATGCCGCCGACACCATCGATGCGGGTGCCGGAACCGTCGATCCCGAGATGGCGCTGCTGCTCGCTCGCAAGGGCGCCGAGATCGTGCGCGCGCTGATCGACGCCGGCGTGCCCTTCGACCGCGCTCACGACGGCACGATTACACTTGGTCGCGAGGCCGCCCACTCCGCCGCTCGAATCATTCATGCGGGCGGCGACTTTACCGGGCGTAACCTGATCGCCGCCCTGCTACGGATGGTCGCGGCCACGCCCTCGGTTCGGCTCGTCACCGAGTGTTTCGTCGTCGACCTGGCGCGGCAGGACGGACGGGTATCTGGCCTACTGGCCTATCAGGCGCACGACGGTTGGGTGCACGTGCACGCCAATCACGTCGTGCTGGCAACGGGCGGCATCGGCAGCCTTTGGCGGGAGACGACCAACCCCGCCGAAGCAACCGGCGACGGCTTGGCGCTCGCGGCGCGCGCCGGCGCCGGGCTCGCCGATCTCGAATTCATGCAATTCCATCCGACGGCGCTGCTGCCGGCCGCTAAGGGCGACGGCTCGCGTCTGCCACTGCTGACGGAAGCGCTGCGCGGCGCTGGCGCGCTGCTGCTCGACCAGTCCGGTCGCCGTTTCATGCAGGACGAGCATCCGCTCGCGGAATTGGCGCCCCGCGATATCGTCGCCCGCGCGATCGCGCGACGCACGGCAGCCGGAGAGCGGGTGTTGCTCGACCTGCGTCCGGCGCTGGCGGCGAAGGGCGAAGCCAGCTTCCCGCAGGCGCTGTCGCTCTGCCGTAAAGGAGGATACAGCCCGCTCCGTGAGCCGGTGCCGGTGGCTCCCGCCGCACACTATCACATGGGCGGCGTCGTTACCGACGCCTTCGGTCGCACCGACGTCGACGGGCTCTGGGCGTGCGGCGAGGTGGCGATGACCGGGGTGCACGGCGCCAACCGACTAGCCAGCAACTCGCTGCTGGAGGGTCTTGTGTTCGGCCAGCGGGTGGCCGAGGACATCCGCCGCGCCGGCCCGACGACCCCAGCTTGCGAGGGATACAGGGCCCAGCCGCAGACCCGACCGCTGCCGGCGGCGGAGGCGGAGTCGATGCGGGGCCAGCTGCGCGCGGCGATGGCGAAGCACGTCGGCATCGTCCGTTGCGGTGACGGCCTCAGGGCGGCGTCCTCGGCATGCGCCACGTTGCGGTCGCGGATCGACGAGCTGGAGGGGAGGTCGCCGGGCGAGACGGCCGCCGACTTCTCGACGCTGCGTCGGGGCGGCGAGCTTCGCAACATGCTTACGGTGGCGCGCCTTGTAACGCTCGCGGCGCTCCGCCGAAAGGAGAGCCGTGGCGCGCACTTCCGCACGGATTTCCCCGAGCCGCGCGCCGAGTGGCGGCGTCGGCTGGTTCTCACCCTCGACGATATCGAAACCGCGCCATCGCGGGGCGAACGGCGGCGCGTCACCGCTTCCTGATCCCGGCCTTACGGATCCGAGACCATGCCCGACGTCGGACAGCTTTATCCGTTGATGTACGAGCGGATCGTCAAGCGCGCCTTGGATGAAGATCTCGGCCTGGCCGGCGACGTGACCTCCGATACGGTCATCCCGGAGGACGCTTTCATCCGGGCCCGTCTGGTCGCCCGCCGTCCGGGGCGCGTGGCCGGCCTGCCGGTGGCCCTTTCGGTATTCCGCCTGCTGTGCCCGCAACTCGCCATCGTCGTCGACTTCGCGGACGGCACCGACGTGCCCTCGAACGGCACGATCGCCGACATCGAAGGGCCGGCGCGGCCGATTCTCACCGCCGAGCGGACGGCGCTCAACCTGCTGTGCGGGTTGTGCGGCATCGCCACGGCGACGCGCACCGCCGTCGAGGTCGTCGCCGGCACGCGCACCCGCATCGTCTGCACCCGCAAGACAACGCCCGGCCTGCGCGCCCTGGAAAAGTACGCGGTGCGGGTCGGCGGCGGGGTCAATCACCGCTTCGGCCTCGACGATGGGGTGATGATCAAGGACAACCATATCGTCGCGGCCGGCGGCATCGACGCCGCCATTCGCCGCGCCCGCGAACGGCTCGGCCACATGGTGAAGATCGAGATCGAGGTCGATACGCTCGATCAGCTGCGCGAGGTGATCGCCGTCGGCGCCGACGCGGTGCTGCTCGACAACATGTCGCTCGCCGAGCTCCGCGAGGCGGTCGCCCTGGTCGACGGGCAGGATGGTGACCGAGGCGTCGGGCGGCATCACCCTCGCCAACCTGGGCGAGGTGGCGGCCGCCGGCGTCGACATCGTCTCGCTCGGCTGGCTCACTCACAGCGCGCCGATCCTCGACATCGGTCTCGACGTCGAGCCGCTGTCGGCGCGTGCCTCGAAGGGCGACCGGCTGACGGCGGTCGGCTCGTAAGCGCGCGCTCACCCCAACCCTCTCCCCGCGCGGGAGAGGGTGCGAGCGGAAGCGAGCGGGTGAGGCGACATCGTCTATGGCATGCATCCGTCGGCTTCGGCGTTGATAACGTGTCTTCTGTTTGGCCTGAAGGCTCTCGGCACCTGCATTTCATCGACGGAACCGATGGCGGTTTCACTTTCGCCGCCTGCGCCATGAAGGCTCAGGTCGCGGCGGCGTGCGTCGATGCCTCAACCGTGCATCAAGGCGGACCAGCGAGCATGTAGCAAGCATGTAGCCCGGATGGAGTGGAGCGTAATCCGGGATCTGCGGGTCAGTCAGTCGCCGAAGCGGCCATCCTGCTCGCGGCCGCGCCACTCGGCGGCGATGAGGCCCTTCTTCGCATACGCATGAATTGACGACCAGCGCCAGTCGAAAGAATCCTTCGCCAAGCCGTGCTTGACGGGGTTGTAGTGGATGTAATCCACATGGCGCGCGAAATCTCGTCGTCGCGGATCATGTGCTCCCAAAATCGCCTCTGCCATAGATCGTACTCGCCGCGTCGGTTACGGACCAGGGGAACTCCATGGTTCGCGAGCGCGCGGCTGAACCGCGCCTTGATCGACCGCCACCGGCCTGAGTAGTCAGAGTCACCTTCAGGCATGGTCCAGAGGGTGTGCAGGTGGTCGGGGAGCACAAACAAAGCGTCGATCACGAACGGACGCTCTTGCCGCACGCCGCGGAAGACCCCTCGCAAGAGATCAGCCTGCGAAGCGAGAAAATCGGAGCGCCGGTCGCGTAGCGTAACGGTAAAGAAATACGTGCCGCCGGGAACACGGACACGCCGATAATTCGCCATGCCTCAGATTACTCCGGATTCCGCTTCGCTCCATCCAGGCTGCGCTTGCTGGTTCGGTTGCAGCGTACCGTTATTGCGGCTGGCGAAACTGTCGTCTTAAGCTTCGACGGAATACGCTGCCGCTATTTCGCCCTAAGAGGCCTGTGTGCGGGCCTCTTCTAAATCAAACCGGGTGGCTCGATCTACTACCGCTAAGGCGAGAGAATACATCGCGTCCAATGCCACTATCTCGTACTGGGATAATAGTCGAAGTCATCGATAAAAACTTTCTTGCCATGCGCTATATCATTTCTACGCGCGACCAGTGTTTGCAGTCTTCTGCGTTCTCGAACGATATCGGGAGCCTCGAGATCCAACCTAACCAGTATTTTTTCCAATAGGTCTGGCCATAAATTAGACTGCGTATTCACGGTCACTGCCTGAGGCGCTTTATCTCTCAAACATTGAAACTCGTTCAAAAAAAAGTTTACAATCTCTTCTGGGGGCAGTGACTTTGCCCTTTGTATCTCTTCATCTATCAGATATATGAACAATCTATGCGGTAAAGATCTACAGTGCACATGCCTCTTACATATGTATTCCAGGTATAGATCTAGACAGAACTTAATGAAACCTTCGTAGTGAGCATAAAGCAAAGCCCATCCAGCTCGGAATAGCGCTCTGGATCGAACTTCTCCATAGTTTTTACTTGCCAGCATCTCGCGAAAGACAGCAAGCTCCGCCTCTCGCCATGCGAGATCAGCTTCTACTTGGGTTTCTAGAGAGTGTAGCTCCATGGTTCATGACACAGATCTGCCGGTCAATGCCTCGATAACGAGCCAAATTCGTTGACGAAGTTTGTAAATAGTATTTGCTCCAGGTCCGGTCACCTCTCGAAACTCCTCCGACTCCAAGAGAGTGGCGAGGCAGGACCGAAGATGATCGGATGATTTGTCCGTAATGGCTCCAGAATCTGCAGCTACTGCCCCGACGACTGCTTCGTAATAGGCTGGCGCCAAACGCCCTTGCGGTTGCCCGTCGCGGTAACGAGTAAATGCATCAGAACCAAACTTATCACAGATAGTTTGGAATGCTTGCTGAAAGGCTTTGTATTCTTCGTCTGGATCGAAGCTCACCTTCTTAAACAATACGTGTTCCATGTAGCTGTCCAGCCACTCTTAAACATTTCCATGATATCCATCGACAAAATTCTTTACAGCAAAAAAACGCAGCACCAATTCCTCATCGCCCTTTTGCTCAATCGTTGTGAATGGTAGACGTTTAATAGCTATCTTGAAGCTTGGCTCATCAGCTAAAGTCTTCAAGAAGTTATAGAACGCTTCTCCACCCTCCACCATGCGAGATGAGCAATTACGGATTTCCTGAGGCGAAAGTTGCGATCCACCGGTATTGAGCCGCTTGAACAGCTCATACTTGATGAACGGAACTCCCTCTCTTTCGAATGATTATAGCTCGTATTGGTGTTCTCTTTATCCTTAGCCTATCGGAGAGATCTAAATCGTCAAAGAGCT
This sequence comes from uncultured Alphaproteobacteria bacterium, assembly GCA_963786265.1. Taxonomy (GTDB): domain Bacteria; phylum Pseudomonadota; class Alphaproteobacteria; order Rhodospirillales; family Defluviicoccaceae; genus Defluviicoccus. Next base: position 56,604 of record CAWAYT010000026.1, read on the forward strand.
TTCCGTTGAGTTCCATAGCAAGATCGCATCCGATTAGGCGAAAGGGTTCTTTGTCTATAGCCATTGGTGACATGAATTGTATTACTGAGCTAACCCTTTGCAATCCGTCAATCAATTCCAAAATGCCGGAATTATTCTCAATGAGAAAGATCGGTGGGATGGGCAAATCGACCAAGATAGATTTAATCAAGCGCGATTTTTGTTCATCGCTCCACCGGAAAAGCCGCTGGTACTCTGGCTGGATAACAATTTCCCTCTCCTTATGTAGATTTACGATTTCTCCAAAGGAAAAATCGACTGCATCCGTACGCAGCTCTCGCGCGTTCGTTGTCTGATGGGTCATGAAGAGTAGTCCTGGGGAGGTTAGCTTTGGGTTGCAGTAAAGCATTCGATTACCGGACTTGGCGGCTTGGCGCAAGCGACGGGCGGGGGAAACGTTGCAGATGGGCGAGATTTAGCCCTTGTTTCAAGCGGCACCCTCAAGGGCAACCGGCGAAGGTCTTCAGGTCATCGAACAGCGCCTGGTCGTTGATGACGCGGGGCACCTTGTTCTGGCCGCCGAGCTTGCCGCGGCGCTTCATCCAGGCGGCGAAGGTGCCGGGCGGGACCGGGTGGACGGCCGGCGCCCGCATGGCGAAGCCTTGGGCGCGGTGCTCGCGGTAATCGACGTTCAGCGCACACAGCGTCTCATCCAGCACGCGCGCGAATTCGGCGAGCCGGTCCGGGCTCGGCGCGCCGTCCGAAAACTCGACGATGTAGAGGTGCCCACCCAGCTCGCCTTCGCCTTGCGGGAAGAGCGCGCCCACCGAGAAATCGGCGACGCCAGCACCGATCGCGGTGGCCGCCGCCGTGACCGCCTTCTCGATTTCCTCGCCGATCAGATGCTCGCCGAAGGCCGACAGGCTGTACGAGGTGCGGCCGGTGATCAGGATGCGCGGCGGATCGCGATCGACGAAGCGCACGGTGTCGCCGATGACGTAGCTCCACAATCCGGCGCAGGTGCTGAGCACCAGCGCGTAGTTGACGCCGGTCTCGGCGTTCGCCAGCCAGTGGCGGGTCGGAGCGGCGCCGTCCAGCTCCTCGACCGGCACGAACTCATAAAACAGGCCGTTGTCGACGATCATCCGGAGCCCCTCGCCCTCCCGCCTATCGGCGGCGGCGATGAAGCCTTCGCTCGCCGGGTAGACTTCACGGGTCTCGGCATGACTGCCCTTCAGCCACTCGGCGAAGATGCTTCGATACGGCGCGAAGTTGACGCCGCCATGCACGAACAGCTCGAGATCGGGGTACAAGCCGGCCAGCCTACGCCCGGCCTCGGGTCGCAGCGCCGCCAGCTTGTCGAGGAACAGCAACACCCAGCTGGGCGTGCCGCCAAAGCCGCGAATGTTCGCGTTCAGCGAGGCGGGGGCCAGCGCCGCTATCTTCTCATCCCAGTCGCGCGATGCTTCCGAGGTCGCGTGGCGGGAAATAGAAGGGGCGCGCCCACAGTGGCGCGGTTCTCGCGGCGATGCCGCTGAGGTCGCCGCCACGAATGCCGGGGGCCAGTTCCGTGAGTTGCGTGCTGCCGCCGAGCATGAAGTTGCGCCCGCCGAACAGCCTGCTCTTCGGCCGATGCGCGAAGTGATGCGTCAGCAGGTCGAAGATCGCCCAGCTATTTGCCCTGATCATGTCGCGGGAGCACGGGATATACTTGGTGATGCCCGTCGTCGTTCCCGAGGTCTGCGCGAAGTAGCGGATGGTGCCGGGCCACGAGCAGTCGCTTAGCCTTGGGAAGGTCGGCTTCCAAAACTCCTCCCACATCGCCTCGTAACCGCGCAGCGGCACGGCGGCCTGATAGGCGGAGACGTCGTCGATGCCGGCAAAGCCATGCTCGCGGCCGAAACGCGTGTCCTTGGCCTTCGCCAATAGTCTTCGTAGCTCCCGGCGCTGCGACGTCGACCGGATCCTGCCGGCGTAGTTGTCGCCGCCTGTAGCGTGTGTACACTCTGAGCAACGGAGTGAAGTCTGGGCGCCTGCTGTATTGGATGCGATTTGTACCTTCGTACGGGTCTCGGCCCATTGCCGCCCTGGCCGATGTCGGGCATGAAGGATTCTGGAAGCGCTTCGTCATCGCGAGGCGTGCAGCGCCGCGGCGATCCAGCCTGGATTGCCTCGCTTCGCTCGCAATGACGAGGAGAAAGCCGGTCCGACAGCATGGGCGACGTATACGGCCGAGCGGATAGCAATGCTCATGAGCCGAGATCCGTCACGTAGCGGAATTGTGCGCGGACCGTCTCCAGGCGCAGCGGCATCTCTAGGTAGCGTCCTTCCAGCCAGAGCGGCACCTGGTCGAGAAAAGTAGAGCTGTTGAGCCAGCCGTCCTGCCCGCCGAGCAGAACGAACCAGTTGCGGTCCAAGTCGGAGAGATCGGACACGTGCCGCGCATTGGCGCCGTAGCTTGCACGATGCCGCAGATCGGTCGAGGCGTGCGCCGTCTTCATCAAGGAGTCGCTGCTGCCGCCGATCGGATAGTCGGCGAACTGGAAGCGTTGGCCAACAACCGGCAGGAAGGCCAGAGGATGACGCAGCTCAAGGCGATGCATGTCTCCCCAGGTCGGGAATGCATCCAGTTTCTCCGCGGCCTGCTCGAGCGACCGGCGGAGCATTGGCGTCAGCGTTCTGGCATCCGCCCGCTCGATATCCTCGATGAGCATGTCCTTGATACGGCCGACGTTCGCGAACGCCGCCCAATCGGTCTCGCCGAAGATGGCCTCGTAAAAGTTCCGGGTAAAGTGGAAGCGAAACAGCTCGAAGGCGACCGGCGCCTGCGCGTCGGCCTGGTACTGCCCGTCCCAAGCCGCCATCAGGTCGAACACGCGCCGCGCCTTGCTGTCCGCCTCGCCGGTAGTGCCGACATCGCGCATCTTACGAACCAGTACTGAGTTCAGCTCGGCCGAGGAGCCGACGTGCACGTCGCGCTGCATCGCCTTGACCTGTTCCACCCCTGAGGGTGCCGTTTTCCTCGACCAGCGCCGCCATGCGTCGCACTCTGTCGTCCGGCGAGAAAAACCAGCCGACGTTGGCGTGCACCGTTCGCGGGCCTGTTGTTCGCCGAGGCGATGAAGCCCTCTTCAGGGTTCATCATCGCCGGCAGGGTGGTCGCGTCGCGCAGGGCCTGCCAGCTCCTGTCGGCGTCGCTCGGCTCGATCACCAGGTCTTTCGGCGCCGATTGCCGATCGGGAACCTGCACCGCCATTACCTGACCGATGTTACCCTTCGCGTCGGCGTACAACATGTTCTGGCCGGGTACGGAGAAACTCGCGAAGGCGGAGCGGAATTCCTCGAAGTCGCGGGCGCGCGCCACCTTCAACATCGCGGTGACTTCGTCGCTCGGCAGATGGCCTGTCCAGCGCAGGGACGCTTCGCCCAGATCAAGGTCCCGCAACTGCGGCGCGTCGGAGAGGATCGGACCGAAGCGGGTGCCGCGCAGGGTCACCTTCTGGTCCGGCCACCAGCGCACGCGGATGGTTTGGTCGCCGCGGTTCTCTTCCGCATCAGGCAGCGCCCGGACGCCGATAAGGTCGCTGGCGCTCGCCCGCATGTTGGTGCCGCCCCAGGCGATCCATGGATTGCGTCCGATGGCGAACAACGGCAGGCCCGGGACCATCAAGCCGACCGCATGGTATGACGGCGACTTCACGCCGGCGAGCAGCCAGGTATTCGGAAGGTTGATGCCCAGATGCGGATCGTTGGCGAGGATGGCGCCGCCGCCCTGCGTGCGACTGGGCGCCAACGCCAAGCTGTTGCTGCCGGACCGGCTCAGCCCGGCGAGAACATCGCCAATGTCCGCCGAGGTCTCCCGCTGGCCCGAATCGGCCGGCAACGAGCGATCGCCACCCTCTTCCAGCAGGCGCGCCCATAGTTGCGGCCAGTCCGGCCGGCCGCGCAGCTTGAGCAGGTTGAACCAGACCAGCCAGCTAACGTCGGCGCCAGCCAGTCTGCCGAACGTAAGAATATCGGCGACCGTCCACGGCTCGGGCTCAAGCGCCAGCACCCCATATTCAAACGGCAGTTGCTCGACCTTCGCCTGATAGTGGTTGACGCCGTCGACGAAGCGCTGGAGCCAACGCCGGGTCTCTTCCGGCATCGTCGCCAGGGTCGCGGCCGTGGAATGGCCGAAGTCGAGGATGCGGATGCCGTGATCGATGTCGATGGCAAGCGGCCCGCCCATCTCGGCGATGCGTCCTTGCGCGATGCGGCGGTAGACCGCCATTTGGCCAAGCCGCAAGTGGGCGTGAACGAGGCCGAGCGCGAACGCCGCGTCGTCATCCGTTTCCGCCTCGATGAAGGGGATCTGATACTCGTTCCAGTAGATACGTACCCAGCCATGGATGGGTAGTTGTTGCGTGGGTATCGCCGCGAGCCGCTCCTCCAGCGTCATCGGTTTCGGCAGCGGCTTGATCAGCGAGCAGCCGGCCAGAGCAGTGCCGCACAACAAGGACACCAGCCATCGTCCACTCCTTCGCCAACCTCGCATGTATCGGTCGCCTCATGTGGATCAGAAGCGGAAGCAGGCTCGGCGCCCTCTTCTGGGATCTTTAGATATCTGGCTGGGCGGAACCGCGACTAGCCGGCCACCTTCGTGCAGCGAACTGAATATGGTACATTCCGCCCATCTTGCAGGGTGAAATGGACGGGCCTTTCGCGCGCGGCCCGCCATTCCGTCCGCAGCCGATTATCGGTGGGGACCAGACCAACCACGGGAGGGGACATGAGCAAACAATTGAAAGTCGGTATCGAGGCATGGGCCGATGGCGGTCGGATTCCCGAAGAGTACGCGTTCTGCGTCCCCGACGAAAAGAACCACTGTACGATGGGGGAAAACTTGAGTCCGGCGATCCGCTGGACCGACGTTCCAAGGGGGACCAAGTCCTTCGCTATCATCTGCCATGACCCGGACGTTCCCTCGAAGCCCGACAACGTCAACAAGGAGGGATTGGTTGTCCCCGCCGGCCTGCCGCGCGTGGACTTTTTTCATTGGGTACTTGTCGACATTCCAGCAGACATCACTGAATTGCCGAAAGGTGCGGAGTTCCGACGGCATCAAGCCGGGTGGCAAGCCGCCAGGATCCTTCGCGGTATGGCCTCCGGGGGATCAATAGCTATACCGACTGGTTTGCCTCTGACGCAGAGATGAAGGGCGATTACGGCGGCTACGACGGACCGTGCCCGCCGTGGAACGACGAAATCGTTCACCACTACCACTTCACCGTATACGCCCTCGACGTGCCGAGCCTCGGCCTGAGCGGCAGGTTCAGCGGACCGGATGCGCTCGGTGCTTTGAACCATCACGTTCTCGCCAGGGGCAGCTGGACGGGTACGTACAGCCTCAATCCCTCGGTGAACGCTCGCTGAGCGCGTGGAGACGCTGGCGGCGTGGCCGTAGCGTCGGTTCGCCGTTACCAACGCATAACCGCGAATAGAAATGTGAAGGTAAGTTTGATAACATAATTGGTTGCGGACGCGTCGGGGCCAAGCGGGCACGGCTTGCGCTTCTGCCCGGGCTACGCCCCGATGCTCCCGCTATGCGGGGATATGCCGCGGAGGAGGGAACGTCATGAGCGTCTACAAGATCATCCGTATAGTCGGCTCCAGCCCGAATTCTTGGGAGGAAGCAGCCAAAAACGCGGTCGCAGAGGCGGGCAAGCATGTGCGTGAAATGCGCATCGCCGAGGTCGAGCAGTTCGACATGCGGTTTGAGGACGGCAAGATAGTCGAATATCGTGCGCGTCTCCACGTTTCGTTCCGCTATCAGGGAGGCGATTAGCGTTCTGACGGACGGTATGGGGCGCCTGGGACAAAGCGTTGACCTTGCCGTGCAAGTGCTAGCCGCAGGCTTGCGAAGGTCATAACGTCACCTACATCATCGGTGCCGGGCGCCCGTAGCGGGTCCGGCGCCGCAGTGGCCAGCGCGACGCGGCCGAACGCGGCACGACACATTGCTTGACCAGGAGGATGTGGAGTGATGACGACCTTCGATTTCTCCCCTCTTTTCCGCTCGACGGTGGGTTTCGACCGGCTGATGAATATGCTGGAAAACTCAGTCCAGTGGACCGAGACGGGTAATGGCTATCCACCGTACAACATCGAGAAAACCGGCGAGGATCAATATCGCATCACGCTGGCCGTCGCCGGCTTCGGCGAGGAGGACCTCAACCTCGAGGCTCGTGAGAATGCGTTGATCGTCGAGGGCCGCAAGAAGGAGGGGGATGCAGGGCATTCCTATCTTTACCGCGGCATCGCCGGTCGTTCATTCAAGCGTCAGTTCCAGCTCGCCGACCATGTAAAAGTGAACGGCGCCCGCTTGCACAACGGACTGCTCGTTATCGATCTGGTGCGCGAACTGCCCGAGGCGATGAAGCCGCGCCGCATCGAGATCACGACCGAGGCCCCGGCTATCGCCCAGAGCGAGCAGCAGCAGATCAAGGACGATCGGCAGGCGGCGTAAGTTCCGGGCCTGCTAAGTCCCTGCCCTCCGTCGCCATGGCGTGGCGCCATCTCGGCGCCCCGCCGTGCACGTCGCGCGTGCGAGGCGTTACGCCGCGCGAGGCTGGGCGGCGCAGGCGCCCTCGAGGGCGGACCACAAGGTTCGAAACAGCCGATCCTCCAGCCCGGCGAATACCGGCACGTGGATAGCCGGAGCGGCATTCAGTTGTTGCAGGCGTTGCAGCATCTGCTCCAGGTGCAGCTCTTCCTCGGCCAGGATGCTTTTCAGCGACAACCCGCGCGGCCGCTCATCGAGCACGGAGTGGTAGAGGCGATACGTCCAGATCGCTCGCAGTTCGACGGTGAGCGAGACGTAGAGGTAGGGAACCTCGACGTGCGTTCCCGGACCGAGCCTGGCGGCGATGGCCGCGTCGAGGCGGCCGAAATAAATCCGCGCCGACGCCGGGCGGAAGGTTTCCTGCTCGCCGTACTCCAACGGGTGGCGCGCCAGGGTCTCGGCGGCCTTCTTGAAGAAGAAGGCGTGTCGCGTTTCTTCGGCCAGGTGCTTCAGCACGTCGCGGCCGAGCGGCCCGCAGGTCTGGCTGGCCATGATCTTGCGGCTGCCGATATGTTCCATCAGCGATAGCGTGTTGAGAAAGCGCGCGTGCTCGCGCGGGTGCTCGACCCACCAGGAAAGACGGCGGCGAACGGGCTCGACCAGGTCGGCGCTAGAGGCTTCGATTTCGGAGAGCGGCCAGGCAGTCGTCGATGACATCGTAGATCCCGTCGAGCTCGTCGCTGCGGATGCAGTAAGGCGGCAACACGTACACCACGTTGCCGATCGGGCGCAACAGCACGCCGCGCGAAAGGAAGAAGCTGTACAAGCGGGGAGCCAGATCGGATAGATAGCCGGACATTGATGTTCGCAGCTCGATCGCCGCGATGGTCCCGCACTGCCGGACATCGGCGACCTCCTCACGACCGCGAAAGTCCGAGAGCCGTTCGCGATGTTTAGCGGCGATCATGGCGATGCGATCCAGCACCGGCTCACTCTCCCAAATCTTCAGATTGGCCAGCGCGGCGGCGCAGGCGATCGGATTGCCGGTGTAGGAGGAGCTGTGGAAGAACATCCGGCCCCGATCCTCCGACCAGTATGCTTCGTAGAGGCGCCGGGTCGCCAGAGTCGCTCCCATCGGCAGGAAGCCGCCGGTGATCCCCTTCGACAGGCACATCACGTCCGGAGCGATGCCGGCCTGCTCGCACGCGAACAGCGTGCCGGTGCGGCCGAAGCCGGTCATCACCTCGTCGGCGATGAAGAACACGGCGTGGCGACGGCATAGTGCATGCAGCTCGGCCAACACCCAGGCGGGATAGATCAGCATGCCGCCAGCGCCCAGCACCAGCGGCTCGATGATCAGCGCGGCGATCTCGCTTCCAGACTTGCGCAGCAGCGCGGCGAAAGCGTCGATCGTGCACTGTTCGCGCCCGGGCGCCGGGAACGGCAGATAGTCGACGCTAGAACAGCATCGGCTGATAGGGCGAGGTGAACACGCCGCGCGCGCCGACCGACATCGCGCCAAAGGTATCGCCGTGGTAGCCGTGCTCTAAGGCGGCCACCCGGTAGCGGGGCCGGCCGAGATTGTGCCAGTACCCAACCGTCATCTTCACGCCGACCTCGACGGCGGTCGAGCCGGAATCCGAGAAGAACACGAACTCCAGCTCGCGCGGCGTCATCGCCAGCAGATTGCGGGCGAGCTTTTCGGCCGGCGGATGGGTGAAGCCGGCGAAGATCACCTGCTCCAGCGTACGCGCCTGCTCGGCCACAGCCGCGGCGATCTTCGGATGGGCGTGACCGTGGGTGTTCACCCACCAGGACGAGATCGCGTCGAGGATACCGCCGGCCGTCACTGGCGTGCAACCAGGCTCCCTCGCCCCTGACGATCTCGATCATCGGGCCGGCGATGGCGTGCTGCGTGAACGGATGCCATATCGGCGAGAGCCTCGGTGGCGGGTATCGGTGCAATCATCGGCCGAAGAAGTCTTGCCGGCGGAACTTCGACTCGAATGCCGCGACGAGGCTGGCCGGGGTCAGTCGGGGCAGTAGGGGAAGCCGGCCGAGCCGCTTGACCCTCGCGAACTCGCAGATCGTGCGCTCGCTATCGGGCGCCGCGTCGCCGATAAAGACCATGCCGAGTATCGGGATGCCGCGGGTTCGCAACGCCTCGAGGGAAAGTAGCGAGTGATTGATCGTGCCGAGCGCCGTTCGCGCGCACAGCACGACCGGCACGCCCCAGCGTTCGAATAGGTCCATGTAAAGGGTATGGCGGGTCAGCGGCACCATCAGCCCTCCCGCGCCCTCGATGAGCAGGGCACGGCCACCCGGCATGCTCCCGGGCAGCGCCAGGTTGTCGACATCGATCTCGACGCCGTCGAGTTCGGCCGCCCGATGTGGCGACAGCGGTTCGGTCAGCAGGTAGCGCTCAGAAATGAAGCGCTCGGGCCCCAGGCCGGTGATTGCCGCCACCGTCGCCGCATCCGTGCTTTCCAGGCTGCCGGCCTGCACCGGTTTCCAATACACGCCGTCCAGCGTCAGCGTCAGCATCGCCGCGACCACCGTCTTGCCGATGCCGGTGTCAGTGCCGGTCACGACGAAAGTTGTCATTGCGCCGGCACTAGCGCCGCCTCGCAGCGCAACCGCGAGCGCGTCGATCTCCTTCTCCGTGCGATCGACACTGATGGAAACGCGCAGCCGCGACGATCCCGGCGGCACCGTCGGCGGGCGAATGGCGCGGACGTCGAAGCCAGCGTGCTGCAGCCTCTCCGCGGCGGCGATCGCCCGGCTCTCCGTGCCGAGGATCACCGGGATGATCTGCGTGCCGCTATGCGGGGCTTTGTCGCCGAGAGCCGCTGCGAGGCGCCGGCTGGCAAAGGACGCGAGCTCTTGGAGCCGGTCGCGCCGCCAAGGCTCCTCGTCGATCAGCTCCAGCGCGCGCCGAACCGCCGCCGCGACATATGGCGGCGGAGCGGTCGAGTAGATGAACGGCCTCGATGCATTGATCAGGTAGTCCATGACCACCGCCGGGCCGAGGAGAAGGCCGCCGGCGACGCCCAGTGCCTTACCGCAGGTATGCAGGGTGATCAGTCGCTCGTCGTAACGTCCTTCCGTGAAGCCTCGGCCGCTCGGCCCGAATATGCCGGACGCGTGCGCCTCGTCGACGATGAGTACGGCCTCGTGCGTGCGGGCGAGTTCATGCAGTGCCTCGATGGGGGCGATGTCGCCGTCCATGCTGTATACGCTCTCGACGGCGATCCACACGCCGCGCGCGCCCGCGCGTCTGGCGCGGATGATCGCGTCCTCGAACGCCGCCACGTCATTGTGCGACACTTTGATGTGACTCGCATGGGCGGCATGCACACCCTCCTTGACGCTCGCGTGAACCCGTTCGTCAAAGACGATCGCGTCATGACGATGCGGCAGCGTGGTGAACAGAGCGAAGTTGGCGAGGAAGCCGGTCGAGAAATAGAGCGCCCCTTCGGCGGCGAAGAACCGCGCGGCGAATGCCTCCAGTTCGGCGTGCTCTGGACGGTGACCCCGCAGTAGCCGCGAGCCGGCCGAGCCTGCGGGAGCGTCCGCTTCGAGCGCCTCGAACACAGCTTGCCGCAAAGCCGGGTGTTTGGCTAGCCCGAGATAATCGTTGGAGGTGAAGTCGACGCCGAGCGGCAGTTTAAGACGGCGATGCCGGAACTCGTCCTTCAGCCGCGAGAGTTCCTGCGCCAGTCGCTGCATAACGATCCTTCGGGCACTCGTGCTTATCCGGCTCGCGTCCTTGCAATCCAAGGTCGGCGAGCAATTGCCGGTCGAAGTCGGCTTCCGGGTTCGGCGTAGTCAGCAGCTTCTCGCCGGTAAATATGGAGTTGGCGCCGGCGAGGAAGGCGAGCGCTTGCGCCTCGCGTGGAATCGATAGCCGGCCGGCGCTGAGGCGCACCATTGCCCGCGGCATCAGAATGCGAGCGACGGCGATCGCCCGGATCCAATCGAAGGTGGCGAGTGCGGGCTGGTCCTGCATCGGCGTGCCGTCGACCGGCACCAAGGCATTGATCGGGACGCTTTCCGGCTGCGGATCCAGGTTTGCCAGCGTGTGAAGCAACTTGATCCGGTCGAGCTTGCTTTCCCCCATGCCGAGGATGCCGCCGCAGCAGACCGAGATCCCTGCCTTGGCGACGTTGGCGATGGTCCGCAGACGGTCCTCGTAGGTACGTGTGGTGACAATCGAGCCGTAAAAATCTTCGGAAGTATCCAGGTTGTGATTGTAGGCGGAGAGGCCCGCCTCGGCGAGCCGGCGCGCCTGATCTTCGGTCAGCATACCGAGCGTGCAGCACGCCTCCATGCCCAAGCCGCGCACGCCGCGCACGATCTCGAGCACCCGATCGAAGGCGCGTCCGTCGGTCACCTCGCGCCAGGCCGCCCCCATGCAGAAGCGTGTTGAACCAGCCTCGCGGGCGTCGCGAGCGGCCGCCAGAACCTCCTCTGTCTTCAGCATTCGGCCGGTGTCGACGTTGGTGTCATAGCGGGAGGATTGCGGACAGTAGGCGCAGTCCTCGGGGCAGCCGCCAGTCTTTATCGACAGTAGCGTGCAGAGCTGCACTTCGCGGGCATCATGATAACGACGATGCACCTCCGCCGCTCGAAAGACCAGATCGAGAAGCGGCATGTCATAAACGTCGGAGATCGCCGACAGGGTCCACTTTTGGTTGATGATCATTGTCGCCATGGCCCGTTGTGATCTCCCGGTGCGCCGCTTGCTCGCATTCTGGGCCAGCCCATTCAGACTTCCGATGCGTACCCGACCGTCGATCGGCAACACCGTTGATCGCCCGAACACGTAGCGAGGCTGACCTATAAGCACGCAGCCAAGCCACCCGTCAAGCGCTTCCGCCGGCGGCTTGTTGGGCGGGCAACGTGCGATTGCCCAGTGCGGTTTGCGACGCGCATCAAAGCGAGAACGGACTTCACGCTGCCGCGGAGCAACCTGCCGAAGTGGCGGTCAAGCCTTCATGGCAGCCGTCGTGTGGTCGCCTGGGTCGCGCGCGATAGCGCTTCTAGGAAGCGGGCCGCAGGAGGCCTTCCGAGCTCTCGGCGAGACCGGCCCGCGCCGCTTGGGCTTCGACGGCCATGCTGGACGGCGCGGCCGGTTTGCGCTCCTGCACCAACTGGGTCGGGCGCTTTGCCGCAAGATGCTTCAGATGATCGGCAAGGCGAATGGCCAAGGATATAATGGTCAGCGTCGGCGTATGATTGCCGGCGGTCGGAAAGACGGAACTTCCGGCGATGAAAAGATTGGCGATTCCGTGTACCCGGCATTGGGCGTCGACTACGCCATGCTTGGGATCGTCATGCATCCGCGTCGTTCCCATGTGGTGCCAGTTCCACGCCGGCGTGAGGACGTCGCCGCCGTCGTCTTCCGGCATCAGCTTCGTCGTTCGCAAGATGCCGGAATGTTCGAGTTCCTCGCTGAGGATCTCGGCGCTCCGGCGAACCGTGTGCCGGTCGAGGTCCGTCAGCCGCCAGTCGAGCTTGACCTGGTTCGAGCCTAGCCGGTCGCGCTCTCGCGAAAGGGTGACCCTGCTGTCGCGATTAGGGCTTTGCTCGGCGATCAGAGTGATCCTGCGGCTCTCGATGAACCGCTCCGAAGGCGCGAACAAACCGCAGCCGAAGGTGGCCAAACTCAAAGGAGAGGACAGCACGGCCGCAATTTGCTTGGCCGGGTCGCGCGGCCGTACACCTCGCCAGAGGTCCCAGAAGAGTTCCTTCATCGCGATCGTGCTTGCCGCTTCCTCGCCTTTCAGAACGAGGTCGATGTAGGCGGCTGAATCGAGCAGCCTTTCTCGCTGCTGAACAGAGTGCGCGATGTTGATTTCGGCCGCCATCGGCAGTCGCAGCAGGGCGTAGCGAGGCATGTAGGCGTTGCAGGTGCGATCGGCGCCGGCCGCCAGGGCGACCTCCGCTACTTTGTGCCGCGGATGCTCCATGAAGTAGCGGCCGACACAGTCATGGGAGTTGCCAAGGCCCGCCGCTTCGACCGATGAGGACGCGAGCAGCAGACGCGCGTTTTCGATCGCGCCCGCGGCCATGATGAACCATCGAGCACGTACGCGGAACTGATTGCCGGCTAGAGTTGCGACCCGAACATCCTTTACGCTTGCGGCATTCTCACTCGCCTGCAGATCAAGGGCATTGGCGTGCAAGTATACCGATACTTCATCACTACGGCCGAGCTCATGCCGAAACGCCTTGCCAAAACAGCGCCGGTCCTTGCTTAGCCGGGTGATGCTTGTAAGCAAACGAGAATTGGGGAACGGCAGCGGCCGGAGATCCTTATTTTCCAGCGATGCCAGAGAGGAGTCCACATCGTATGTGGCTTCGAGGCCGCATACGTCGTGAGCGCGATCATAGTACCGCTGCAATTGCTCGCGAGTTATCGGCCAGCCACTCTCCGGAATCCAGTCTCGCCGAGCAAAATGGAAGTCTTCGAACGGCCGGCTGAAGCCACCCCAGCAATTGGTGCTACCTCCAAAGTAACGGCTTCGTGTCGTATCCAACTCGTACGGCAGTCCAACGCTTTCACCCTCATACAACTGTTGGGTTTGCCGCTGCATGCGAAGGCCGCCGCTCTCCAGAAGGCAGACGCGGAATCCTGTGCCTATAAACTCCCGGCCCACGGTAATGCCTGCCGCCCCGCCACCGATAACGCATATATCCGCTTCGATGATTGACCCCTGGGGAATGCGTCGCGCATCAATGAACATGGAGTCCGACCGCTGGTTTATGTCCGATTTCGAGATCGCTCCCGGGGCGGGTATTCTGGGCTGAGGTATAATCCACACTTCAGCAACACTGTGATTGTTATCTAACAAACTACTACGATATGAGTAAACGTCACCAGCTAATGCAATTCATAGTAGCAAATCAGGATTGATAGCGCAAGGAAAAGCAACATCACGGTCGCCGCGGTGGGGCCCATCGCAGCTCGTGAAGACAATCCCGCAACTACAATCTCAACTCGGAACGCAGTCGCATACGTTGAAACGAGAGGGGGATTGCGGAGACAGCGGCGTCCGCGCCATCATCGCGCCTCTCTCGCGAATCTGAAGGAGTCGCCTGATATGGATGAAAAGCGCCAGGACAAGGTGGCGAAGTCGGACGCGGACTGGCGAGCAGAGCTCACGCCGGAACAGTACCAAGTGTGTCGCAACAAGGGTACCGAACGGGCCTTCACTGGCGCGTTCTGGAATACCAAGACGCCTGGCACATACCTTTGCGCCTGCTGCGGTCAGGAGCTGTTTTCGTCGGACACCAAGTTCGACAGCGGCACAGGCTGGCCCAGCTTCTGGCAGCCAGCCCATCCGCGAGCGATCGGCACAGAGACCGACCGCAGTCTCTTCACGACCCGTACCGAGGTGCACTGCAGCCGCTGCGGCGCGCACCTGGGCCACGTCTTCGACGACGGCCCGGCTCCAACCGGCCAGCGATATTGCATCAACTCCGTATCGCTGAAGCTGGAGCCCCGCGAAGGTACGGCGGAATAACGGGACAGCGTGACACGGAGCAGCTTGAATGAGCTGTCGCCTAAAGAGACCTGCAAGAGCCGGCGCGTCAAGGGGCCTTCAGCCCCAGCTCCGCCTGTCCTAGCCGACCCATTCCCTGCAGCACGCGGTAGATCGCGAGCCGCACGTCGCCTCTGGCCTGCGTCAGGTTGATGCGCGCGTTGTACACCTCGTTCTCGGCATCGAGGACGTTGATGACAGTCTCGCGGCCGGCTTCGCGTAGCTTCTGCCGCGCCTCGAACACCTCGGAGGCGATTGCCACGGCATTTTCGAGAAGATCAACTCGCTGCTGGGCCGTCATCCATTCGCTCCAGGCGAGCCGGGTCGATTCCTCGACTTTGCGGTTGATGATCTCGTGATTACGTTTCGCGGCTTGGTACTCGAGGGAAGCCTGACTCAGGCCGGACTGGGTCGCGAAGCCGTTGAACAGGTTCCAGGTAGCGCTCAGCATGACCGAAATGTCGGTGCGGGTGCCTCGCACGAGGTCATTGTTGTTCTCGCGGTTGGCGCTGCCAACGACGTCCACTGTTGGATAATATCCGGAACGGACGACCCGCTTGCGTTCGTCGGCGACCGCGACGGTCGCCAGACTGGAGTCGATCGCCGGGTTCTGCTGTCGCGCCATCTCCACCGCGCTCTCGGGATCATCCGGCAGCAACTCGTAGTGGCGGCGCCGGCTCCTTCATCGTCGCTATCCGAGGCGGATGCGCGAATACCTGCGATGTAGCGCGATGTCGCGTCGGCAAGCGCTCCCTCGAAGCCGACCCGTCGCTCCTTCGCGAGTTGAAGCCTCGATTTGGCTTGCAGCACATCAACCGCGATGCCGGAGCCCCGCTGCACCCGCTCGTCCTCCAGATTGAGCTGGCGCATGATCGTCCGCTCGCTGTTGCGCGCCAGCGCCAGCAGATTGTTCTGCCGCAGCACCTCGACATAGGCGTTGATGCCGTCGAACAGCACGTTCTGGCGAACGCCTTCGAGCGTGAACTCCGCGGCTTCGAGATTGAGCCGCGCCGAGCGCACCCGCGCCGGGCGTGGCGAAACCGTCGAACACGTTCTGGGTGAGCCGTGCTCCGGCGACCTCCGCGACCGAAACCCACGAGCCGCCGCCTTGGCTCTGCAGCACGGGGCTATCAATGTACTGCGGCCCGGTCTCGCCGTAGATGTCGAGCTTCGGAAGATAGCCGGCGTAGGCGACCCCCACCCCCTGCTCGGCGGCGGCGGCCGACTTCTGCCGGGCGAGAATATCGGGATGCGTCGTGAGGAGACCTTCAAGCTCGCTGTTTAGCGGCTCGGCGCGCACTGGACCGGCCGCGTCGATGCCGAGCATCAATGCCAGGCACACTAAAAATGGGGGGAAAAGTCGCACAGCGGCCCCTCTTCCGATCCCTAATCGACCGGAATACCTTCCTACCCGAAAGGGGCACAAAAGTCAAAGGCTTCGACTGATGGCACCCCCGCCAGGGTGCCTAGCGACTTTGACTCAGGGCGTGCAGGTTCCGAAGCCGCCGCCGCCCGGCGTCTCGATCACGAAGACGTCGCCGGGCGCATCTCGACTTGGGCTGTACCCGAAAGCGCCTCCTCGCTGCCGTCGGCCCGCTCCACCCAGTTGCGGCCGACTGCGCCGGCGTGCCGCCGCGCGAGGCCGAAGGGCGGAACGCGGCGGTGGTTGGAGAGGATCGCCGCGGTCATCGGCTCGAGGAAACGCGATGCGCCGCATCGCGCCGTCGCCGCCCGCGTGCAGCGCCGCGCCGCCGGAGCCGCGGCGGATCGCGAAGCTCGTCGCAGCCGCACCGGGAAGCGCCACTCGAGCACCTCCGGGTCGGTGAGCCGCGAGTTGGTCATGTGCGTCTGCACGGCGTCGGTGCCGTCGAAGTCCGGGCCCGGCGCCGGCGCCGCCGGAGATCGTCTCGTAGTACTGGTAGCGCGTCGTTGCCGAAGGTGAAGTTGTTCATCGTGCCCTGCGACGCCGCCATGCACGCCGAGCGCGCCGTAGAGCGCGTCGGTGATGCACCTGCGAGGTCTCGACGTTGCCGGCGACGACCGCCGCCGGATAGCGCGGGCTGAGCATCGAGCCTTCGGGGATGACGATCGTCAGCGGCTTCAGGCAGCCGGCGTTCAGCGGGATGTCGTCGTCGACCAGCGTGCGGAACACGTAGAGCACCGCGGCCATGCACGACCGCCGGCGGGCGCGTTGAAGTTGTTCGGCTGCTGCGCGCGAGGTGCCGGTGAAGTCGATCGTCGGCGCTGCGCGCTCGCGCGGTCGATGCGGATCGCCACCGCGATGACGCGCGCCGTTGTCCATCTCGTAGGCGAACGCGCCGTCCTTGAGCACGTCGATCACGCGGCGCACCGCTTCCTCGGCGTTGTCCTGCACGTGGCGCATGTAGGCGCGCACGACGTCGCAGGCCGAAGTGCGCGACCATCTTGCGCAGCTCCTGCACGCCCTTCTCGTTGGCGGCGACCTGCGCGCGCAGGTCGGCGAGGTTCTGCGTCGAGGTTGCGCGCCGGATAGCGGCCGCGCGGCGAGCAGCGCCGCGCATCTCGGCTTCGCGGAAGCGGCCCGCTCGCGACGAGCTGGACGTTGTCGAGCAGCACGCCCTCCTCGTCGACGTGCGTGCGAGTCCGGCGGCATCGAGCCCGGCGTGATGCCGCCGATGTCGGCGTGGTGGCCGCGCGAGCCGACGTAGAACAGGATCTCGCTGCCTGCGTCGTCGAACACCGGCGTGATCACGGTGACGTCGGGCAGGTGCGTGCCGCCGTTGTAGGGAGCGTTGAGCACGTAGACGTCGCCCGGCTGCATCGTGCCGGCGCGCTCGCGGATGACCGTCTCGATGCTCTCGCCCATCGAGCCCAGGTGCACCGGCATGTGCGGCGCGTTGGCGATCAGGTTGCCGTCGCGCGTCGAACAGCGCGCAGGAGAAGTCGAGCCGCTCCTTGATGTTGACCGAGTACGCGGTGTTCGCGAGCGGCACGCCCATCTGCTCGGCGATCGACATGAAGAGGTTGTTGAACACCTCGAGCAGCACCGGATCGGCGTTGGTGCCGATCGCCTGGCGCGGCGGGCCGCGGCAGGACGCGCTCGAGGACGAGGTGATCGACGCGTCGCTGACTCGCCTCGCCAGCCGGGCTCGACGACCGTCGTCGCGTTCGCCTCGGCGATGATCGCCGGGCCGTCGACGGCGTCGCCCGGCGCCAGCCGGCTCGCGCTCGCAGACGGGCGCGTCGCGCCAGCCGCCCTCGAACCAGACGTGTACGTACTCGGCCGTCGCGCCGGCGGAAGCGTTGGCGTTCGCGAGGATAGCCGTGCGTCGCCGCTGTCGGCGGCGCCGATCGCCTCGACCGAGACCGCCTCGACGACGAGCGGGCGGTCCGGCATGAGGAAGCCGAAGCGCTGCCGGTGCACGTCCTCGAACGCCGCCGTCATCTCGTCGATCGACGCGAACGGGACATCGAGCGGCGTGTCGGTGCCCTCGTACGGAGGTGCGCCCTGCGCTCGCACTCGCGTGCTCGTCTCCGACACGCCCTGCGCGGCGAGCTCGGCGCGCGCGCTCGGCCGCAAGCGCGTCGAGACGCTCGCGCAGCTCGGGCATCGCCGCTTCGCTCAGCAGGCCTCCGACCGCCTGCTCGCGCAGCGCGCGCACGATCGGCGAGGCCCATGCCGTAGGCCGACAGCACGCCGGCGAGCGGGTGGATGAGCACGCGGGTCATGCCGAGCGCGTCGGCGACGAGGCAGGCGTGCTGGCCGCCGGCGCCGCCGAAGCAGTACAGCGTGTACTCGGTGACGTCGTAGCCGCGCTGCACCGAGATCTGCTTGATCGCGTTCGCCATGTTCTCGACGGCGATCTCGAGGAAGCCCTCGGCGACCTCCTCCGGGCGTGCGCGCCGCGCCGGTGGCGGCGCGCGATCTCCGCGGCGAGCGCGGCGAACTTCTCGCGCACGACGTCGGCGTCGAGCGGCTCGTCGCCGTCGCGGCCCGAACACCGCGGGGAAGTACGCCGGCTGGATCCTGCCGAGCATCACGTTGGCGTCGGTCACCGTGAGCGGCCCGCCGCGGCGGTAGCAGGCCGGGCCCGGGATTCGCGCCGGCGGAGTCGGGCCCGACGCGGAAGCGCGCGCCGTCGAAGCGCAGGATCGAGCCGCCGCCGGCCGCGACGGTGTGGATGCTCATCATCGGCGCGCGCATGCGCACGCCGGCGACCTGCGTCTCGAACGCGCGCTCGAACTCGCCGGCGAAGTGCGAGACGTCGGTCGAGGTGCCGCCCATGTCGAAGCCGATGATCTTGTCGAAGCCGGCCAGCTGCGCCGTGCGCACCATGCCGACGATGCCGCCGGCCGGGCCGGACAGGATCGCGTCCTTGCCCTGGAACAGGCGCGCGTCGGTGAGCCCGCCGGTCGACTGCATGAACAGCAGCCGGACGTCGGCCGAGCTCGCCGCGCCACCTGCTCGACGTAGCGGCGCAGGATCGGCGAGAGGTAGGCGTCGACGACCGTGGTGTCGCCGCGCGAGACCAGCTTCATCAGCGGGCTGACCTCGTGGCGAGCCGAGACCTGGGTGAAGCCGATGTCGCGCGCGATCTCGGCCGACGCGCCGCTCGTGCTCGGTGATAGCGGTAGCCGTGCATGAACACGATCGCGACCGAGCGGATGCCGGCGTCGAACGCCTGCTGCAGCGTGCGGCGCGCGGCCGGTCTCGTCGAGCGGCGTCAGCACCTGCGCCGTGCGCGCCGATGCGCTCGTCGACCTCGATCACCCGCTCGTACAGCAGCTCCGGCAGCACGATGTGGCGGGCGAAGAGCTGCGGCCGGTTCTGGTAGCCGATGCGCAGCGCGTCGCGCGAAGCCCGGGTGATGACCAGCACCGTGCGGCTCGCCCTTGCGCTCGAGCAGCGCGTTGGTCGCGACCGTGGTGCCCATCTTCACCGCCTCGATCCGCTCGGCCGGGATCGGCTCGCCGGCCGCGAGCCCGAGCAGCTCGCGGATGCCCTGCACCGCCGCGTCGCGGTAGCGCTCCGGGTTCTCGCGACAGCAGCTTGTGGGTGACGAGCGCGCCGTCCGGCGCGCGCGCGACGACGTCGGTGAACGTGCCGCCGCGGTCGATCCAGAACTGCCATGTACGGTCATGTTCTCCGGGCACCTCCCCTCCGCCATCCATCATCCATCCTTGAAGCGCTTAAGTGTCTGCTCGACATCCCCTGGCTTGGCACCAGAAGCGAGCAATATCTCCCGATGCTTTTCTAGCGTGCCATACGGGGTAGCTTCCTTCGCATTCGTGGAGTTATCACCTCTCCGTTTATGCCCTATTGAGATGACACAAAACCATACTGGTAAGATCAACAAAAGACCTATCATAAAGGGACCCATGATTGGTCCGCTCCCGAAGAACATGTTTAGATAAAACTCGAAAACCGGGTTTGTACCACAAACGCAAGAATACGCCGTATTATGTCTCCTGCCCCAGGTAAAAGCGTGGCACGAATGTGTGTCAAATACCGACACTGCTATCCTCGTCAATATAGGAAAAACCAGAAATATCCATAATACTATAAACACTACAGGGTAAAACAGGACTGGATGATCGTCGATAAAGCGCCGCGCTCTGCTTTTCTTATTTTCCTGAGTTGGTATGTACTTCGGTCGCATCGTTTCCCCCGAGAGATAGCCCAACACCGTTAGCTCGCGTACGGCGCAATAGCGAATGCGTATTGCGCCGAGTTTGTTGGTTCAGGACTTCTGCATGCATTCGGCGGATGACGGGCTTTGCTCTGATCCGCCCTACCGTCTTACCCAGCATCAAGCAGCCGGCGCATTTCGGCAACGAGCGCTTCCGCTTGGCGGAGCGAGCGGGTCGCCTGGTCGGCGTCGATGCCGGTAACCGTGTAGTCGGCGATCAGCCGGAGCTCGAAAAGGTCGTCGTACGCTTTGCCGTGCTCCGGGGCCAGCAGGCCGGGATGGATTAGATCGCGCGATGTAGGGCGGTGTAGCACGCCCGCGTGCTTGACGAAGTGGCGGCCCCGGCCGAGGAGCACGGCCGAGACCGCGTAGAAGGCGGCGTAATAGGCGCGGTTGATCGCGGAACGCCGGCGCCCAGCGTCGATATCGGCTCGGGCGCTTGCGATCGCCTCCTCGGCCATCCGCATCCATTCGTCCACGACTTGCTTCACGAGAGCCCCTCTTGAGGGCGACAACGACGGAGCCTGATCTGAAGGCAGAGGCGTCCGGTCGGGGCGCGGCTCGCGGGCGCGGTCGACATACCACACGCCCTCTCGCTCGGCCTCGGCGCGGATCGGCAACACCGAGTGGACGCCCTCGCGCCAGGAACGGGCTTCCACGGTCAGCGGACTCAACAGCACGTCGAAGAGCGTGCTGATCTCGTGCAGGTGGCTCCACATCCCGCTCTGCTCGTCGTGGTCGAGCGGCCGCGAGGTGAGCACCAGCAGGTCGATGTCGGACTCCGGGTCGCTGTCGCCGCGCGCCTTCGAGCCGTAGAGCACGATGTCGGTAACCGGGAAGCGGGCGCGCAACGTCGCCGCGGCGGCCTCTATCGCCTGCCGTTCGTTGGCGGTGAGCGCGACTTCATCCAGCGTTTTCACGCCGGCGCGTCCCAGGTGTGGAGAGCGATCACCTTGCTCTCCCATGGCGTTCCACGAACCCGCTCGACGAGACGGCGGTCGGCGGTCACCAGCGTCGCATTCTCCCGCTCAGCCAGCGCCAGATAAAAGCAGTCGTAAGCGGGATGCTCGAGGGTACGGGCAATCGCCAGCGCCATCGACGCCAGATTTGTTTCTTCCACCAAGGAATCGAAGAACTCCGGCAATCGGGCAACGACCAACTGCGCGTGGTCCGCCACCACCTCGCCTCTGCGCAAGCGCTTCCAAACGGCGTTGCAAAACTCTGCTATCACGAGCGTCGGCGCGATGATGGGATGGTCGGTCGCGGCGATCCGATCCGCCATAGCCAAATCCGGCTCCGGCAGCAGCCACTTCAGTGCAACGCTCGCGTCGACGACGATAGTCACCGGCTGTCACGGTCTTCCCGGACCAACTCCTCGGCCGAAGGCGCCCCTGGCGGCAGCATCGGGGACATAGCGCGAATTCGTCGCATCTCCTCAAGTCGCTCGGCGCGAGATGGTTTCGCGGCTTCGGCGAGAATGTCCCGGAGCTTTTGTTCCAGAGACTTTCTTTCGGTGAGCGCTCGCGCCCTCAGTCGTTCCATGACCCGCTCATCGATGTTGCGAATGAGGACTTGGGCCATCCTGCCTGCCCCGCAGTGATATCGTTATGATATCGTTTTTAGGGAGTGATACAAGGGTCGAAAGGGGCCGACATAACAGCTGTTCCGTGCCGCATCTGTGCTAGGATGCCGTCCGAAAGTGGACGAAAGGGCGAGAATATGCCCAAGCACTTCAGGGAGGGACGAATGCCATTCTACCTTTATCAATGGTCGTACAAGGATCCCGCGATTACGGCTATGCTGGGAACACCCCAGGACCGGCAAGCAGAGTTGCGCAAGGCGGTGCAAGCATTCGGCGGTAACCTGCACCAGTTCTTCTTCGCCTTCGGCGCTTACGACGGCATCGCCATCGTCGAGTTCCCGGACAATGAAAGCTGCGCCGCTTGTAGCCTGACCCTTGCCGGCGGTGGCGCGAACACCGCTCTACAGACCACGGCCTTGCTTACCGCAAGCGAGGGTCAGCAGGCGATGCATCGGGCAAGAACCGTGCGGAGCGGCTACCGCCCGCCCTTGGGGTACGAAAGCCACGGCTGATTGGGCTCGCCATCGGCGTGCTGAACCGGGAGACACCAGTGACGGCGTGGCCGCCGGTTCGGCGCACGCCTCGCTAATTTATCCTTTTGGCGGTAAGAAGACGGCCGACCGCGACAATTCGTGCGGTCACTGACGAGAGCTGTCTTCTACCGCCGAGTGATCATGACCCCCTCTACTCGCCGTTTCGAGCAACTGGCCGGATATTGTGTCCTGCTGCTGATTGCGATCGGCTGTTTCGTCATCTTGCGGCCTTTCCTCGCGGCTCTGCTTTGGGCGACCATTCTCTCCATTTCTACTTGGCCGGCGTTCCGCTGGCTGGAACGGGTTCTCGGCGGCAGGACCACGCTTGCCGCTGCTCTCATGACAATTCTGCTCGGGTTTGCTCTGCTGGCGCCGATTGCTCTGCTGGGAACGAGCCTTGCCGACAACTTCGCCCGGTTTGCCGGACAGATGCTCAGCGTCTTTGAGACAGGTCCGCCGCCGCCGCCACCGTGGGTGGCGGAGCTGCCTTATGTCGGCCCGCAGCTCGCGGAAACCTGGCATTACTTCGCCGACGACACGACGCGGTTCGCCGATACCGTGCGCCAGTATGTGGGACCGGCCACGCAATGGCTACTCGGGCTCGGCACCAAGCTTGGAGGCGGCGTGCTGGATCTTACGTTGAGCGTGGTTGCGGCTTTCTTCTTCTTCCGCGATGGCGCGGACGGCGCGAAACGGCTGAAGGTGATGTTGGAGAAAGTGGCCGGCTCCCGCGGCGACCGTCTGCTCTCGGTGGCCGAGCTGACGATCAGCGGGGTTGTCTATGGCATGCTCGGCACGGCGCTGGCGCAGGGGGCGCTCGCCGCATTCGGGCTGTGGCTCGCCGGCGTTCCGGGTGCCCTTTTTCTAGGGGTGATCACCTCCCTGTTGTCGTTCATCCCCATGGGCCCGCCGATGGTTTGGCTACCCTCGACGCTCTGGCTATTCTCAACGGGCGAGATCACGTGGGGAATCTTCATGGGTCTTTGGGGATTCTTCGTCGTCAGCACCGTCGACAACATCATACGCCCGTACTTCATCAGCCTGGGTAGCGCGCTGCCGCTGCTTCTCGTATTCCTGGGCGTGCTAGGCGGTATCGTTGCGTTCGGATTGCTCGGCGTATTCATCGGCCCGACCCTGCTTGCGGTCGGCTATACCCTGATCCGCGAGTGGAGCCACACCAAGGAGTTGGAAGCTGCGGATTCCGACATTGACGAGGATACGCCTGCGCATGTAGCCAGGGAGAAACTGCGGTGACCTCAATCCATCGGCACCAGCCTCGCTTCGCGACAAGGAACTCGCGCAAGTAGTTTGGACTCTCCAGCAAGGTCGAGCATGGCATTGATCCAGGAAGCGGCGGTGTTTCTCACCGCCGCGGTCATCGCGGTGCCGCTGGCAAAGAGGCTCGGCCTCGGCGCGGTCTTGGGCTATCTCGGTGCCGGCGTGGCGATCGGCCCGCAGGGCCTCGGCCTGGTCAGCGGGGTCTTCGAGGTCTTCCACTTCGCCGAATTCGGCGTCTTCCTGCTACTGTTCATCATCGGCCTCGAGCTGCAGCCCGTTCGGCTATGGACGATGCGGCAGAGCGTCTTCGGCCTCGGCTGCATGCAGGTCTTCGTTACTGGCGGGGCTCTCGCGCTGGCCGGCAGGCTTTTCGGGCTTGAACCGGCGGCGGCGGCGGTCGTTGGACTGACACTGTCCTTCTCCTCGACGGCGTTCGCGTTGCAGACACTCGCCGAGAAAAATCAACTCACGACCCGGCATGGGCGGGCGGCCTTTTCGATTCTGCTGCTCCAGGATTTGGCGGTGATCCCGCTATTGGCCCTGGTGCCGCTGCTGGCGCCGGGCGCGACTGGGCCGCTGCAAAGCGCCGGCGCTCTGGCGGCGATCGAAACTCTGGCCGTATTGCTGGGGGCGGCGGTGCTCGGCCGCTTCATCCTGCGCTATGCGCTTCGCATCGTCGCCAGAACTGGCGCCAACGAAGTCTTCACCGCCTTCGCTCTGCTCACCGTCGTCGGCGCCACCCTGCTCATGGAGCAACTTGGCCTCTCGGCGACGCTGGGCGCTTTCCTCGCCGGAGTCCTGCTCGCCGATTCCGAGTATCGGCATGAGCTGCAGGCCGACCTCGAGCCTTTCAAGGGGCTTCTTCTCGGTCTTTTCTTCATCGCCGTAGGGATGTCGCTGAACGTGCAGACGATCATTCGCGAGCCGGGAGCCATGGCGTTTCTGGTGCTCGTTCTGATCATCGTAAAGGCATCGATCCTGTTCATGCTCGGGAGAGCGAACGGACTGAGCACGCCTTCCGCCAGAGCGCTGGCGGTGAGTTTGGCGCAAGGCGGCGAGTTCGCGTTCGTCGTGCTCGGTGTCGCCGTCGAGGCCGGCATCGTTACCCGGGATCTCTCTGATCGGCTAGTCGCGGCGGTGACCCTGTCATTGGCGATAACGCCACTGCTGTTCGCTCTGAATGGCCTACTCGAAAGGCGGGAGGCACAACGCAAGGAGAGCGAGACCACGTATGATCCGCTGCCGGGGGACGAGAGGCAGGTGATCATCGCTGGCTTTGGTCGATTTGGGCAGATCGTCGCGCGGATTTTGCGCGCTCGGAAAATACGGTTCACTGCCCTCGACATTAGCCCCGACCAAATTGATATCGTTCGCAAATATGGCTCCGAGGCCTATTACGGCGACGCCTCGCGGCTAGACCGGCTGGAGCACGCGCCGCGGGAGGGTGGCGACCGCTACCACAAGATCGGCCACGACCCGCAGGCGTTGGAGCGCGTCTTCGTTGATGCCTTCCTGGACGCGTATGGTCCGCCGCCCGAGCAGATCGTTCTCGACCTCGATGCCACCGACGATCCGTTGCACGGCCACCAGGAGGGCCGGTTCTTCCACGGCTACTACGACTGTTACTGCTACCTGCCGCTCTATGTCTTCTGCGGCCGGCATCTCTTGGCGGCGAAGCTCCGGCGCTCGAACATCGACGCCGCGGCCGGCGCCAAGGACGAGGTGGCGCGCCTCGTCGCCCACATCCGGCGGCGCTGGCCGAAGGTACGGATCGTGCTGCGCGCCGATAGTGGCTTTGCTCGCGAGGAGCTGATGGCATGGTGCGAGGCGAACGGCATCGATCATCTCTTCGGGCTCGCCCGCAACCGCCGGCTCCTCGAGCAGATCGCGGCCGAGCTGCAGGCGGCCGAAGCCGAGCACAAACAAACCGGCAAGCCGGCGCGGCGCTTCAAGGACTTCACCTACGCGACGCTGGACAGCTGGAGCCGCTCGCGCCGGGTGATCGGCAAGGCGGAGCACCTCGACAAGGGCGCGAATCCGCGCTTCATCGTCACCTCGCTGGAAGAGTGCTGCGCCCGGACCCTGTACGAGAAGATCTACTGTGCCCGCGGCGAGATGGAGAACCGGATCAAGGAATGCCAGCTCGACCTGTTCGCCGACCGCACCTCGACCGCGACCATGGTCGCCAATCAGCTGCGCCTGTGGTTTTCGTCGTTCGCCTATGTGCTGCTATCGGCGCTGCGTCGCCTCGCTCTGCCGGGCACCGAACTCGCGCAAGCCACCTGCGGAACCATCCGCTCGAAGCTCCTCAAACTCGGCGCCCGTGTGACGGTCTCGGTCAGGCGCATCAAGATCGCCATCGCCTCGGCCTGTCCGCATCAGGCCGACTTCGCTCTCGCGCATGCCCGGCTGCGCGCTCCACCCGCATGAGCGTCGGGTCGGACGAAGGCCATGGCACCGCGCGGACGACGTGCGTCCGCGACGACTCGCCCAGGTCGCAACCGGCTTCGCCATACTGCCATGACGCGAAGGAGCCTCGCTACGGCCGCCGCGCCGTTCCAAAAGCGTCCTGCCACACCCAGAACGCCCTCAAATCAGCCCTCCCCCGACACCGGTGAGATATCCGGGCTAGCCCGGATATCTCATCGAGAGGGGTGCATCGGCCCCAGGAATCTGAGATGATCCTTTTGCGACAAAGGGTTGCCAGAGTTTGGTGCGGGGTCCGATGCAGACGGAGTGTATTCCGGGACAGCTCGAATTCGAAGGGTTTGATGGCCGCCGAGTGGTTGCGGCGTTCGACGGCGGGGCGGTGACGTCGGATGCCGGGACGGTGTTGCTGCGGGAGGCCGACCGGGCGATCGGGCTGATCGAGCGGGTGGCGGCGTGCTTCACCGATCATCGGGAGGCCGAGCAGGTGGTCCACGCGCTTCCCACCCTGATTGGCCAGCGGATCGTCGCGATCGCCCTCGGCTACGAGGATATCAACGACCACGACGCCCTTCGCCGTGATCCGGTGCTGGCGCTGTTCTCCGACCAGCTGGAGGCGAAGCGCAAGGATTGCGCGGTGTTGGCGGGGAAGAGCACGATCAACCGGCTGGAGCACGCGCCGCGGGAGGGTGGCGACCGCTACCACAAGATCGGCCACGACCCGCAGGCGTTGGAGCGCGTCTTCGTTGATGCCTTCCTGGACGCGTATGGTCCGCCGCCCGAGCAGATCGTTCTCGACCTCGATGCCACCGACGATCCGTTGCACGGCCACCAGGAGGGCCGGTTCTTCCACGGCTACTACGACTGTTACTGCTACCTGCCGCTCTATGTCTTCTGCGGCCGGCATCTCTTGGCGGCGAAGCTCCGGCGCTCGAACATCGACGCCGCGGCCGGCGCCAAGGACGAGGTGGCGCGCCTCGTCGCCCACATCCGGCGGCGCTGGCCGAAGGTACGGATCGTGCTGCGCGCCGATAGTGGCTTTGCTCGCGAGGAGCTGATGGCATGGTGCGAGGCGAACGGCATCGATCATCTCTTCGGGCTCGCCCGCAACCGCCGGCTCCTCGAGCAGATCGCGGCCGAGCTGCAGGCGGCCGAAGCCGAGCACAAACAAACCGGCAAGCCGGCGCGGCGCTTCAAGGACTTCACCTACGCGACGCTGGACAGCTGGAGCCGCTCGCGCCGGGTGATCGGCAAGGCGGAGCACCTCGACAAGGGCGCGAATCCGCGCTTCATCGTCACCTCGCTGGAAGAGTGCTGCGCCCGGACCCTGTACGAGAAGATCTACTGTGCCCGCGGCGAGATGGAGAACCGGATCAAGGAATGCCAGCTCGACCTGTTCGCCGACCGCACCTCGACCGCGACCATGGTCGCCAATCAGCTGCGCCTGTGGTTTTCGTCGTTCGCCTATGTGCTGCTATCGGCGCTGCGTCGCCTCGCTCTGCCGGGCACCGAACTCGCGCAAGCCACCTGCGGAACCATCCGCTCGAAGCTCCTCAAACTCGGCGCCCGTGTGACGGTCTCGGTCAGGCGCATCAAGATCGCCATCGCCTCGGCCTGTCCGCATCAGGCCGACTTCGCTCTCGCGCATGCCCGGCTGCGCGCTCCACCCGCATGAGCGTCGGGTCGGACGAAGGCCATGGCACCGCGCGGACGACGTGCGTCCGCGACGACTCGCCCAGGTCGCAACCGGCTTCGCCATACTGCCATGACGCGAAGGAGCCTCGCTACGGCCGCCGCGCCGTTCCAAAAGCGTCCTGCCACACCCAGAACGCCCTCAAATCAGCCCTCCCCCGACACCGGTGAGATATCCGGGCTAGCCCCCTGAGGGCAAGATGTGTGAAACGGCTGCAGCCCGGCTCGCGTCGGGTTCCCGGAGGGAGAAAGGGGGGTAAAAAATGTTCTTCGAGTTCCTCGACGAAAAGTGGCCGGAGTTGCTGGTCATCGTGGGCGTCGGAATGAGCTTTTTCGCTTTCGTCGCCTCCTTCTTCTAGGTAAGCGTTCAACGATCCGGCATCGGATAGCCCGGAGCGCGGATTGGCCCGCTTCCGTGCTCTGTCAGCGAGGCACAATCGTCAGCGAACATGAAACCCGTGGCTTTGTAGTACCTTGCGGACACGCTGATGCCCCGCGCGCCTCGGCTGCAACGGCCGGCTACGACGCCCTCGTGCCACTGTTCCTTGAAGCGGAACCCCGGTTTGGCGATCTGCTGGACGCCATCGAGCGGCTCGCGCCGTCGCTGCTGGCGATAGGCGAAGACCAGCCGCCGGCGCCGCGCTGGCGGCAGGACTGGTTCCCTCGCCTGGATGCGGCCGCCGCCTACGCGATCGTACAGGCGCGCGCGCCAGCTCTGCTGGTTGAAGTCGGTTCGGGACACTCGACCCGCTGGTTCGCCCGGGCGGCCGCCGACGCCGGGCATGCGACCCGCATCGTCGCGATCGATCCGGCGCCGCGCGCCACCCTTGCCGGGCTCTCCATCGAGCTCGTTCGCTCGACGGTACAGGAAGCGGGCGAGGCCCCGTTCGCGCCGCTAACCACCGGCGATGTGCTCAGCATCGACGGCAGTCACGTGCTGATGCCCGGTACCGATGTCGACATTCTGTTGAACCGGGTCCTGCCGGTTCTACCAGCCGGCGTGCTCATGCATATCCACGACGTCTTCTTGCCGGAAGGTTACCCCGCCGAATGGGCTTGGCGGGGCTACAACGAGCAGCTGGCGGTGGCGGTCATGCTGCAGGGATGCGGCTATCGCGTGCTCTGGTCGAGCCACTGGGTCGCGACGAGGCTAAGGTCTCGTCTTCAAGCATCGGTTCTTGCCCGCCTGCCGCTGCTGCCCGGCGCGCACGAGTCCAGCCTCTGGTTGGAGAAGCAGTAACCGCACTCACGGGGCGCTGAAGCGTGGATCGGCCCAACGGAAAGAGCCGCCGCCTGACGGGCAGGCTCGCAGCCGGGCGACTGGGCCGCGCGCTCGGCGATCTCGGCCGAATCCGCCTGCTGGTACAGCAGCTGTACGCCGTCATTGAGGGCGAAGCCGATGCCGCCGCCGAGCAGGAGCAGAGCCGTGGCGCCGCCGATCACTCTCAGCCGATCGCCCTGCCGCGTCCCGTTGCGCGCCGCCGCTTCCGTCGGCGGTGATGGGAGAGCTGCCCTTGCGACCGAGCCGGCAATCCGACCGGACGGCGGTTGCCGCGGGGCGGCGCTCCGCATCCGGTCTTTCTTCAATGTTGCGATAAGCCGCCCGGCGGTTTTGCGGTCCGGCTGGCAGGGTTGCGGACGGGAGCCCACCAGCTTGCAGATCGTGCAGAGAAGCTGCTGAAAGCCGGCGTGTTCGGGCTCGCCGCGCCAGTCGGCGAGGGGGGCCGCCTGGATTTGCCGGAACGCCAGCGGCGGCTTCACGTTCTCGATAAGGACGGGAACGAGGATGCCGCGCGCCTGCGCTTCGGTCGCCTCCGCCTTAACCCACTGCTTGTTGACGGATGTCGCCGACCACAACACGACGACGCAGCTTACGTTCGCCAGCTCTCGTTCGATCAGCTCGTCCCAAATCTCGCCCGGCGAGATGTCCGGGTCCCACCACACCGACCAGCCGTTGCTCTTCAGCGCCTCGGCAAGCCTCTCGGCCGCCAGGCGGTCCTCTCTCGAATAACTGATGAAGATGTCGCCCATAGCCTGTCCGGGACTGCTCTTGCTCGCGATCGCGGCCGCACCGTCCCGCCTCCTTGTTCTTGTAGGCGAAAGCCAACTCAAGTGCTCCTTTTGAGTAATTGTCATTCGCAACGTAGGCCGGGTTTGGGGGCGCGTCTGTGAGCTGGATCACACTTGCGGCGCGGGGGCGGGAGCCTGACTCGCCTCAAGCCTCATCGGACAGTTCCGCGATTTGTATGGCGGCTGACTAAAAGTTGGCGATGGCGAAGTCGAGCGCGGCGGTCGCGTTTACCAGACCGGCGCCGGTCGCGAAATCCGTCCGGGAAGTGGCCGGATTGTTGAAGCGCTGCGGAAAGCTCCGTCCCGGCGACGACATCCACGGCGGTCGCCGTCATACATTGTATCACCTGAGCGGGCGTGAGATTCGGTCGTGCCCCGAGAATGAGCGCCGCCACGCCGGCCAATTGCGGGGCCGCCGCCGACGTGCCGGAAAACAAGGCCCAGCCGTCATCGGCAAGCGTTCCGTCGGTCGTCGGATCGACCCGCGGATCCGGCTGGCTTTGCCGCCTGATCGAGCTGGCTATTGGGCGGGACGGGCAGCATCAGATACTGCGCCCGCGGCTGCAATCCCACCAGCCCGGACACGGTCGGCACGACGACGTTGGCGAACCAGGGGCTCTGGTAGCCGCTGGCGTAGTCGGAGGCGCGGAGATTGCCATTCTCGTCCATGTAGACGCCGCCGGCGGCAAGCACGCCCGGCACCTGCGGCTCGATAGAGAAGCTCCCGTTGCCGGCCGAAAAAACCACAAGCATGCCCTGCTCGATGGCATCCTGGATTTCCGCCGCGAACGCCAGTTCGTCCTCGCCCGGAGGAGACGGAGGCGGATAGGGACCGTCGCTGCCCCAAGAATTCGTGATGATCCTCGGGCCGAGCTGCTTCGCTCGGACGAAGCCGGCGATCGCGCCCACCAAATTGCCGGCATCATCGCTGGCGCGAATGGGCTGCAGGTCCGCCCCTGGGGCCACGGCGAAGATATTGGCGGATTCTCCGGTGCCATGTCCCACCGGATCCCTGTTCGGGCTGGTTCCGGGAACGACGGTAATGGGGCGCCTCACCGTATACGCACGCGCGGTAAAGAACGGGTGGCGATACTGCCCCGAGTCAGGCATTGCGATCGTGATACCCGCGCCGCGCTCTCCCCTCTGGTGAGCGGCGGCCGCGTTCAGCGTCAAGGCTACGTCGTCGGGAAGCCTGAGATGAAACTTCGGCGAGTTGGGTGCTAT
Source organism: uncultured Alphaproteobacteria bacterium (assembly GCA_963786265.1). GTDB lineage: Bacteria > Pseudomonadota > Alphaproteobacteria > Rhodospirillales > Defluviicoccaceae > Defluviicoccus. Next base: position 87,149 of record CAWAYT010000026.1, read on the forward strand.
CGGCGATGGGAAAGACCTGCTGGTAAACCCGCGGCTTTTCGATCACCACGCCGTCGACCTTGAGCGATTCCGAAGCGGCTCTGCCGACGCCGAGCGTCACCGGCTGATGCTCGCCCACGATGTCGATGTGGGTCATGTACACGCTATAGCTCGGCTCGACGACCGTGAGCCGCTCGGTTGCCTGCAGCTTGCCGCCGGTGATCTCTTCGAAGGCGCCGCCGGGAGCCGAGACGGAAATCCCTAATGCGCTTTCGGCGATGATCGTGAAGCCGGATTTTTCGAGGATCGCGCCTCACGGTTTCCCGATCCTGCTCGCTGGCGTGATAGGCCCTGGCGGTGTGGTTTAGTCGCTGGCCTTCCCCGAAGACCGACTCCGGTCCCCGTACCGAAACATAGCCGATCAGCGTTTCGGGGATGTTGTTGTCGGAGGGAATTTCGCGCGGAAGACTGAGCGGCGGCATGGTCTACCCTCCTATCAGTATCAGTGATAAGAACGCGGCTTCAGAACGGTGATCGAGGAAACGGAGGACCTGAGTTCTTCCGGAACGGGGAGTTCCAAAGGCGGCTGCGCGCCTTCGACGGAAACGCCGAACGACTTCTCGATCTGGCCGGGCGAGGCGATCGTCAGCATCCCGGCTTTCATCGACATGGCGGTCAAGCCTTGCCGTTCCAGCCAATCGCGGACACGCGGGTCGGCTCCCGAGGGGGTCCACTTCAGCAGCACTTCAAAGAAGTCGCCCGGCACGTTCTGCTCTCCGCCCGGCTGTTCTAAGGACGACGCCGCGACCCCTGTTGTATCCGCGCCGTTGCTTGGTGCGGTAGCTGAAAGCCTTCCGCGCCCCTCGTCGCTACTGCACGCGGCGGAGGCGAGGACAACGAGCGATGCCGCGATGGCAATCGCAGTAAAAAAGCCGGTCATTATCAATTGTCAGGGTGCAAACTTGGTGCCCTCGCGGCTAATAAAAGCTTCTCCGATACTGAGCTGTACCGGCTATCTACGCTGCTTGCTTGTCGTCGAGGATGTGAGTCATTTAGATCTGAAGCATGTTGAGCAACGGCACACTGGACGACTTCACTCAGGGAAGTCAATCGCCACTCCCCTATAGAGCATATCATGTATAATCTTTGCATTTGACTTGGCAGCTAGGTTTATGCTCGCAGATTGGATATCCATCGAAGTAGAATGGAAAACCCTTCGTAAAGCCACTTAGCCGTTGAAGTCTCAGAAGAGCAGAAGTCTTCTGTGTCTGCAGCAACTCGCAAACCCGTCCCTGGATAGCGTTGGCTTCTATTGGATCAGAGGCTCTGACATTAACGATGCCCCGGGGATAAAATAGCTTCTTCGATTTATCTTTCATGAATGCCACAACCGCTAAAACGTTTCCCCCGGTAAAGGAGGTAAAAACTTTCGGCTCTATGGGGATAGCTTCGCAGTAGGGAAGCGTGCCTTGCTGGGGGGGCATCAACTCGCTTTGTATTTGTTCGACATCATCAGACAACCAATTGTGATCTCTGAAAGCTATTTTGTACATTACGGAGCCACGTTCAAACTCATAGTACAATCGAAAGCCTTCGTCAGGCGTTCTCTCCTCCAGCAGATTCCTCAAAGGCTTGCTCTGCGGGTGTAAGTTTGGCCGTGTTGTTGGGAACACTCGGAAAGGCATTATAAGTATGTCCGTCGTCGAAGAAAACGGTAAAGAACTTCACTTTTTCGTCGCCAAGACTGGCGACAGTGTCAAAATCCTCTATGAATATGCTAACGTAATCGTCGTTTAAAGGTTCTTCAGGTCCGGGCACGTTTGCGTCGATCGCCATGGTTAGATATCCTCTCGGGTTCAAGCTAGAAGTTAAAAGTGCCCCTCAAGAGCACCAGCTGTTCTGGAACATATTGACTGAGAGTTAATTCGTTTCCGAACCGCCGATAACTCTCGTCCTGAAAGTGGAATTTCGCATCCAGCATATTCCTGGCTTCAAGGCTGACGAGGCCGCGTCGCGAGGGTAAACGGTATCCCAACGCTGCATTCACCTCGGCGAAGTTGCTATCACCCTCTCGCTCATCCTGCCCTGCGCGAGCCACATGTTGATGGACGAAGGCGACGCCAAGCCCACCAAAAATTCCCGATTGATTGAAGTAGCGTATCGTAAGCGGCACGCTGACAGTGTTCACCTGAGTTGGAGAGAATATAAGATCTCGTTCTGTGTCGCTGTCAAAAACGTCCAACTGGACAGCACTGCTTAACACGCACTCGCGATTAAGAGCCCAGTATAAATAAGCCCGGCGAACAGCTTCGTGCTGCTCGATAGTGACTGGTCCTTCTGCAGTAAAAACGGGCGTCTCCAGGTCTCTCCTAGAATATTCTACACCAAAACACAGATTGTAGACTATACAGAAGTCTAGACCAAGTCCGTACACCCAGGCTTCTGTTCCATTTACATCATCAAAATACTGGCTAAAACCAGCAATTTGAGCTGGCTGGATAATTCTACTTGTAATAAGCGCCGGCTTTACCGTCCGGAATGCCGCGACTCGCATAGATATGTTGTCGGCAATGTTCCACACAAATCCAAACTTTGGGTTATAGCGATCAACATTAAGTGTATCTTCGCTATATTCATCATAGCTGATACCCATGGTTAATCTTAAATCGGTGATGCTGAGTATGTTGGAATATATATATCCGCTATTTTGACTTACATCGAAATGAGTACTCGTTTGTAGGCCGTCGGAAATTTCCTTCGCGGTATTATCTGTATTATAGCTACCGAGTCCAGCAACAATGTTGAGCCCATCGCTGTTAAAGATGTATTGGGCCTCGCCTTGCATGCCATCAACGTGATCGTGTACTATATCTGTATCCTCAACCTGCTTCCCATCGAACTGACTGCCGATGAGCGATGCGACGAAGGTTGATGACGGCGACGGGGAGAAACGCAGGCCTATGCGAGCGCTATCTTGATCAAAGTCACTCCGCAAGTTGGGTGCGGAATTTGAATCGAAGTTTAGGGCAATATCTCCTTCTTCCGATCTGCGTCGTCGGAACTCGGTTTGCACGTTTAATTGCGGCGTGAGGGCGGCCTGAATGAAAAGATTTTGAACATCGTGACGGAGATCGGAGTTCCTTCGGAAACCATCGGTTTGGTAGTGGAACTGGCCGGCGCTGACGGAGACATTGTCGTAGATGCCGGAGACAACGGCCTCCTCGCCGCGCGTCCAGTCGCTGCCGACGACACCGGAGACATTGAGCTGCGCCTGGTTGCGCTCGAACAGCGGCGTGAACTCGTTGAAGCCGGGGCGCGCCGGGCCGCCGCCGTGATGATGTTGAGGTTCGCTCTCGCTCAAGGCTCGGCTGAACGGGATTGATGTTGATGTCCTGCAGGAGCTGCGCCTGCAGGAGTTCGCTGACGCGGGCGATTTCCTGGCGGGGCTGAGTGACGTAGATATCGGAGAGGAAGCGGTGCGCGGCGGCGTTGCCGGGATCGTAGGCTCAGCGACTTGGTCGCCTCGTTGATGCCGAGCTGCTCGAAGCCGAGGTCGTTGTAGATGCGGGCGAGGCTGGTGCCGCGCGCCGCCTGGTCCTGGTCGAGCAGTTCGCGCGAGCGATAGACGGCGCGGTTGTCGTTCAGCTCGATCGACTTCTCGATATTGCGCAGCGCCTCGACCGGGCGGTTCTCGCTCTGCAAGCGGATGGCGTCGTAGAGCCAGGGCGTCGGGTCGTTCGGGTCGAGCTCCTTGGATATCGCGAACTGCTGGGCGGCCAGCGTGTTCTCCTGGTTCGGGAAGTTCGTCACCAGCTCCTGGAAGTAGGTGAGCGGGTTGGTGGTGCGCTCGTCGAAGTAGGCCTTGCCGAGATAGCTGCGCAGCAGCGCGTTCTCCGGGTCGAGCGCCACGGCGATCTCGATCTCCTTGCGTCCGCCCTCCAGGTCGCCGGCGCGGATGGTGGCGAGGCCCAGGCCGAAGCGGGGCAGCGGGTTCGCCGAGTCGATGGCGATCGCCCGCCGGAACGCCTTCTTCGCCCGGCCGGTGTTGATCTCGGCGAGCTCGGCGAAGCCCAGCACCGTCTGCGCCCGCGCCAGCTCCGGCGCCAGCTCGCGGGCCCGCTTGCGCCGCCCGCCGCGCCCGGTCGCGCCGGCCCTGCATCAGCCACAGCTCGGAGAGCCGCGCCCAGGCCAGCGGGTTCTCCGGCTCGTCCTTGACCGCCTGCTGCATCGCCTGGCGCGCCGCCTCGATCTGGAACCGCGCCTGCTCGGCGTAGGAGAGGGCGATCTTGGCGGCCGCCGAGCGGGGGCTCAGCTCGACGGCGCGTCGGGCATCTTCCAGCGCCCGCTCCCGGTCGTTCTGCGCCACCGCGATCACCGCGCTCAGCGCGTCGGCGCGGCCGTCGCCGGGATCGCGCATCGCCGCCTGGCCGATGTCGGCGCGCGCCTCCTCGACCCGGCCGACCGACAGCAACGCCGCCGCCCGGTAGAGGTAATAGTCCGAGCCGCGTTCCGTGTCGGGGATGGCCTCGAATTGCGCGAACGCCGCCGGCAGTTGGCCTGCGCGCCGCCAGCTGCAACCGCGCCGCGCAGCGGCTCCGGCGAGTTCCCGCGCCGCAGCACCGAGGGATCGGCCAGCGCCGGCAGGATCGCCGGATAGAACAGCGTCCACTGCACGGCGTCGCGCGGCCGGACGATCAGGTAGGGGGTGGGCGCCCGGCCGGCCTCGGCGGAGGCGGCTTCGCCGCTGGCGATCGCCAGTTCGCCGTGCGGATTGCTGGCGCGGACGCGGCCTTCGAAGACGACGATCAGCGTCCGCTCCGCCTCGACCTGGACCAGGAACTCGGTGCCCTCGACCGCCGCGTCGATGAATGGCGTTTCGACCGTGAGTACGCGCGGATAGCGGCTGAAGAAGTAGGCGGCGCCATACAGCAGCTTCACCACCAGCGGCTGGTCGTCGCCGGGCAGGTGCAGCGCCGTGTTCTGATCGAGCCGGACGTTCGGCTGGTTGACGACCGTCACCTCGGCGCGGCTGCGCTCGCCGACGTGGATGATATCGCCGGGGCAAAGCTGTTCGTTGAGCGCCGCCGGGCGCCAGACGCCGGCCGCCTGCACCTGCGCTTCGCCCTGTAGGGAAGGGACGGCGCCGATCGCGCGAAGGCACTCCGCGAATGCCGCCCACGACATCACCGTGCTCACGGCGAGAACAATACCGCTAGTAAGGCAACGGACGATCATCCGCGCCGCCCCCGCGCCGTCCGGCCATAACTCCTCCCATTTGTATGTACCCTCTTGTGGCCGCTTGGCGGTCCGGGGCACTGCAATTGCTGGCGAATATACCTCAAAAAAAGGCTATACGCCATAGCCGGGTTGATTTTCCGGGCCTTTGCGTCAAATTCGTACGCGCTCGCGAAAACCGAGCTATATCACCGGGGAGCTGTCGGTCTCGGCGGCTAGCCTGCGCGCCTCTGGAAGGCGTTGATCGAGATAAAAGCGGGCCGGCCCGTCATTCGGATAATCGCGGAGGATGCCCTGGAAGTATGAACTCGGCCTCGGCCCACCGCTCTCGCCGGAACGCGTCGACCGCCAGCTCGAAGCGCGCGCACAGCGACAGCTGCGCCATAGTCGCGCTCCGCACCGGGCAAAGCACCTCGACGACCGGGACGGAACTGCGCTTGCCGGCGAACCAGAAGTCGCCGAGCGGGCGGACAAGGATATCGTCGAGGCCGGCGACGACTTCCTCGGTCGCCAGCAGGCGCGTGCCGAGCTGCTTGTTGAGCTGCTCGATGCGGGATGCCGTGTTGGCGATGTCGCCGACGATGCCATAGATGAAGTGGCCGCCGCCGCCGGCGTGTCCGACGAAAACCCGCCCCGTGTGCAGCCCGAACCGCACGCCCAGGTGAAGCGGCGCGTACCGCTCGTTGAAGCTGCGAACGGCGTCCAGCGCCTCGACCGCGGCGAGGCACGCTTTCGATCGCATCGTGGGGTCCGGTCGAGGCCCGGTCCACGCACACATGATGCTGTCGGCGTGAAACTGCGTCAGGTCCGCGCCGTGGCGCTTCAGCGGCTCGGCCAGCGCCTCGAAGTACGCGTTCAGATAAGGAGGCCGCGGCCTCCGGCATCATGCCTTCCGCAACCGCCGTAAACCCCTCCGCATCCGCGGCCAAGCAGGTCGCGTACACCGTTTCCCGGACCGTGGTCGGCTCGGTGGCGCGATCGGCGAACGTCTTCGCGACCTTCGCTGGAACGTAGTTGCCAAGCGCCCGCAGCACGCGCTGGCGCTGCCGCCGGACGAAAGAATTTTGCGAGGCGAACCCCAGCAGCACAGCGGTCGGGATCAGCAACATGAGCGGCGTTGCCAATGGAACCCAGGTGGCATGACCGGCAAAAAGCATCTGTGCCGCGATGGCGTAACCGGCCGCGACCGCAACGGCGATAATCAATGCCCAGCCGGCCGGAATGGTCAGGCTGCAAACGGTTATGACAACTCCCAGCGCGAAGACTATCGCCGCGGAAACGCCAGGATCCAACGGCCGCACCGTGTGGCCGGTCAGCATATTCGCGTAGGCTGTCGCGGCGATTTCTACCCCGCTCAGGTCGACGCCGTCGTCCCGGCCGAACACGGTAGGGAAGCTATCTTCCTTGAGTGGCCTTGTTAGCTCGGAAACCCCGACGAACACTGTCTTCCCCCGGAAAGCGGTGGAGTCGAGCGCCGCGCCGCCGCTCAGTACTTGATAGTACGATATCGTCGGAATCGTTCCTGGAGGACCATAGAAGTTCAGGTAGAAATTGTCGGGGCCCTCGTACAGCCGAATAAGAGATTCGAGCAGAGGAGATGTGAGTGCCGAGTTACCAATCTCGCGCTGCATTTGCGCCAAGCGATGACGAACAGTCTCCGCGAAGTTGGGATTGTTCTTGAACGCAAGGCGCAAGCTGTGCGTCAACTCGGATGATACAGGTATCTCCTCGTTATCGAGCGCCGAGGCGCCGATCGAGAGCCCGGATTCGTTCAGCAGTTTCAACCAGCTATGCTGCACGCCGGCATGGAGAGCAACGGCGGGCAAGGTTGCGTCGCCAGCATGAAAGGCCCAGATCTGATTCACCCTCCTGGATTCTACCCGCGGGATGGGGAAGGGTGCCGCGCCGAGCGCCGCCTCTTCGAAATTCCTCTGCAACGGGATATCGATGATGGGCGCAAGGCCAATCTCCGGCTTCTCCTGCCGATCCCGTCCCTTAACGATAAAGACGCGGCCGAAATCGCGCATCGCCTCGGCGAACTCATCGTCGTCGGTCGGGGATCGCGGCCTTTCGAATTTCAGGTCGAAAACGATGGCGGCGGCGCCCCGGGCCCTGAGCTCCTGGATGAGTTTAGCATGCTCCGAACGGGGCCACTCCCGGGGTTGGGGAGGAAGGTTCAATTGATCCGCCGACCGCTTATCGATGGCGACGATGACTACGTCCGACGGCGGCTGGACCGCTCCGCGCATTTTGAACAGCCATGGCAGGCTTACGGCCTCCTCCATGGCAGCTCCCATGGGACTGAGCGCCAGGACCGCGAAGATGACTCCCAAACCAATGCCGAAGGCCAGAGCCCGTGCCGCGCGAGCGTCTCTCATGTCGCGCCTTTCTCGGGTGCATACCGTGGCGAGGCCTCGCGACGATCGCACCCCTGTTTACCGTAAGCTTCGCCTCCATCCCGCTCCAGCGGTCCACCCTGTACTCGATGGCGCACCCTAGGGCGCCGCTCGCAGACGCGGACTTTATCCCGGTATTCCCGACGGGCGGGAAGGATCAGTTTTGATTATGTACAGAGCATACCACGAATGATACCCGATGTATGCGGCGGCCTTCGCCCGCCTTGCCGGCGCAGACCGGCATCGACGCTAGTGGCCAGTTGATGGCGTCAGCGAATGAGGATTGCGGATGCGTACTCCGAAGGCGGTTTGTGCCGGTGTGGTTCTGGCGCTGACAGTCTCGGCGCTTTCTGTCAACGGCGGCGACAAACCAGTCCACATGGCGGCGCAAGAGTTGGCCAAGTCAGCGCATCTTTTTATCCGAGGATCGCTTCTTTGTTCGGCCTGCGCGAACCGCTTCTTCGTCCCGACCTGCGGTCTCCACGGCCGTCGCGCGCGGCGGCGGTCAAGGAGGCCCGAAGGGCACCGCGTAGCGGCGCGCAGCGTCCTGGACGGCCGCGAGCACGACGGCACCCTCACCGCAGCCGGACGACGCGGCAACTCTCCAGACAGACGATCGTCACGTCGCGGCCGCCGGCAACGGGGAATGCGGTTGTTCGCCGTTTGGGCGCGGATCTCTCGCCGCCATAGCGGTACGTTTCTGACGGTCGGGATTGGTGAACGCCCTGGCACGCGCGCGCCAGGGCGCTTTGGCGAGGGCCAGTTTTTATGGTTGGGCGTCTGCTGCGACCCGGGCCTTGCGGGCACGGCTCTGGCCGAGGCGATAGCTGTCGCCGTTCATTTCGAGGATGCTGACGTGATGTGTCAGCCTGTCGAGCAGCGCGCCGGTGAGGCGCTCGGAACCGAAGGTCTCGGTCCACTCGTCGAAGGGCAGATTGCTGGTGATCAGCGTGGCGCCGCGTTCATAGCGTTGTGAGATCAGCTCAAACAGCAACTCGGCGCCGGTTTTGCTGAGCGGCACGAAGCCCAGTTCGTCGATGATCAGCAGCTTGTGGCTGACCAGTTGCTTTTGCAGGCGCAACAGCCGCCGCTCGTCTCGGGCCTCCATCAACTCATGGACCAAGGCGGCGGCGGTCGTGAAGCCGACGGCGAGGCCCTTCTGACAGGCGGCAAGCCCCAGGCCCAGGGCAACATGGGTTTTGCCCGTGCCACTCGGCCCGAGGGCGATGACGTTTTCCCGCCGCTCGATCCATTCGCAGCGGGCCAGTTCCAGCACCTGCATCTTGTTGAGGCTGGGGATCGCCTTGAAGTCGAAGCTGTCCAGACTTTTGACCGCGGGGAACTTGGCGGCCTTGATCCGGCGCTCGATCATCCGCCGTTCGCGGTCGATCAGCTCCAGTTCCACCAGTCGGGCAAGGAACTGAACATGGTCCAGCCCCTCGGCGGCGCACTGCTGGGCCACCTTGTCGTATTCCCGCAGCACGGTCGGGAGCTTCAGCGTCTTGAGGTGATGAGCCAGAAGGAGTTTGGGGGCCTCGTTCATGCGGCATTCCCCGACACCAGGCACAGGTAACTGGCGGCCGAGGTCTTGCCGACAGTGGCGCGCGGCAGATAGGGATAGACGTTAAGGTCAAGCTTCGGCGGGCGCTTCTCCACTTGGCACAGAACGAGGTGCTTGATAGCGTCAAAACCTACCGCGCCCATGCGCAGCGCGGCTTTGACCGCGACATGGAGGTCTTCCATCCCGAAGCCTTCCAGCAGCCGCAGAACCTGAACGTACTCCCGGCGGCCGGCCTTGATCATCCGCGCTTCCATCAGGCGCCGCAGGGTCTGGAACTCCGCGGGCAGCTCCCATTCGGCCAGCGGCGCCGCCTGATCCAGCGCGCCGATCTTCTGCTCCAGCAGGGGCAGGTAATGGACCGGGTCGAAGACCATGTCCTCGCGGTCATAGCACCGGGGATGGCGGGCGATGACCTCCCCGCCGCAGCCGATCACGACCTGATCGACATAGCCCCGTACCCAGACATCGCGATGGCCATAGGCGACGGGCACCGAATAATCGTTGGTCTGGTAGCGGACCAGCGACTGTGAACTCACCTGTCCTGTCGCCTGTTCGCAGGCATCGAAGGGGGCAGGCGGCAGCTCCGCCATCGCCTGCAGATCCCGCTGGAGCCGCTGTCCGATCGTCTCGGTATGGCCCCGCAGGAGGTCCGCGTGACGCTTGCGGCATTGCTCCTCCAGCCAGTCGTTGAAATCGTCCCAGGACGCAAAACGCGGCAGCGGCACCATGAAGTTGCGCCGGGCCCGGCCGACCAGACCCTCGACGCTGCCCTTGTCGTTGCCTTTACCAGGACGGCCATAGCGGTCTTGGATCACGTAATGCGACAAGAACCCGCTGAAGAGGCGGGCGCGTTTGCGTGTGCCATCCGCCAGGATGCGCACCACCAGGCATCTGTCGTTGTCGTAGAGCACCGACCGCGGCACCCGGCCGAAGAAAGCGAAAGCATGAACGTGGCCGTCGACCCAAGCCTCGGCGGTTGCCGCTGGATAGGCCCGAATGTAACTCGCATCGCTATGCGGCAGATCGAGCGCGAAGAAGTGCGCTTTCTGCTCGATCCCGCCGATCACAACCAGCGCTTCGCCAAAATCAGCCTGGGCGTGGCCCGGTGCGTGGTGCAACGGGACAAACATCTCCCGTCGCCGGCGCTGCTGATCGCGCACGTAATCCTTGACGATCGTGTAGCCGCCGGTGAACCCGTGCTCGTCCCGCAGCCGGTCAAAAACCCGCTTGGCCGTGTGACGCTGCTTGCGGGGCCGGCCAACATCATCACCCAGCCACTGGTCGATAATCTCGGTGAACCCGTCCAGCTTCGGCCGCTTGATCGGCGCCATCCGCCGATACCCCGGCGGAACCGAAAAACTCAGCATCTTCTTCACGCTCTCGCGCGAAATCCCGAAGTGACGTGCCGCCTCGCGCGCGCTCATCCCGTCCCGAATGGCGAGACGAACCTTCAGATACAGTTCCACGGTGAAAATGCCCCCGCCCTCCCTGCCGCCAGAAAGGGCAAAAGTGGCAGAGTCTTACTCCGCCGGCAGCGGGACTATCCCGCCGCTACCGTGGTAGACTTTTCCACCGCCGTTCTCATCGCTCGCCGATCGTGGGCCAGCCCGCTATTCTGGGTGGCGCTGCTGCTCACGTCACTGGTCTGGTCGATGCCATGCCTCGGACCGGTTTTCGCCTGGGCCTTTCCGGGTGTCGAACCCCCGGTATACGGGCGGGTAAGCTTCCTGGAATTGCTCCTTTCCCATGCCACGCTGGTCAGTGCCGCGAACTTGATCTCGACGGTGCTCGGCGGCGGATTGGCACGTGTTTGTCACGCGCCCGGCCGGGCATGATTTCCGCCCCATCGTCGGTGCGCTCGCCTCGATAGGCCAGACCTTTCCTCCCGCGGCGGTGCTGGCGATCGCGGTTCCGATGGTCGGGTTCGGATCGTTGCCGACGTTACTCGCGCTGATGCTCTACGGCCTGCTGCCGATTGTCGATAATACTATAGCCGGGCTGGAGGGAGTTCCCCAGCCGGCGCGGGAAGTAGCGGAGGGCATGGGACTCTCTCCATTGCAGGTGCTGCGTGACATCGAGCTACCGCTAGCGGCTCCGATCATCATCGCCGGCATCCGAACTTCGGTCATCATCAACATCGGCACCGCGACCATCGGCTTGGCGGTCGGCGCGGTTACCCTGGGTACGCCGATCATTAGCGGCCTGGTCAGCGAAAAGCAACCCTATGTCATGCAGGGGGTCATCGTGGTGGGCCTGTTCGCCATCTTGGTCGACATGGCGTTTGAGCACCTAGAGCGGTATCTGCGCTCAGCGGCTAGACTGACCTTGTTGGAGGATGCCCGCTGACCGTCGACGCCGCCGGATCTTGCTATTCCGCTTCTATGTTGGACTGCTCCGCTTGTATGCTGGGCCGGAGTTCGTTGGCAGCTCGGTACCAGCGCGCCGCCTGCGCTTCGTCCGGTCTCAGACTGAGTCCATTGGGGAGAGGGTCCGTATCATACGTTTTCGCAAGCTTCAGGGCGGCATCGGCACTCCCCCTTTCTGCCGCAAATCGGTAGAGCAAGCGCGCGGCGGCGTAGTCTCCCAACGAAGCCATGGCTTCGCCACGCTGAACAGCCTCATTCACGACAGTTGTCGCGGGGGTCACCGTAAGATGCGTTGGAGTAAATTGCGCATCAGTTTCCTGGGATGACGTTGCCGCGGCTTCGGTAGATGCCTGCGCGCTAATGACCGCACCGATCGTAGGGTGGCCGTCCCGCGGGCCTTGCTGATGCATCCGAGTTTGGGCAGTCGTGTTAGCAGACCAAGTGCGGACAGAGACCGCGGCGGCTACTACGGCTTGGCGCCAATCAGCGGTGCTCGGAAGTTCGTCGCTTCTGCTCGTGACCAGATGCAGGGTGACCGCGATGACGCCAGCCCCCCCGACCGCCCCGGCAGCTGCCAGGCCAACCTTGAGCCAACCGATGACCCCTGACGGTTTCTGTGATGAGGGGATTAGGGTTGCCATGGTAATCCTCCATCTTCGCGTGGGTTTCCCCAGACGTTCATGACTTGAGACCTCTCGCAGGCTGCGCCGGAAAATGTCGCGGAAGGGCTCCAAGAGATAACCGAAGAGCGTGCGTTCGCCGGTCACGCTCAGCACCTCCGCTGGCATCCCGGGCACGAGCTGCACGTCCATGTCCAACCGGAGAGCTGCTCGCGGTCTACCTCGACCCGGGCGAGATAGTAGGACATCCCAGTCTTCTCATCGCGCAGGCTGTCGGCCGACACCGAGCGGACCTTGCCCTCGATGTTCGGCATGCTGCGGCGATGTGAATAGGCGGAAAGGTGCACCTGCGCCAGGAGCCCGGGATGAACGACGTCGATGTCGGTCGGGGCGACGCGGGCGTCGATCAGCAGATCCTCGTTCGCCGGCACGATATCGAGGATAGGTTCGCCTCGTTGGATAACGCCGCCGCGGGTCTTGAACCGTAGACCGACGACCGTGCCGCTGACCGGGGCCGCGATCAGCGTACGCTTGAGAGTGTCCCCGCTTGCCCCTAGCTGCTCCTTGACCTTGGCCAGTTCCCCACGAACCTTGTCGAGGTCGCCGGCAATCTCGTCCGCGCGTTCGGCATCGAGCGTAACGATCTCGAGTTCCGTTTCGCCGATCTGTTGCCCACCCCGGGCGATGGCCGCCAAGTACTCGCCGCGATCACCGACAATTTCAGCCTGCGCGCGACGCACCGCCAGCATCTGCGGTTTCGGAATCAGCATCTTTTCGAACAGAAATTCCTTGCCCTTCAGCTCGTCCGCGACGATCTCGAGGCGCTGCACGGCGCTGCACGGCGCTGCACGGCGCTGCACGGCGCTGCACGGCGCTGCACGGCGCTGCACGGCGCTGCACGGCGCTGCACGGCGCTGCACGGCGCTGCACGGCGCTGCACGGCGCTGCACGGCGCTCCGGCGCTGCACGGCGCTGCACGGCGCTGCACGGCGCTGCACGGCGCTGCACGGCGCTGCACGGCGCTGCACGGCGCTGCACGGCGCTGCACGGCGCTGCACGGCGCTGCACGGCGATACCGGCGTTGAGGAACACCGGCAACAGCCGCTCGACCTCCTCGCGGCATTCCGGGAACACTGCCGGGATGCGCTCGCGAACGTCCTCTTGGCAGAAGCCGTGCGCCGGGACGGCGGTGGCGATGGCAAGCAGATGGGGATCGGTCATAAGGAGCGGAGTCACCTGAGCTCGACTTTCCGCAATTTGATCGGACGGAGGCGGCGGGACCGGAGATGATGGTATCGGTCGCCATGCCGCATCATGGGCTTCTCGGCGAACTCGTGCCACCGGGGGTGCGCTGCGCGGCGGCGGCATGTGGTGGCGGCGACGGATCAAGGGACTTTTGCGGTCCCGCCGCGACTCGAATTCTACGGATGCGATGACGACACATCGCTCCCCCGCCGCCGGTCCGGCCCTGGTGCCGCCGGTACTCGCCACTTGGTTGTCCGCCTTCCGCGACTGTTTCACGGCACCGGTCTGGAAGCACGTTCTCGTCCTCGTCGCCGGGGCGGTGCTGGCACCGGGCAAGCGCACGGTCAGCGAGGCGCTGCGGGTGATGGGGCTGGCGGCAAGACCGGGCTTTGCCCGCTACCATGAGGTGCTGAGTCGGGCGCGCTGGAACGGCCGTGCCGTAGCGCGCAAGCTCCTCGCCCAGGTGCTCGACGTCTTCTTGCCGGCGGGCGAGGTGGTGATCGGCATCGATGACACGATCGAGCGGCGCTGGGGCGGCAAGATCAAGGCGCGCGGCATCTACCGGGATCCGGTGCGCTCGTCGCACGGCCACTTCGTCAAAGCCAGCGGCCTGCGGTGGCTGTCGCTGATGGTCGTCGTACCGATCCCTTGGGCCGGCCGACGCTGGGCGTTGCCGTTCTTGACGGTGCTGGCACCGTCCGAGCGCTGGAGCGACGCCCGTGGGCGACGCCACAAGAAGCTGACCGATTGGGCGCGGCAAGCGATCCTGCAGGCCAAGCACTGGCTGGCGAAGCGCCGCGTGATCATTGTCGCCGACTCCAGTTTCGCCGCACTCGACCTGATCGCGGCGGTGCGACACCATGTCTGCTTGGTCACCCGGTTGCGACTCGATGCCAACCTGTTCGCGCCGACGCCGGCGCGGCAACCGGGGCAGCTCGGCCGGCCACGTCTCAAAGGAGCGCGCTTGCCGAAGCTTGCCGCGGTGTTGGCCGATCCCAGGACGGTCTGGTCGTCGATCACGCTGCCGGAGTGGTACGGCGGCCAGCAGCGGACGCTCGAGATCATTTCCGGGATGGCAGTGTGGTATCACAGCGGCCTGCCGCCCGCGCCGATCCGCTGGGTGCTGGCGCGCGATCCCGCAGGGAAGCTCGCACCGCAAGCGTTTCTGGCGACCGACATCGAAACCACCCCAATCGAAATTCTCGGCTGGTTCGTCTCGCGCTGGCGCGTGGAAACGACGTTCCAGGAGGTCCGCGCCCATCTCGGCGTCGAGACGCAGCGCCAATGGTCCGATCTGGCGATCGCACGGACCACCCCGGCGCTGCTCGGGCTCTTCTCCTTGGTGACGATTTGGATGAACGGATTGATCGAAACCCGTGGCGCCGTCATCCGTCCCCGGACGGCCGGCTGGTATGGCAAGCCCGAACTGACCTTCAGCGACGCCATCGCCACTGTCCGCCGTCTCCTCTGGTGCCCGCCGGATTTATGGATGTCTCGGCATGACGCGGAAACCGTGGAAATCCCCGCTGGCCTCCTCCGAAGATTCACCGAGACTCTCTGCTACGCCGCATGAAATGCGGAAAGTCGAGCTAAAGATAGAATATCAAAGCGAATCGGACCAGAGGCGGTGGCCGATGAGGTCGTACAAATCTCATATGCGATCAAATCCCCAGATTTGTGGCCCGGCACAAGAACCCGTCCTCTACAGCCCATTTAACTCACTGCGGCGCGGCGGCGCCGACCGAAGCTGCCGCAACTCACCCCTCGCCTGCCGGACGATGCGCGCCGCCGTCTGCAGGAACAGCGCCGACATCGCCAAGGAAACCACAAGGTCCGGCCAAGCAGCGCCGCTCGCCCATACCGCTGCCGCCGCCAAGATGACGGCGACGTTACCGATGGCGTCGTTGCGGCTGCACAGCCAGACCGAGCGGACGTTAGCCTCGCCGTCTCGGAAGCGGTACAGCAACAGCGCCGCGCCGAGGTTGACGCAGAGTGCCAGCGCGCCGACCGCGCTCATCGTCATCGGCTCCGGCGCGCCGCCATCGATGGCGCGCCACAACGTCGATCCACCCACCCACAACGCTAGCACGCCCAGGCTGAGGCCCTTGAATAACGCGGCGTTCGCCCGCCAGGCCGCTGGGCGGCCGATAACCAGCAAGGTAAGCGCATAAGTCGCGGCGTCTCCCAGAAAATCCAGCGCATCGGCTTGCAGCGCTTGCGAACGGGCCAGATATCCGGCGGCGACCTCGACCACGAACATCGCCGCGTTAAGGGCGATGATAACCCACAACACCCGACGATAGGGGGCGGAGCTTCCGTCGAACGCCGCGTCCGCTCCGCAGCATCCGTCGGACATATCAGCTGCGGCTTATCGCCGAGAGCGGCGAGGGGGAGACCGACAGCCGCATCATCGGGCCGGCGGGCAATCCACCGAGAGTGCCCGTGTTATGATCATTGATCCTCATAGACGCGGTGTCTCGGCTGAGGTGGCCGCGGTTGTTACGAAAGCGGCCGCTAGAGCGGAAATGGCCAAAAAACAAGTATGCCCAAGCCCGTTGCCGCGACGAGCAGAGGCAAGAAGAACTCCGACGTCATTTCCTTCAGCAGCTTGCCGTACATCGATTTACCCTCCTTCGGACGATGCTGAGGCACCCATTGCCCTATCGCCCGTCAATTGAACGCGTTTGTAGCCCTTTCGATTAACCGGTCGCCCGAGCGACATGAATTCTCATTGATGACAAGCCCGACCCGCACCTCCATGGTAGGCAACAAGGGTGCCCCATGCCCAGAAAATCTTCAGGTGTATCGAATATTTTACAAGAGTATCAGCGTGCCGGCAGGTCGGCGCGCGGACGGCCGACAACGATAAACGTGAGCTTGTCGGGCGTTAGCAGATCGCGCGCCAGGGTGTTGACGTCATCGAGCGTTACCGCCTCGATCAGCGCATTACGGCGGTCGAGATAGTCAATCCCCAAGTTGTCCAGCTGCACCGAGGCGAGTAGGCCGGCAATCCGGCCGCTACCTGCGAAATCGCAGCGGGAAAGATCCGGTAAGATAGGTTTTGCTGTCCGCCAGTTCGGCGGCACTGACACCGCCTGCGGCGAGCCGCCGCCATTGCTCCCGGATGACCTGGATAGTCTCCGCCACCCGCTCGTTAGCGCTGCCCGCGCCGCCGAGGATGAGCGCCGAATGATCGAGTGGAACCAGACCCGTGTAGACCGAGTAGACCAGGCCGCGTTTTTCTCGGACCTCGTCGAACAGGCGGGAAGTCAGCCCGCCGCCGCCGAGTATCTGATTGAGCACCGTCAACGCGTAGAAACGCGGGTCGTCCCGCTTCAGTCCGGCCTGACCGAAGGCAACGGCGCTTTGCGGCACGTCCATGTCGATGATGACGGCGCCGCCGTCCGCCGCGGGACGCGCCTCGGCGACGCTGGCCGGCGCGGCCGCCGGCAGCCCGCCGAAGGTGGCTTTCAGCAGCGGCGTCAGCTCGGCTGGAGTGATGTCGCCGACGACGCCCAGCACCAGGCGGTCGCGGGAGAGCCGTTCGGTCGCGAATTTCCTGAGATCTTCCCGATCGATACGCGGCAGGGTGTCGAGCGTTCCTTCCACCGGGCGGCCATAGGGATGGTTAGGGAACAGGTTCGTCCAGAGCCGCCGGTTGGCGACCCAGTCCGGATCCTCCTGTTGGTTACGGATCTGGGCTTCCAGTTGGCTACGCATGCGGGCGATCGCTTCCGGATCGAAGCGGGGCTGCGTCAACGCCAGCCGCATCAGCTCGAACGCCGTATCGCGATTCCTCATCAGCGTTTCGAACGAGCCGCCGAAGTTGTCGAGATCGGCGTCGAAACCGAGCCGGATAGCCAGATCATCGAGCCGGCCCTGGAAAGCCTGACTGTCCAATTCGCCCGCGCCCTCGTCCAGCAGCGCCGAAGCCAGCCGCGCCAGACCCGCCTTGTCCGGCGGATCGGTTGCGGCGCCGCTGCCGCGGAAGGCGACGCGCACGGCGATTATCGGGTTCGCATGATCCTCGACCAGCCAGGCTTCGATGCCGTCGGCCATTACCCGCTGGATCTGCACGGCTGCGGATGGCCGGGCGAATGCGACCAAAGTGAGCACGCAGGCCAAGCCCAGCAACCCGGCTGAGCGCCCGCGCATCAACGAATCGCCGACTGTTCGGGAGCAACGCTGCCCTGCGGTGGCTGGTCGACCGACGCCGTTCGGCCATCACCGGCGATCAGCACCGCGGTAACCGACGGTTCCTTCAGGACAAAGTTGGCTGCCTCCTCCACCTGTTCGCGGGTCACCGCCTCTATCCGCTCGGGCCACCCCTCGACGTCCTCTATGGCATGACCGATCGCCAGCGCCTCGCCGATCAATCGCGCGGCGGTGCTATAGGAGTCGCGGGCGTAGACGGCTTCGGCGACCATGCGTCCCTTTGCACGCTCGACCTCCTCGGCGGTCACGCCAGCCTCGATGATCTCTCGGACAATGCCG
This sequence comes from uncultured Alphaproteobacteria bacterium, assembly GCA_963786265.1. Classification (GTDB taxonomy): domain Bacteria; phylum Pseudomonadota; class Alphaproteobacteria; order Rhodospirillales; family Defluviicoccaceae; genus Defluviicoccus. The sequence continues at coordinate 105,045 of CAWAYT010000026.1, forward strand.
GCGACCGCCTCCTCAAGCTGCTCCAGACTCACTCCGGGGCGCGGACTCGCCGAGATGACGAGGTTGGAAGGACCGCGTCGCGACGGGTCGTACCAGGCGTCGGCCGAAACGGCGAGGCGCTGCTCGACGACCAGCTTGCGGTAGAGGCGGCTGGTCGCGCCGCCGCCGATGATCTCTTCCAGGACTTGCAGAGGGTAAGCATGCTTCGCCGTGCCGTAGCGGTAGCTCGGCGCCGGCCATGAGCGTGTCCAGGATGGCTGGCGGACCCGAGCGTCGGCGAGGGCGACGCTCCGCTCGGCCCGCTGCCGCGGCTCCAGCAACTCGTTTCTCGGCGGCGCTTCGGCGCGAGGTATGCGACCATAGGTCCGTTCGGCAAGTGGCCTGAGCTCGCCGGCCGTGATATCGCCGCTGACCACCAGGATGGCGTTGTTTGGCGCGTACCACTTTCGGTAGAAGTCGAGAACCTGGTCCGAGGTCAGCGCGGCGATCTCGTGCTCCCAACCGATGATCGGCCGCCGGTACGTGTGGTTCAAATAGCGCGCCGCCTGTGCTTCCTCGCCGAGAACAGCGTCGGGATCGTTGTCGACCCGTTGCCGGCGTTCCTCGAGCACAACCAGCTTCTCAGCCGCGACCTGCGCATCGGTGAGAACCAGCCCGGTCATGCGGTCCGCCTCCATCGCCATGACCTTCTCTAACCTGTCCTTGGCGATGTTCTGGAAGTAGGCGGTGTAGTCGTGCGAGGTAAAGGCGTTCTCTTGCCCGCCGTTGCGGGCGACGATCCGCGAGAACTCGCCGGGGCCGATGTCCCGCGTCCCCTTGAACATCAGGTGTTCGAGCAGGTGAGCGATGCCGGAGTTGCCTGGCGGCTCGTCCGCGGCGCCGACCTTGTACCATAGCATGTGACTGACGATCGGCACGCGGTGATCGGATACCACCACCACCTGAAGCCCGTTGGCAAGCGTGAACCCCTGCGGATCGAACACCCTCGCCAAGGTGCTGGCTGGCGCGAGCCATATCCCCACGACGGCCAGCAAGGGGATGACCGTCACTCGTGACGCTCGTCGCGCCAGATCGAAGGGCGTGTACAGCATGCTGTTTGTTCACCGGTCGCGGTTGATGGAGCGACGCTCCCGCGGGGTAGGGAGCGCTGCTCGCTGTATAAGGCGATCGACCGTGCGCGCTACAAGCGTCGAACCGGCGCGTCGACCCGTTGTCCGACTAGAAGATGCCTTCCAGCAAGGCCTTCGGCTTGCGCCGGATGGTCGGCGTCTGGCCCGCGGTCAGCGACTTGTTGAGCGCCTGGTTCTCCTGGATGCGCCGGCTCTCCTGTCGCGCGTCGACGACGGTGGCGGGCTCCGGCGTATCCGACCAGAACATCAGGCGCTCGAACGAAACTCTGGTCGGCCTCGGCGAGAATGGTCGATCTCGCGGTTGACCTGAGCGCGGATATCCGCCTGGGCGGTTGCCGCGCCTGTTCGCTCGAGCAGCGCCTGCAGGCCGGGCGAACCGCCGGCCGACGTTGGCTCGGCGGCGCGCCACGGCAGAACCCCCTCCCACCATCGCCTGCCGCGCCATCTCCGGGGCGCCGCCGCCTGGCTGGCGCCGGTGGCGGTCGCTGGCGGCCGCAGCGCGAAATCGGGCGGCACGCTCAACGGCGCCCGAGAGTAGGTTCTGAACTCGTCCGGCTGCTCGCTTGACGCCGATCCCGAGGTCTTCCTTCAGTCCCTGGCAGCCGCTGGCCAGCAGCATCGCCACCGCCATTGCCAATCCTATCTTGCCGTTTTTCATTCGCCGGTTTCCCTGCCGAGCCCCGATTGTGTCCTGCGATGTTCCGCGGCGCCGAACACGGAATCGAAGATCAGCATCGCCACGCCGATGGTGATTGCCGCATCGGCGATATTGAACGCCGGCCAATGATAGCCGAAAGCGTGCACGTCGAGGAAATCGGCGACGGCGCCGAAGCGGACACGATCGATCAGGTTGCCGATGGCGCCGCCAACAACCGCCCCTAGCGCCGTCGCGAGAGTAAATCGGTCGGCTCGCATCAGCCAGGCGACAAGCAGTGACGATGATGATGACCGCCACTAGAGGCAGAAGCCACAGCGTTGAGCGGCGAATCGGTGTTGAACATTCCGAAGCTGACGCCACGGTTCCAGGTGAGCACGAGATTGAAGAAGGACGTGATCTCGATGACCCGAGGCGGCATCATGATCCTTTCGAGGATCCACCACTTGGTGAGCTGATCGAGGAGCGACAACAAGGGCGGCGATGGCTAGTCCCGCCCGCCAGCGGACGGCGACTGTGGTCATCTCGGACATCATTCGGCGGCTGCCCGGCGCCGCTCGACCGCATCGACGCATCGGCCGCAGAGCGTCGGGTGCGCCGGAACGCGGCCGACGTCGGCGAGCACTTGCCAGCAGCGGTCGCATTTCTCGCCTTGGGCCAGCTCTACCTTGACCGCGACACCCGGAACATCCGGCAAAGCTGAACGCATCGGCCGGCGGCGCGCCCTCGCCGAAGCCGGCGTCCGAGGTGATCGCCAGCTCGGCAAGATCAAGCCCGGCCAACGCTTCGCGATAATCCGAGTCCGCCCAAACCAGCGGGTGCGCCTGCAGGCTCGAACCGATGCGCTTGGCGCCGCGCTCGACCTCCAGCGCGCCGGTGACGACGCGGCGCAGCCTGCGCACCATCGACCAGCGATCGGCCAGCCCGTCATCACGCCACTCGCGCCGGAAGCGTCGGGAACACCCGCAAATGCACGCTCTCCTCGCCGCCGGGGTTACGCGCCAGCCAAGCCTCCTCGGCGGTGAAGCAGAGGAACGGCGCGAGCCAGGCGGTGAGGCAATCGAATAGTGCATCGAGAACGGTGCGGGCGGCGCGGCGGCGAGGCGCATCCGCCGGATCACAGTAGAGCGCGTCCTTGCGGATATCGAAGTAAAAGGCCGAGAGGTCGACGGCGCAGAAGGTGTGCAGCTCGGCGAAGACCGCGTGGAACTGGAAGTCCGCGCAGGCCTGCCGCAGCTGCTCGTCAAGGCGCGACAGCCGGTGCAGCACCCAGCGCTCCAGCTCCGGCATCTCCTCGAACGGCAGCCGCTCGCGTACATCGTAGCCGTTCAGGTTGCCCAGCAGGTAGCGCAGCGTGTTGCGGAAGCGGCGATAGGCATCGGCGTTCTGCTTCAGGATTTCCGAGCCGATGCGCAGATCCTCGGAGTAGTCGGAGGCTACCACCCACAGGCGCAGCACGTCGGCGCCGTGCGTATCCACCACGGCCTGAGCGGTGACGAAATTGCCCAGCGACTTCGACATCTTCTGGCCGTCCTCGGCCATGAAGAAGCCGTGCGTCAGTACCGCGTCGTAGGGCGCGCGGCCGCGGGTCCCGCAGGATTCCAGCAGGCTCGACTGGAACCAGCCGCGGTGCTGGTCGGAGCCCTCCAGGTAGAGGGCGGCGGGCCACGCGCAGATCGGGCCGCTGCTCCAGCACGAACGCGTGGGTACAGCCGGAATCGAACCAGACGTCGAGGATGTCGTTGACCGGCTCGAACTGCTCGGGGTCGTGTTCGGGCGCGAGAAAGCGCCGCGGGTCGCCTTCGAACCAGGCGTCGGCGCCGTCCTTTTCGACCGCCGCGACGATGCGGTCGAGAACACGCGCGTCGCGCAGCGGCTCGCCGGTGCGCCTGTCGACGAACACGGTGATCGGCACGCCCCAGGCGCGCTGGCGCGAGACGCACCAGTCGGGCCGGGTCTCGACCATGCCGCGCAGCCGGTTTTGCCCGGTAGCCGGAACGAAGCGGGTCTTCTCGATGGCCCGCAAGCGCCGTCGCCCGCAGCCCGGTGCGCTCCATCGAGATGAACCACTGCGGCGTGTTGCGGAAGATCAGCGGCGCCTTCGAGCGCCAGGAATGCGGGTAGCTGTGCACCAGCGTGCCGCGACCGAGCAGCGCCCCCGCCTGCTCCAAGGCGCATATCACCGCGGCGTTGGCGTCGCCATCCTTTCCGTCCTCGGTCAGCACACGGCGGCCGGCAAACAGCGGTACATCGTCGAGGAAAATGCCGTCGGGGCCGACGGTATCGGGAACGGCGATGCCGTGCTGGATCCCCAACTCCCAGTCGTCGGTGCCGTGCCCCGGCGCGATGTGCACGAAGCCGGAGCCGGTTTCCAGATCGACGAAGGCGCCCGGCAGCAAGGGCACCGGAAAGTCGTAGCCGCTCTCGTGCAGCGGATGCCGGCAGATCGTGCCGGCAAGGGTGGCACCGTCGATCTCGCCCAGACGCAGCCAGTCTTCCACCTTCAGCTCGCCCTGCACCCGGTCCGCCAGGTCGGCGCCGATCAGCAGACGATCGCCGGGCCGCGCGAGGCTGCCTTCATGCACCACCGTCACTTCGAAGATCGCGTACTGAAAGTGCGGACCGTAGGCGATAGCGCGGTTTCCCGGGATGGTCCATGGCGTCGTCGTCCAGATGAGGACCGAGGCGTCGACCAGCAGCGGGTGGCTCGCGTGCCGCACCGGAAAAGCGACGAAGATGGTGGCTGAAGTGTGGTCGTGGTACTCTACCTCGGCCTCCGCCAGCGCCGTCTTCTCGACCACTGACCATAGTACCGGCTTCGCGCCCTTGTAGAGCGCCCCATTGAGGAGGAACTTGCCGAGCTCGCGGACGATCCGCGCCTCCGCGGCGAAGTCCATCGTCGAGTAAGGATGCGCCCAGTCGCCGATCACGCCGAGCCGCTTGAACTCCTCTCGCTGCACATCGATCCATTTCCCGGCAAACGCCCGGCATTGCCGGCGTAGCTCCAGGATCGGCACCTCGTCCTTGCCGCGGCCGTTCTCGCGGTAGCTCTCCTCGATCTTCCACTCGATCGGCAGACCGTGGCAGTCCCAGCCCGGGACGTAGTTGGCGTCCTTGCCCAGCATCTGCTGCGCGCGGTTGATGACATCTTTGAGAATCTTGTTGAGCGCGTGCCCGATGTGCAGGTGGCCGTTGGCATAGGGCGGCCCATCGTGCAGGATGAACCTCGGGCGGCCGCGCGCCTGCCGGCGTTGCCGCGAATAAAGGTCGAGACGTTCCCAGCGGGCGAGGATTTCCGGCTCGCGCTTCGGCAGCTGGGCCTTCATCGGGAAATCGGTGCTCGGCAGAAAGACCGTCGACTTGTAATCCACGCTTGGCACAGTCCGTTCAGAAGCCTGCGGCGCGTACAGGAAGCACATCGGCCTCGGACGCCAACATGCGCCGAGCCCGCGCGCAGTCTTCGAGAATTTGTGCCCGCAATTGCTCCAGCCCGTCAAACTTCTTTTCCGGCCGCAGATAGTCGATCATCTCCACGGCCATCGTTTGCCCATAGAGGTCGCCGGCGAAGTCGAACAGGTGGACCTCCAACAGCGGCTCAATGCCGCCGCCGAACGTCGGCCGGACGCCTACGTTGGCGACCCCCGTGCAGCCGAGCTCCTCGCCGCCTTCGCGCCACCGCGCGCGCGCGGCGTAGACGCCGTTGGCCGGGCGGAGGTAGTCGACGAGGCGCAGGTTGGCGGTGGGAAACCCCAGAGTCCGGCCGCGTTGATCGCCTCTGATGACCTCGCCCCTGATCTCGTACGGTCGGCCGAGCAGCCGAGCCGCGTCGGCGGGACGGCCGTGACGTAGGTGGTCGCGAATGCGAGTCGACGAGTATGGCTCGCCATCCTCGTCCTTGACCTCCTGGACGCAGGTAAAGCCGAAATCGAACTCGTCGCCCAGCCACAGCAACAGCTCCGGGGTCCCCTTGCGGCCGTGGCCAAAGGCGAAATCGTGGCCACAGACGACGTGGCGGGCGCCTAGTCCATGCACCAGAACCCGCTCGACGAAGGCGCGCGGCGGGGTTCGCGAGAACGCGGCGTCGAACGGCACGACAACCAGCATCTCCGGGCCGATCTCTTCGATCAGCCGCACCTTTATCGGAGGAGGGGTCAGCCGGAAGGGCGGCGCGTCGGGCTCGAACAGGCTGCGCGGGTGAGGCTCCAGCGTCAGCACCGCCCACGGAATTCCAGACGATCGGGCGATTCGTCCAGCCTCGGTGATCACCTCGCGGTGGCCCAAATGCACACCGTCAAAGTTACCTACCGCGACGGCGGCGCCGCGAAGCTCGATCGGCAGGTTTTCGAAATGGCGTAAGACGCGCATCTCCGATTACGTGCCCGCCATGATCCGAGCGGTCAACATCTAACCGCATCAGCCGAGCGGCTCGGCAACTTCGCCCTCGCGTTCCAACAAACTCCGCACCTGATGGCCAACTCACGTTTACGGAACGGCTTGCTGAGGAAGTTCGCATCATTAGTGAGATCGCTGCTCCCTCTAAGCGAGAGGTGGGCGTAACCCGAGGTGAACAGGATCTTGAGCCCGGGCCGGCGCAAGATGGCCCTTTGCGCGAGTTCGTAACCGAGCATACCCCCGGCATTACCACGTCGGAGAACAGCAAATGGATGTCGGCATCGAGCATCTGCAGCGCTTCTTGACCGTCCTTGGCCTCGCGGACCTGGTAGCCGAGCTCGCCTAGCAGGCTGTTGAAGAAGTGCCTGGTTTGGGCGACATCGGCATGATTCACTCGATCAGTTTGGAGGTCGGGGGATTGATGCGCGGCGGGGACGAGCGGTCGGGTGAGTTGTTCAGCTACATCGACTTGGAGGCGCGGGTTCGGCGGGACCACCCGCCGCGTGCGATCCGGGAGATCGCGAACGTGGCGCTGGAGGCGCCGAGCGCGGACTTCGCGGCGCTGTACTCGCGGATGGGCCGGCCCTCGACCGCGCCGGAGCGGCTGTTGCGAGCGATGCTGCCGCAGGCGTTGTACTCGATCCGCGCCGCCTCTTTTCTCGCAACATCCATGTAGAAAATCGATGACAGGACCAGTATGCTTAATGCGGTTCCGATTGTCACAATTCGATTGTTCGCGATGATACTTTTGGATTGGGCGGATCGTCTTAGGTCAAACAGCTTTTTCTCCTCATTCATCATTGCCGAAATGACAGAGGTCACTTCGTTGATGATATCGCTTCCCTGAAGATACTTCGCGACATCTATGGCTTCAAAGCCGCCCGCTCGCCGGTCGGCCAAGTTCGCGGCCAGCAGGGCGAACCTTCGCTGGATAAGCGGAGCCAGCTTATCGAGTTGCCGCTGCTGATCGACATTGTCGGAAGTCAACTCACGCGCCCGGGCAAGACTAGCGGGTGTGAGCCGTATCGCCGTCTCATATTCACGAAGAAAGCGGTCGTCGCCGGTCAGCGCGAAACCGCGTTGACTGGTTTCAGCGGCCATAATGTTCGACCGCAGCTGCTCTAGTTCGTAAAGGACCTCCAGCGTGTTCGACACCCATCGATTACTCTCGATGAGTTCTCGCGTACTCTGCCAAGACGACCACCCCAGCGCGACTAGCAGCGCGAACGCGAGGATCGAGGCTGCTACCCACGATGGCCAAGCCTGAAGGCTCTGTTTTAGCGGCCGCAAGCTTGCATTCCCCTCGGTCTGCTCGTCTACAGCCCGATCTCCCGATGACGGAACCGCGTGCTGCCCGTCAGCCACGCCCGTCCGATTACCAACGTCCGCACTTTCTTGCCGCTAGTGGTACAGACCGTTTTTCATACGCGATTAGGTGCCTGCCAAGCGGCCAGGTCAAGGGGCACGCGTCGGGTGCGCTGCTGGCGCCACGGACGGGACTTCTCCTGTTCTGGGTGGCGCGTCCGGCTCCCAAACGGCAGTCAGCCCCGATCGAGCGGATCGGCGGAGTTCCTTTCGCGGCAATGCGCACAGATGCCCTGAAACGTGACGGAGGCGTCGGTGATATCGGCCCCGCGTTCTGTCGCAAGCTCCTCGATCATGGCCGTTGGTAGCGCGTAATCAACATCCTCGACCCGACCGCAACGGGTGCACAGGAAGTGCGCGTGACTCGATCGCACGAGTTCATAAAGGCTTGACCCGGCGCCCAATACCTTGACCTCCAGAATGAGTCGCAGGTCGCGCAAACGGTCGAGCGCCCGGTACACGGTCGAATAACCGATGGCCGGCTGGCGTCGCTTCGCCTCCGAAAAGATAGCGCTCATCGTCGCATGTATGCCGGCCCCTTGCTCGCGCACGATGTCATAGACGAGCTGGTAATTCTTCGGCAGCCGCACGGCGCTTTCGGAGCCGCTCATACCCTTCGGTCCATTGGCATGCATCCCGTTGTTCATCCTGCAATCATATCGGGACTGAACTCAGCGACAAGGCGGCGGTCGGGTGGCTCGGGGGCGAGGACCACCTTGACCGAGGTGAAACTGAGTTTCACTATCGTCCGTTCACGTTCCGTGGCGCGCTGACAGGTTGCCGTCTGCCCAGTCGCACATGCTCGCAACAAACGTCCAAGGAGGGTTTGATGAGCGAAGAGAAAAAGGTCTTGACCACCCGGCAAGGCCATCCGGTGTCCGACAATCAGAGCCTGCGCTCCGTCGGCGAGCGGGGGCCGGCGACGCTGGAGAACTACCAGTTCATCGAAAAGATCACCCACTTCGACCGCGAGCGCATTCCCGAGCGGGTCGTGCATGCCCGCGGCACCGGCGCGCACGGCTGGTTCGAGGCGTACGGCACGATCGGCGACGAGCCCGCCACCAAGTACACCAAGGCCAAGGTGCTCAACGAGACCGGCGTGCAGACACCCTGTGTTCGTCCGCTTCTCGACCGTGATCGGGCGGCAAGGAGAGCCCGGAGACCGCGCGCGACCCGCGCGGCTTCGCGGTCAAGTTCAAGACGGTGGACGGCAACTGGGACCTGGTCGGCAACAACCTGAAGATCTTCTTCATCCGAGACGCCATCAAGTTCCCGGACATGATCCACGCCTTCAAGCCGGATCCGGTCACGAACCGGCAGGAGCCGTGGCGATTCTTCGACTTCGTCGATGCACCACCCCGAGGCGCTGCACATGGTGACATGGGTAAAGAGCCCTTGGGGCATTCCGGCCGACTACCGCGAGATGGAGGGATCGGGCGTCAACACCTACAAGCTCGTCAACGACGCAGGGCGTCGCTCACCTGGTCAAGTTCCACTGGGTGCCGAAGCAGGGCGTGCGAAACCTGACGAGCCCGCGGGCGGCGGAAATCCAGGCGCGCGATGTCGGCCACGCCACTCGCGACCTCTACGACGCCATCGAGCGCGGCGAATATCCGGAGTGGGAGTTCTGCGTTCAGATCATGTCGGACGGCGAACACCCCGATCTCGACTTCGATCCGCTCGATGACACCAAGCGCTGGCCCGAGGACCAGTTCCCGCTGCTGCCGGTCGGGCGCATGGTGCTCGACCGCAACCCCGATAATTTCTTCGCGGAGACCGAGCAGGCTGCGTTCGGAACCGGCGTGCTGGTCGACGGCATCGACTTCTCCGACGACAAGATGCTGCAGGGGCGGACGCTGTCCTACTCGGACACGCAACGCTACCGCGTCGGCCCGAACTACCTGCAGCTGCCGGTCAACGCGCCCCAGCAAGCGGCCATGCCCGTACCAATCAGCGCGACGGCCAGATGGCCTATCATCGTCGATGGCGGCGGCGAGAACAAGCACGTCAACTACGAGCCGAGCTCGATGAACGGTCTCGAGGAGGCGCCAAAGCCGCGCCAAGGACTACCACCAGTGGGTCGAAGGCCATCTGGGCCGCTACCAGACCACGCGAGCGGACCGACGACTACAAACAGGCCGGCGAGCGCTACCGCACCTTCGAGGACTGGGAGCGCGAAGACCTGATCAGCAACCTGGTCGCCGACATGAAGGCGTGCCCGGAGCACATCCGCTCCGGATGGTCTGGCACTTCTGGCATTGCGACGAGGATTACGGTCGTCGCGTGGCCGAGGGCGCCGGGATCGACCTGGAGAAGGCGAAGGCCCTGCCGCCTCTTCCGGGAAAGCCGGCGCCGCATCAGGACCGTTTGGGAAGCACCTACACCGACGGGCGCCCGGAGGAACCGGCGAAGAGCTCGCAGCCGAGCGTCGCCGACGCGGCGGAGTAACTGGGCTGGGCAGAGCCCTCGCGGCGGTAGGGCTTTGCCCTTCCATGACTACGGACGAGGGGAGGGCGCGACTCGAGCTCGGCGTTAGGACTCTGCCGTGGCAGTGCGCCTCGGTTCTTGGGCGTTGCTCGGCAACATCCCTCCGACGCTTTGGTTCGGCCCCATGGCCATTCGAAGTTCCGGCTATCCCAGCCCGTGGCAAGGCGCTGGCATCCGCACTGCGGTTGCGTCATCATGGCACAACCAACGCAGAAAGCGATTGCTCGACAGAGCGCACTGTGGACGGGAGATGATCCATGAGCGAGACGGACATCGCTGCGACGGAATTACCTTCAGCGAAGCTTTGCAATGAGGCGGTGGGGGTCTTTCATCATTGGGCGGATCTGCAAGCGGCCGTCGATGAGTTGATGAACAACGGCTTCGATCGGGCCGACATCAGCATGCTCGCCGGCGAGAAGGTGGTCGAGGGCAAGCTCGGTCATGTCTATGAGAGAGTAAACGAACTCGAGGACGACCCAAATGCGCCGCGGATCGCCTTCGTCGGCCGCGACTCACTGACCGAAGGCAAGGCCTCGGCCATCGGCACGCTCGGCTACGTCGGCGCGGTGGCCGCGGTAGGAGCGGTAGTGGCGTCGGGGGGCGCGCTTGCCTGGATCCTGCTCGGGGCAGCCGCCGGCGGGGGCGGCGGGGCGGCGGTTGGCAGTCTGCTCGCCAGGGGGATGGGCCGTGGCCGCGCCAAGGACATCGAGGCACAGATCAACAAGGGCGGGCTGCTGCTGTGGGTGCGCACATGCAGCACCGATCGCGAGGGGCGGGCGAGCGAGATCCTGAAGAAGCACGGCGCAGCAGACGTGCACGTGCACAATTTTGAGGGGGCGCAAGCTCCGGAAATCAATCCACTGCATGGCTGGCAGCCTGATCCGTTCCTGCCGAAGGCGCGGCTGTAGGTAAGGGACGTTAACTTCAGGCGCGACCACAGGCGGCCCTGCCGGTCGGTCTTGCTATCCGGCGGGTCGGCGCCATAACCGACGCCGCGCCATCATTCACCTTCCGTATCACAGCACCTTCTTGTCACGGCACCTTGTACCACGGGCGGTGCAGACCGTCTTGCTTGCCGATCAGTCTCTGCCGCCGGGGCGAAGTGACAAGCTCCCCGCAGCTCCTTGTTGAACACCCAACCCGGAACTCATTCGCGATTCACCTAGCGCACGGGATGAAGGGCCGTTCTACTGCCTCAATCGCACTTATCTTACCTGCTGCGTACACCAGACGTGCTATAAGGCCACTGTATCCGGACCCGAACTCGTGAACCTTGGTAGGTAAGTATGCCCCCTTCTTAAGTGTCTGGCCCAAAAAGAGTTGAGTGATTTCAGTTGGTTGTGATTCCGTCGTGGTTGCTGACAAGACGGGATCAGGAAGATGCCCTGGACTGAAATCACTCGGCCAAAGTATCGGCGCGATGGACTGAGGTATGCAAGCGACACGACCGATGAAGAGTGGGCGTTGATCGCCCCGTACATGCCTGCGGCATGCCGGCTGGGACGGCGGCGTGGAACGGATCTGCGGGCTGTGGTCAACGCTTTGTTTTACGTGCTGTCGGCGGGCTGCCCCTGGCGGCTGCTCCCCAAGGAGTTTCCGCCGCGCTCGACGGTGCAGGGGTACTTTTATCGCTGGCGCGACGACGGCACATGGGTGCGGATCAACCAGCATCTGCTGATGGCGGCGCGCGAGGCGGCAGGACGCGACGCGAGCCCGTCGGCCGGCGTCATCGACAGTCAGTCGGTGAAGACGACGGAGGCCGGCGGGCCGCGCGGCTACGATGCCGGCAAGAAGATCAAGGGCCGCAAGCGGCACATCCTCACCGACACCACGGGCTTGCTGGTGGCGGCGATCGTCCATACCGCCGGTATCCAGGACCGGGATGGGGCCGTGTCGCTGCTGGCGTCGATCCGCTCGGCTTTCCCGTGGCTCCGGCACGTGTTTGCCGACGGCGGTTATGCCGGCGACAAACTGAAGACGGCGCTCGCCAACCTCGGGCGCTGGACGCTCGCGATCGTCAAGCGAGCCGCTCACGCCCAAGGCTTTCATGTCCTGCCGCGCCGCTGGGTGGTGGAGCGCACGATCGCCTGGCTCAACCGCAACCGCCGCCTCGCCAAAGACTTCGAGACCACCATTGCCAGCGCCGAAAGCTGGATCATGATGGCCAGCGTCAAACTCCTCTCGCGACGCCTGACGCGAACTTGATGAACCCATGCAATTCCGAGTCAGACACTAATGATCCGATACATCCGGCAACCGAGACGCTCTCTGGTACCGTAGTCGTCGCCGGTACGTCCATAACGATGCAGCAGCTACAACAGATTCATAGCGAGCTGACTGGTAAAGAGGAGAGTATTAGCAAATATTATGATGACCCTATACACCTTAGCTTTGACGATGTTTACCAACTACATCATCGAATCAAGCAAACATGTGAACAATATCGTATCGTGTCTCAATCATGTTCTTTTACGGTTTACTACATAAAAAATACGAAGGATGAGTTTAATTCTTTCGACCGATTCGAATTTCAAATCGCTGGTGGTGCCGAGCCAGTAGAAAGTGTCCTTCTCAAATATGAGTTCCTAGTGATTTTGCCAAGCCTCGGCAAACCGCAGAGATATAGCATTTCTGTTCGGGTGGTTTCGCGCCTCGCCATAGAGAGGCGAATGCGACAAGAAGCGTCTTCTTTTTCCTTGCCGCGCTTCATTAAGGTCATGGCGCGGCATACGGCATCGGTGGAGATCACGTACGTTGATTATGCAGTCGCCAGGACATTTCTGACAGCCATAGACGAATGGTTTCAGACCATTCCGCGCTCTCCTGAAAATAAGCTCATGAAATAGTTGCAGCGTAATAGCCATTGGATTCCACGGATGGCCGACTTGCTACTGCAGCAATCGTGGTAAGTGCGATAATTAACATTCTTCCACACTTTGTAAGTGAAAACGAAAGCAGCGTGTTTCAATTGAGTCGATTTTTCCTATATTCTGGCCTTGGGATATATGTGGCATATACGTTGGCTTACTGGTCATCCAGTTATGCTGAGTTAGCAGTTGATAGGTGGTCTACCACATCATACATAAAGTTAAATCGCGGGGATGATATCGAAATTCAGAAAAGTGCGAGTGAGAACAGAAACAACCTTATTAAGGGCGCATGTGGCATACTTGTGACTATTGTTATAAACGTGGTGGCGAACGTTATAGCAGGGTTGGCAACTTTGTATTGGTGACATAAGTCAACAGCCCACAGTTTCTTGTTCCTGCCGAAGGCATGGCTGTAGAGTAGGTAAGGTGCTTTCGGCGACCACACAGGCCAGCGCCGTGGGTCAGGTGCTTGTTGGTGCGCCTATAGCGGCCGTTTCAGCAGCCGCGCCAGTTCGCCGATGACGCCGCGCCGGAAGGTCAGGACGCAGGCGACGAAGATCGCGCCCTGAACCACCGTTACCCAGCCGCCGAGCTGGGCGAGGTAGTTCTGCATGGTGATGATGATGGCGGCGCCGGCGACCGGCCCGAACACCGTGCCGAGCCCGCCGAGCAGGGTCATCAGGACCACCTCGCCGGACATCGTCCAGTGCACGTCGGTCAGCGAGGCGAGCTGGAAGACCAGCGCCTTGGTGCCGCCGGCCAGTCCGGACAGGGCGGCCGAGAGAACGAAGGCGATCAGCTTGTACTGGTCGGCCTTGTAGCCGAGCGAGATGGCGCGCGGCTCGTTCTCGCGGATCGCCTTCAGTACTTGTCCGAACGGCGAGTGAATCGTCCGGAAGATGAGGAGGAAGCCGAGAGATGAAGATCGCCGAGCACGACGAAGTAGAGCGTCATCATATCGTCGAGCGGCAGGACGCCGAACATCACGCCGCGCGGGATGCCCTGGATGCCGTCCTCGCCGCCGGTGAACGGCGCCTGCAGGCAGAAGAAGAACAGCATCTGCGCCAGCGCCAGCGTGATCATCGCGAAGTAGATGCCTTGCCGGCGGATCGCCAGCAGGCCGAAGCCGAGGCCCAGCACGGCGGCGGCGGCCGTGCCGGCGACGATGGCGACCTCCGGCGGAAGGCCCCAGACCTTCGCGGCATGGCCGCTGACGTAGGCGGCGAAGCCGAAGAACGCCGCGTGCCCGAACGACAGCAGTCCGACGTAGCCGATCAGCAGATTGAAAGCGCAGGCGAACAGGGCGAAGCACAGCAGCTTCGCCAAAAAGATGGGATAGACGAAGAACGGCGCGATCAGGCCGATCGCCAGCAGCACGAGGAATGCGACGAGCTGGCTGCGCGGCGCCGAGGCAGTCACCGCCTTCGCGCCGACCGCTATCGATGCATCCTTCATCTCAGGCTGTCCGTCCGAACAGGCCCGCCGGCTTGATCAGCAGCACGATGGCCATGATGATGAAGATCACCGTGCTCGAGGCTTCGGGATAGAACACCTTGGTCAGGCCCTCGACGATGCCGAGGGCGAAGCCGGTCAGGATCGAGCCCATGATCGAGCCCATTCCGCCGATCACCACGACGGCGAAGACGACGATGATCAGGTCCGCTCCCATCAACGGGTTGACCTGATAGATGGGCGCCGCGAGCACGCCGGCGAAGCCGGCCAGCGCGACCCCGAAGCCGTAGGTGATGGTGATCATGCGCGGCACGTTGATGCCGAATGCCTGCACCAGCGCCGGGGTTTTCCGTAGCCGCGCGCAGGTAGGAGCCGAGCTTGGTGCGCTCGATGACGTACCAGGTGGCGATGCAGACGACGAAGGAGATTACGACGACCCAGGCGCGGTAATGCGGCAGGAACATGAAATCCGAGGTTGCGGCCGCCTTGCAACGACGGCGGCGCGGCGTAGGGTTGGCCCGAGGAGCCGAACTCGTTCTGGAACAGCCCCTGGATGATCAGCGCCAGCCCGAAGGTGAGCAGCAATCCATACAGATGATCGAGGCCGTACAGGCGCTTCAGCAGCGTTCGTTCGATCAACACGCCGAACAGTCCCGGTCGCCAGCGGCGCCAGGAAGAGCGCCCACCAGTAGCCGAGGCCGAGGTACTGCAGCAGAAACCAGGCGATGAAGGCGCCCAGCATGTAGAGGGCGCCGTGCGCGAAGTTGATGATGTTGAGCAGCCCGAAGATGACGGCGAGGCCGAGGCTGAGCATGGCGTAGAACGCGCCGTTGATCAGCCCCAGCATCACCTGTCCGAACAGCGCCTGCGGCGGAACTCCGAGCAACTCGAACAATGTCTACGTCCCTTAGCGTGACTCGCTCCCCTCACCCGCGCTTCGCGCGCTCCCTCTCCCGCCGGGAGAGGGATGGGGTGAGGGTCCGTGGGAGAGCGGATGCAAGCTCGTCAGCCCTTCTTCACCAGCGGGCAGTTCCCCTGGTCCAGCGGGCGGAAGGCTTCGGCCGCCGGAATCGTGGCGCGCAGCGTATAGTAGTCGTAGGGAGCCTTCGATTCGGCCGGCTTCTTGACCTGGAACAGGATACATGTCGTGGATCTTGCGCCCGTCCTCGCGGATAGTACCCTTGCCGAACAGCGGATCGTCGGTCGGCGTGCGCTTCATCTCGGCGACCACCTTGGCGCCGTCGGCATCGGACTTGAGCGCCTCGACCGCCTTCAGGTAATGCAGAACCGCCGAATAGACGCCGGCATGGATCATCGTCGGGTACTTGCCGCCGTTACGCTCGGCGAACCGCTTGCTCCAGGCGCGTGTGCCGTCATTGAGGTCCCAGTAGAAGGCTTCGGTCAGGATCAGCCCCTGCGCCGCCTGCAGGCCGATGCCGTGCACGTCGGTAATGAAGACGAGCAGGCCGGCGAGGTTCTGGCCGCCCTGGACGATGCCGAACTCGGCCGCCTGCTTGATCGAGTTGGTGAGGTCGGTGCCGGCATTGGCGAGGCCGATGATCTTCGCTTTCGACGACTGCGCCTGTAGCAGGTAGGAGGAGAAGTCGGCGGTGCTGAGCGGATGGCGGACCGAGCCGAGCACCTTGCCGCCGTTCGCCTTAACGACCGCCGAAGTCTCGCGCTCCAGCGCTTGGCCAAAGGCATAGTCGGCGACGATGAAGAACCAGGTATCGCCGCCGGACTGGACGACCGCCTTGCCGGTGCCGTTGGCCAGCGCCCAGGTATCGTAGGTCCAGTGCACGGTATTCGGCGAGCAGGCCTTGCCCGTCAGGTCCGAGGTGCCGGCGCCCGAGTTGAGGAACACCTTGTTCTTCTCGCGGACGATCTCGTTGACGGCGAGGGCGACGCCCGAGTTCGGCACGTCGACGATGACGTCGACCTTATCGATGTCGAGCCACTGGCGGGCGATGTTGGAGCCGATGTCCGGCTTGTTCTGGTGATCCGCGCCGACGATCTCGACCTTCATCCCCTTCGCCGCGGCGCCATAGTCTTCCGCCGCCATCTGCGCCGCTATCACCGATCCCTGCCCCGACAGGTCGGCATAGAGGCCGGACCGGTCGTTGAGCACGCCGATCTTGACAACGTTGTCGGACATCTGCGCGCCGGCGACCGGCGCCCAGAGGATAGTCATCAAAGCGGCGAAGGCCGCCAACCCCTTCCTCAGAGCCATCTCTTCCACTCCTTTTTGGCCGGCGCCGCTACACGCCGAGATACGTGCTCAGCTTCGTCATATTGGCCGCGAGCTCGTCGTTGGGGATCAAGTCGACCACGCGGCCGTGCTCCATGACGTAATGCCGGTCGGCGACCGTCGCCGCGAACCGGAAGTTCTGCTCCACCAGCAGAATGGTAAACCCGGCCGCCTTCAGCGTGCGCAGCGTTTGGCCGATCTGCTGGACGATAACCGGCGCCAGCCCTTCTGTCGGCTCATCGAGCAGCAGCAGCCGCGCCCCGGTGCGGAGGATGCGGCCGATCGCCAGCATCTGCTGTTCGCCGCCGGAAAGATTGGTGCCACGACTACCCAGCCGCTCGCGAAGATTCGGGAACAACTCGAAGACCGCTTGCGTGGACAGGCCGCCCTCGCGTACGGCCGGCGGTAGCAGCAGGTTCTCCTCGACGTTCAAGCTCGCGAAGATGCCGCGCTCCTCGGGACAGATGGCGATGCCCATCCGGGCGATTCGGTTGCTCCGCAAGCCGATCAGCTGCGCGCCGCCGAAGAGCACCGAGCCGGCGCGCTTGCCGATCATGCCCATGATCGACTTCAGCGTCGTCGTCTTGCCGGCGCCGTTGCGGCCGAGCAGCGTCACCACCTCGCCGGCGCCGACATGGAAATCGACGCCGTGCAGGATGTGCGACTCGCCGTACCAGGCGTGCAGGCCGGCGACCTCGAGGAGAGCGTTGCCGGATAACCGGCTCGTCTGACCAGCGTCGCTTCCGCCAGCCTCAGGCATACGCCGTCCCCATGTACGCCTCGACGACAGCCGGGTGCTTCGAGACGGACGCGTAATCCCCCTCGGCGATGACGCGGCCGCGGGCGAGCACGGTGATCGTGTCGGAGAGATCGGCGACGACGCTCAGGTTGTGCTCGACCATCAGAACTGTCCGGTCGGCCGCGACCTTCTTGATCAACGCGGCGACCCTGGCGATGTCCTCGTGCCCCATGCCGGCGGTTGGCTCATCCAGCAGCAGCATCTGCGGGTCGAGCGCCAGCGTCGTCGCGATTTCCAGGGCGCGCTTGCGCCCGTAGGGCAGGCTGACCGCCGTCTCCGCCGCGAATTCGGCCAGCCCGACATCGTCGAGCAGCGCCATCGCCCGATCGTTGTAGGCATCGAGCGCCTTCTCCGAGCGCCAGAAGTCGAAGGAGTTGCCGCGTTGCCGCTGCAGGGCGATCCGCACGTTCTCGAGCACGGTCAGGTGCCCGAACACGGCCGAAATCTGGAATGACCGGACCATGCCCAGTCGGGCGACATCGGCCGGTTTCTTATCGGTGATCTCCCGGTCGTTGTAGAAGATTCGGCCGTGCGTCGGCGCCAGAAACTTGGTTAGCAGGTTGAAACACGTCGTCTTACCGGCGCCATTCGGCCCGATCAGGGCGTGTATGGTGCCACGGAAAATCTCCAGCTGGACATCCCGCACCGCATAAAAGCCGCGGAATTCCTTGGTCAGGCCCTCGGCGCGCAGAATGACCGAGGATGGGATGTGAGCGTCCGGGTGTAAGTCGCCGCCAACCGTGAATGGCGGCGGCTGGGCACCGCTACTCCGTCCTTCGCGCTCGAGAGACAACGTGTACCCGGATCGCTTGAGATCAAACGCCATCGCAATTCGCAACGCGCACTTGTAACAGAGTTCGTCGAAAACGCGAAGGGCATCGACATTCGCTGCTCTCAGTACGGGTAATGGTCTGAAGTGACGTGCGCGGCGGAACGCTTGCTTCGCCGCTTACGCGGAATCACCTTGCCGCCCGGCCTCCCGTGGGGCGGCGCAGGACCTGATCGGCTCGCTTCGAGAAGGCGCCGACCATAGTGCGCGCCACCGTCGGCAACAGCAGGTCAATTCCCGCCTGCAGGGGGCGTGAACGCATATGCCAGGTCAGCGCGATTGACGCCCGACAGCCGCCGCGAACAGAATCGAAGCCCCAAAGAATCTGGAAGGCTTCGAACAGCTGGTCGTCCGACGTGACCTCGATGCTCCGCGGATGTCGGAGTTCGGTGCGGGTGCGGAAACGCTCGCGGATCGGTCCCAGGCCGATCTCCTGGTCCGTCATGTACATGTCGCTCTCGCGATGATACACGCGGGCGCGCCGCCACAATGAAAGGAATTCCGGATACCGCTCGACGTCGGCGACCAGCTCGAAAACCTGGTCGCACGTTGCCGCGATGAGCTGCGTTTCGCGATGCGTGGTCATCGTCGGCCTCGATGAAGCTAACGCGCCGGCGGCGGGGGATCGCGCGTTCAGGCGAGCTTGCGTTCCGCCGCCATTGGTCTACTCGGCGGCACGGTCGATGACCGCCGACGTTGCCGGGGCCTCCGCTGGACGCCAGCGCAGCACCGGATTGCGCGCGGCGCGCGTCTCGTCGACACGCCGGCGCGGCGCATACCGGGGCGCCTCGCGAAAGAACTCGACGTCGCCCGATTTCGCGCGCTCGGCCAAGCCAAGCATGGTCCGGATAAACTGATCGAGCGATTGCTTGCTCTCCGTTTCCGTGGGCTCGATCAGCATGGCGCCGTGCACGACGAGCGGAAAGTACACGGTCATCGGATGGAAGCCCTCGTCGATCAGAGCTTTCGCGAAGTCGAGCGTGGTGACCCCGGTATCGTTCAGAAAGCGATCATCGAACAACGCCTCGTGCATGCACGGACCCTCGAATGGCCCCGACAGGCTGTCCCGCAGCAGGGCGAGGAGGTAGTTGGCGTTCAGAACCGCGTCGGCGGAGGCCTGACGCAGCCCGTCCGCGCCCATGCTCATCATGTAGGCGAGGGCTCGAACGAACATCCCGAACTGGCCGTGAAAGCCCTTGATGCGGCCGAACGGCTTACCCTCAGCGTGCATCGCATGCTCGACCAGGGTGAAAGTCGCGCCCTCTTGGACGACGTAGGCGACCGGCGCGTAGGGCGCGAGTTCTTTCGACATGACTACCGGGCCGGAGCCTGGGCCGCCGCCGCCGTGCGGCGTCGAGAAGGTCTTGTGCAGATTGATGTGCATGCAGTCGATGCCGAGGTCGCCCGGCCGCACTCGGCCGACGATGGCGTTGAAGTTGGCGCCGTCGCAATAGAAGAAGGCGCCGACCGCGTGCGCGGCTTCGGCGATTTCCAGGATCTCCGTCTCGAACAGGCCGCAGGTGTTGGGGTTGGTCACCATGATGGCGGCGACATCAGGACCCAGCTTGGCGCGGAGCTGGGCGAGATCGACGCGGCCTCGGGCGTCGGCGGGGATCGTCTCGACGGCGTAGCCGCACGCCGCCGCCGTCGCCGGATTGGTCCCGTGCGCCGAATTCGGGGACAAGCACGCGCTTGCGCGGGTCGCCCCGGTCCTCCAGAGCCGTGCGGATCGTCATCAGTCCGACCAACTCGCCATGCGCGCCGGCGGCAGGGGACATCGCCACCGCCGGGAGCCCGGTCAGCGTTTTAAGCCAGTGCGCAAGCGTGTGCATCAGCTCGAGCGCGCCCTGGACGGTCGAGACCGGCTGCAACGGATGCAGGTCGCCCAGTCCTTGCAGGCGCACGACCTTCTCGTTCAGCCGAGGGTTGTGCTTCATCGTGCACGAGCCGAGCGGGAACAGGCCGGAATCGATCGCGTAGTTTTGCTGGCTGAGCCTGAGATAGTGACGGACTACCTCCGGTTCGCTCAGACCCGGCAGGCCGATCGGCTTCCGCCGCCGGACGCCGCCCAGCCGGTCGCGACCGGCCGGCAGCCGTGAAGCCGGCAGATCCACCGCCGTCTTTTCCGGCGAGCCCTGCTCGAAGATCAGCGGCTCTTCCAGTTGCAGGCCGCGGTTGCCGCTAATGGTATTGCCCGACTCGCCCACTAGAGCAACTCCCTCAGCGCCGCCACGAATGCATCCATGTCCTCATCGGTGTTGGTCTCAGTGGCCGCGACGAGCAGAAGCGGCTCGGCTTCGGCCCAGGCCGGGAGCAGGCGGGACAACGGCACTCCGCCCAGAACGCCGCGCCGCGCCAGCGCCTCGACGACGTCGGCTGCCGGCCGTGGCAGCCGCAATGTGAACTCATTGAAGAACGTCTGGTTTTCGATCCTTATGCCTTGGACCAGCTCTAGCCTTTCAGCCAGTTCGAGGGCGCGGGCGTGATTGAGTTCGGCCAGTCGGGTCAGCCCTTTCTCGCCCAGCATCGTCAGGTGGATTGTGAAGGCCAGTGCGCACAGCCCCGAGTTGGTGCAGATGTTGCTCGTCGCCTTCTCCCGGCGAATGTGCTGCTCGCGCGTCGAGAGGGTGAGCACAAACCCCCGCCGGCCATCGGCGTCGACGGTTTCCCCGACCAGCCGACCCGGCATCTGCCGCACGAAGCGCTGGCGCGCCGCCAACAGGCCCACCGTCGGCCCGCCGAAGGTCGGCGCATTGCCCAGTGATTGTCCCTCGCCGGCGACGATGTCCGCGCCCATTTCGCCCGGTGGCATCAGCGCGCCCAGCGACACCACTTCGTTGACCACAACGACCAGCAGCGCGCCTTGCGCGTGGCAAGCGCGTGCCAGGGCGGAGTAGTCGTGGACACGGCCGAACAGGTCCGGGTTCTGCACAACCACGCAGGCGCCGTCGCGATCGAGCCGCGCCGCCGGATCCTCGTCATCGGCCCACGACGGCGGCATCGCCACGGCGTCGAAGCCGAGAAAGCGGCAATAAGTCTCGGAGGTGGCGCGATAGTGCGGATGCAGGCCGCCGGAGAGGATCACTCGCTTCCGCTTGACGACGCGGCACGCCATCATCACCGCTTCGGCGCAAGCCGTGGCGCCGTCGTAAAGCGAGGCGTTGGCTATCTCCATGCCGGTGATGAGCGCCACCTGCGTCTGGAATTCGAAGAGGTACTGCAGCGTGCCCTGCGCGATCTCCGGCTGGTATGGCGTGTAGGCGGTGAGGAACTCGCCGCGCTGGATGAGATGATCGACGCTGGCCGGCACATGATGCCGGTAGGCGCCGGCGCCGAGGAAGCAGGCGGCCGCCGAAGGGCCGAGATTGCGCTCGGCATAGGCTCGGAAGGTCCGCTCGACCGTCAATTCGTCCTGATGATGCGGCAAATCGAGGGGCTCGATGAGCCTGGCCGCCTGCGGAACGTCGCGGAACAACTCGTCCGTGGACGAGACGCCGATCGCGGCCAGCATGTCCTTCCGGTCCGCGTCCGTCAGCGGCAGATAGCGCATCAACGCAGGCCCCCGAGATAGTCCTTGTACGCGCCCGGATCCATCAATGATTTCAACTGGCTGACATCGGCCAGCCGAATCTTGAAGAACCAGCCGGCGCCCATGGCGTCGCTATTGACCCGCCCCGGCTCCTCGCCGAGATCTTCGTTGACCGCCACCACCTCACCGGAAACCGGCGCGTAGACTTCGCTGGCCGCCTTCACCGACTCGACCACGGCCGCTTGCGCGCCCTTCTCGATGGCCATGCCTATGGCCGGCAGCTCGACGAAGACGACGTCGCCAAGTTGCTCTTGCGCGTAGTCGGTGATGCCGACAACGCCGATACCGTCTTCGACGCGGATCCATTCGTGTTCCCGAGTGAAGCGAACCGGGAGCATGGGCTTTCGACCTCCTTAGCCTGGTTACTTCGCGTACCGCGTCGCAACGAACGGCATTCGCGCCACTCGGCCGGCAAGCGGCTTGTTTCGCACGATCAGCCGAAGCGGCGTCTCCGGCTCGGCGGCGGCGGAATCGACATAACCCATCGCCACCGGCCCGCCGATAGATGGCCCGAAACCGCCGCTGGTGACGGCGCCGATGTCGGCGCCGCGCTCATCCTGGATGCGGCTGCCGGCGCGCGCCGGCGCCTTCCCCTCCAGGCGGATGCCGACGCGCTTGCGGGCCGCTCCCTCGAACAGCTGCCGCAGAATAATTTCGTCGCCGGGGAAGCCGCCCAGTTCGCGTCGGCGCCGGTGGATGGTCCAGCTCAGGCCGGCCTCGACCGGCGTCGTCGTTTCATCGATATCGTTGCCCCACAGGCATAAGCCGGCCTCCAGCCGCAGCGTGTCACGAGCACCCAGACCGGCCGGCGCCACCTCGGGTTCCGCAAGCAATATACGCGCCAGAGCGTCCGCGTCGGCGGCCGCGCAGGAGATCTCGAAGCCGTCCTCGCCGGTGTAACCGGTCCGGGAGACGCCGCACTTGATATCGCCGATCTTCAGCGTCTCGCTGGTCATGAACAGCATCAGCTTGCTGGCCGGCGCGTGCCGGCCGAGCACGACGGCGGCCGCCGGCCCCTGCAAAGCCAGCAGCGCAACGTCGTCCAAAAGCCGGATATCGCATCCGCTCAGGTTGCGATCGAGGTGCGCGATATCGACCTGCTTACGGGAGGCGTTGACGACCAGCATCAGATAGTAGCCGCCCTGCGTAAGCAAGAGATCATCGATGATCCCGCCGCGCTCGTTGGTCAGCAGCGTATAGCCGACCTTGCCGACCGGCATCTCCTTGATGCCGGCGACGACCAGGCGCTCCAGTTCCTCGACGTTATCGCCTTCTATGCGCACCTGACCCATGTGTGAGACATCGAACAGCACCGCCTTGGCGCGCGCGTGCAGGTGCTCCGCCATGATGCCCTGGTACTGCAAAGGCATTTCATACCCGGCGAACGGCACCATCTTGGCGCCCAGTTCCAGGTGTAGCTCGAATAGAGGAGTACGTTTCAGCGCCGCCGCGATCGTCTCGCTCATCAGACCGCCCGTAACAACCTCTTCGCATCGCGGGAAGCCGCGCCAGTGTAACGGCTGGGACAGCGCGGTCAATCGCGCGCGCCTGGTGCTGCAACTCGACGGCCACGGCTGGCACTTTACAAGCCGGCCGGAACGCCGGCCCGACGCGGCGTCTGCGATTGGCGCTGCCCGATCCTCAACGGCCAGCGCCCCGCGTGGCCTGATTGTGCCGCAATTCGTCCGGAGTCAATTGAAAGCCGACAAGAATTTCGTACTCGTGTTCGGAGTTGCGGTAAGCCAGTGGGATATCGATCATGATCGGCGGGTTGTCATCCTTGACGACGATCCGCGAGCGATTGCCCGCAAACGAGCTCTCCACCTCGAAGAGTTGCTTCGAAAGAATTTCCTCGTTACGGACGACGCTGACGAAATAAGTGAATTCCGCCTTACGATCGGTGTTGGCGGCGCCGCGGCTGAGCGTGAACACCGGCGCGAGCTGCACGACAACCTGACGGGCCTCCTTCGCGCCGGCGAAAGTGCATTCGGTGACCAGATCCGCAACCTCTCCCTGGAAGTCGACGTCCAGGATATCGCGCCCGGAGCCAGGCGCGAAACGCGTCAGCGAACCGGCTTCCGATAGCACCGCGACGCGCGGGCAGACCCTGGTCTGCTTGTCGGAAGAGCAGCCGCCGACAAACAGAGCGATAGCCGTAACGATCAGGGATGCCCGCCAGCGGCCGGCCGAGCCACCGAAGCTCACAGCGACTCGTGGCTGCCGTCGCAGAACGGCGGCTCTGATGTGCGCTTGCAACCGCAGAGCCAGACGGTTTCCGACTTCTCGGCCATGAAAATCATCGGCGCTAGCCCGGTGCCCTTGTGGCTGCCGTCGCAGTACGGCTGGATCGCGCTTTGTCCACAAGCGCACCACGCGTACTTCTGGCCGAGTTCCACCTCGACGGGGAAGGGCGACCTCTGGGCAATAACGGCATCCGCCATTCTGTCGAGTCCTCCGGTCTGCACAGCGGCAACGCAGGCGTCGCGAGACTATCGTCGCGTTGGCGCCCGTGACAAGATGCTGATATGGCCGTCTACACCGAAATCGCCGACGAGGAGGTGCAATCGTTCGCCGAGGAGTACGATATCGGCCGGGTTGTCGCCTGCAAGGGCATCGCCGAAGGCATCGAGAATTCCAACTTCCTCCTGGTCACCGAACAGGGCCCCTTCATTCTCACGCTGTACGAACGACGGGTGAAGCAAGACGACCTGCCGTTCTTTCTCGGCCTTATGGAACATCTCGCGGCACGCGGCATTCCGTGTCCGACCCCAATCAGGGGCCGAGACGGCCGGGCGCTGCGGCGACTTGCCGGCCGATGCGCCGCGGTGGTCACGTTCCTCAGGGGAATGTGGCCGAGACGCCCGACAGTTGCGCATTGCCATGAGCTCGGCCGGGCACTGGCGCGGATGCATAAGGCCAGCGGCGACTTCCCGATGCGGCGCGTCAACGACCTCTCGGTTGGCGCCTGGCGATCGCTCTACGAAACCACGGCCCGGCACGCGGACGCCGTCGCCCCCGATCTCGCGGCCGAACTTGCCGGCGAGCTCGATACTCTCGAACGGCGATGGCCACGTGTTCTTCCGGCCGGCGTGATCCATGCCGACCTTTTCCCGGACAACGTGTTCTTCGAGCGTGAGCGGCTGTCCGGGCTGATCGATTTTTACTTCGCCTGCACCGATTTCCTGGCTTACGACTTGGCGATTTGCCTCAACGCATGGTGTTTCGAACCTGATGGCAGCTTCAACGTCACCAAGGCGCGACATTTCGTCGCCCAATATCATGCGGTGCGCCCGCTACGGCCGGACGAGCTCGATGCTTTACCTATTCTCGCCCGGGGCGCCGCCATGCGATTTCTGCTGACGCGTCTGTACGATTGGTTGAACACTCCGAAGGACGCCTTGGTGACACCGAAAAATCCCTTCGAGTATTTGCAAAAGTTGCGCTTCCACCGCGGCGCGCGCGGGCACGGGGCTTACGGTCTGGACGGCGTGCGTGCGGACTGAGTCCGACGGCGACGTCGTCGAGATGTTCACCGATGGCGCCTGTCTGGGCAATCCCGGGCCCGGAGGTTGGGGCGCCGTTCTCCGCTGGCGCGGTCACGAGAAGGAACTGTCCGGCGGCGAGCCGATGACCACTAACAACCGCATGGAGATGAGGGCGGCGATCGACGCGTTGGCATCGCTGAAGCGGCCGAGCGAAGTGCGCCTGCACACCAATTCGATGTACTTGCGGGACGGCATCACTCGGTGGATCGGTAACTGGAAGCGCAATGGCTGGCGCACCGCGGATAAAAAGCCGGTAAAGAACGCCGATCTCTGGCTGCGGCTCGAAGAAGAGCTCGCCGCGCATCGGGTCGAGTGGCACTGGGTACGTGGTCATGCCGGCCACCCGGAAAACGAGCGGGCGGACGCCCTCGCCCGCGCCGCCGCGCGCGCCGCGAAGGCGGCGCTTCAGTTGGGCGGCGCTTCCCCTTCCGGCATTCCGCAAGCAGACTGATGATCCGCCTGCGACGGGCCCACCGCCGCGTGACTGGCGAGGACGGGCATGCATGCCGATAATCGGATCGAGCTGGCGAAATGGCTAGTCAAGCCCGTTTTTATTCTGGTAGCTTTTTTGTGGTTATGTTGGGTGGATCGGCGGGGCGGATGAAGTTATGATCGAGTTCGCGTGGACGGAAAATATGAGCGTCGGCGTGCCGACACTGGATGCCGACCATCGCTGCATGATTCGCATCATTAACACGTTGGAGCATGTGGACGAGGAGAATGCCGGCTGCGTGGTGGACAGGGCGCTCGACAGCCTTGTAGCCTATTGCCGCTACCACTTCGTTCGCGAAGAACGGGTGATGGACAGCTGCGGGTTTCCCGCCCTCGACTTTCACAAAGGCGAGCACGAGGGCTTCACACGCTTCGTCTGCGATATGCGCCAGCGCTACGCTCGCCAAACCGACAGCGCCATCCTCGACGAGCTCCGGGATCATCTGGCCCGGTGGCTATGCCACCACATCCTGATTCAGGATATGGCGTTCAAGCCGTACGCTTTGGCCGCCAGAAACGCCGGCGTACTTTCGAATTCGTTGTCGTTGCCCGGCGATCAGGACGCCGAAGGCATGGTCGCCTTGTCTGGCTAGAAAAGCGCCATCGCGCGAAAGTCAGGCCTCCGCCCGCGGGCGCGGGCGCGGCGCTCGGGTCGATGGTCAAATCTGCGATATCAGCGTCTCGGCGCTGGTCTTGTCGAACGAACCGGCCGGATCGATGTTCAAGACCTTGACCGTGCCGTCATCCACCAGCATTGAAAAGCGTTGGTTGCGCATGCCGAGCCCCTTGCCGTTGAGGTCCAGCTCGAGCCCCGTGGCTTTGGCGAATGCGGCGTCGCCGTCGGCGACCATGGTTACTTTATCTCCGCACTGCTGATCCTTGCCCCAGGCGTTCATCACGAACACGTCGTTGACCGACGTACAGACGATCTCATCGACCTTCTTCGCCTTCAGTTCTTCCGCATGCTGAACGAAGCCCGGCACATGCTTGGCCGAGCAGGTGGGCGTGAACGCGCCGGGGACACCAAACAGCGCCACCTTCTTGCCGGTGAATAGGTCGTCCGTGGTAACCGCCTCGGGACCATTCTCACCCCACCGCGTCAGCTTGACTGACGGAAGCTTGTCGCCGACTTTGATCGTCATGGGCTTTCCCCTATCCGTAATCTTGGTACCCGCCCGTGGCGGGCCGCCAGACACATAGGTCCCCATCGAGGCAAATGCAAAGGCGATCGAGCGCTGGCCTCAGCGGCGGCCTTCCACCCGTGAGGCGCGCGCGAGTGCGTCGGCGACGGCCTCCGTGCTCAGCAACTCCGGTAGTGGCTCGCCGTGTGGCAGCGCCGGCCCATAAACGGCGTCGAAGGGAATTCCATACCGTCCGAATCCGGCGAGATAGCGCGCGATGTCGTCATCCGGCAGAGTCCAGTCACCTCGCATCGCGACAGTTTGCTCGCCGGCCAGCAAGCTCCGGACCGGATTCCGCGACAGCACCAGCCGCTCGTTGACCTTGCAGGTGAGGCACCAGTCGGCTGTCACGTTGACGAACACCGTATGCCCTTCGCCGACCAAGGCCGCGATCCGCTCCGGTGCGAGCGGCCGCCAGCCACTCGCGTCGGCCGACCGCGCGTCCGCCGGCGGATTTGCCGGGACGAGAAAAGCAGCCAGGGCGAGCGCCACGATCCCTGTCACGCCGGCCGCCCGGAATCGTTGCGGAACCCTTCTTCCGCCCGCGAGCAGAATGGCCACCCCGGCCGCGATGCCCCCCACGGCGACGGCGCCGGGCCAACCAATTCCGCCAGCGAGCACCCAGACTAGCCACGCGGCCGTTCCCGCGAGAGCGAGGCCGAGAACGCGCCGTAGCACGATCATCCACCGCCCCGGCTTCGGCAGGCGGGTTGCCATCGCCGGAAATGCCGCGACGGCGAGGTAAGGCAGCGCCAGGCCGCTGGCGATGGCGGCGAAAATGACGAAAATATCCGCGCTCGTACCCGCCAGCGCAAAGCTGATGGCGATGCCCAGGAACGGCGCCGAGCACGGCGTCGCCAGCAGGGTCGCCAAGGCTCCGGTAAGGAAGTGTCCGGCGAGCCCGCGAATGCGCCCGGCACGCTCGCCCGCGAGGCCGAAGGCGCGCGGCAGCGGCACATCGAAGATGCCCCACAGGTTGCAGGCGAACAGGGTAACCACTAGAACCATGGCGGTCAGAAACCAAGGCTGCTGAAACTGAAGACCCCAACCGATGACATGCCCGGTGGCCTTTGCAGCGACCAACGCCGCGGCCATGGCCATAAACGAAAAAAGAATGCCGGCGGCGGCGGCGAGGAAACCGGCGCGAACCGCGCCTTGTCGACCGCCGCCATGGCCGACCACCGCGAGCAGCTTCATCGACAGTACTGGCAGAACGCAGGGCATCAGGTTCAGGATCAGGCCACCGAGAAGCGCCAGCGCGAGCATGACCGGGAGCGGCGCCGCGGCTTGGACGGCGGCGCTGGACAAAGCCGGTAGACCTGCCGCTGCGCTGATAATCGTCGGCTGTTCCAGCATCCGTTCGCCGTCGATGACGGTGAGGGTGATAGGCAGGCCGTTCAGGGACCTGCCCAGTTCATCGCCATTGAAAACTGCGATGGTGAGAATAGCCGCTCGGCGATCAGTCGAGAGGCTAAGCCGGGGAGCGCCGAAAGCCAGCGGCGCGGGAGCCTCGACGAAGACGTCGAGAGAGACCAACGGCTCGGCGGAGCGGAGGTCGATCGCCAGCGCCGGTTCGGTCGCGTCGCCACTCACCCGGGCGTGCTCGACCGACAAGCCGTGCGCCGGACCACGGCCCGGAACCGTCGCCCGCGCCCTCGCGATGTCGTGGGAGAACGCGGAGGGGCGCGCCTCGCCAGCCGGCACATCGAGCGCGAGTTCAGCGACGTAGGGGACGCAGATATCGGCGCACGTCAGATATTCCACCGTGGCACGTACGAACAAGGCTTCGCCTGGCCGTTGCAACCGCACGTCAACCGGCAGCACAACTCCTTCCTGGTACCCGAGAGTCTTCGATATCGAGTACCGAGAAGCGACGCGGGGCGGGCCAGCTCACCTCCGCCGACGCGAGATTCGTCGATTCCGACCAATCGGCCCGGGGCGGATAGCCGGCGTCACCGGGCGAGCGCCAATAGATGTGCCAGCCGGGGTTCATTCGAAACTGCAGGGCAAGCGGCACCGACGCAGCCTCGCCGACCCCTTCGACCGCCGCGACAAGCCGGACGGCGCCATGTTGCGTTTGCGCCCAAGCGGATGCCGCCGAACGGTCGGCCGCGCCCGCCGGCCCCGCCGCGGCCATGCCGACAACAAGGAGGACGAGGATGATGCTTCTCCACATCATTGCGGATGCGCCTCCGAGGAGCCCAGGGTAAGGACCTGCCGGGTGATGCACGACAGCGGTAATTTGGGCGCATCTACCCGTGGCAAGCAAGCCAGCCTTG
The DNA here is from genome assembly GCA_963786265.1 of uncultured Alphaproteobacteria bacterium. Lineage (GTDB taxonomy): Bacteria > Pseudomonadota > Alphaproteobacteria > Rhodospirillales > Defluviicoccaceae > Defluviicoccus. The sequence goes on from CAWAYT010000026.1 coordinate 134,358, forward strand.
CCAAAGCAAGACGGACGATATCACGGAGTCGTGAGTAAGACCGCCATTTCGTCGAAGACTTCGCTGCTTTCCGCCGCGCCGCGGAAGTGACAACGCCGGTTCCGCGTGTGCTAAACTGTCATCGGAGGTCCAAGCTGGTAATGGGACGGACAACGCACTTCGATAGCTTTTTGGTTGGCCAGTTACTGGTGGCCATGCCGGGGATGCGCGACCCGCGGTTTGCCAAGACGGTGGTCTATATGTGCGCGCACAGTCCGGAAGGCGCCATGGGCCTCGTCGTCAACCGGGCGCTGGAGTTGCTCACCTTCGGCGATCTGCTGGAGCAGCTGGGGATAACACCGCCGCCGGCCGAGCGCGCGATCAACATCCACTTCGGCGGACCGGTGGAAACCGGCCGGGGCTTCGTCCTGCACTCCCCGGACTATAAGCAAGAGGGCACACTGCAGGTGGCCGACGAGGTCTCGCTGACCGCGACCGTCGATATCCTCCGCGCGATCGCAACCGGTCAGGGGCCACGGCGCCACTTGCTGGCGCTTGGCTATGCCGGGTGGGGGCCCGGGCAATTGGATGGGGAGATTCGCGCGAACGGTTGGCTGCACGTGGCCCCCGACGAGGCTCTCCTTTTCGACCGGAACCTGAACTCGAAGTGGGAACGGGCGATGACCAAGATCGGCATCGACCCGCGCATGCTTTCCGATGCCGCCGGACACGCCTAGAGGAATCCTCGCAACGTGAGTCGCACATATCCACAATTTCTGTGGATATACCTGTTGATGTCTGGCCGCGAAGCCCTGCTAAACCACGTCGGCGGAACAGCACTCGGCAAGCCTCGCGCATCCGCGCCACCTCACGGCAGGTGCTAACCCAGCTGCAGGTAAGCAGTTCCGCATTTTCCACCCATATCTTACCCAGCTATATCTGGAATGTGGGTCCCATGCGATCTCTGTTGAGCCTGTTACTCAATGTGCTCTGGATCCTTACCGGCGGCATCTGGATGGCTTTCGCCTGGCTGATCGCCGCGGTGCTGATGGCCATCACCATCGTCGGTTTGCCATGGGCGCGGGCGGCGCTCAATATCGCGAGTTATACGCTCCTGCCGTTCGGCAGAGTTGCGGTGCCGCGGGATGCCGTCGCCGGGCGGGCAGATCTCGGCACTGGAGCATTGGGGACACTCGGCAATGTCATCTGGCTGGTCCTCGCCGGATGGTGGCTGGCGCTCGGGCACTTCATCGTCGCGATAGGACTAGCCTTGACGGTGATCGGCATCCCCTTCGCCTGGGCGCACTTGAAGTTGGCGGCGTTGTCGCTGTGGCCGGTCGGCAAGACCATCCTGACGATCGAGGAAGCCGCCGCGTTTCGCGAACCCGGCCAGCTCAGGTATTAGGTTCGCAGGCCGTCCGCTCGCCCCACGCGTTTGTCGGCGCGCCAGGAGATCGGTCGCGGTTCTGGCGCACTTCCAGCGCGGCGCTCGCTCTCGTCACCGTCCTCGAAGCGCCGGCACAACCCCACTCACGCGCCCGCCACACGCGCTTCGCCGGAGAGCGGCGGGAACTCCGGGTCGTCCCGGTCCTCGCGGCGTACGGCCGGATTATATTTCAGGCAGTTGGGGACGCAGTGGCACTCCGCGCCGAGGCGCACGTCGGCGATCCGGCCTTCCTCGCGGATTTCATGCAGGCGCGGTAGCACCTTGTCGCGCAGCCCTTCGGGATCGATGGTGTTGACGTAGATACGGGTGCCGCCCTCGAACCCGGCGGGGTTGGAGATGCGCCACTTGATCAGCACTCGCCAGGGCATCGGCACGTCGGCGTCGGGGGGCTTGTAGTGCCACTCCTCATTGCAGGGGATGCCGGAGCCCATCGCGGCGTGACAAGCATGCACCAGGTCGGAGACGTCGCGGAGTTGCTGCGCGGAGTGGTTCCACGGCTGGCTGCGCGCGGCCTTGGAGTAAATTTCCAGCGTCGGGAAGCGGTGGCCGAAGCCGGCGAAGGCGATCGCGCCGTCGTTCTCGGCGAACACCAGGTTGCGGTGGGCGGCGAAGTTGACCGCAGCTTCGTTGTAGATGTTCGGGTTCGCCCGCGCCAGCCGGATTTCCATCTCGTTGTAGACGCCGCGGTCGTCGATCGCCACCAGCTGCTTGTGCAGGTGGTCGAACGAGGCGCCGGCCGGCGCCAGCCAGTTCTGGAAGACGGCGATGTAGCGGACGTAGCGATTGGAGAGGTAGATGTCGCGGATCGCCTCGATGGTGAAGCGGAAGTACTGGTAGTGCTCGTCCGAGGTGAGCGCGCCCGAGGAGCACAGCTCGCTGTCCAGTTCGGCGTTGTCGACAAAATGACGCCGGCTGATTATCAGCTCGTGTCCGCCACCGAAGAAGGCGCTCGAGGCGGCGAGCTTATCCTCGACCGGCATCGCCGCGATTTCAGCCGCGTCCATGCCGGAGAGGCGCATCCGCGACTCGATTACCGCCAGCACATGGTGGCGGCCGGCCTCGCTGGCGAGGTAGGCGAGCTTGCGGGCGGCGAGCGCGTCCGGCAGCGTATAGCCGAAGTTGCGCTGCCAATAATCCCAGGAGACGATCTCGAACAGGTTGGGGACGCGGCGAAACTCCGGCGTCGTCTCGAACAGCCTGTGGGCCGGAAGGTTCCTCAGCGTTTCCCAGCCTTCGCCGGCGCGGATCAGCCGCGCCTTCTCCGGCGGCGTCTCCAGCAGCCGCGCCGTGCAGAACGCGCAGTGCGCGTCGTGCTTGGCCCGGTCGATCTTGTCCCCGGAATTGGCATGATTGCCGAGTGGCCGGTGGCCGCGCCCGGGGACCGTCCAAACCTCCGTTCCGGTGAACGGATTCATCTGCTTCACAGTGCCGTCCGGCATGCGCATCAGATAATTAGACGGCTGTATGATCTCCGGCAGCATGCCGCCGTCGCCTTCGCCGAGTTCGAGTCGCATTCGCGCGACCGATCATACACGCGACGGCGCGTGAGAGAAGGGCGGCGCCACCCGAAGTCAAACGCCGGCGGTGGTGCCAGGCACCAGGCTTCAATTTTCCTTCATTGAACCCTGGCCTGCAGCCTTTTGAGCCTCGACCGAGCTCCCGCGTCCCCCTGTTCGGCTGCCTTGCGGTACCATTGCGTGGCCTCGGCATCGTCCCTGGCTATGCCCCGCCCACTCTCCAACATCACACCGAGATTTGTTTGCGCCAACGCGTGCCCCCGTTCAGCCGCCTTGCGATACCATTGTACGGCGGCGGCCTCATCCTTGGGTACGCCCCGTCCATTGGCGTACATCCAGCCGAGATTGTTTTGCGCGTCGGCGGTCCCCTGGTCGGCGGCCTTGCGATACCAGTTCACCGCCTCGGCCTCGTCCTTGGATAATCCTTGGCCGTTCGCGTATAGCCAACCAAGATGGCCTTGCGCCACGGCGTTTCCTTGGTCGGCGGCCTTCCGGAACCACTTCGCGGCCTGGGCATAGCTTCTAGCTCGACTTTCCGCAATTTGATCGGACGGAGGCGGCGGGACCGGAGATGATGGTATCGGTCGCCATGCCGCATCATGGGCTTCTCGGCGAACTCGTGCCACCGGGGGTGCGCTGCGCGGCGGCGGCATGTGGTGGCGGCGACGGATCAAGGGACTCTTGCGGTCCCGCCGCGACTCGATTCTACGGATGCGATGACGACACATCGCTCCCCCGCCGCCGGTCCGGCCCTGGTGCCGCCGGTACTCGCCACTTGGTTGTCCGCCTTCCGCGACTGTTTCACGGCACCGGTCTGGAAGCACGTTCTCGTCCTCGTCGCCGGGGCGGTGCTGGCACCGGGCAAGCGCACGGTCAGCGAGGCGCTGCGGGTGATGGGGCTGGCGGCAAGACCGGGCTTTGCCCGCTACCATGAGGTGCTGAGTCGGGCGCGCTGGAACGGCCGTGCCGTAGCGCGCAAGCTCCTCGCCCAGGTGCTCGACGTCTTCTTGCCGGCGGGCGAGGTGGTGATCGGCATCGATGACACGATCGAGCGGCGCTGGGGCGGCAAGATCAAGGCGCGCGGCATCTACCGGGATCCGGTGCGCTCGTCGCACGGCCACTTCGTCAAGGCCAGCGGCCTGCGGTGGCTGTCGCTGATGGTCGTCGTACCGATCCCTTGGGCCGGCCGACGCTGGGCGTTGCCGTTCTTGACGGTGCTGGCACCGTCCGAGCGCTGGAGCGACGCCCGTGGGCGACGCCACAAGAAGCTGACCGATTGGGCGCGGCAAGCGATCCTGCAGGCCAAGCACTGGCTGGCGAAGCGCCGCGTGATCATTGTCGCCGACTCCAGCTTCGCCGCACTCGACCTGATCGCGGCGGTGCGGCACCATGTCTGCTTGGTCACCCGGTTGCGCCTCGATGCCAGCCTGTTCGCGCCGGCGCCGGCGCGGCAACCGGGGCAGCTCGGCCGGCCACGTCTCAAAGGAGCGCGCTTGCCGAAGCTTGCCGCGGTGTTGGCCGATCCCAGGACGGTCTGGTCGTCGATCACGCTGCCGGAGTGGTACGGCGGCCAGCAGCGGACGCTCGAGATCATTTCCGGGATGGCGGTGTGGTATCACAGCGGCCTGCCGCCCGCGCCGATCCGCTGGGTGCTGGCGCGCGATCCCGCAGGGAAGCTCGCACCGCAAGCGTTTCTGGCGACCGACCTCGAAACCACCCCGGTCGAAATTCTCGGCTGGTTCGTCTCGCGCTGGCGCGTGGAAACGACGTTCCAGGAAGTCCGCGCCCATCTCGGCGTCGAGACGCAGCGCCAATGGTCCGATCTGGCGATCGCACGCACCACCCCGGCGCTGCTCGGGCTCTTCTCCCTGGTGACGATTTGGATGAACGGATTGATCGAAACCCGTGGCGCCGTCATCCGTCCCCGGACGGCCGGCTGGTATGGCAAGCCCGAACTGACCTTCAGCGACGCCATCGCCACCGTCCGCCGTCTCCTCTGGTGCCCGCCGGATTTATGGATGTCTCGGCATGACGCGGAAACCGTGGAAATCCCCGCCGGCCTCCTCCGAAGATTTACCGAGACTTTCTGCTACGCCGCATGAAATGCGGAAAGTCGAGCTGAGAACACCCAACCCATTCGCGTACATCACACCGAGATGGTTTTGCGCGTCGGCGTTGCCCTGATCGGCGGCCTTCCGGTACCATCGCACCGCCTGAGCGTCGTTTTCGGCTACACCGCGTCCGTTGTCGTACCTCATGCCAAGATTGAATTGCGCCGACGCGTTGCCCTGATCGGCGGCCTTGCGAAACCACTTCACGGCTTCGGCGTCGTCCTTGGCGACACCCTCTCCATTGCCGTACATCGCACCGAGATTGTTCTGTGCGTCGGCGTCCCCTTGGTCGGCGGCCTTCCGGTACCAGTTCACAGCCTCGACGTTATCCTCGGGTACGCCCTCGCCATTGTCGTAAATCGCGGCAAGGCGGTTTTGCGCCGATGCATCGCCTTGATCGGCCGCGATCCGCAACCGCTTCACGGTCTCGTCGCGATCCTGCGGAAAGCCCGCTTCGTTGGCCTGCATCTTATTGGAAGTGTCTTGCGCTTCTTCGGCGACCGATTGGGCCCACTTTACGGCATCCGTATAGTCCTGCTTCACGCCGTCTTGATCCTCGACACTCGCCTTTGGCGGGTCATTCATTGCTGTAGCCGTCGTATGTGGATCCGTATCTTCGGCTGGCGCCTGTGCATTCAACTCAATAGCAGTTTCCGGCTCTCCTTGACGTAAAACGTATGCTCCGCCGATCACCAATAGAACAACTAGAGCTATAGAAGAAACCAATGTGCGCTTGCGTAATAATTCCGGAAATTTCAATCTGCCCGTTCGTTCCGCGTCGTATCGCTCCTCATTCTCATACTTGCGTTGGGCCTCTATTCGCGCCTCCTTGGCGGCGCGGCGCTTGGCTTCCGCCTCCTCCTTCTCCCGCCGCCGACGCTCTTTCTCGGCGGCCCACCGCTTCGCTTCCGCCTCTTCTTGCTCCCGCCGCTGGCGCGCTTCCTCGGCGGCCCGGCGCTTGGCTTCCGCCTCTTCCTGCTCCCTACGCTGGCGCGCCTCCTCGGCGGCCCGGCGCTTGGCTTCCGCCTCTTCCTGCTCCCTACGCTGGCGCGCCTCCTCGGTGGCCCGGCGCTTGGCTTCCGCCTCTTCCTGCTCCCTACGCTGGCGTGCCTCCTCGGCGGCCCGGCGCTTGGCTTCCGCCTCCTCCTGCTCCCTACGCTGGCGCTCTTTCTCGGCGGCCCGCCGCTTGGCTTCCGCCTCTTCCTGCTCCCTCCGCTGGCGTGCCTCCTCGGCAGCCCACCGCTTGGCTTCCGCCTCTTCCTGCTCGCGCCGCTGGCGTGCCTCCTCGGCAGCCCGCCGCTTGGCTTCCGCCTCTTCCTGCTCCCTACGCTGGCGTGCCTCCTCGGCGGCGCGGCGCTTCGCTGCCGCCTCTTCCTGCTCCCTACGCTGGCGCGCCTCATCGGCGGCGCGCTTCGCTGCCGCCTCTTCCTGCTCCCTACGCTGGCGCGCCTCCTCGGCGGCGCGGCGCTTCGCTGCCGCCTCCTCCTGCTCCCTACGCTGGCGCGCCTCATCGGCGGCGCGCTTCGCTGCCGCCTCTTCCTGCTCCCTACGCTGGCGCGCCTCCTCGGCCGCTAGCCGTCGTGTTTCCGGCTGTTCGTGTTGCCGTGATAGTAAAATCGACCCGCCTACACCCGCCAAGACGCGGGCCGACGTCACTTCCATCACAGCGGAGATCGCGTGTAAGAGCTGCTGGAAACCCCAGTGAGAGGTGTCGCCCTGCCAGCCGATGAGGTTAGCGGACTGGATGGCGCGGAATCCGAATGGCGCGAGAACGTCATCCAGATTGGCGGGCACGAGAATGCCTCGCTCCCGACCAACGGCTGCCTCATCCCTGACCCAAGGCGAGAGGATCGACCCGCGCGACCAGAGGACGACCACACACCGCGCGGATTGCAACTGTTCATCCAGGAAGTCGTCGAAGCGTCTGCCGGCCGGGATGCGGCGGTCCCAGAAGACCGACCAGCCGTGAGCTTCCAGAGCTCCCGCGAGTTGTTCAGCGGCGTCAATGTCTGCACGGAGATAACTGATAAAGACGTCTGCCATAATTGCTGTCCCGCAACGTCGTCGGCCGCGCATTCGCGCGATGTTTTTAGAATGTTTGCATACTATATTTTTTGGAGCCGATTGGGTAATGGAAAAGGCTACCCGAAAGTACCAATGCCGCAAGGATGCCGAAATAGCCGGAATGGCCCCGTCTCTGGGCGCCCCGATGATCGGCTCGGCTAGTCCCCTTCTGAGATCGGCACGGTGCGCCATGCGTGAATGGCTGGGTCATAGCGGAACGCCGCCGCCTCGCCAGCCACGCCCGCCGACGACGCTGACGATGAGCCATATCAGCTCCGGCTCGTAGGCCATCGCCGCATCGTGCTGGGATGGCTCCGCCGGGCCGTCCGGGTGCGAGTGGTAGTGGCCAACGATCTGATCCCGGCCATCGCGTAGCCGGCGCATCACCGCGAAGCGCAGCGCCGAGTCCACCTCGAAGCGGTCCCGACGGGGCGGCGGCGCCACGTTGGAGCTTTCGGCGATCTCGGCGACGCGCACCTGGCCATCCGGTTCTCGGAAACCAATTAGCAGGCCGCAGCATTCTTCCGGATATGCCTCCTGCGCCACGATCGCTATCCGGCGGAGGAGAGTGGCTGGCAGCAGGATCACGGTCTTAGAATGACGGTGCCGAGGACGCGACCGTTACTGGCATCGAGCACGATGATCCGCTCGCACAATCCGGTGGGTCCGGTGCGGAGATAGAGGCGATCGGCATGTGGACGCATTTCGACAACGGTGCAGCCGGCGGGCATGTCAACGCGTACCTCGCCGAAGTGGCCGGAGGGGCGTACGGTGGCGGATGGCGGCGTTTCCTGTTCGGGGATGCTTCGGTGCGCAAGCCGGCTGTAGATTCCCCAGCCGAGCAGGCCCATGCTGATCACGATAAGAATGCCCATTATCACGACCAGGATCTTCAGTCCCTGCATGCGGCTCGCCCGCGCTCCATGACGTCTTCCGCTTCCACTTACACGGTGAAGGTCACCGCCGACAAGGCGGGAAGCCGACTTGATCGCGTGCTCGCGGAAGCAGTGCCCGGGATCTCGCGCACACGGCTGAAGGCGCTCATCGAAGCCGGGAACGTCGAGGGGCCCGAGCAAGTCGTGGCGGACCCGGCGCTTCGCGTGCGTGAAGGAGACAGCTTCGTCGTCACCGTTCCCGCCACGCCGCCGGCGGTGCCACGGCCACAGGTCATGCCGCTTGCGATCGTCCATGAGGACGAGCACGTGATCGTCATCGACAAACCGGCCGGCCTCGTCGTCCATGCCGGCGCCGGCAATCCCGACGGCACGCTCGTCAACGCGCTGATGGCACACTGTCCCGAGGGCCTGTCGAGCATCGGCGCGCCGCTCCGCCCGGGGATCGTCCACCGCCTCGACAAGGACACCAGCGGTCTGCTCGTCGTAGCCAAGACCGATGTCGCGCACGCCGCACTCGCGGGTCAATTCGCTGAGCACTCGGTGGAACGCGGGTACCAGGCTTTGGTATGGGGAAATCCGATTCCCCCGGTAGGACGTATAACAAGTCCGATCGGACGAAATCGCCATCATCGCACGCGGATGGCTGTGCTACGCCGCGGTGGGAAGGCAGCGGTAACCGACTACAAGACGATTCGTACATTCGGTTCCGTCGCAAGTCTTGTCGAGTGCCGGCTGACGACGGGGCGTACGCACCAAATCCGCGTTCACCTGGCTTCGATCGGCAACCCGGTTGTCGGCGATGCCGTTTATGGCGAGGGACGCTCTCTACAGTCGCGCGAGGTGAGGCGGCCGGTGCCGCTGGCCGCGCTACCAGGGCAGGCACTTCACGCATTTTTGATAGGGTTTACACATCCGGCAAGCGGCCAGCGCCTCCGTTTTCAGTCGCCAGTACCGCAGTGTTACAGAATGTTAATCGAGTTCTTAGAGCGAGTTTAAATATGGCTATACCGAAGCCCGTCCCTCGGTTAATGTTGCAGACGGATCGCCGTCGCGGGCGCTGACCGCGCCGGTGGGGAGAAGGGATTTCGGCAGGGCACCTTGGATCAAGGAGTAGGAGATGCCAGGAGCCGGATTAGAATTCAGTGTTTCGCCAGATCGCAACTTGGCGCGGTACTTACAAAATATCCGCAGGTTCCCGATGCTGGCGGCCCATGAGGAATACGCGCTGGCGAAACGCTGGGCGGATCACGGCGACGAACAGGCCGCGCACAAGCTCGTGACCAGTCACTTGCGTCTGGTAGCCAAAATCGCTATGGGCTACCGTGGCTACGGTCTACCCTTGGGCGAACTGATCTCCGAGGGAAACGTCGGAATGATGCAAGCCGTTATGCGCTTCGATCCGAATCGCGGATTCCGACTCGCGACTTATGCCATGTGGTGGATTCGCGCCTCAATCCAGGAGTATATCCTCCACTCGTGGTCACTGGTGAAGATGGGTACGACCGCGGCGCAGAAGAAGCTGTTTTTCAATCTGCGCAAGCTCAAGGGTCAGATGCAGGCAATCGACGACGGCGATCTATCGCCGGAGCACGTCACCAGCATCGCCACCCGACTGAACGTGGCGGAGACCGACGTCGTGCAGATGAACCGCCGGATCGGCAACCCGGATACCTCGCTGAACGCGCCGCTGCGCGAGGAAGGCGACGGCGAGTGGCAGGATTGGCTCGTCGATCAGGATGAGGGCCAGGAGGTTCGCTTAGCCTCGTCCGAGGAGCTGAGCAGCCGGCGCGAGTTACTGGCGGGCGCTCTGCGGGGGCTCAGCGATCGCGAGCGGCAGATCCTTTCCGAACGCAGACTGAAGGAAAACCCGACTACGCTGGAGAACCTGAGCCAGCGATACGGCATTTCGCGCGAGCGGGTTCGACAGATCGAGGTGCGCGCCTTCGAGAAGCTGCAGAAATCGGTGAAGAACGCGGTTATCGAGCAGCGCGTCGCTCACTGAGCACCGTGGCGGCGACGGCGGCCCCGCTGACCGCAATCGGCCGGGTAGCTCCCGCCTGTCCGCTGCCTGTCCTTGCGGTCGCGGAACCTCTTCGCGACCTCTGCTTCCGGTCTGGCCAAGCGCTCTTTCAGCACCGACGTCGCGGCGGTCGTTAGCCGCGCCGCGGCGCGGGACATGCAGGGCGAGGGAACGCCATGCCGCTCACCGTAGCCATTCAGATGGACCCGCTCGAAGGGATCAACATCGATGCCGACTCAACCTTTGCATTGGCGCTGGAGGCGCAGCGTCGCGGTCACGCCCTTTGGCACTATCTGCCGCAGGACCTGAGTTTTTCCGCCGGGCAGGTGTTCGCGCGTGCCGCGCCACTCACGGTCCGTCGGGTCAGCGGCGACTACTTCAGGCTGGGCGACAGGGCTATGATCGACCTTGCCGACCTCGACGTGGTGCTCATGCGACAGGACCCGCCCTTCGACATGGCCTACATCACCGCTACCCACATCCTGGAGCACGTTCACCCAAAGACCTTCGTGATCAACGATCCCGTCGAGGTGCGGAACGCGCCCGAGAAATTGTTCGTCACCCACTTCCCCGAGTTGATGCCGCCCACGTTGATCACCTCCGACCGCGCGGAGATACGCGCCTTCCGCGATGAGCACGAGGACATCATCCTGAAGCCGCTGTTCGGCAATGGCGGCGCCGGCGTTTTCCATGTCGACCCGGACGACGACAACCTCAATGCTCTCTTGGAGATGTTCACTCAGCTCTATCGCGAGCCCATCGTCGTACAGCGCTATCTTCCGGAGATCCGCGAGGGCGACAAGCGGATCATCCTGATCGACGGCCGCGCCGTGGGCGCGGTAAAGCGGGTGCCGAAGGCGGGCGAGGCGCGCGCCAACCTGCACGTCGGCGCCCGTGCGGAGAAGGCGACGCTCTCGGCGCGCGACCGCGAGATCTGCGAGGCGATCGGCCCGGAGCTGAGCAGACGCGGGTTGCTGTTCGTCGGCATCGACGTGATCGGCGATTACCTCACGGAGATCAACGTGACCTCGCCCACTGGCATTCAGGAGATCGGCCGCTTCGACAATGTTTCGCTTGAGGCGCAACTCTGGGATGCCTTCGAGGTACGCTGGCAGGCCAGCCGGGGGTAGCCGGCGCGAGCGCATTTTCAGGCGCTCTCACCTCTCGTCTTGCTTTCCCGCCGCGAAGCCGATTTGAAAGGGATCGAAATCCCCGGAGCTGTTCCTGCGGATCGAGACAAAAAGAAAGCGGGGCCGAAGCCCCGCTAGAACGCCTCTGGCCAGAACCCCCCCCGGAGGTAGAAGCACTGATCGACCTCTGACGAGAGACGTTTTTACTGTTGTATGCACGCAGTTTAAATGCTTCGTGGGAATTGCTGGACCTATATCCAAGTTCGTCACGTTATACGCACATTGTAATCGGCCCGAAGCCGCTCCTCTGTAATCTGCATCACACTCATCACGGAAATGGTACACCGCTTAGCCGAGGCTCTGCCGGCCGTGGGCCAGTTCGGCCATGGCTGCGCGCGCGGACGGACCGCGATAGGGGCAGGATCGTGAACTTTGGATGGCGGGCGCTTAGCGACCGTGGGCGCCCGGCTTGAGCTGTTCTTCCGTCGCTTCGATGCGGACCGGAGCGGTCCCGTCATCGAGAATATCCAACTTCTCTGCCGCCGCCTTCGAGAGGTCGATCTTTCGACCAGCCGCGTAGGGTCCGCGGTCGTTGATCTCGACCTCGACCTGCTTGCCATTCTCGAGATTGGTGATGGTGGCCTCGGAGCCCAGTGGCAGCCTGCGGTGCGCCGCCGTCAGGTCGTTCGAGTTCGTACTTATCGCCACTGGCCGTCTTCTTGCCTTGGAACCCTGGGCCGTACCACGAAGCCTCGCCTTGCTCGACGTACTTGAGTTCCCCCTCCGCCCGACCCGCAAAGTGAAAGGCGGTGAGTATTACCGCCACCAGCGCGCCGAGCGCCACCGCGGCCAAGCTCCAGTGAAATCTGTTGTCCATACCGTCACCCTCAGCAGAACCGACCTCCCGTTTCCTAGGCCCCTCACACCGTATCCATCGAAGATGGAAAGTGTCAGGGGCTACCCACGACGCCAGCGGCGGCACACGCCGCCATACGAGGGACACAGACAAACACCGACGGACTGGCGGCGGCGGATAGGTGCGACATGCCCGCTATTTGTCGCGATGGACCTGTGGATCCTCGCCGTGTGAGTGAGAACGGCCCTGCTCTTCCGCCTTGCGCAGCTCGTCCCCTTCCTGGCCTTCCAAGGCCTGAGCCGCTTCCTCCGCTTTAGCCTCGACGTCTTCGTTCTCGACGAACTGCTTGGTCTTTTCGTTGTAGGCGCGCGCCGCCGTTCGGCTGCCCTCGCCTTCGTTCTTCGGATCATCTTCCGCCATGTGCGCTCTCCTTACCTGGCTGCATCCACGAGCAAAACGCCTTGGATGTCCGGCGGTTCCGGAGCGGCCGGCCGCGCGGGCTACGGCGGTCATTGCCGATCAACCTCCGGCACTGCGCCCGAAGCGACGTTCGTTTGGGGCTGTGTGCCGAGAAGCGATGATCAAATTTCGATCGGCCCGCCGACGATGCGCTTCTCGCGGAGCTTGCCGATCGCCCCGTCGCTTAAGCCGATCACTTCGGCCAGCACCTGATCGGTGTGTTCGCCCAGAACAGGCGCGCGCCGGGGCGCCTCGCGCGGAACCGCCGAGAAGTGGAGCGGCGAGCCCGGCACAAGGTAGCGGCCGATCCCCGGCTGTTCGAGCATCGAGAACATCGGGTTCCGCTCCGAGCAGCGGGCGTCCTCGGCCACCATCTGTTGGAACGTCTGGTATGGGCCCCAGCAGACGCCGGTTCCCTGAAATGCGCTGCGTACGTCGTCCAGCAAGCGCTCCTGGAACCACGGCTGCAGCACCGCCGAGATGGCGTCGCGGGCTTTGAAGCGATCGCCTTCCCGGCTCAGGTCGACGCCCAGAAGAGGTTCGATCAGCGCCAGCTTGTCCGCCAGGCCGGTCGCCTCGCACAGCGCTTGCCATTGCCGCTTGGTAATGGCGACGACATAGACATATCGGTCGTCCTTGGTCTCGAAGTCCCGCCCGTAGGCGCCGTAGAGGTAATTGCCGAACGAGTAGTGGTCTTCGCGGTTGACCTGCGCCTCGCCGATGTAGCCGAGGTTGCCGACCATGGCCATCGCCACGTCCGAAAGCGACAGCTTGATGTACTGTCCCTCGCCGGTGCGCAGGCGGTGCCGCTCGGCGGCGAGGATGCCCATCGCCGCGGTGGTGCCGGTGATCGCGTCCCACGCCGGCAGCACGTGGTTGACCGGGTTGACCGGCTTGTCGCCGTGCGTCGGCCCGGTGGCGAATGGGATGCCGATGGCGCAGTTTACGGTGTAGTCGACCGCCGAAGAGCCGTCCGGATTGCCGAACAGGTTCATCATGATCAGGTCGCGCCGCCGCTTGCTCAGGCTCTCGTAGCCGAGCCAGCCGGAGGCCGGGAAGTTGGTGAGGAAGATACCCGCGCCTTCGCCCGGCTGCGTGATCAGGCTGACCACCAACTCCTGTCCTTCCGGACTGCGCGTGTCCACGGCGAGCGAGCGCTTTCCCTTGTTGAGCCCGACCCAGTATAGACTGCCGCCATCGGCGGTGAGCGGCCAGCGATGCGCGTCCAGCCCGCCTTGCAGCGGATCGAAACGGATAACGTCAGCGCCCTGCTGCGCCAAGGTCATGCCGCACAGCGGCGCCGCGACGAACGCCGAGCCCTCGACGATCCGCAAGCCTTCGAGAATTCGATTCATGGCGTTCTCCCCGGCAAAAAGCCGCTCCCAGGAGGGATGCTCGCACGTCTTCGCGCGGCGGCCGGCGTCGCCGGCTGCGGTGGAGACGGCTCTCAACAAAGTGGCACGGGCGGAGCGAATCTTGCTAGCGTCCCCGAAGTGAGGCGGAGGGGTCCTCGTATCGGCAATGCACAAGAAGGCTCGGTCATCGCGTGCATCGACGAAACGAGGCCGGCTAAGCACCGGCCGAAGCGAGCTGACCGAAGGGAAGGCGGGCGATGCAAGCGCAAGGGGATGAATTCGCGCCCTCGCTGGAACAGGGATCCGCCTCCGGCGATGAGGCTGTCCGCGAGGCACCGATTGAGCGGCAGCCGGCCGGCACGGCGAACTGCCGATGAGCGGCGTGCGCGTCATCGACGTCGGCAACTTCCTCGCCGGGCCCTACGCCGCCTCGATCATGGGCGAGTTCGGCGCCGAGGTGCTGAAGGTCGAGCATCCGATCGCCGGCGATCCGATGCGCCACTTCGGCACCCCCACCAAGCGTCACGACGCCACCCTCGCCTGGCTGTCGGAGGCGCGCAACAAGAAGTCGGTGACCATCGACCTGCGCCAGAAGCGGGGCGTCGAGCTGTTCATCCGCCTGGTCGCCAAGTCCGACGTGCTGGTCGAGAACTTCCGCCCCGGCACGATGGAGGAATGGGGGCTCGGCTGGCCGGTGCTGCACGCAGGCCAACCCCGGCCTGGTCATGCTGCGCGTCTCCGGCTACGGCCAGACCGGGCCCTACCGCCGCCGCCCCGGCTTCGCGCACATCGCCCACGCCATCGGCGGCCTCTCCTACCTCGCGGGCTTTCCCGGCGAGACGCCGGTGGTTCCCGGCACGGCGCCGCTCGGCGACTACATCTCCAGCCTCTACGGCGTGATCGGCGTGATGCTGGCGCTGCGCCACAAGGAGGAGACCGGGCGCGGCCAGGTGATCGACGTCGGCATCTACGAGGCGGTGTTCCGGCAGATGGACGAGCTCGCCGCCGCCTACGGCCTGTTCGGCAAGGTGCGCGAACGCGAGGGCTCGGGCAGCTTCGTCGCCGTGCCGCACGGCCACTTCCGCACCAAGGACGGCAAGTGGGTGGCGATCGCCTGCACCACCGACAAGATGTTCGAGCGCCTGTCGGAGGCGATGGAGCGGCCGGAGCTGGCCTCGCACCTGCTCTACGGCGAGCAGCGCAAGCGGCTGGCGGCGCGCGACGAGGTCAACGCGATCGTCGTCGAGTGGGTCGGCTGCGCTCAGCCGCGACGAGGTGATGCCGCGCTGCATCGACAAGGAGGTGCCGGTCGGCAAGCTGAACTCGATCGCCGACATCTTCGAGGACGAGCACTTCCGGGCGCGCGGCAACCTCGCCGAGATCGAGGAGGAGGGGGTGGGCAAGGTGGTGGTGCCGGGCGTGGTGCCGACGCTGTCGGAGACGCCGGGGCGGATCGCCAACCTCGGCCCGCCGCTCGGCAACGCCACCTACGAGGTGATGCGCGAGCTGCTGGAGCTGTCGGCCGCCGAGATCGCCGAGCTGCGCAAGCACAAGATCATTTGACGGCGCGGCTAGCGGCTCGAGGAGGCTCTGCGCGATGACCGAGCCGAACAGTACCGCCGCTGCCGCTCGCCGGCATCCGCGTCATCGACGTGGCGACGGTGATCGCCGCCCCCTACTGCGCGGCGCATCCTGGGCGAGTTCGGCGCCGAGGTGCTGAAGGTGGAGCATCCGATCGGCGGCGATGCCTGCCGGCGGTTCGGCACGCCGACCAGCCGCGGCGATACGCTCACCTGGCTGTCCGAGGCGCGCAACAAGAAGTCGGTGACCATCGACCTGCACCGCAAGGAGGGCGTCGAGCTGTTCAAGCGGCTGGTCGACGAGACCGACATCCTGTGCGAGAACTTCCGGCCGGGCACGCTGGAGAAATGGGGCGTCGGCTGGGAGGTGCTGCGCGAGATCAACCCCGGGCTGATCATGCTGCGCGTCTCCGGCTACGGCCAGACCGGCCCCTACAAGGACCGGCCTGGCTTCGCCCGCATCGCGCACGCGGTCGGCGGCCTCGCCTATCTCGCCGGCATGCCGAAGGGCACGCCCGGTGACCCCCGGCTCGACCACGCTCGGCGACTACATGAGCGGCCTCTACGGCTGCATCGGCGTGCTGATGGCGCTGCGCCACAAGCAGAAGACCGGCCGCGGCCAGTACATCGACACGGCACTCTACGAGATGCGTCTTCCGCTGCACCGACGAGCTGGCGCCCGCCTACGCCATGTACGGCACGGTGCGCGAGCGGCACGGCCCGCACATCGAGAGCGGCTGCCCCTACGGCCACTTCCCGACCAAGGACGGCAAGTGGGTGGCGATCGCCTGCACCACCGACAAGATGTTCGCCCGCCTGGCCGACGCCATGGGCCGGCCGGAGCTGGCCTCCTCCAGCCTCTACGGCGAGCAGAAGACCCGGCTGGAGAACCGCAGCGACGTCAACGAGATCGTCCGCGACTGGTGCGGCTCGCTGACGCCGCGCCGAGCTGCTGGAGCGCTGCTACGCGCACGATGCGCCGGCCGGGCCGCTCAACAACATCGCCGACATCTTCGGCGACCGGCAGTTCCACGCGCGCCGCAACCTCGTCGCCTTCGATGTCGGCGATCAGGGCGAGACGGTCATCGTCCCCAACGTCATTCCGCGCCTCTCCGAAACTCCCGGCCGCATCGACACCTCGGCCCGGCGCTCGGCGAGCACACCGACGACGGTGCTGAAAGGCCTGCTCGGCATGACCGACGACGAGCTCGCGAGCCTGCGCGAGAAGCGAGTGATCTGAGGGGCGCGCAGGGCACACTCGACAGAGCGACGATGAACTTCTTCCGGCGAACAATCAGTCTGGCGCTAGCGCTGCTCATATCCCCGATAGCCGGCGCCCAGCAGCAGCCGCTTCGGCCGGGCACGCCGCCGCAAATCGAGCCGGACTTCCGAGGAATGCGGCCGCGGCCTGGGCAACGGATGACCGACGGCGAAGTATTCAGATTGCTCGACATCGACCGCCAGGGGACGATTTCCGGGTCGGAGTGGCGTGAGCGGAGGATGGCGATCTTCTATCTGCTCGACAACAACAACGACATCTACCTTGAGCGGAGCGAAATGCCAGGCATGTCGGATTACAGCTTTCGATGTGGCCGATATCGAGCAGGATGGCCGGCTGTCCGGCTTCGAGTTCAACCAGGCGAGCTTCGCGCAATTCGGTACAGCCGATCTGGATCGCGACGGTACGGTGACGTTCGCGGAATTCGAGAGGTTCCGCGGGGATATCGCCGGCCCGTAATGATCGGCCTAGCCGCCGAAAAGCAGAGCCGGGCATTGCAAAACGACCGTTGCCGACAACCGGGGCTGCGCGGAATGGAAGCGGGCTGCGCGCGGTTTCTCGCTGGCCGCAGCCTTGATATGACCGTGACAGAAGTTATCTCAATTGTATCGCGGTGCCGGCCGCGGGTGATGTAAATACAAATAAAGGTGAGGTGTTATGGCGTACGATCGGTCCAAGGGTAGGCTGCATGAGAAAGATCACTCGCACAAGCACGAGAAAGATTTTCGAGTGGCGGCGCGGCGCAACAAGCTACTCGGCTTGTGGGCCGCTGAACTCATGAACATTGGTGGCCCTCAAGCGGAATCGTATGCGAAGGAAGTGGTCAGCAGCGACCTGGAAGAGCCCGGCGATGAGGACGTAATCCGCAAAGTGCTCGCCGATTTTCAGCGGCACGGTGTGACCGTGACCCGCGAGACTGTTCGGAAGAAGATGGAGGAGATGCTCGTCGAGGCGCGACACCAACTGGAGGCACATTAAACCTTAAACCTTCAGCTAATCGGCGCGTGCGCTCGCCGACGGCGGCCGGGCGGTCAAGCCACCAGCGGAAGTTCAGAACAGATCCGGCGCGAAATGCGGGAACCCTGTCCCTTCCGCCGGCCCGTCGTCGGTCTCGGAGGATTGCACGGGTTGCGGCGCATCGTGCAACTTCCCGAGCAACGTAAACAGGTTTACGACAATGGATAGCGGGACGCGCTTGCCGTGATAGCAAGCATTGAAGACCCGCCAGGCGATCGCGGTCTGCTCGAATCTGCCTAGAAGATCCCCCAGCTCCCAATACGCCTGCCTACATTTGAGTAGAAACTTGCTGAATTTGGCTATCTCGCCATTGTAGACTAAGTTGCTGTAGGTCTCTCGGTATTCATCGGAAAGTGCATAGATACGTTTCCAGTCGGCACTTAGGCGTTCCTTTATATGAAGGACCAGACTATCGACATATTCTCTATCGCGA
>CAWAYT010000027.1:0-8726 GCA_963786265.1 uncultured Alphaproteobacteria bacterium
TCTCAATAACCTTCCTTTTTGAGAGCCATCGCAGGCTCGGATGTCTCTTCACTGGCGGGAGTTGGCGCACCCTGCAGGGCGCGGAGCACGCCTTCGGGATCGCGGGCGATGACGGTCAGATAGGCGCGGGCCGGCTGGTCGGGCTCGGTGCGGCCCTGTTCCCAGTCGCGCAGCGTACCTATGGGAATGTGATAGCGGGCCGAGAACTCCTCCTGCGTGAGGCCGAGGGCACGCCGCAGCGTTTTCGTGCGCGGTACCCGTCGGGCCTTCGCCAGCTCTTCGGGCGTGAAAGGCCGCGCGTCCGGATCGGCCGCCGCCGCCGCCTCGACCTCGGCTTCCGTCATTGGTCGCATGGGCGTGACTGGAATCGGCCGTTCGGTGCCGTCGGACAGCAACTCGACCAGCGTGCCGTCATCGCGCATTCTGGCGATAGTAGTCGTCTTGCTCATGTCTTTCCGCCCGCCGGGCCGAGATAATTCGGATGCGCTGGCCACGTTCCGTGTAGGTCACATGCAGGATCACGCCTTCGCACATGCCGAGTAGATTGACCCGCTCTTCGCCGTAGTGGTGGCGATCATCGATCCACTCGACGGCGAACGGATCGCGGCACGCGGCGGCCGCCTGGGCGAAGCCGACGCCGTGGTCGCGCAGGTTGCGGGCCGCCTTGGCGTCATCCCATTCGAATTCCAGCCACTAACTACGGAGTACCCGTAGTCATGTCAACCTGTCCAGCGGACGCCGGCGCATCCAAAGGCCCTCTTGGCGGGTGGCGGGGCTCGAACGCCTCCGCAACCGTAAGCGGACGTTATGGAAAATTTATATACGCTCACTGCACTGCGAGTTGTTCTGTCAATTTCCTGCGGACGATCCTCGAAATAGCGCCGGCAATGCTCCTGCCCGGCCTGCATGAGAACGTCGAAAGCGGAGTTGACCGCTCTTCGCGCCTCTTCAAATTTCGCTCGATCGTGAGTCCGCTCGCCCAGCCGGGGGCGAAACTCTTTTCGTTTAAAAACTCAAGCGGTGCTATCCGCGCCGATTCCACGAACACGAAGCAAAAACTTACTATCGCGAGCGAGCAACAGGCTGGCTCAACAGGCTACAAAGCGGGGCTGACGAAAATTGCAGGGAAAGAGCCACGGCAACCGTGGCTCAGTTCGCTTCCCTCGCAACTTTTAATTAGGTCCTCTCTGCGCAGAGGCGCGAGCGCCTTCTGACACGAGAAGGTCGTGGGCTTTAGGAGCCCGGCGGGCTCGCCGCAAGTACGAAGCTCGCCAGAGTAGCAGCACCGACAGTGCCGCCGTTTGTTGCGGCTGTCGCACTGGTGGTAGTGGTGGCTGAGGAGTTCGTGCTCGTCCCGATCCCACCCGTAAAGGCTGTCGAAGCTCCGCCAGTTAGGCTGACCCCAGCCGTAACAATGTCCAGCTGGTCGGTGGTCAGGGTGACGGGTTCGCCCGCGCTGGCCGCACCTGCCAGGCCGAGCATCGACACGCCCACGAGTGCTGAAAGCAACTTAGGCATTTTCTCACTCCTTTGCTATTTAGGAACCACGTTTAGACATTAGCCAATCCGGCAACAGCCGGACTAGTTGGCTCTAAAGGGGTAGCCCTAATGTGGTCGGTACGTATCGTCAAGTGAAATAATGCTCGTTGTTGATGTTCATTGTTGGTAGCACATGTTAAATGACACTAATCACTGTCGTAATGGTAGTAAATCTCAAGCCCTTTGACGGGCTGCGGGGCGTTAGACCTGAGCACCGTCAACTTGACGAACGGCGGTTGCCTTGGCGGGCGGCAGCGGGTATTCGGCCCGGATGACGATGCTCGCTCCGAAACCCATATGCCGGTCACCGCTTTCCGCCCGAGATCATCAGCCACGCGGTCTGGCTGTATTTCCCCTCGGCACCCGACGGGCGCTTTGTCCGCTTCATCGAGAACGACCCCCCGGCGAACATGTATCCGACAGACGCGTGATGCCCTCCGGCTCGCATCGAGCAACTCGGCAAGGCGCACGCCGCGCGTGAGAGCGCCGTGAGGGTTGGTGTTAACTCCGCCTTGAGGCTGTGTGCCGCTCGTATCAAAACCTGTCGGTTTTTGAGAGGTTACTGCTCGCCATCCCGTCACCGCGGTATGGAGAGCGTGCGAAAGGCGCTCGATAGACCGACCGGTGTTTCAGGCCGGCCGACCGACCCAAATGGCACCGCCGGCACGTGTCGCGGAAGCGGAAGTTATGGAAATGTCAACGGCGGCGACAAACCAGTCCACATGGCGGCGCAAGAGTTGGCCAAGTCAGCGCATCTTTTTATCCGAGGATCGCTTCTTTGTTCGGCCTGCGCGAACCGCTTCTTCGTCCCGACCTGCGGTCTCCACGGCCGTCGCGCGCGGCGGCGGTCAAGGAGGCCCGAAGGGCACCGCGTAGCGGCGCGCAGCGTCCTGGACGGCCGCGAGCACGACGGCACCCTCACCGCAGCCGGACGACGCGGCAACTCTCCAGACAGACGATCGTCACGTCGCGGCCGCCGGCAACGGGGAATGCGGTTGTTCGCCGTTTGGGCGCGGATCTCTCGCCGCCATAGCGGTACGTTTCTGACGGTCGGGATTGGTGAACGCCCTGGCACGCGCGCGCCAGGGCGCTTTGGCGAGGGCCAGTTTTTATGGTTGGGCGTCTGCTGCGACCCGGGCCTTGCGGGCACGGCTCTGGCCGAGGCGATAGCTGTCGCCGTTCATTTCGAGGATGCTGACGTGATGTGTCAGCCTGTCGAGCAGCGCGCCGGTGAGGCGCTCGGAACCGAAGGTCTCGGTCCACTCGTCGAAGGGCAGATTGCTGGTGATCAGCGTGGCGCCGCGTTCATAGCGTTGTGAGATCAGCTCAAACAGCAACTCGGCGCCGGTTTTGCTGAGCGGCACGAAGCCCAGTTCGTCGATGATCAGCAGCTTGTGGCTGACCAGTTGCTTTTGCAGGCGCAACAGCCGCCGCTCGTCTCGGGCCTCCATCAACTCATGGACCAAGGCGGCGGCGGTCGTGAAGCCGACGGCGAGGCCCTTCTGACAGGCGGCAAGCCCCAGGCCCAGGGCAACATGGGTTTTGCCCGTGCCACTCGGCCCGAGGGCGATGACGTTTTCCCGCCGCTCGATCCATTCGCAGCGGGCCAGTTCCAGCACCTGCATCTTGTTGAGGCTGGGGATCGCCTTGAAGTCGAAGCTGTCCAGACTTTTGACCGCGGGGAACTTGGCGGCCTTGATCCGGCGCTCGATCATCCGCCGTTCGCGGTCGATCAGCTCCAGTTCCACCAGTCGGGCAAGGAACTGAACATGGTCCAGCCCCTCGGCGGCGCACTGCTGGGCCACCTTGTCGTATTCCCGCAGCACGGTCGGGAGCTTCAGCGTCTTGAGGTGATGAGCCAGAAGGAGTTTGGGGGCCTCGTTCATGCGGCATTCCCCGACACCAGGCACAGGTAACTGGCGGCCGAGGTCTTGCCGACAGTGGCGCGCGGCAGATAGGGATAGACGTTAAGGTCAAGCTTCGGCGGGCGCTTCTCCACTTGGCACAGAACGAGGTGCTTGATAGCGTCAAAACCTACCGCGCCCATGCGCAGCGCGGCTTTGACCGCGACATGGAGGTCTTCCATCCCGAAGCCTTCCAGCAGCCGCAGAACCTGAACGTACTCCCGGCGGCCGGCCTTGATCATCCGCGCTTCCATCAGGCGCCGCAGGGTCTGGAACTCCGCGGGCAGGTCCCATTCGGCCAGCGGCGCCGCCTGATCCAGCGCGCCGATCTTCTGCTCCAGCAGGGGCAGGTAATGGACCGGGTCGAAGACCATGTCCTCGCGGTCATAGCACCGGGGATGGCGGGCGATGACCTCCCCGCCGCAGCCGATCACGACCTGATCGACATAGCCCCGTACCCAGACATCGCGATGGCCATAGGCGACGGGCACCGAATAATCGTTGGTCTGGTAGCGGACCAGCGACTGTGAACTCACCTGTCCTGTCGCCTGTTCGCAGGCATCGAAGGGGGCAGGCGGCAGCTCCGCCATCGCCTGCAGATCCCGCTGGAGCCGCTGTCCGATCGTCTCGGTATGGCCCCGCAGGAGGTCCGCGTGACGCTTGCGGCATTGCTCCTCCAGCCAGTCGTTGAAATCGTCCCAGGACGCAAAACGCGGCAGCGGCACCATGAAGTTGCGCCGGGCCCGGCCGACCAGACCCTCGACGCTGCCCTTGTCGTTGCCTTTACCAGGACGGCCATAGCGGTCTTGGATCACGTAATGCGACAAGAACCCGCTGAAGAGGCGGGCGCGTTTGCGTGTGCCATCCGCCAGGATGCGCACCACCAGGCATCTGTCGTTGTCGTAGAGCACCGACCGCGGCACCCGGCCGAAGAAAGCGAAAGCATGAACGTGGCCGTCGACCCAAGCCTCGGCGGTTGCCGCTGGATAGGCCCGAATGTAACTCGCATCGCTATGCGGCAGATCGAGCGCGAAGAAGTGCGCTTTCTGCTCGATCCCGCCGATCACAACCAGCGCTTCGCCAAAATCAGCCTGGGCGTGGCCCGGTGCGTGGTGCAACGGGACAAACATCTCCCGTCGCCGGCGCTGCTGATCGCGCACGTAATCCTTGACGATCGTGTAGCCGCCGGTGAACCCGTGCTCGTCCCGCAGCCGGTCAAAAACCCGCTTGGCCGTGTGACGCTGCTTGCGGGGCCGGCCAACATCATCACCCAGCCACTGGTCGATAATCTCGGTGAACCCGTCCAGCTTCGGCCGCTTGATCGGCGCCATCCGCCGATACCCCGGCGGAACCGAAAAACTCAGCATCTTCTTCACGCTCTCGCGCGAAATCCCGAAGTGACGTGCCGCCTCGCGCGCGCTCATCCCGTCCCGAATGGCGAGACGAACCTTCAGATACAGTTCCACGGTGAAAATGCCCCCGCCCTCCCTGCCGCCAGAAAGGGCAAAAGTGGCAGAGTTTTACTCCGCCGGCAGCGGGACTATCCCGCCGCTACCGTGGTAGACTTTTCCACCGCCGTTCTCACCGACGCCGAGATCGACCGAACCTACGTCGACAGCCACGGGCAGAGCGAGGTGGCGTTCGCTTTCTGCAAGCTCCTCGGCTTTCAGCTGCTGCCAAGGCTGAAGAACATCGCCGCACAGCGGCTCTACTTGCCCGAGGCCGGGGTGGCGGGTGCCTACGCGAACCTGTCGTGTATCCTGACGCGGTCGATCGACTGGGAGCTGATCGAGCAGCAGTACGACGAGATGGTGCGCTACGGCACCGCGCTCATCGAGCGGCGCCGTTGCATTAACCGGGCTGGGCGGCTAGCAGACGGGTTTTTGGAGCGTCTCCCTCCCGATGTCCGTGTTCAAACGCCGCCGGTTTCCGGCCGAGATCATCCTGCTCTGCGTCCGCTGGTACTGCCGCTACGGCATCAGCTACCGGGACCTCGAGGAAATGATGGCCGAGCGCGGCGTCGCCGTCGACCACGTGACGCTATGCCGCTGGGTCCAGCGCTACGCGCCGGAGCTCGAGAAGCGGGTGCGCTGGTACCAGGGCTACCGATCATCGTCCTGGCGCGTGGACGAAACCTACGTCAGGGTGGGTGGCAAGTGGAAATACTTGTTCCGTGCCGTCGACAAGCACGGACGTCTGATCGATTTCATGCTGTCCGACCGCCGGAACACCAAGGCGGCCCGCCGCTTTCTGGCCAAGGCGCTGAAGGTCATGCGCAACTGGCCGCCGGTGTCGATCACCACCGACAAGCTTGGTTCCTATCCGAAGGCACTGCGCCGGCTGAAACGGACGGGCGAGCTGAAAGACACCGTCCGGCACCGGACGTCGAAGTACCTCAACAACAGGATCGAGGCCGATCATGGTGCGCTCAAACGGCTGATCCGTCCCACCCGGGGCTTCCAGTCGATGAAGACCGCGTACGCCACGATCAAGGGCTTCGAGATCATGCGCATGATCCGGCGCCGCCATTGCATGCTGATCGAACCCGGGGTCACAGGCGAAGTGCGATTCGTCAACAAACTCTTCGATCTCGCCGCTTAATCTGCACTGCTGAACACGGAGAATCTTAGCCCACTGCCGTTAATGCAACAGCGCCGGGATTGCGGGACCAGACCGATGACAGAGACCATCGAAAACAAGACCTTTGACGAGATCCAGATCGGCGACGCGGCCAGCCTGACCCGAGTGCTGCGGCCTGAGGACATCGAGACCTGGGCGGCCGTCACCGGAAACCTCAACCTGATCGACCTCGACCCTACGGCCCTCAACTCGTCGATGTTTCCGTACGGCGGGGGACAGGCGATGTGGGCGGCAACGCTGTTCTCGACCGTCGCCGGAACGCGCTTGCCAGGTTTGGGATCGCTGACCACGGCCGCGGACATCCACTTCATTAGGCCCGTACCGATCGGCCAGCGTGTGACGGCGACCGTCACCGTCAAGGAAAAGCGGCCGGAAAGCGCCACCGTCGTGCTCGACTGCGCGTGCACCGACGACAGTGGCCAGGAACTGATCGTCGGCACCCTCGAGGTGTTGGCGGCCAGGCAGAAGATCCGCCATTCGCTGAGGGACTTGCCGACGATCCAGTTGCGGCACGAGGACCGATACCTGGAGTTGATCAAGGCGTGCGATGGCCTGTCGGCGTTGACCACGGCCGTCGTTCACCCGTGCAGCGACAACGCGCTCAAGGGGGCGATCGAAGCGGCCGAGCGCAACCTGATCACGCCCATTCTGATCGGCCCGGAAAAGAAGATCCGCGCGGTTGCCGCGAACGAAAAAATCGACCTGTCGCCTTATCGCATCGTGTCCACCGAGCACAGCCATCATGCCGCCGAGGTGGCGGTGGCGATAGTCCGCGCCGGCGAGGCGGAAACTGCTTGATGAAGGGGAGCCTGCACACCGACGAATTGCTGCATGCGGTGATGAAGAAAGAGGGCGGCCTGCGCACCGAACGCCGGCTCAGCCACTGCTTCCTGATGGCCGTGCCGACGTTCGCACGACCGATCATCGTCACCGACGCCGCCATCAACATCCTGCCGACGCTGGAGGACAAGGTCGACATCTGCCAGAACGCGATCGAGCTCGCGCACGCCGTCGGCATCGCTAAGCCGAAGGTGGCGATCCTCGCGGCGGTGGAGACGGTGACCTCGAAGATGCCCGCGACCATCGAGGCGGCGGCGCTCTGCAAGATGGCCGATCGCGGCCAGATCAACGGCGGCCTGATCGACGGGCCGCTCGCCTTCGACAACGCCATCGACGAAGAGGCGGCGAGGACCAAGGGCATCGTCTCTCCGGTCGCGGGCGATGCCGACATCCTGCTCGTGCCGGACCTCGAGGCCGGCAACATGCTGGCGAAGCAGTTGATCTTCCTGGCCAACGCCGAGGCCGCCGGCATCGTCCTCGGCGCGCGCGTGCCGATCATCCTCACCAGCCGCGCCGACAGCGTGCGCACGCGCCTCGCCTCGGCCGCCCTCGCCGTGCTGTTTGCGGCCGAGCTGCGCCGGGGAGCCGCGCTGCTGAAGGCGGCGGAGTGAGCACGATGGAACCCGGCCTCCTCGTCATCAACGCCGGCTCCTCCAGCATCAAGTTCGCCGGTTACACGACCGCGGCAAGAATGAGCCTTGTTTTCTCGGTAAAGGCCAGGTCGAAGGTCATGCGCACCGAACCCCGATTTGTTTGTCAGAACGCCGCCGGCGAGATGCTGGGAGAACGCCAGTGGCCGCGAGGCGCCATCACGCACGGCGAGGCGATCGACCACATCATCGCCTGGATCGAAGCGCACGCCACAAATGTCCGGGTGGCGGCAGCGGGACACCGGGTCGTGTTCGGCGGCTTGGCCTACACTGGCCCGATTCGGCTGGACCGACGAGCCATCGCCGGGATCGAGAAACTCGTCGCCTTCTTTCCGTTGCACCTTCCGCACAACCTCGCGGCCATCAAGGCGCTCGCCGAGCTGCATCCGGCACTGCCGCAGGTCGCCTGCTTCGACAACAGTTTCCACAGCACGCAGCCGCGGGTGGCCCAGCTGTTCGCGCTTCCGCGACGCCTGTTCGAGCAGGGCGTCCGCCGCTATGGCTTCCACGGCTTGTCTTATGAGTATCATCGCCCGAACACTGCCGGAGTCATGCCCGGAAGCGACGCGAGTTATCGTCGCTCACCTGGGCAGCGGCGCCAGCCTGTGCGCGCTCCGCGACGGCAAGAGCGTTGAGAGCACGCTTGGCTTCAGCGGCCTCGATGGCCTGCCGATGGGAACGCGGCCGGGTGCCCTCGACCCCGGCGTCATCCTGTACTTGCTGCAGGCCCTCGGCATGGACGCCAAGGCAATCGAAAAGCTCCTCTACACGGAGTCGGGCCTGCTCGGGGTGTCGCGAGATCAGCAACGACATGCGCGACCTGTTGGCGAGCGACGATCCCCGGGCGAAGGAAGCGATCGAGCTGTTCGTCTACCACATCACAAAAAACCTGGGCGCGCTGACGGCGGTACTTGGAGGCATCGACGCCTTAGTGTTTACCGCCGGCATCGGTGAGCACGCACCCGAAATTCGGGAACATGTCTGCCGCTGTGCCGAGTGGCTCGGACTTCGCCTCGATCCCGCTGCGAACGCCGCGGATGGCCCCCGCATTACGACCGCAGAAAGCCCCGTCTCGGCATGGGTGATCCCCACCGACGAGGAGCGAATGATCGCTATCCACACGCGGCGCCTGCTTACTGAATGAAACGCTGGT
>CAWAYT010000028.1:0-41262 GCA_963786265.1 uncultured Alphaproteobacteria bacterium
TGAACACTGAACCCTTGACGCAGAGAAGCCCATCTGAGAGACTGGTCCGAGCACCTACGCCATCGCCTGGGACAACTCGTCGCAGGGCCCCGACCTCTACGAAGGCTTCATCCGCGCCGCGATCGAGCACGCCATCGCGCCCAACGCCGCCTGGTACTGCTGGCACGCCAGCCGCCGGCAGGCGATGGTCGAGGGCGTCTGGGTGAAGTGCGGCGCGTTCGTGCACCAGCAGATCATCTGGTGCAAGGATCGCCCCATCCTGACCCGGTCGTTCTACCTGTGGAAGCACGAACCGTGCTTCATGGGCTGGCTCACCGGCCACAAGCCGCCGCGGGTCGCCGACGACTACCTGGCGAGCGTCTGGGACATCAGGTCGCTGTACGGCGAGGAGCGGCCGGACCACCCGACGCCGAAGCCGCTCGACTGCTTCGCCATTCCGATGCGCCAGCACGTGCGGCCGGGCGGGCTGTGCTACGAGCCTTTCAGCGGCTCCGGATCGCAGATCATGGCCGGCGAGGTCACCGGCCGGCGCGTCTTCGCAATGGAGATCAGCCCGCAGTATGTCGACGTGGCGGTGCTGCGCTGGCAGCAGGCGACCGGTAAGCAGGCGGCGCTGGAGGATGACGGCCGGACGTTCGACGAGCTGGCCGCCAGCGCGTTCCCGAAGCTTGCGCAGCGGAGTAGAGGAGCGGCACCTTGGCAGGTTCATATCCTGCGGACGCGGGTCTCGAGTCCCGCCTCCGCAACCAGGCAGTGTCGCTGCATGTCGCTGGTGGAGGCGCTCGCCACCGTCGCGGTCGGGTACGGCGTGGCGGTGGCGACGCAGATCGCGGCCTTCCCGCTGTCGGTGGGCAAGCCGTCGCAAGAGACAGGGGGTTTTCGGGTGAGCCGGGTTAACCTGGCAGGGTGTTGCGCTGCGGTCGGCCCGCATGTGGCGGTACCGGGTCGCCGCTATAAGAACCATAATACTGCTAGGGGCGAGCGGGTGGACGCGTTCGAACAGCTGGTTAGCGAGATCCTCTGGATGGAGGGCTGTTGGGTGCGGACCTCGGTCAAGGTCGAGCTGACCAAGGAGGAGAAGAAGGCGATCCGCCGACGGTCGTCCCCTCGCTGGGAATTGGAATCGTCGCCTGCAGGGGGCGTGACAAACCTCCTGCGGGTGGTCGAGTGCAAGAGCTACCTGGACTTCGTGGCGTTGCCCTACGTGCGTTCGACGGCACCGACGAGAGGGGTGCCCAACGCTACAAGCTGTTTTCCAACCGCAGCTGCGGACCATAGTCTTTGACCGGCTGCGACTGCAATTCGCTGAAATCGGAGACATGTTGCCAAACGCAGCGGTGAGGTTATCTTTGGAATGCGGGGCGGACGCCACGACACCGACCGAGAGGGCCACGCAGGATCGCCGAGAAGGATGGCTGGGACAAGTCTTGGTTACGGGAGCGTGTCAAGAGCATGTCCAGGGGGGGCTACGAAGAACCAGGTCTCCGCCGTCGTGGCGGAGCTGTTGCTTCGCGGGAAGCTGGAATGACCAAGCAGCTCCCGGATCGGGGCAGATCTTCACCGTGGCGTCGATCGCGCGGTCCTAGGCGCTGCGGAGAACCTTCGAGGCGATCCGCATGTCGGCGGCGCGGCCGAATCGAGACGCGCCAACGCGCCGATCGGGCAGCGGATGCTGCAAGGTCGGTAGAGGCATCGCGCCCGTTCTAGACGCGTCGCTCGGGCACCAGCCGGTAGATGCGCTCGCCGTGGGCGCGCTTGTCGGAGACGATCTCCAGGCCGCGCTTCTTTTTCAGGCCGGCAAGCGCGCCGTGGCAGGTATGCCGCAGCCAGCCGAGCTCGCGGGTCATTTCGCTGATCGATGCGCCTCGGTGCAGCATCGCGATGAGGCGGGCTTGCTTGCTGTCGGTGCGCGGCGGCTTCGGCGGCTCTCCCGTCGTCGCCCGGCGCGGCTGCCGGCCCGCGCAATGGCGGCGCGCAGGACGCGCAGGATATCGTCGGGCCGGGTCTGGCCCGGGCGGTCCAGTTCGGCCTGCAGCCAATGCTCGGCGGCCTGGCAGGCAGCGAGCAGCTGCTGCTTCGGGCCGACGTTCGTCCCACTCTCGGCCGGTCCGGCCTGCGGGGCAGCCGTCGCGGCCACGGGCGCGTCTTCGTCCGCTTCGGCGACGTCTGTCGCGGCGTCGTCGCCGGGCTCGTCGGTGGCGCCGTCGTCGCGCAGCGCGGCGCGGAAGTCGTCGGCGCTCATCCGCCCGTCGAGCAAGCCGGCGGCCGCTTCGAGGATGCCCTCGACCGTGCAGCCGAGCTCGTCGGCGTGCCGGCGGATCGCGGCGAGCGCCGCGGGCTTGCTGGCCGGGTTGCGCGTCTGGCCGTCGAGCGCGCTGAGGATGGTGGCCAGCTGGGCTCCCGTGAAGTCGGTCATCGTCGTTGTCCTCGGTTCGTTTCGATGTCCAGACATTCGCTCCACGGGCGAACCTATGCAAGGCAAGCGTCTGTAACTAAATGCGTTTCTAACTGGTTGATCGGATCATCAAATTGCTTGGGATGAGCGAACGCCAGTACGCCGCGCACGCCGGGATCACGCGCGGCGCGGTGTCGAAGGCGCGGCTGTTCGGCCGGCTGGTGCTGCATGCCGACGGCTCGATCGATGCCGGCAAATCCGACCAGCGCCGGGCGACCACCACCGACCCGTCACAGCAGCGTGGCCGGCACGCGCCCGCGCCAGCGGCGGCCAGCCCAGTCCAGCGGGCCTGCGGCCGGTGCCGCAAGCCGCGGCCGGCGCGGTCGCCGAGACGCTGCGCGAACAGGGATTGCCCAACCCCGAGGGCAAGATCGACTTCATGGCGGCGCGCACCGCCAACGAGGTGCTGAAGGCGCGGCTGCGGCGGATGGAGCTGCAGCAGAAGGAGGGCGAGCTGGTCGACCGGGCGCGCGCCACAGCATTGGTGTTTCGCCTGGCCCGCCAGGAGCGCGACGTCTGGCTCGGCTGGCCGGCGCGCGTCGCGGCCATGATGGCGGCCGAACTCGGCGTCGACGCCCACGCCCTGCAGACCGTGCTGGAGAGCCATGTACGAGAGCACCTCGCAAGCCTCGCCGAGGTTCGATGCGAATTCCGCTAGCGGCATCGATGTCGGCTTCAAGGGCGCGCTCGACCTTTTGCGCACCTGGCGCGACGGCCGCACGCCGGATCCGGAGCTTACGGTTTCACGGTGGGCCGACAGCCATCGCCTGCTGAGCCCGCGCGGCGCCAACGAGGCCGGCCGCTGGCGAACCAGCCGGACGCCCTATCTGCGCGAGATCATGGACACGCTGTCGCCGATGCATCCGGCGCAGCGCATCGTGGTGATGAAGGGCGCGCAGATCGGCGCGACCGAGGCCGGCAACAACTGGATCGGGGCTGTTGCATAAGTCGGGGCCGCTGGCCTTTGGGGCGACACTTGTCGCATGGTGGTCGGATGGTCGCAGATCAAGGAGATCAGACCAGATGGGGCAGCGGGGGCCTCGCGGAAGCGGCTCGCCGCCGCTCTGCTCGCACTCCTCTTGGGGCTGACCCGGTTGCGAAAGGCCGATGTTACGCGCGCTGACGCCCATCCAGCCTGACTTTGGTCGAGCGATAACACAACCCGCGCCAAAAGGAACTGATCCCGCCGCGCGGTGCTGCCGATCCGGCTTCTTCAACAGCCCCTACGTCTAAGCCTGTTAGTGCTTGTCCCCCGGAACTTGCGGCTGAGAATTGACCACGGTCTTGCGGTCGCCTTGGATCGCCGATACTTCCCGGGTAGCCGCCGCGACATCCGTTGTTGTCGGCAGCACCGTGTAGTCGAGGGTGAACGACCGTGACGCGCCGGCAGGCAATTTCGGAACGCGCCCGAAATTCCGCTCGATACTGCGGTTGTAAGCATACCCGGTTCCAGGTTCCAGGCCGGTGACGTATCCTTGCTTTTCGGTGTCGGTGTTCTTCCATAACGTAAAGTACGGCAGCTCGGCCACGTTGTATTGCAGTTTGATCCCGCGGTCGCCCGCCGTGTTGCGCAGCATAACCGTCGTTGAACCGTTAGGGTCCGCGAAGAGGAGGAGATTATAAACCTGCTCGTCGAAGTCTCGGGTCGGCCCACGATACGTCGCCCATGTCGCCACGTCCTTCGCGGCATAGTCATTGAACGGCGTGACCTGCTTGGCCGGCGCTTCGAAGGTCGAGCCTTCCTCGAGCAGCGGCGGGCCGAAATTGCCGTGATAGATGATCTGGAACTCGCGCTCGTAGTCGCCGCGGTTGGTCAGCGTGTCGCTGACCCGGAAGCTGCGGCTTCCCGGCTCCGTCGAGAGTTCCGTCCAAACCTCGTAATCGACGAACTTGAAGACCTGCTCGTCGACCTTGCCGCGAACGCGGATCCGGTGCGGCGGCTGGTCGTCGATGACCACGACGACCTTCGAGGCGGGCGTATTGCCGGCGCGTCCGTGCAGGGTGAGCAGCTTGCCGTTGTCCATGCCGGGATGGCCCGCCCATTCGAAGCCGCAGCGCACCAGCAATTCATTGAAGCCGTCCAGCCAACCGAGCCCGCCACGACTGTCGAGTTCGATGAACGCCGGATTGACGATCTGCTTGACCGGAGAGTTCCAGCCGAGGGTGATGTCGCCACTGCGCACGCGAAACACGCTCATTCCCCGCGTCGGGATCAGCGAAATGCGTCGTGCGGCCGTTATCGATCTCGATCAACTCCACGCCTTCCTGCTTGCCTCCGTGCAGGCTGCGCTTCTTGACCGAGAATGGAGGAGCGGCGGCGATACCGATATCGGTGCTGGAAACCGACCATTCGTCGATGCGGCTGGCCGCCTCCACGTCCGACAGAACAAACTCCTTGGCCATCGTCATCGCCGGGAAGAGAGCAAGGAGCAAAAGAGCAAGAAGAGGGGACAACAGCGCCAAGATGATCCGTTGCATTGTTGTCCTACCCTCATTCCGCAGGAGCGACGACGGTCGCCCGTTTCGGCTCTTCCAGAGGCCGCTTGACGATCAGCAACGCCGCGGCGGTCACGAGGGAGCCGGCGACAATGGCGACGGCGTACCAGCCCAGGTGGCTGACCGCGTTCGGAATGGCGAGCACGAACACGCCGCCGTGCGGCGCCCGCAGGCCGCAGCCGAAGTACATGGAGATCGCGCCGGCCACGGCGGAGCCGGCGACCATCGCCGGAATGACGCGCAGCGGGTCCTTGGCGGCGAACGGAATCGCTCCTTCGGTGATGAACGAAAGGCCGAGAACGCCGGCCGCCTTGCCCGCCTCCCGCTCCTCGCGGGCGAAGCGGTTGGGTCCGAGCAAAGTGGCCAGCGAGATGCCGAGCGGCGGCGTCATGCCCGCCGCCATCACCGCCGCCATCGGCGTGAAGGTGTCGCTGGTGAGCAGTCCGACGGCGAAGGTGTAGGCCGCCTTGTTGATCGGCCCGCCCATGTCGACCGCCATCATGCCGCCCAGCAGCAGGCCGAGGAGCAGGGCGTTCGTCGTCCCCATGCCCTGCAGGAACCGGGTGAGCTCCACCATGATGACGCGCACCGGCTCGCCGATCACGTAGACCATCAGCAGGCCCACCACCAGCGTCGACAGCAGCGGGATCACCAGCACCGGCTTCAGTCCTTCGAAGTTCGTCGGCAGCTTGATGTGGTCGCGCATCCACTTGGCGACGTAGCCGGCGAGAAAGCCCGAAGCGATGCCGCCGAGGAAGCCGGCCTGCAGGTTCACCGCCAGCATTCCGCCGATCAGCCCCGGCGCCAGGCCCGGCCGGTCGGCGATGGAATAGGCGATGAAGCCGGACAGCACCGGCACCATGATGGCGAAGGCGGCGCCGCCGCCGATGCTCATCAGCGCCGCGGCCAGCGTTCCCTCCTGCTTGAAGGCCTCGATGCCGAAAACGAACGAAAGCGCGATCGTCAGCCCGCCGGCGACGACGATCGGCAGCATGTAGGAGACGCCGGTGAGCAGGTGCTTGTAGGGGCCGGCTCTCTCGCCGCCCTTCTTCGGCGCGGCGGCGGCGGCGGCCACTGGCTCCGGCCGGCCCCGCGGTCAGGGTGGTCGGCTGCGCCAACGCTGAATCGAGCACGCTCGGCGCCTGCTTGACGGCGGCGCCGACGGAGGTCTGGTAAAGAGGCTTGCCGGCGAAACGCGCCAGATCGACGTGGGTGTCGGCGGCGATGATCACCACATCGGCCTTGTCGATCTCCTCGCCGGTCAACTGGTTCTTGGCGCCGACCGAGCCCTGCGTCTCGACCTTGATCTCGTGGCCGCCGCTGGTCGCCGCCGTGGCCAGCGCCTTGGCGGCCATGAAGGTGTGGGCGATGCCCGTTGGGCAGGCGGTGATCGCGACGATCCGCTTGCCCTTGGTCGGCCCGACCTTCGTCGCCGGCGCCGCATCGACCTCCGGCGGCTTGGCCGGCGTAGGCGGCGGCGTAGGCATGGCGGCACCTGGAACGCGGGCGAGCGCCTCGGCCATGACCGCCTCGGTGTGGCGTATCGCCCTGCTTGTCGAGACTTCGGTAATCGGCTTTCCCGCGAAGCGTTCGACTCCGACGTGGATGTCGGCGGCGAGGATTACCGCATCGGCGGCATCGACTTCCTCGTCGGTCAAGGCATCCTTGGTCCCTTCCGCGCCGTGCACCTCGACCCGGAATTCGTGCCCCATCAGCGCCGCTGTCTTCTTCAAGGCTTCCGCCGCCATCAGGCTATGCGCGATACCGGTAGGACAGGAGGTCACTCCAACGATCTTCGCCATCTCACGCTCCCAGAGTTCTCCCGTGTGTCGATCGGCTGGACGCGGACGTCCCGCATGGCGGCCTCGACCACGCTGGGCGGTGGCAACCGCGGACCGATCTCGCCTAGCGCGCCCAAGGAGAAGGCGGTCGCCAGTCGCGCCTTATCGGCCAGGTCCAATCCTCGCAGGCTCGCCGGTGACGATGCCGGCGACCATGGCGTCCCCGGCGCCGACTGTGCTCTTCACGGTGATCTTCGGCGGAATCGCCAAGACCGCCTCGTCGCGCTCTACGAACACGGCGCCCTCGCTGCCCATCGAGACCGCGACCAGGCCGATCCCCCGTCCGACCAGCGCTCGGGCGGCCTGGACGACGTCGGCATGGCCGGCGAGGCGGCCACCGACCAGCTCCTGAAGTTCCTCGATGTTCGGCTTGATGATGTCCGGCGACGTCGGGATCGCCGCCGCGAACGGCGGCCCGCTGGCGTCGAGCACGACGGTCTTGCCTCGTCGCTTCAGCCGGGCGATCAGTTCGGCGTAGACGGCGTCCGGAACGCCCGCCGGCACGCTGCCGGACAGCACGAACCATTGGGTGTCGTCGGCGAGCGCGTCAACCGCCGCGTAGAGGCGGGCCAGATGATCATCGCTCGACCTGCAGGCCCGGGAAGTTGATGTCGGTCACCCGGTCCTGGGCCTCGTCGACGATCTTGACGTTGACGCGCGTCAGGCCGGGAACCCGCACGAAGCGGTCGACGATGCCCTTCTCGCGGAACAGACGAACGAACGGCTCGCTATTGGCGTCCCCGAGCAGGCCTGTCACGGAAACGGCAAGACCGAAGTGGGCGAGGAACGAAGCGACGTTGACGCCCTTGCCGCCAGCGTCGGACTGCTCGCGAAGGACGCGGTTCACCGCGCCTGCGGTGAAGTTCGGCACCAGCGCCGTCTGATCGATCGCCGGGTTCAGGCTGACGGTGGCAATGCGCGGTGCGTTGGTCATCATCGACCTCCTGCAACGGCGAATTCCATGCGCGTTCTCAAGAGAGAGCGCGAACCTCGCCGGCGTTGCGGCAAGAGAGAGCGCGTTGCGCCAGCGCCCTCGGCCTTGTCCATCGTCATCCCGCGGATTTGCGCCTTCACCGCGGCGATGCTGGGGATGCTGACGCTGAGTTCGCTCACCCCGAGCCCGACGAGGATGGCGACGCCCTTCGGATCGCCGGCGATGCCGCCGCAGGCGCCGACCCACTTGCCGGCGGCCTTGGCGGCGCAGACCGTGCGGTCGACCATCCGCAGCACCGCCGGATGCAGCCCGTCGGCCTGCTTGGCGAGCACCGGGTGCAGGCGATCCATCGCCAGGACGTATTGCGTGAGGTCGTTGGTGCCGATCGAGAAGAAGTCGACCTCGCGGGCCAGCTCCGGCGCCATGATCACCGCCGACGGCACCTCGATCATGATGCCGATCTCCACCGGCTCGGCGCCCATCTGCTTGCGCACCTCCTCGGTCAGCGCCTTCGCCTTCGCCAGCTCCTCGAGCGTCGAGATCATCGGATACATGATGCGGACCGGGCCGGCCGCCGCCGCGCGGAAGATGGCGCGCAGCTGCGTGCGGAACAGCTCCGGCCGCGCCAGGCACAGGCGAATGCCGCGCTCGCCGAGGAACGGGTTCTCCTCCGCCGGCATCGACAGGTACGGCACTTCCTTGTCGCCGCCGATGTCGAGCGTGCGGATGATCAGCGGCAGCCCGTTCAGCGCCTTGACCATCGTCGTGTAGGCGTCGACCTGCTCGTCCTCGCTCGGCGCGCGATCGCGCTGCAGGAACAGGAACTCGGTGCGCAGCAGACCCACGCCCTCGCCGCCGGCATCGACGGCGAGCGCCGCTTCGGCCAGGATCGCTGATGTTGGCGACCACCTCGACGCGGGCGCCGTCGAGCATGATCGCCGGCTGGTAGCAGGCGCGCCGCTCCGCCTCGCGGATCGCCTTCAGGTCGGCCTGCGTGCGGCGGGCGGCCGTCTCGTCGGCTCTCGGTCGGCCGGATCACGAGAATGCCGCCGTTGCCGTCGAGCACCGCCGGCGTGTCGTCCTCGACATCGAGCACCGAGCCGCCAGCGCCGACGACGGCCGGGATGTCCAGCGACCGGGCGATGATCGCCGTGTGCGAGGTCGGCCCGCCGGCGGCGGTGCAGAGCCCGAGTGCGAACGCCGGGTCGAGGCGCGCCGTATCCGACGGGCTGAGGTCGTCGGCGACGATGATCACCGGCCGATCCGGAAGCGCCCGGCTCGTCCTCGACCCGATCGGCGAGCAACCGCAACACGCGGCGGCCGACGTCGCGCAGGTCGATGGCGCGGCCGGAGAGGACAGGATCCTTCATGCCGGCGAGGACGTCGGCTCGCTCCTCGTAGGTGTGCTGCCAAGACCACCCGGCGCTATGTCCCTCGCGGATCAGCGCCCGAGCCGCGTCGATCATCTCCGGATCTTCAAGGAATTCGCTGTGCGCGCGGAAGATCGCCGCCTTGCCAGGACCGGCCTTCTTCCAAACCTCTTCGAAGAGGTCGCCGAGCTCGCGCTTGGCGCTTTCGATTGCATGGTCGAGCTTGCCGAACTCGGCTGCTGGATCGCGCGCCATCGCTTCGACGACGATCTTGCCGCGCTGGAACTGGCGGATCGGGCCGACCGCCATCCCGGAGAGGCGGCGATGCCGGCGATCGTGCGCCCTTCCCAGTCGATGCATGGCGGGATGTCGATCGCCGATCCCCAGCTCTTTCGCGGCCGCCTCGGCTTCCGCTTCGGCTTCGTCCTCGAGCCCGCCGCTCGATCAGCCTCGCGCAAGCGCTGACAGCGCGCTCTCGGCATCCGGTCCGTCGGCCATGACGCGAATGGTCGATCCGTTCTCGACTCCGAGCTTCAACAGCGAGATGAGGCTCTTGCCGTCGGCTACCCGATCGTCCAAGCGCAGCCGGATGGTCGACTGGAAAGCTCTTCGCCAGCTCCGCGAGCGCCGTTGCCGGCCGGGCGTGCAGGCCGTGCGGGTTGCGGATGACGATATCGAAGCCGTTGGCCAGGTCTTCCGGCCTCGGCTGGCGCGGCGCTTGGCTGCGCAGACGGGAGACGACGATAGCCGGCTGGCGATGTCTCGCGCGTCATCGGGTGTGAGCGAGCCGGTCGGCCTCGCCCGCGTCGCTCAGCACGTCGGTCAGGTTGGACAGGATCTCCAGGTGCTCGTCGGATTTCGCGGCGATCCCGACGACCAGGTGGACCTTCTCGCCCGGGTTCCATTCGACGCCGGCCGGAACCTGCAGGACGGCGACGCCGGTCTGGCGGATCAGGCCGCGGTCCTTCGGAATGCCGTGCGGGATGGCGATGCCGTTGCCGAGGAACGTGTTGGCGACGCGTTCCCGCGCCAGCATGCTGTCGACGTATCCAGGCTCGATGTTGCCGGAGCCGACCAGCAGCGAGCCGACCTGGCGGATGGCCTCCGTCTTGTCGGACGGGCTTCCGCCGATCCGAACCGCGGCGGCATCGAGAGCGACCATGTTCTTGTACCTCAGCGTGTTGCGCAGCCGGCGGACTACTGCTTCGCGACTTCCTCTATCGTCTGTTGAATACCTCCGCCAACTACATGTCTTCCAGTTCCCTGCCTTTGGTTTCCTTGATGAAGACGTAGACGAACACGAAGGACAGCGCGGCAAAAAACGCATAGAGACCGTAGGCCACGCCAAGCCCCAGGTTATAGGCGATCGGCGGGAAGCTGGTGGATACGATGAAGTTGGCGATCCACTGCACCGCCGCGCCGAGCGCCAGCGCGGAAGCGCGGATCTTATTATTGAACATCTCGCCGAGCAGCACCCAGACCACGGGGCCCCAGGAGAAGCCGAAGCAGAAGACGTAGACGTTGGCGGCGAGCAGCGCCACCATTCCCGATTGCGAACTGAGTATCGGAAAGCCTTCGCTGATCGACCGGCGATGTACCGAATACCCAGGCCATCAGACCCAGGGTGATGGCCATGCCGATCGACCCCAAGAGGAGCAGCGGCTTGCGCCCGAATTTGTCGATAAAGGCGATGGCGACGAGCGTGGTGACGATATTGGTGATGCTGGTGATCATCGTGATCAGCAGCGAGTTCTCTTCGGTAAAGCCGACGATTCGCCACAGCGCGCTGCTGTAGTAGAAGATGACGTTGATGCCGACGAACTGCTGGAACATGGAAAGCGCCATGCCGATCCAGACGATCGGCAAAAACCCCAGGCGCCCGCTGAGATCGGACAGGCGCGGTTTGTGCTCGCGGCGGACCGTTTGCTTGATTTCTTCAACCTTGATCGAGGCGTGCGGTCCGACAATCCGCGCCAGCACGGCTCGTGCTTCGGCATGCCGGCCTTGAGCGACCAGATAACGGGGCGACTCCGGAATGATGAGCGCGCAGACGCCGTAGATGATGGCCGGAGGGGCCGCCGACCAGAACATCCATCGCCAGGCTTCGTAACCGAACCAGAACGGGGCTTCCGCCGATCCCGCCGCCGTGGCGATCGCGTAATTGCCGAGCAGGGCGGCAAAGATGCCGGTGACGATGGCCAGCTGCTGCAACGATCCGAGCCGGCCGCGCATATCGGCGGGCGAGCACTCGGCGATGTAGGCGGGCGCGATGACGCTGGCGGCGCCGATGCCGATGCCGCCCAGAAAGCGCCAAAAGATGAAGTCGTAGATAGTGAACGGCAGGCCCGAGCCGATCGAGCTGATCGTGAACAAGATCGACGCGATCACCATGCACTTTATGCGGCCTATGCGATCGGCGAGGGGACCGGCGAAGAAGGCGCCGACCGCCGAACCCAGCAGCGCGAGCGAGACGGCCAGGCCAATCACCAAGCTGGAGGCGTTGAATTTCGCCTTAAGCGCGAGCACGGCGCCGTTGATGACGGCGGTGTCGTAGCCGAAGAGAAACCCGCCCAGGGCCGCGGCGGCCGCGATGAGAAGAACATATCCAACGTTAGGGACGACGACGACCGATGATTGAGGTGCTGCTGAGATCATCCCGCGGTCCTCTAAGTTGAGTATGTGAATTCACACTTCCTCTAGCTGGTCAGAACGTGATCCCCGCCTCGAAACCCACCACCAGCGCGTTGTCGATGTCGCGCCGGCCGCTTGGTCGGATCACGTATTGAAGGTCCGGCCTGACATAGATGGCGGGAGTAATCTGAATCTGATGGTTAAGCTCTATGACCGTCTCGGCGGATTGCCTTTCCAGCCCGGCATCGCGTCGGGCATCGCTGAGCTTGTCGCTGAACCAGCCGGTGGTGGCGCCCAGCGCGGTCTTATCTTGCGGGCGGAAGTCGAGCAGTCCCTGATAGACCAAGCCGACGGAGTAGAAGTAGGGAAACGTGTTTTCGTTCCGGTCGGGAGAGGTTACGAACACGACCAAAGGCATACAGGCCCTGATCCGCTTCCGGCTCCTCCCGGTATAGCATCTGGTCGAGGAGGACGTAGATAGCCGCTATTGCCGGAGAACTGGTCGCCGGCAAGGCCGGTGGTGAATCGATTGGCGCCGTTGACGTCCCTGGCGACCTCCTGAAAGTCGCCGGAGTGATAGAAGCCGCCCAGCTTGTAGTGGCCGGGCAGGTCGAGCAGTCCCTTCCGCGGCGTGTAGCCGATCTCGGTCAGAACCAGAACGCCGTTGTCGCCGAAGCTGAAATTCGTGCCGTGGTCATTTCGGCCCTCCTGTTCCGGGTCGCCGTCGTAAACGCCGACCATCGCGTAGGATTCGAACGGAAACGTGTAGCGGCCGCGAACGCCCCAGGTCGCGCCCGGATAGGCGGTGATGCCGTTCGGCATATTGAAGAACGGCGCGGCGGCTGGCCGCAGAAGGCGTTGTTGACGAACTGGCAATAGAGCGGCGAGGTGAGGAAATCGTCGGTGGCGGCGAGCCGCCCATAGGTCAGGTTCAGCTGATCGTCGAACAGCGAGTGGATCATCTGCGCTTCGACCAGCCGGTAGGTCTGGCCGCCGCCGTAGAGTTGCTGGACGCTGAAGGCGTTGCCGATATGGTCTTGCTCAGGCTGTCGCCGGAGCGCTGCGAAAAGCGGGCTCGGAAGGCCGAATTCGGCAGTCCGATCAGCTTCTCCAGGTCGAAGTCGCCCTGCAGAAGAATGTTGTGGACGTAGGTCTGATCCCTGGTTCTTACCGCCCACCGGATTGCCGAGGAACTCCATCGCATAGCCGCCGCTGATCTCGACCCCCTGGTCGGACAGCTTGTTGCGTAGCCCAAACCAGTCGCCGGTGATGTTGTGCTGGAAGTCGTACTTCGCTGGCGGCTTCTCCGGGAGCGCCGGAGGCATCTCCGGAAGACCGGTTCCGGGCTCCTGCGGCTCCATCACTTGCGCGGCCGTCGGTGGCGATTGGCTGGCGAAGAATGTCAAGCAGGCGATGAGACTGCAGCGCCGAAACCAGCGCGAGTAAGCCTGCGCCATCGCTCCTCCCTTCGGGCTCTTCGTCGCCTGTCGCCGGCGATCAATTTTCGACCTAAGCCACCCCGTCGAGGGTACATCTTGCTGCTGCGCTTAACAACCACTCGCGGCACACAGGAGTTGAAATCGCGATGGGCCGGCCAAGGAGGCTGAGCGTCCTCAGCGACCGTCCTCCGGCACGAGATAGGCGCGGGCAATCTCCTCCAACTGCGTGCGCCGGCGGCGAAACAGCAACACCGGGAAACTCGCCAGGGCTCGCAGGCCCGAAACAGTCGACAAGTTGCGCATGCTGCGGCGCGCCTCCAGCATCAATTCCTGGAGAATACCCGCTCCTCGACCTCGCCCTCTTCCCGCACCAGCCGCAGGCGATAGAGCGAGAACAGCCCGACCAGCGTCGCGAAAATGAAGAAGAAGCCCCAATGCCGCAGGATGAGGATCGGCACGGTGGCCGACCGTTCCGGGCTGAACCACTGGACAATGAGGGCCAATTCGCGCTGAGCGAAGAAATCTGCGAAGAGCCCGCCGAAAATCGGCGCTAGGCCGGCGGCGAGCGCGTTGACGAGGCTGAGTACCGCCAAGTACGCCGTCGCCTCGCCTTTAAATGCTGATTTTAAGCCGATGTTCCCCGACGCAAGGGGAACAAGCAAGACGACGCTCAATCCCATTACCATGGTCATATCCATGTGCAGCATGGTCAGCATGAACACGGTGAAGAA
Organism: uncultured Alphaproteobacteria bacterium; assembly: GCA_963786265.1. Taxonomy (GTDB): domain Bacteria; phylum Pseudomonadota; class Alphaproteobacteria; order Rhodospirillales; family Defluviicoccaceae; genus Defluviicoccus. The sequence continues at coordinate 13,898 of CAWAYT010000028.1, forward strand.
CGGCGCCGCAAGGTTGACCGCGAGATTCCACGTGCCGAGGAACGTGATCAGTCTGCGAAAATTCGGATCGGCGAACGGCCTGCGAAGCATCGTCAGCAAGCCTGTTCCTGTAGCCTGCGCCATCGGCGGCTCCGGAATGCCGCTGACGCTTCGGGCGTCGCGTGGCATGACTAACTCAAATAAGGCTATCAGCCACTCTCGTCGCCCTCTTGTCAGCGAACGCTATCTCCGCGCAGGCCGATATCGTCGGCAGTGCCAGTGTCATCGACGGCGACACGATCGTCGTCGCTGGCGAGCACGTGCGCCTTGAAGGGATCGACTCGCCCGAGAAGGATCAGATATGCAACGCCCATGGACAACAGTGGCCGTGCGGCCAGTTCGCGGCGGAATGGCTGAAGGAGTACCTGCGAGGAACGGCAGGTCGACTGCGTCGGCCACGCCGTGATCGATAGGCCCGGCTGCTGGCCGTGTGCTACGCGGGCGGCGAAAACATCAACGGTCGGCTCGTCCGCGAAGGTTGGGCGCTCGACTACCGCAAGTATTCGACCGACTACCTTGAGGCGGAAGCCAAAGCCAAACGCCGGGGTCACCTTCGCCATTTCAGGAGCGACCATGGCGGAATGAGTTGCAGTCGTGCCGTCGAGGAGCTATGGCCGAAACTGGGTGATGGCTCTGTGAGAAAGGCGGCGTATCGAGGTGGGTGGAAGCCTGCCTGAACCTCCCGGAGGAGCGATACGCCATGACGAGCACGAGTAATAGAAGTAATAGTACCGTTGTCCCACTCTGTCAGTCCGACGCGATCGACGATCCGCTGACAGCCATCCTGAGGAGCGGTGCTCGCCGGCTGCTTGCCCAGGCCATTGAGGCGGAGGCCGAGACGTTCCTGGCCACGATGAAGGGCGTGCAACTGCCGGATGGGCGCGAGCGCCTGGTGCGGCACGGGCTGGGGCCGGAGCGGGTGATCCAGACCGGGATCGGTCCGGTCGAAGTGCGGCGGGTGAAGCTGCGCGACCGCGGCGCCAGCGAGGGGGCTGAGCGCATCCGTTTTACATCGTCGATCCTGCCACGCTGGGCCCGGAGGACGCCGAGCCTGGATGCTCTGCTGCCGATCCTCTATCTGCGCGGGGTCTCGATGGGCGATTTCCAGGAGGCGCTCGGGGCGCTGCTGGGCCGCGATGCCCCGAACCTGTCGCCGTCGGTGCTAGCGAGGCTGCGGGGCGAGTGGGAGGCGGACTATGCGCGTTGGCGGCGGCGCGACTTGTCGGCCCGGCGCTACGTGTATGTCTGGGCCGACGGTGTCTACCTGCAGGCACGCATGGAGCCACAGGCCGAGTGCATCCTGGTGCTGATCGGCGCGACGCCCGAGGGCAAGAAGGAACTGGTCGGCTTCCAGGTGGGCATGCGGGAGAGCGCACAGAGCTGGCGGGAACTGCTGGTCGACCTCAAGGCGCGCGGATTGGCCATCGCGCCCGAACTGGCCACCGGCGACGGGGCACTCGGCTTTTGGAAGGCCATCGATGAGGTATCGCCGACAACCCGCCACCAGCGCTGCACGGCGCACAAGACCGCCAATGTGCTCGACAAGCTGCCCAAGTCCGTCCAGCCGGCGGCCAAGGCAGACCTTCGCGAGATTCTGGACGGCGCCGGATCGTGCGACGGCCGAGACGGCGATCACGACGTTTGCCGAGAAGTATGGGGCCAAATACGAGAAGGCGGCCACCTGCCTGGTCAAGGACCGAGACGCGTTGGCGACCTTCTACGACTTCCCGGCCGAGCACTGGGATCACCTGCGCACGTCCAACCCGATCGAGAGCGTGTTCGCCACGGTGCGGCACCGAACCGTCCGGACCAAGGGCGCGTTGTCCCAGGACACCGCCCGGCTCATGGTGTTCAAGCTCGTCATGGCCGCCGCCAAGACATGGCGCAGGCTGAAGGGCCAGAACCAGTTGCCCAAGGTCGTCCAGGGCGTCACATTCCGAAACGGCGTCGAGGTTACCAACACGCCAGCACAGAACGCCGCCTGATCACAGCGTCACCCAGATTCCAGCATAGCTCGCCGTCGAGCGACGCGAGAGCATAAGCATTCAGCCGGAGCGCTCTCGCGCGAGCGCTTTCATTGAAGCGCCGTTTGCGCTGGTCGATTTCGGCGCTGGCTTCGAGCAAGCGCCGGTTCAGGCGTGCGGCGGCGACGAACTCGCCGAAGAAGCCGGTCGCCGATAGCATGATCCCGACCAACACGAGCAAGTCACAGGCGTGGTCGCCGAAGTTTCAGTGCAGCAGGGCCAGGTACATCTTGAGCGCGTAGAGCGTGCCGGTCACGGCGGCCAGGGTGAGACCGGAAGGGAAGTCTCGCAGCATCCTCGGGACCTTTGGTGGTGTCGCCCGAGACTAGCCAGTGCGGCTAAAGCGTCCCTTACCGCCTCGTCGCCTCCGGCCAAGTCTATTGCCGATCTGTCGGCGACAAGCCCGCCGGCGGCACCGTCGTCTGCATCATCGCTGAGTGATCCGTCGAGCGATTTCACCCAATGGTGCCTGCAGCCGGTTGCGGTAAACAGCGGCGAGACCGGAATGTCTTGGGATGCCGATGCGTTTTCTTCCACCTTCGGCGACACCGCTGGCGAGGCTGATCCTGATCACGCGCGGGATGCGTTCAGTTGCCGACGGCTGCATCAGCGTTCTGTTGCCCGCCTACCTGCTTGCCCTCGGTTTCGATGCCGTGCATCGCCGAGGTCGCGCCGTTGCCATTGCTGCCGAACCAGCTGCACGCCGATCGACTGCCGCAGCGCGTCGGGGATATCGACGAAGCCGCCCCAGATGGTCTGGTCGCCGGTGCCGGAGAGGGTCAGCTCCGCGCCGCCGTTGCGGTCCAGGTCGACCCGCCGTCCAGCGAGTATCGGAGTTTCATCATTGTGTCGGCGAGCCCGCCGGCGGTGCCGACCGAGACGACGAGCCGGATCCGCTGATAGCCGCGTCAGCACCCCGACTTGCTCACCTCGATCGCGGTGGACGTGAAGAACGTCGATCAGACCAGCGCCGCCCGCCTGCTGCCGTTGTAGGTGCTGCCGTCGGAGAAGCAGGCGGCAAACGGAACGGCGCTGCGCAGCTTCAGCCCACAGGACATCGCCGACATCGGCTTCGCGGCGGCGCCGCCGCCGGCCGTTCAGTCCGGCACCAGCGACTGGCGCGCCGACAAACACCGTGTGGTCGAGTGCGCAAGGTCGCCGCGATCACCGTGTTCCCACCAAATCCGCGACGGCACCTGGTGATGCTACGGGTGCGCTCTAGGATGGGGCCAACGCTCATGGCGGGGTTTTTTTTACCCTTCGTAGTCGCTGATGCAGTCGTCACCCTCAAAGTGCCAACGCGTAATCGAGTCGACATACTTCGCGGTATGGCCGATAGAACGATCCAGGGTGGAACTCGCGCGGGCCGGCGTTGCCGGATCGGCAAACTCGTATACGGTCGGTCCGAAGACCGGAACCACGATGCTATATGCGCATCGAAGGGCGAGCGCCAGGGGGCAGGTCCAATCTTGAACGCGGCTCGAGGACCGAGCGGAACCACGGCGCACTGCCGCCACGGAACTCTGTCGGTTACGGCGTTTGTCGGTCCGAGTGCCGATCCCGTCGTTTCGGTGCGGCCCCTCAGGCGTTGGCGAGCGCATGCCGTCGGGGAAGACGCCTTCGGTCACAAAGGCGCGAGAGCGCGATGAGCATCTTGCGCGCGAGCGCGACAATGAAGGTCTTCTTGCTCGCCCCGTTTTGGCCTTTCAACCCGTTGGCGATACCAGCGCTGCGTATTTTCGGGGTTTTCGGCGGGCGATTTCGCTGGAATCCGGCAGGCGATTTCGATGCAAAGCGGCACCCTCTTGCAAAGGATGCTCGGTGCCCGCCTCGACGCATCGGCCTGCTTCGCTGCGGGCATTGCGGGCGCATGCTCAAGGTGCAGCACAATGGCTTGCGCGACGTCGTGCGCTACCTCTGCAACGACGCCAAACCATGCCGCTCCGACGAAGTGCATCTCGTTCGGCAACATGCGCGTCGACGCGGCGGTCTCGGCCGAGGTGCTGCGTGCGATCTCCGCCGCTGGCGCTCGACGCCGCGTTCCCGGCGATCGCTGATCACGAGCGGGCGAGTGTGGAATGCGTTCGGCACCCCGAGCTCGCGCTGGAACAGGTAAGCTACGAAGCAGCGCGTGCCCGCCGACAGTACGATGCGGTCAAATCCGGAGAACCGACTGGTCGCCGGTGAGCTCGAACGGCGGTGGAACGAGCGGCTCGCAGAGGTGGCGAGGCCCAAGGAGGAGATCCGGACCGCACGCGATCAGTAGCCGGCGGCGATCGCCGGGGCCGAGGGGACGGAGCTGATGCCTCTTGCCGAGAATTTGCCTCGTCTGTGGACTCATCCCGCTGCATCGGTCGAGACGCGCAAGCGCGTGCTGCGCGCTGTTCTCGAGGAGATCGTCGTCGTCGAGCCAAGCAGCCTGCGGCTCAAGCTGCATTGGAAAGGGGGCGATCACACCGCTCTCGAGGTGGTCAAGAACCGTTCCGGCCAGCATCGCTCGAAGACCGATGCAGCGACCGAGCAGTTGATCCGCGAGCTCGCCCGCGTCCGGCCGGACAGGAGCATTGCTTCTGTTCTCAACAAGCTCGGGGTGTGCCCGGCCAAGGGGCACACCTGGCCCACCGCTTCGTTAGCTGATTGAACGACGAAGATGCTAAGCATACGTCGTTCGCCCCATAGCATCTTCAACCGCCGCTGCTGTCGACACGCCGCCTCTCGCTCCCTGCTCGGCATCGCCGTCGCCACAATGCCCATCACCTACAACATGCTGATCAAACCGGAAGCAACGGCATAAGCTTTATCTGCAGGCCAGCCTGCAGCAACTGAGAGAACAACAGCATGATGCCAAAGCAAGTTGAGGATAACGCCTCGCGCATCGTCGCCGGGACCCACGGCGATCCCTTCTCGTTCCTCGGTATGCACGAGGACGGGGCGAGCGGCGTGGTCGTGCGCGTCTTTCTACCCGGGGCTAGCCGCGTCAGCGTTATGCGTGCCGCGACGAAGGAGATCGTCGGCGAGCTGTTGCGCGTTCACCGCGAGGGCCTGTTCGCGGGCAGAATCGATCAGTCGGGCGGGAGGTTTTCGTATCGCCTGCTCGTCGAAGCGGACGGCACGGAGCGAAGCATCGACGACCCCTACAGCTTCCCGCCCATCTTGGGCGAGATGGACGTCTACTTGATCGCCGAGGGACGGCACCTGCGCCTCGACGAGAAGCTGGGTGCGCACCCGATGTCGATGCAAGGCGCCGCCGGCGTCGGCTTCACCGTGTGGGCACCGAACGCGATGCGCGTCAGCCTCGTCGGGGATTTCAACGGCTGGGACGGGCGCCGCCATCCAATGCGCCTGCGGGCAGAGTGCGGGGTCTGGGAGATCTTTATGCCCGGCCTGGCGGAGGGAATGCTCTACAAGTACGAGATCCTCGCCAAGGGCGGCAGACTGATGGCGCTGAAGGCCGACCCCTTCGCATTCTTCTGCGAGCAGGCCCCGGGAACTGCGGGGATTGTCTACGACCTCGGCCGCTACCGATGGAGCGACCAGGACTGGACCGCGAAGAGGCGTGCCGCAATCAGCACGGACGCTCCCGTCGCCATCTACGAGGTCCACCTGGGATCGTGGCGGCGCAGCGTCGAGGAGAAGCGACGCTATCTCACCTACTGGGAACTCGCCGACACCCTAATTCCCTACGTCAAGGATATGGGCTTCACGCACATCGAGGTGCTGCCGATCTCGGAGCATCCGTTCGATGGCTCGTGGGGCTACCAGCCGCTGGGGCTGTTCGCGCCCACCAGTCGCCTCGGCCGGCCCGACGAATTCCGCAACTTCGTCGACCGCTGCCATCAGGCCGGCATCGGCGTGATCAACGACTGGGTGCCGGGCCACTTTCCCAAGGACCCGCAGGGTCTCGGCTGGTTCGACGGCACCAATCTCTTCGAGCACGCCGATCCCCGGCAGGGTAGCCATACGGATTGGGGCACGCTGATCTACAACTACGGGCGCAACGAGGTCGCCGACTTCCTGCTGAACAACGCCCTGTTCTGGCTCGATGAATATCATCTCGACGGGCTCAGGGTCGACGCCGTCGCCTCGATGCTTTACCTCGACTACAGTCGCCCGCCGGGCGAATGGATCCCGAACAAGTTCGGCGGCAACGAGAACCTGGACGCGATCGCCTTCCTTCGGCGCGTCAACGAGCATCTCTACCAGCAGTTTCCCGGCATCGCCACGATCGCCGAGGAATCGACCTCCTGGCCGATGGTCTCCCGCCCCGTCTACCTCGGCGGTCTCGGCTTCGGCTACAAGTGGAACATGGGCTGGATGCACGATTCGCTGTCGTACATCAGCCGCGAGCCGATCTACCGGAAGTACCATCACGACCAGCTCACCTTGAGCCTAACCTACGCCTTCGCCGAAAACTTCGTCCTGCCGATCAGTCACGACGAGGTGGTGCACGGCAAGGGCTCGCTCCTGGGCAAGATGCCGGGCGACCGCTGGCAGAAGTTCGCCAACCTGAGAGCATACCTCGCATTCATGTATTGTCATCCCGGCAAGAAGCTGCTGTTCATGGGCTGCGAGTTCGGCCAGGAGGGCGAGTGGAACCACGACGCGAGCCTCGACTGGCATCTGCTCGATGATCCGCTGCATTCCGGTACGCAGCGGCTCGTCCGCGACCTGAACCTGCTTTATCGACGGGTGACGGCGCTGCATCAGCTCGATTGTGAGCCTGCGGGCTTCGAATGGATCGACTGCACGGACTGGGAGAAGAGCATCATCTGCTTTCTCCGCAAGGGCCGGACCCCGGGTGACGTCGCAGTCGTCGTCTGCAACTTCACGCCTGCGGTCCGCCACTCCTACCGGGTGGGCGTGCCGCGCGGCGGCCTCTATACGGAGCGACTGAACAGCGACTCGCAGGCGTACGGCGGCAGCAACGTCGGCAACGCCGGAGCCGTGATGGCGGCTGCGATCCCCTGTCATGGCAGACCGTTCTCGCTCGAACTGACCCTGCCGCCCCTGGCCACGCTCGTTCTCGTCCCGTAGCCGGGATCTAGACTATGCTATATGGCCACTCAGACAGCACGCATGCCACAGTGCCCGTCCCACAGCCGACATCCAATACCCGAGCTTCGGGCGGAAGGCTGATTGCAAGTGAGATAGGTCGCTAACATCTCCCGTCGCCGCCGCTCACCCGCCCCGATTTCGGGCGCCTCGGCCAGCCGTTGCTGCACTTCAGGGTTGGCTTGCCGCGTAGGATCGGCCATGGCAGTTTCTCATCGCCTGATCTCAGGTACCAAAATTTGGAGCCGCCTTTGCTCGGTATGCGTCGCGAGAGGGTGGTCGCCCCCGCCTCTACTGCGCGTGTGATCGTCGCGCTTTGTCGATTTCCTGTTGACGAAGGATGAAGCGCTGAAGCTTGCCACTCGGTGTTCTGGGTAAGTGCTCGATGAACTCGATCTCCCGCGGGTAGGAATGGGCAGAGAGCCGTGTCTTGACGAATTGCTGCAGCTCCTCAGCGAGGTCCGGGGCAGGCTGATAACCGGACCGTAGCACGACGAATGCCTTGACGAGTTCGGTGCGTTCCGGATCGGGCTTGCCGATGACCGCGGCTTCCATCACTGCCGGGTGCTCAATCAGCGCGCTCTCGACGTCGTAGGGACCGATGCGATAGGCGGACGAGGTGATGATGTCGTCAGCGCGGCCAATGAAGCTGATGCTGCCGTCGGCATTCTGCCGGACGGTGTCGCCGGTCAGATGGTAGTCGCCGACCCAGCATGTCGTTTCCTGCTGCCAATAGCCCTGGAACCAGAACAGCGGCGATCGCGTGCGGTCGACCGCGAGGATGCCGGGCGTGCCGGGCGGCACCTCCCTTGCCTCCTCATCAACTACCGCGACGTCGAAGCCGGGCACGGGCAATCCGGCCGAACCCAGGTGTATCGGGTGGCTGAGACCGTGATGGTTGCAGACGACCATGCCGATCTCGGTCTGGCCGTAGTGGTCGTTGATCGGGCAGTCCAGGTGCTCCCTAAACCACCGTATTACTTCCGGGTTGAGCGTCTCTCCGGCGCTGCTCACCACGCGCAGCCTGCCCCTGATCCCCTCGGCGGCTTCCACACCCGCTGCGATCAGCAGGCGGAACGCTGTCGGTGCGCCTGCCAGGTTGGTGATGCCGTATTTCTCGATGACGCGGTACGTGCTTTCGGCCGTGAATGCGCCATCGTAGAGCGTCGTCGCATGGCCGAGCAGGAGAGGCCCGATGGCAGCGAAGTACAGGCCGTAAGCCCAGCCCGGATCGGCGATGTTCCAGTACGCGTCCTCGGCGCGCAAGTCGATGGCATAGCGCATGTAGACGTAGATCGAGAGCAGCGCGTTCAGCGGCACCATGACCCCTTTGGCGGGTCCCGTGGTCCCGGAGGTGAACATCATCAAGAAGGGATCGTCGCCACGGCGCATCACGGGGTCGAAGTGCGCCGGCTGGCGTTGCAGCTCCGCCCAGAAGTCGCGATCGCCTGTAGCTTCGATCGCGCCCGCGCCTGCCGTCAACGGTGACGATCGGCGGGCAGGTGGGGACGTCCGCGAGCTTGGGTCGGTTATTCGCATCGGTGAAGATCATTCGGGCGCCGCTTGCGCCGACCCGATGCTCGATCGCCTTCGGCCCGAAGGCCGTGAATAACGGCTGGTAAACCGCTCCCAGGCGCCACGTGCCCAGGGTCAAAATCAACAATTCTGGAATGCGCGGCAGAAGTCCCGCAACTCGGTCGCCGGGCTGCACACCCGCACTTCGCAGGAAGTTGGCGAGCCGCGCGGAGTGTTCTCTCAGTTGCTCGAAGGTATAGGTTTCGCTCCGTCCGTCACTCCCTTCCCAGAACAGCGCAACGCGGCCAGGCTGTGCGTGCCGATCGCAACATTCGATACAGGCATTCAGTCCGGCGTCAAGCTCGCCGGAAAGCTTGGCCACGATCTGCTCGGCCTTGAACCCGTCCATAAACTTCTCATAGCGGACAGGGCGTGTATCAGCGACCAGAACGTCAGCAGACATCGACTTCCCCTCCTCCTCTGTACGGCTTTTGTGCCTCTTGACGTGCGTCCAACATCCTGCCGAGTGCCGATTTACCCGACGCCATGCCCGTGTACACTCTCGATCGGCATAGCCGCTTCCCGCAACTCATGGCACTCGGGCCTTACGCGGTGTCCTGCGTAGCATTGTGCCACTGCAAGTGCGCTCGCGGCCGAGGTGGTGGCGCGGATGGCGCGACTTGCCGGTGAAAAATTGCGGGCATGCCGACTCCCCCCAACCGCTAGAAATACCTCAATAGGATATCTTATCATCATAGCCGCGGAGGGAGGAAGGGACATGGCCACCGGCCCGAGCGGCGTTGCCGCGCTGGAGACGCAGAAACCGTCGTTCGTCCGCGGCGACATCTTGCACGCGTATTATGATGGTGAGGCTGATGACCTGTTGACGGGTGGGCTGGGCCGAAGCGGGCTCGCCGAGCTGACCGTGCAGAACATGCTCGGTTTCGCCGATGCCGTTCGGCCGACGCCGAGCGAGCTTCGTCGCATCGCCATTTGGAACAGCCACTTAGGCCTGATCGACCGGACCGAGGGCAGCGGCTACGCTCGGCTCTACGGTCCCGGCTTGGAACGCCCCGGAGTGGTCGCGGGAGAGGGCAAGGTCTCGGGACACGAGTACACGGCCTTCGGAGCAGCACCGGGCGGCGAGCCGGGCCATCTCGTCACCATGGTCGTCCAAATCCCCGATGCCTTCGACGTCGGAAATGCCTGCCTGGTGGCCGCACCCTCCTCTGGATCACGCGGCGTTTACGGAGCGGTTGCACCGGTCGGTGAATGGGCACTCAAGCGCGGCTTTGCCGTAGCGTATACCGACAAAGGAACGGGCATCGGCGCCCACGATCTCGACCGGAATACCGTCCAGCTGATCAACGGCGAGTGTGCCTCTGCCGATGCCTTGGGCCAAGCTGCCCATTTTAGCGCGAAGCTCTCAACGGAAGAGCGCGCGGCTTACGCCCGCGACTGGCCGCATCATTTCGCATTCAAGCACGCCCATTCCGAGCGGAACCCGGAGCAGTATTGGGGAGAGGACGTCTTGCGGGCGATCCGATTCGCCCTCCACGTGCTCAACCTACACCTTGGCGGGACGCCGGGCAGACCGGCGATTACCCGAAGCAGTACGCTCGTCATCGCCTCCGGTATATCCAACGGCGGCGCGGCGTCGCTTCGTGCAGCCGAGCAGGACTGGCAGCATCTTATCGACGGCGTCGTCGTCTCCGAACCGGCGGTGCAGCCAATCGAAGACGGATCGGGGGTTGGTAAAACTGGCTCATCTCGGCATCCTCGTCATATCAGCGGCGGCGATCGGAGCGAGTCCCACTCGCACCTTGCTTTCCCGGCTTTAAGCCCGCGCGATGCACGGCCTCAGGCAAGGCTCCGCTACGCCTCAACGAACTGTTGCCCATCGGTCGTCACGCGGACCTGGTAGCCAAGGTCCTCAGTGACGCTTTCAACGAAGCGGTCAAAGGGAGGCTAATCCGTCACCGATCATGGATCTTCTGTTCTGCATTCCCCACCCTATGCTGGGCTCTCAATTCGCCCCCTGGGCGGCACCGCTGCATGTTAATCGATGGCGAGAAAATCGTTAGCGGCTTTCATCTGCTATGGCCAGAGCAGCGCTGCTGGCAGACAGTGGAGCGAGGAGAGGGCAGGCTATGACCGAGCAAGAGACGCCCAGGCGCCAAGCTACAACGCTGCAGAGATCGGCGCACTTGCCCATCTCTACCGCGGCGAGATGTACCGGAGCACCGTCTGGCGCACCCGGCTGGACACCCCACGAATTGGTCCGTCGTCACCACCGGCATCGCGCTTTCGGTGACGTTCAGCTCCGTTCAGGCGACGCCCTTGCCGATCGTCCTCATCTCGTTCCTGCTCGCCGCCTTCCTCTTGTTCGAGGCTCGCCGCTATCAGTATTTCGATATCTGGAACACGCGTCTGCGCGTGATCGAGGCATGTTTCTACGACCCGATGTTGCGCGCCCAAGGAAGCTGCACCGATCGCGACTGGAACGAAGTACTGGCCGATGATTTAAAACGCCTGCGGCTCCACACCGGTCTGCTCGACGCGGTCGGTCTTCGGCTACGGCGGAACTACGGCTGGATTTTCGCGATCCAGATCGCAGTTATTGGAGCAAGATCGGAGTGCACCCGACACCGCTCGCGTCCTTCAGCGATCTCTGGGAAAGAACGGCGGTCGGCCCTGTCCCTGGGCAGGTCGTCTTGGCGGTCGGCGCCCTATTTTACCTTAGCCTTCTGGCGATCGGGGTCATCACCTTCCGTCCGCTCAACCGGGTCAAACGAGACCTGAGCACAATGCCCGCTCAGGATCGCCTTCGAATACTGGCCGGTACCGAGCAATACTGAGTGGTTCCCGTCGCCCAATCGCGCGGCATGAGCGGCATGGTCCAAGTCTTCATAGAGCAGGAGTTCCATCTGCAGCCGGGCCGCTGGACCGGAGCCGGCGAGAGTCGTACGATTGCTGTCTCTCGCGCGGATGTCAGATGACCGATTTCGGACAGCTCTGGGTGTGGCGTGATCCGGCGCTCTCCCGGTCGCTCGGCTGGTACGCGGCTGTCGCCGCCAACCGGAAGCCGGCCAAGTTTCGCATCGCGGCGACAATCCCGGTGTCGCTCGCGCTCGAGGATGCCTCCGAACAAGCACTATGGGAGGAGCTGGACCGCCTGACGCCGGTGTTTCTGTCGCGCTGGAGCGATGTGCGAGGCGGCCGCGCCGGCTTGCCGCCGCCGGCGGAAGACGGCAGCCTGCTCGATCTCTGCCGGGAACTCGTCTGGCGGATGCTCGGGCACTGCAACTTCTGTCGCTGGGACTGCCGGGTCGATCGGCGCGACGGGAGCCAAGCTGGGCGCCTGCAAGCTCGGCTCGGCGACACGGGTGAGCGCGCATTTCCACCATCCCGGCGAGGAGCTCGTCTATCGCGGCCTGGACGGCTCCGGCACGATCTTCTTCACCTCCTGCAACATGCGCTGCGCCTTCTGCCAGAACGGCGACATCAGCACCGACAAGGACAACGGCGCGCTCACCGATGCGCGGACGTTGGCGACGATGGCCTGGCTGCTGCGCATGGAGGGTTGTCATAACGTCAACTGGGTCGGCGGCGATCCGACCATCCATTTGCATACCATCGTCGCCGCCATTGCTCTCCTCGGCGAGGGCTTCACGCCGAGTCCGGCGGACATCAGCAGGGCTTTGGCCACCAAGAGCGACCGTATGCACTGGTTCGACCGTAGGCCGGAAGCGGCGATCTTCGACGGCGCCTTCAACGTGCCGATGCTGTGGAACAGCAATTTCTTCATGACGCCGGAGACCATGAAGATCCTGCGCCTGCTGATCGACGTTTGGCTGCCCGATTTCAAGTTCGGCCCCGGCCGCTGCGCGATGAGCATCGCGAAGACGCCGTGGTACTGGGAGACCGTCACCGGCAATCTCACGCAAATCCACGACTGCGGAGAGGATTTCACAATCCGGCACCTGGTCATGCCGAATCACGTCGAATGCTGCACCTATCCGGTCCTTGATTGGCTGGCCGAGCATATGCCCGAGGTGCCGATCAACATCATGGATCAATACCGCCCGGAGAACTTCTGCGATCCGCGCAGCGCCAAGTATCGTCCGCAATACGCCGAGCTTTCCCGCCGCCCCGCCGCGGAGGAATTGCGCAACGCCTACCGTCGCGCGCGAGCTCTGCGGTTGCGGTTCGAGACCATCACTTTCGAGAAGTACGCGACCGAATCGCGCCTGCCATATTGAGGCTGTGATCGACTGGCCCCTGGCCCGCAGATGCCCGCTCGCGCAAATCAGCCGCTTCCGACCTCGCCATTCGCCGCCGCTCGCGAGTGGAGAACGAACAGAGTTGTCCGCGCCATCGCGAGTGGCGAGGTCGAGAAAATTCTGGCCGAGCATCGCCGCTATTTGGCGACGGGTCGAAAGGAAGGTGCCCGCGCCAACTTCTCGTCGGCCGATCTTCGCGAGATGCGCTTCGCCGGGATGAAGTTGCGGCGTGCCCGCTTCGACCACGCCCAGCTCGCAGGAGCTGACTTCACGCATGCCGATCTGTCGAAGGCCAATCTGATCGGCGCCGACCTGCATGGCGCATCGATGTCGGGCGCGGACCTCACGGAAGCACGGCTGAGCGGTGCCAACCTCGCATGCGCCAACCTGGAGGGCGCATGCCTACAAGGCGCCGCCATCGAGTTCGCGTTGCTGCCGAGGGCCGTGTTGGTCCGTGCGTGCCTGCGGGCGGCCGACCTGAGCGGCGTCGTCTTGGCCGAGGCGAACCTGAGCGAGGCCGATGTTCGGGGCGCGAACTTGCGCGGCGCCGATTTGCATAGCGCCCGGATGGACGGGACCAACCTTCGCGAAGCGCGTCTCGGCGGCGCCTTCCTCGGAAAGGCCTCGCTGCGCGGAGCGGACCTGCGAGGGGCGTATCTGCGGCTCGCGCGCTTTGAGAGCACTGATTTGTCCGGTGCCGACCTGCGGGATGTCGAAGGCTTGACCCAAATGCAAGATCGATGCCGCGGTTTGCGACCGGCAGACGAAGCTGCCGGAGGGCTTCCATAGCAGAGCGCACGATGGCGGATGAACAGCACGTCGCGCTCCTTCGCCGGAGCGTACGGGAATGGAACCGCTGGCGCGTCGAGAACCCGCAGGTGACGCCTGACCTGGCCGATGCCGGCTTGAGAGGTCTGGATTTGAGCGGCGCCAACCTCTCCGGAGCCGAACTGAAAGAGGCCGATCTTCGGGGGACCATCCTCAGCGGGTCGTCGCTCGCCGGCGCGGGCCTGGCCGGGGCCAACCTGTTCAAGGCCGTGCTGGATAGCGTTGAGCTCGATGGCGCCGACTTGCGTGGCGTGCGCTTCCTCGACTGCGCCCAGTTGACGACGGCGCGAAACTGGCAAAGAGCTTATCGGGATTTCGCTCTGGAATGCGGAGCACCCGTCCCTCCGCATCCCGTATAAAATGGCGGCGATCGCGATGCGCAATCGCCTAAGGACCGTGGTCTTGCCGATGCCGGCGCTCCCGTCAGCAGCAGGACGCGGGCGGCAGCTTCAGCTCTTCTTCGACGTCCTGGCGTAGAAGGCGAAGAACGCTTTCAAACCTTCGCTTCCGCACTTCGGGCACTTCGGCTTCGCCGTGTCGTGCGGCAATGCTCTTCCGCTGCTCGAAGGTCTCGCCACAGTCATTGCACCGATACTCGTACGCCGCATGCTTCCCCTCCCCAGTCATCTGCAGACAGATCATCAAACGTCGCCAGCCTCCCCTCCCGGCACTTAACCGCGCTGCCCGAGATCCTGGCGCGCCAGGCGGATCTTCGATCTTGCCGCCGATCCGCTCGCCATCGCGTAAGTGATGATCGACATAATGCCCATCACGACGAGGATGGTCGTGATCACTCGTGGATGGAATTGAACTGATCGCGCCCGGACCAGCAGCGCTTCCAGCCAATCCCACTGCACGACCGCAGCCTCGAACACCGCGGTGGGCGTATCGGCGTTGTATTCCAGCAGCTGCGGCGGGCCCCCGCCGTCATAACGCAGGTCGAAGCGGCCGTAGAGGTTCTTCTCGCCAGTTTTCCAGCTCCGCTCGATGGCAGCCCAGGCGAGCTGCGGGATGCGCAGGTGCGCGTAGGCGGCATCGCCTGCCCGCACCACCCGATCGACCAGTTCGAGCGCCATCTGCTCGAGCTCGCCGGTCGCCGCCTCGAGTTCGTCGATCTGGGCGGCGGTGAAGACGTAGCAGGCGGTCTCGTCCCAGTAGGGAGCGTCATTGATGGTGTGGAAGACGAAGCCGAGGTCGCGCTCGACGTGCTCGCGCCAATCCCGGCGCGGCGTGACCGCCAGCCGGCGCAAGGCTCAGCCGCCCGAGGAGGTGCGGTAGGATGACGCGGTGGCGCCGAAGCCGCCGCGCCGGACCTGGCTGATCTGAGCGGGCTGGAACGGAGCGGCGCGGCCGGCGCCGGCGAAGGTGCCGACGTTGTAGAACCTGCCGCCGGCCCGCATCATGGCGCCGTTGCCGGGGCCGCGATAGACCGGCTGCCGGAAGGCGTTGCCCAGCATGTATCCCATCATCATCGGCATGATGAAGCTGCCGGCGCCGGTCTCGCGCGTCTCGCAATTGCCAACGCCAAACTTCTCCTCACACTCCTCCTTGCGAGCGTATTGTGGCGCCTCGGCGACGAACTTCGCCTGGCTTTCGGCGAACGCCTCCTCGCAGGTCATCCGGCTTTGAACCGCCGCGCATTCCTCGACGCCGGTGAAGAACTGCGCCTCCGGCGGCAGCGGCGTCTCGTCGCAGCTAGGCATCACCAGACCCGCAGCGCCGAGGAGCACCAGCCGGATGCCCTTCGATTTCTTCATGCCCCGTTTCTCCCTCAGGTACTGCGGAGATGGCGGTTGAGGCCTCGTACGCCAAGCGCACGGTCGTCCAAAACCGAGCTGGCGGCAAACCGCCCGCAGCGGCGACGCGCGATCTTGTCTGGTTGTTCGCCCTATGCGGCTACAACTGCCAGGGCGTCAAGCTGCTGGGCGGCAAGCACGTGCTGATCGTCGGCAACAGCTTCCGGGTGCCGGTCAACTACGCGGTGTTCATCGGCGCCGCCGGCGGCGAGGGGGCTGCGGGTCAGCGAGGACATCCTGATCACCGCCAACAACATCACCGACCTGTTGACCGCCGACCAGGCCGGCGCCGCCGTCGACTACAACGTCGGCATCCTGATCTATCAGTTCAGCTATCTGCCGCACAACGTCATCGTCCGCGGCAACAACCTGGCGCAGCGCACCGCCGGCACCGACGGCCTGACCTGGTCGCAGATCAAGCCGCGCGGCATCGCCGGCGAGAACCGGCAGTGGCGGCGCGACACGCCGACCGGCAACGTCATGTTCTACGACACGACGATGACCGGCGAGGTGTTCGTCGGCAGGGCGTCGGCGATGCGCATCGAGGCGCCGAACGCCCTCGACCGCCTCACCTATGACGTCGACGAGAACCGCATCGACGGCTTCTCCGAGGACGACTTCGTGCGTTCGCAGAGCGCCGCCTGGGACGGCGCGCCGGAGCTGTGGGCGGTGCCGGCGTCGGCCGGCGAGTTCCCGATCGAGGCCGCTCGGTTCACCGGCCTCGATCTGCGCGGCTATCAGCAGATGCGGCTGGTGCTCAACGTCGGCGGACAAGCCGGCTTGACGGGAACGATCCTCTACTACCGCTACTCGCTCGACGGCGGCGCGACCTGGTACGACACCGACGCGGCGATCCAGCTGGACGGGAGCACCAATCAGGCGTTCTGGGGTAACTGGCAGCCGATCCCGCCGATGCTGCGGCAGAGCATCGACACGACGGTGGCGCTGTTCGGCCCGACGGCGACGGCAGCACGGTGGTCGAGCTGGTCGACTGGTTCACCCTCGACATTCGTGGCGTCGATCATACCTCGGCGGCGCGGCTGCTGCCGCCGCAGGTGACGCCGGCGGAGATCGCCGATCCGACCGGACCGAGCTGCGCTCCTTCTCGCCGAAGGACATCGCCGACATCGTCGCCGCCGTGCTGGCAGCGTGAGCGAGACCACCCCCAAGCAGTCGATGGAGGCCGATGTTGAGCCTTGAGCAGCAGGCGCACGTGTTGTCGTTGCACGACGCCGTGGTCGATGGATCAAGGCGACCCTGGCTAGCGTCCAGTCGCCAAGGAGGAGTCGAGTTGCGCGGGGAATTGCGCCCCCGCGCGCTTACGCTACGACCATTCACAAGTCGCAGGGCTCCGAGTACCCGGCCGTGGTCATTCCGCTGAGCGCGCAGCATTACCCCATGCTGCAGCGGAACCTGCTCTACACCGCGGTCACCCGCGGCAAGCGGCTCGTGTCATCGTTGGTCGGAAGAAAGCCGTGGCGATCGCGGTGAAGGGAAGCAGACGAGGCGGAGGTGGTCGAAACTGAGGGAGTGGCTGACTCCATGTCCGAGCTGATCCGCTCGGTCGCCGACAAGCCCGCCACCGCCGCCGGCACCTCCTCTGCATCATCGCCGGGTGAATGGTCACGCCGGATTGTGCGACCGTGGCGGCGAACATGGATGGAGAGGTTCTTGAGAGCGCGTCCGCCTCTCGCCAACAACAGACATTCGGAACCCCTACAAAGCGTCCGCGCGTAGCGTCTGTGTTTGGGGGTGGAGCGGAAGCGACCGGCACATCGCGTAGCAACGCAACCAGGGCTAGCCGCAAACGTTGACTTGAAAGGTCGCGCAAGCAGCGCACAGCGCCGCCTGCGAACGTTCTCCTTGAAGTTGTTGTTAGACGGCTTTACCCGGATAGCGCTGAAGATGTGCGATGACAGACCTCATCAGGAGAGAGTATGCCCGCTCGAAGTCGGTGTTGAAGTCGGCACACTTAAAGCGTCGAAGCCGTGCGGGAACGTCTGCTGCCGGAAGCCCGTTGGTGAGTACTGCAAGAGAATCTTGCGGCCTTCAGTCGCTTCGTGCGCGCCTCGTCAAGCTCGCGCTGGACCCAACCGCTACTTACCGAGGAGGGCGACAAGACGATCAAGAGAGTTGTGTGCCTGAATACCGCGTGAGATGGCTTGGTCAATTACCTCGCCGACCAGTATGTCTTTCTCGTCGCGCCAATAGGCGATCTTGTCGGCGGACAGTCGTTCACCTAATTGATCGACGAAAGCACAGTCACGGTGTGAATAGCTTATGAACACGCCTTGACCAGTGCCGCCGGTGATCTCTTGGGCCTCGATGTCTCGAAGTCGCTCCTGCAATGCCTGCAACTCCTGGGCAAATTCGGATCTACAGCCAAGTGCGGGTCGGCGACATGATGACCTTTCGTGCAGCCGGGTGATCGACGAGGCGGATAGTCTCGCCCGCGAATGACGGCGCCCACATGTGTCTGCCCACAGCACGTCCAGCGGTAAACGTCAGCGTAATCTCCTCTTGGCCCAGTGTTACCTACTTGCTCGGTTTCACCGGGATGCCAGGAGCAGAGAAAGTCGTCGACGAATTTATCGCTCTCTCCGGGCACAAGAGACGGATCAAAAAGCAGGCGGCAATTCTTGAAATCGTGCATGGCGGGAGCTGCCTAACAATGATTAGACGAACCCGCATAGGATGCGGAAAACTTGGTTCGCGTCCGTATAACCCGCCGTTTGAAGCGCCGAATGCGGCTCCGAAAATCCATTCAGAATCAGATTTTCACCTCCCAAGGCTTGTTATCATAGCGTCTTACACGGATCCCCATAAGGACCTCCGCCAAGACCCTCATGGCCAATAAGTCGGGCTGCGCACTCCCTGAAGGCCATCCCCAATGAGATCAAACCTAGTTTCGTGACTACGCAAGCGAGTTTCGCGGATGCCGGAAGCGGAATGTGGGGTGCGTTAGCTTTGGGCGCACACCGGACGGACGGAGGGGAAGCGGCGTCCAGATTTGCTTGCTTGTCGTTGCTGACCTGCTCCATCATGGAATTCTAGACTTCAATCGGGGTCGAATTCGCTACCTCCGAACTGCTGTGCCGGCCACACGGACGCTGTCCATAAATGGCCAACAAGGTTTCCGTATTTCTCTCATCCCCGGCAGATGTTGTCCCCGAGCGGGAGGCGGCGGAACGGGTGGTGCAGCGTCTAAACGGTGTCTACGCCGCCCACGTCGAACTTGCGGCCGAGCGGTGGGAGCGGCACTTCTACGAGGCGGATCGAGGGTTTCAGGAGGCGATCGCGCCCATGGAGGCCTTCGACATCGTCGTCGGTATCCTGTGGAAGCGCATCGGCAGTGAGCTGCCGCCGGCCAGGTTCAGCCGCCCGGACGGCACGCGGTATGAGAGCGGCACCGTCTACGAGATCGAGACCGCCTTGGCCGCCAGCCAGCGCTCTGGTCGGCCCGTCCATCTACGTGTTCAAGAGCGAGCGCCCGGTCACCTACGCCTCCGAGCGCGTGGACGAGGAGCGCGCCCAGAAGGAGGCGTTGGACGGGCGGCGGCAGCGCACCTTCCGCGACGAGGCCGGGCGCCACGTTGCCGCCACCAACAGCTTCGGCGACAGCGAGGACTTCGAGGTCAACTTCGAGGACTGCCTCGTCGACTGGCTGAAGGAGAAGGGCTATATCCCGGGCGGGCCGGTGTGGACGTGAAGAGGCTGGGCTCTCCCTACCCGGGGATCGTCGCCTACGACCTCAAGTACAGCCCCGTCTTCTTCGGCCGCCATCTCGCCGTGGAGCATGCCTGCGAGGAACTCCTGGGCGCAGCGGCGCGCGAGGGCGGGCGACCGGTCTTGTTCGTGATTGGAGGCAGCGGCTCGGGGAAGTCGTCGCTGGTGTGCGCCGGTCTGGTTCCCCGGCTCACCCGACCCGGCGTCGTGCCGGGTGTCGACCTGTGGCGCATGGTGATCACGGTGCCCGACGGAGACGGTCTCCTATCGCTTGCGGCGCATCTCTATGCGCCGGGGGCTCTGCCCGAGCTGGAGGACAGTGCGCAGCGCGATCCGGAGAGATGGGCCAGGATGGCCGCCGGTGAGCCGGAGGCCGCCGCCGACTCCGTGACCTGGGCCCTTGAGCGGATCGGTGATGCCGAACGGCAGCGCGCTCATGCCGATCGCAGGATGGAAGCTCACCTCCTGCTCGTCCTCGACCAGCTCGAGGGCCAGTTCGGCAGCCTCGGCCAAAACGCCTATGCAAAGGTGCTCCGCGCTCTCGTTGACGGCGGCCGGGTGTGGCTGCTGACCACCCTGCGCAGCGAGCGCTACACCGACCTCCAGCTCTACCCTGACCTGCTCGCGCTGAAACGCGCCGGGGCGACTTACGACCTACCGCCGCCAGGCCCCGCCGAAATCGCCGACATTGTCAGGGGGCCCGCGCGCGCCGCAGGTCTTAGTTTCGACGAGCTCGACGGCGTCTCCCTCGCCCGCGTGCTCGTCGAAGCGGTGCCGAACGCGGACGCGCTGCCGTTGCTCCAGATGACGCTCGCCCAGCTGTTCGAGCGGCGCCAGGGAGCGGAGCTGACCTTTGCCGCCTACCATGCCATGGGCGGGGTCCACGGGGCGATCGCCGCCTACGCTGACGGTGTCTTTGCCCGTGTCCCACCAGCGGCGCAGAGTGAGCTCGACTTGCTCGTCCGCGCGCTCGTCCGCGAAGTCGGGCGCAGCAAGAGCGAC
Organism: uncultured Alphaproteobacteria bacterium; assembly: GCA_963786265.1. GTDB lineage: Bacteria > Pseudomonadota > Alphaproteobacteria > Rhodospirillales > Defluviicoccaceae > Defluviicoccus. The sequence goes on from CAWAYT010000028.1 coordinate 34,163, forward strand.
AACCACGTCCGCTTTACGATCCGAGACGCGGACCGGAAAGCATTCGAGACAAGCGAGACCCGCAAGCAGCTTGTCGAGGATCTCGTGGACGGGCGGCTGCTGGTGAGCGACGGCGACAAGCTGCGGCTGGCTCATGAAGCGCTCCTCCGGCGTTGGGAGCGGGCGCGACACAGCTTGCGGAGGCTGGCTGACGCCGAGCTGCGTAAGGCCTGGCTCCATAGGGCTATGGCGGCCGCCGCCGCCGTCCTGTTTTTGGTGGTCGCTGGAGTTGCTGTCTGGTTCTGGCGCGCTGCTACCATCTCAGCCTCACTGGATCGCGGGCGCTTGCTCGCCGAACAGGGGCGGGATCAAGCTGAGGCGCGGCCACTCCTCGGGCTGCGCCTGGCGCTGGAAGGCTTGGCGCTGGCGCCCGAACGCACCGACATTCGCACGCCCATAGTCCAAACCATCGCCGAAATAGCAAGTAGAGGTCGCCTGACGCGAGTGAATGCCAAGGCAGAGAGGGTTTACAGCTCCGATGACGGGACAAAGTTCGTCATCGTTCATGCGGAGGGAAAAAGTGAACTGCGTGGGATCTCCAATGGCCAGCTCATCCAACTCACAGATAAGGTTGGCGAGTGGAAGGGCTTTTTCTCGCCCGTGTTCTTCGTCAATGGCGGACGGGCTGTCATCGTGCAATACGTCAACAGCCTGCCTGAAGTACGCCGGACGGACACGGGCGCGCTGCTTGCAACCCTTCAGAATCGGCGAGTCATCAACTCGGTCAGTAGTGACAAGGGCGTATTTGGGGTAATATATGAGAATCAAAAACCGGAAACTGAAGTGCGCCGTATAGATACCGGTGACGTGGTTACTAAGCTGTGACGGGACGTTCGTAATCCACAACCGCTCTGACGGCCCGGCTCAACTGCGGCGGACCGATGGCGGGACGGTGATTGCAACCCTCGCAGGCCAGATCAATAATCTAGGGCTCAGCCCGGACAAGAAGACGTTTGTGGTGGACTACACCAATGCGCCGCCGGAAGTACGCCGGACGGACACGGGCACGGTCATCGCCACCCTCCCTGGTGAACTCAGCATAGAGAAATTTAGCCCACAGGCGACGGTGTTCGTGGCAAACCGCACCGATACACCGGCCGAGCTGCGCCGCACCAGCGATGGTGCTCTGCTCAGCCAGCTGGCAGGCCAGGTCGAGCATCGCCCCGGTGGTGCCACCTTCAGCCCCGACGGGAACGCATTCGTGGCGAACTACACCGATGCGCCAGCCGAACTGCGCCGAAGCAGCGATGGTGTTCTTCTCAGCCAGCTGGCAGGCCAGGTTGAGAAGAGTTTTGGTGTCGCCTTCAGCCCCGATGGGAGCGCCTTCGTGGTGGACTACGCGCGTGACTACTCGCCAAGTAGGTCGTCGACGGGTTTGCCGACGGAACTGCGTACCAGATACGGCAAGGTCGCAATCGAATTCGCGGATATTAGGACGTACAACATAAGCTTCAGCCCTGACGGGACTGTTTTTCTCGTGCGCCACCCCGACAAGGGGCGGTTTGACGAGGCGCGGGTCGAAATACGATCGACAGTGGGCGGCGATTTGCTGGCCACCTTGGTGGGCGCTGTTACCAGCAATCCTCCTTCCGATCGCTCCGCGGACGATCGACGCCCTGGCGGTGGCCGCCTGGGCGCTGTTACTAGCAATCCTCCTTCCGATCGCTCTCCGGATAATCTGAACTTAGATCTGAACAATTCCAGTAATGGCAAGAATGGCGTAGTTTTTAGCCCAGATGGAAGTAGCTTTGTGGTGCGCTATGACAGTGGGCGGGGAGAGCTATGGAATGTACGAGGAACGCCACGGCGTCTGGCCGATCTAGGACTAGGCTTGGTGAAAGCCGCGTTTGTCGTTAGCTCAGAAGTAGAAGCTCTCGTGGTTCAAGTACGGTACCGGGCAGCTAGAATCATCGTAGACGTGGCCTGGCTGCGTGCGATGGGCGGCGATCCTCGCCAACTCCCGGCGGAAGAACTTATTCGCCTGGCCTGCGAAGGACCAGTTACCAGTGGGCCATGAAAGACCTGGAGGGTGCGCTTGATGGAACAAAGCCCCAGTCCTGTAGCTTCGTGGATACGCCAGAAAAGTCGGTTCGCTAGCGGGCATCAAGGCATTCATAGGGACGACCCGCGCCTTCTCGCCAGCGTAAGCTGGTCGGTCTTGGAAGGAAGCAGTGGTGATAGGTATTTCGGTTCTGGGATTGATCTCGATCATTTTGCGTCGGAGGATGCGGCGCAATACTTTGTCGCGACGGGTTCTTCGCTTTCGCCCTGTGCGGTCGCCATGGAGCTCAGACTGGCCGAGTTTTCAGGGACTAGTCGCGGCTTACATGGTTGCTACCGAGGTTCCACCACGTGCGGGCTCTCGTGCAGGTGCAACCGGACGATAGCGGACGCAAGGCCAAACCTTGTCGAAAGCGACGCTCCTGCGATGAAGCGGCCCTCGTTAAAGGCCGCAAGCCGCACACGGTAAACACCGATCTGCGACGAACGGCTTTACGGCGCCTAATTACGCCCCCCAGTGGTTCGTCGGTCGTGTGCGGAACAGGCAGCACGCGTCATTCGCAATGCCTTGAAAATAAAGCACAAAAACAGAGACGGTTGGATCGGGGTTCCCGCCGCTCCGCCAGAACTCCCGAATGATCTACTTGTGGGGACCTAGTGAGTTGCCACCGGAGGGCCGGTCGATCGTATACAGCTTCCCAAATCACGCTCCGAATTTGGAGCGCCGTTCGATCCATGTGAATTAGGCTTCAGTTACCGTGACCTCCCGGCCCGATAGCATGCGCCTCGGGTGGTTTTCCAACATCGGTGGGACCCGTGCAGTTCTGGTTCGAATTCGCCAGCACGTACTCTTATCCCGCGGCGATGCGCATCGAGCGCGCGGCCGCCGAGCGCGATGTTTACCTCGAGTGGCGGCCGTTCCTGCTGGGGCCGATTTTCGCGGCGCAGGGCTGGCGCGACTCGCCGTTCAACATCTATTCGGCCAAGGGCCGCTACATGTGGCGCGACCTGGAGCGGCTGTGTGCCCGAATGGGCGTGCCGCTGCGCCGGCCGAGCCGCTTTCCCCGTAACGGACTGCTGGCGGCGCGGGTGGCGCTCGCCGGCGCCGCCGAGCCTTGGCTGCCGGATTTCGTCCGGGCCGTCTATCATGCCAACTTCGCCGAGAACCGGGAAATCGCCGAGCGCGGCGTGATCGCCGGGCTGCTGGACGATTTGGACGTGCCGGCGGCGGCGCTGCTGGCGCGGGCGGACAGCGAGTTCGTCAAGGCGGGGCTCCGCGCGCAAACCGAGCAGGCGCAACGGCTCGGGATATTCGGCGCGCCCAGCTTCGTCGTCGGCGATGAGCTATTCTGGGGCGGCGACCGGCTGGGCGACGCTCTCGACTGGGCGGTTCGACATGCCGCGTGAGGCGTCGGGGGCACGCGTCGCTCGCTGGTTCGAGGAGCTGCGCGACCGGCTGATCACAGCCTTCGAGGCGATCGAGGAGGACGGATCGGGCGACCGGCCGTCGGGGCGTTTCGCGCGCGAAGCATGGGAGCGCCCCGGCGGCGGCGGCGGCGTGATAGCGATGCTACGTGGCCGCGTGCTGGAGAAGGCGGGCGTCAATGTCTCGACCGTAGCGGGCGAGTTCTCGGAAGCCTTCCGCGCCCGCATCCCAGGCGCCGCCGAGGACGGCCGCTTCTGGGCCTCGGGCATCTCGGTCGTCGTGCACCCGCGCTCGCCGCTGGCGCCGGCGGCGCACATGAATACGCGGATGATCGTCACCCGCAAGCGCTGGTTCGGCGGCGGCGCCGACCTGACGCCGGTCTTCCCCGACGCCGGGATACCACCGCGTTCCACGCGGCGCTGCAAGCCGCTTGCGACAGTGCCGATCCCGGCTATTACCCGCGCTTTAAGGCTTGGTGCGACGAGTACTTCTACCTGCCGCACCGGGGCGAGCGGCGCGGCGTCGGCGGCATCTTCTTCGACGACCTCGCCACGCCCGACTTCGAGGCCGACTTCGCCTTTGTCCGCGCGGTCGGCCTCGCCTTCCTCGACGTCTATCCGCGCCTCCTCCGGCGGCACATGGCAGAGCCGTGGACAGCCGAGCAGAAGCAGGCGCAGCTCGTCAAGCGCGGCCGCTACGTCGAGTTCAACCTGCTCTACGATCGCGGCACCCGCTTCGGCATCGAAACCGGCGGCAATCCCGAAGCCGTGCTGATGTCGATGCCGCCGGAAGCGGCCTGGCCTTAGGCGGTCGTTTCCGCATCATCCTATTCGAGCATGCCACGTTCGGCCCGTTCCCCCTCCCCGCGCTCTCCGCATTGCATCATCGTCCAGGATCGCGCCGTGTGACTGCGCGTACTCCACCTGCGCGGCGGATAGGTTCGCGCCCGTCAGGTTCGCGCGCTCAAGGTTCGCGCGCTCAAGGTCGCGCCCTCAGGTTCGCGCGCTCAAGGTTCGCGCCCTCCAGGTTCGCGCGCTCAAGGTTCGCGCCCTCCAGGTTCGCGCGTAGCAGGAACGCCTCTCGAAGGTTCGCGCCTTGCAGATTTGCATAAAAAAAGCAGGCGTGCGCCGATTGAAGAGCATGCAAATCAGAACCGGCAAAATTGGCTGCAAATAGGTCCGCAACATGCGCGTGCTGTAACGCAGCAGCGAGCAGTCCCAAGCAATCCAGCGTCAATACATTGTCGGGTGTCGATCGTTGACCGCGTAGCCGATTAACCATTAGCCCTAGTGAGGTGGGCTCCGGCCATTCGATCAAGCGAAGCTTTTGCGTCGCCTCCGCCACCGCATAGCCGCATGCCAAGAGCGCCTCCTCCGAGTTCTGGGCCCAAAGCACCTGCTCCCTGAACGTCATGGGGCCTTGGACCACCTGCATGGGCATACCATGCCGCAACTCCCAGCAGAGAAGCCCGTCGAACGTCGACTGCCAGTCGATAAACTTGACTTTTGCATCCTTGCTTCGCCAGGCCAGCGCTACCTCACGGCTGATGAACCGGAAGAGGTCCCGATCCATCGGCTTCGGGCCGCAAAGAGCGATCCAATGCTTGAGCAAATCCTGTTCGCTCCAGCCAGAGTAGCCGCCTTCATTGCGCTGCCGTTCCTCAGCGGTAATCTCCATCTGATGAACAATACGCCGCCCGGTAAGATATTCGCCGAAGCTCTTGTGCGAGAACTCAAAAGCCCCTTCGCTTGCCCCGACATCGCCGGAACGTCGGAAATAGAAAGCCGTCAGAAGGCGCGTCACGCCGTCCGCGGCAGCCATCTCCAAGTTGCCGAAAAGGCGCTCAAGCACGCCGCTTTGACAGCGCGACATGATTTCGCTTCTTGTAGCGGCGCGCCCATTCCCGTGCCAGATCGCGACCGCGATCTCCTGAAGAATAAGGAAGAACTCGCGCTCCTCGGCGAACGGTTGCAGGGCCGGATGTTGCTTATCCCCATGGCCGATTGAAAACACCCCCGATAGGGTGCCTCATACACGGAGTTCATATTTGTTTCTGAAGTAATCTCAACACCCTGCTCCAGAGCGATGGCCATCAGATAATTGAGCAGCGGTTGTGCCGTAACTTCATCTAGGTCCTGGTGGCACAGTTGATTTGGTAATGCATCATATGTTTTCCCAATTGCTTGACCGTATCGCCGCCACCAAACATCCCGCTGGTCAACAGACAACAGCTCCTTCGGATCTTGTAGTCATCTTTCTTGTTTTCCAGATAAGGAATCACGTTAACGATCTGGCGAGGCCGCCTGAATCTCGTTTCCAACTCGCTGACGACGATTGTGCGCCCGGTCACCAGCACCTTGATCGTTCGGCCGCTCGCGGTCCAACCGTTCACTGCCTGCTGAACCTGCTCGATGAAATCACGGGCGGCTTGGTGACCAGCGGCGCCCTGACTGGCCAGCTCGTCGAGACCGTCGAAAATGAGCAGAAGTTGCCTTTCACCCTTCTGCGCATCGAAGGGATCGACCGGAAAGAGCGCTTCGTTTTTAGCGAATCGAGACAAGGCGGTTACCAGATCATCCGAAATCGGGAACCGATGCAATGGAACGAACAATACCCGCCAGTCCCCCTCGCACTGCTCCCGGGCGAATATCTTGGCGAAGCTTGACTTGCCGCTGCCCGGACCGCCGCTAAAAGGCGAATTGCATCCTGCCGATCGTTGCTCTTCATCCATGAGTCCAGCGCGGCATGCGTTTCGATCACCACCCGGACTGTTTTCTTCGGGCCGAACGGCACCACGTCCGGATTCTCGGGCGCCTCTTCCCGCTCCTCCTTGTACCAGCCGCGTAGCGGCACATAGATCTGATCGAGACCGAACGCGGCGTCGAACACCGGTTCTTCCACCTGCCGCGCAAGGAGGGCGTTATATCGCCGCCATGCCAGTTCCTGCCGCGCCTGCTCGGTGAACGGGCCACCGATGATGGCTTCACGCACAGCGTCGTACGCTTCAGCCCGGCTCTGCCATTCCTCGTTCAGCGAAAGGACGAAATAACTCGGCAGACGACGCGCGATCGATCTTGCCTCCCCTGCGGGCAGGCCGCAGAGTTCCAGCCATTCCGCGAAGGGCGCTTGGACAAGACCCGGAAGCGGACAGTCCCGCGGGCGATCGAAGAACTCGGGTGTGAGCGTGATCTCTACGTTCTCGATAGACAGGTCGATCCGGTTGACGATCTCGTCGATCGTCTCAGGAACGGTGGTTCCTCGGCTCTTGAAGTACTCTTGGGCAAGCTCGTGCATTCCACGAGCCAGCGACCGGGAGATAAGGAGCCAGGCGAACTCCTCCGGCTTCCGGTCGAGCCCGAGCGACGTGACGATCTCCCCGAAGTCACCGGCGAGGCTATCCACTTCTGTGCGAATCCGTGCCCCGCCGCCTTCGTCAGTCCCTTGAACAGGCTCTTGAAGTCGGCTTTGACTTCGCGATTCCACAGAGACACCGGTTTTGTGACTGCAAAGCCCATAATGCTCCCCCCGGATGCGTGTTCTTGTGTGATGAAAGGTATTGAAGATATCATGCGGGCCGACAGTTTCTACCGCAGAGACTCGTGAGGGCTTGAAGTCCGTAGTGCTTCTTCAACCG
>CAWAYT010000029.1:0-44391 GCA_963786265.1 uncultured Alphaproteobacteria bacterium
GAACGTTAGCAGATTGCTGGCGAACGTGGTCCGGTTCCACTCCGCGAACGGGCAGTTCGGCGGATCGGCAACGAGAGCGCCGGTGTAATTGGTCCAGATACCCCATGTGGCAATGTCGTTGCCCTGCACAGCAATCGGGTCGCCAAACACGAAGCGTGGTTTGGCGACGATGGCGATGCCGTTGCTGATGTCGCAGAGCGTATGATTGAACAACTTATTTATGAGCTTCATCGTGTAGGTTTCGGTGTATTGCGCGCCCCATACAATGCCCTTCGCCCACGCGCTGCCAGTCCAGGTTATTGTGTCGTTCACCTGGTAGGACACCCCATTGAGGCTGCCGGCCGTCGAGACGCGCCAGCTATTCCCCACAGCCGGACTTGTGGGGTAGGCGCCGCTGCTCGGACTCCAATTCCCGTTCTTGCCGCCCTGCTTGAAGGTGTCGTCGACGTAGACGAAGTCCATTCGGTCGGTCGCCCCCTTGCTCGCCGTCCAGGTGTAGGTGCAGTGATGCGCGACGGCGTACCACAGCGGGCCTAGGATGATCTGGTGCCAGCGATATGCGCGGAGCATCTGAAGGATCTGCTCTGGCTCGTAGCGTTTGGCCGGCGAAGTCAAAGTGGTATAGCTTCTCGCCCATCCGGCCGTGACGTAAGGGCCGCACCGCTGGACGAGTGTGGATGTGCTCATGCCATCGATCGGTGGCAGCGTCTCGGTGGAAGCTCCGGTCGTGGTGCCAAGGCCGGACTCGTCGTGGACGTAAACGAACCCGGGGACAGCCGACTTGCCGGCCGCAACACGCAGCGCGTTCGCCACCTTGAACGCCGCGGCTACGTGCTCGGGACATTGCGTGATCTGCGCGTTCTGCGAAAGCCCCGCCCGGAGCAGCAGGATCGCACCCGCGTCGGGAAATGGTGGTGAAGGTGACCGACCACCGTTGGCGAGGCCGCCTGGTGCCGCGGTAACCTTAAACCCGGTCGTCTGCTTGACGTTGTTCAGCCATACCTCGAGATTGATCGATTGCTGGATCGAGAAGGTGAAGGCATACGGCCCGGCGCGGTTGGTCGCCGGAACGGCGTACCGCACCGTCTCCATGTTCTGGAACTTAGCTGACATCATTGGCGTCGATCGTCTTGCCGCCGATAGTGTAGCCGCCGAATGTGGCTGCCCCGAAATTCCTGGACAAGCAGTATGCGTGGTGGCCGTGAACGTCGATGACTGGGTAGGGTCCGCCATTCTTTAGATAGTCGAGGACCTCGCCGTTGTTGTGCGTGAGGTAGTCGTAGACGGTCCACAGCGTGCCGGACGCCAGCACCGGCGTGCTGCCGGGGCGAGTGTAGGCGCCAGTGCCGCTGCGCGTGGTAATGGGCCCGTACACGGGAGCTTTGTGCACGCCCAGTTTGTTGAACCACCGCTCGCCGGCCGCCGGAACGCCGCCGTCCTGCACGTAGGTGCCACAGGTCGGGTCCGCCCCGTGCAGCTCCTCGTGCATGATCTTCGTCATCGCGACCAGACGACCGACCACCGTCGTGCGCTGGAACGTAAGATCGCGCCGCTTGGCGAGATCGGCCAGCGAATAGACCTTCGGATTCGCCGTATAGGCAGTCGTCAGATAGCCGGTATAGCCAGCTCGCCGGATGACGACCGCCGCGCCCTTTGCCGGAGGCGTGGCGAAAGTCACCGTCCCACCGGCGGCGAACCCGCCTACCGGGGCTGGCCTAACCGTGAAGTCGCTCGCCTGCTCGACGTTGTTGATTCTCGCCTCGACATCGCCGGACGACGTTACCGCGAAGGTGAAGGCGAACACCGTTTGCGAGCCATTTCCGGTGAACGTGCTGGTTTTAGCCGGGCGCCGGATGGTAATTTTAGACCCTGACAGCGGCGCTGGTGATGTCGAGTTTATCGTGACACTACCGCCGGTGCTGAACCCCTCGGCCCCCGCGGCGACGGTGTAGGTGGCCGGCGATTGCAGGGTTTGGTTGAAGTAGAGCTCGATGTCGGAGCCGTCGGTGATGGGAAAAGAAAATACGTGAGGTCCGCGCGATCCGTATGTCGTGAACGACCTTTCGTAAGCGGTGACGCCGGGACCGCGCGAGAGAAACGCATTCTGCGCGGCGTCGCCGTCCATCTCGTTGGAGATCATCCAGCCGATCACCGGCATGCCCTCGGCATCGAACAGCTTGGCCAGCCTGACGCACTCGGAGACTTTCCAGCGCAAGAAGTATTCCCAGCAATTCAGATGCGGGTTGGCCACGCCTTTCGCGGCGCGTGATGCTTGCGTCTCAAACAGCGACGCGGCGACCGGCGCGGCGTCTCGGGTCCTCGCCTCGGCAAACTGCGGCAGGATCTGAAAGATGATGCCGCGGCCGGCGACGGCGGCGGTGGACGGCAGCTTCCGCAGCCATGCGTGGCGCGCCAGGCTCCAATCGACGGCGCACAGGCCGAAGTTGCCGTCGTCGGTCGGGACCGAATACAAGCCCTCGCGGAACGCCGTCCAGTGCTGCGGTGGCGGCAAGCTACTTTGCAGAGCGGCGAGGAAGGCGTTGGCGTATGAGGAGGGGCGACCGAACACCTCGGTATCGATGTTCACATTCCCGGCATACGGCGAGCGCGTGTCGAGGGGCATAATTCACCTTCCAGCGAGAGGCATACGGCGACGTGGGCGGACGCGAGGGATACTTGATGTAGACTTGTCCAGAACTTCTACCCGGACCATGGTTGCTGCCGGTCGGCTCGTCTCGCTCCATTGAATATCGATGTGGAGGTTTATATTCCTATCAGCGGCCCAGTGTCAAGCGTCTTACCCAAACGGCCGTTGTCAGCAGGCCGGCGCTGTAAGCGAAGGCCGCTCACCCAACCGGGAGACGGTCTTCATCTCCCGGCCCGGGTGGCGGGTCGAAGTCGTCTACGGTGGGTATTGGGGAACGGCCCGCCCGCTAAGCGCGCCACGCACGTGGTTGAAGGCGCGACGGTGATGCTTTGCCGTGGAGGGCCGCGCGGGATACGCGGGACTAAATCAGCGTAAAGGAGGGCTCCGACGCTATCGCATGGCCGGCGTTAGGTGAAATCCTGGGCAAGGGCGACGCGGACCGGCTCCGGCAGTGCCGCCATATGGTCGTAATTCGGATGCGAGATCGAAAGAACAACGCGTGCGCCGGGCGTCCGAAAGGCGGCGATTTGCGAGTCGCTGAAAGCGAAATCTCAGAAAGTGCACGGACGAGGTCTTGCCTTCCTTGGTGGTGCGCTCGATGTCGCTCTCCGGCACGGCGGTGATTGTCTCGCCGGCTACGGTGAATGCCGCCGTGCTCTCTATGCCGCCCAGGCGGCGCAGCATACGGTCGCGCCGGCCGGGATCGTCGATCTCGATCATCATCGTCGCGACGAACTCTCGTCCGTTCGGCACCAGTGGGTTGTAGGCGCGCAATTCATCCTCGATCTGCGCCTCGCCCCCCTTCTCCACCGCCAGCATCTCGTGCACCTGATGCAGCATGGTATCGAAGTTCTCGAAGTAGAAGGTTACGTCTGGACCGACGTGGACGCGCCGGTTCTTCTTCATCTCGGCGATTTGCCGCCGGCGCGCGTCGCGCACCTCGGCGTATCGTTCCATCGGCAGGATGTGGTCGCGCGTAATCAGGCGAGAAGACATCGGCTTCCCTGAGCCTCAGGTCGCGTAGGCGCGAGCGAACAACTGAATAGGATGTTGCACCGGAGCGACCGCCGTTGCCGGCTGTTCGCCGTCCACCCGCTCCATCCCCTGTATAATGTGGTCGCGGGCCAGTGGGCATTCGGAGACGACGAACGCCGTCTTGTTCTGGCGCGCCTGACGCGCCACCGGCTTGCCCACCTTGAGCGCAACCTCGAAGTTTTCCTTCATGACGCCCCAAGAGCCGCCGTGGCCCGAGCAGCGCTCGATCACCTTGATCTCGGTGTCCGGCAGCAACTTCAACATCTCGGCCGATTTCTGCCCCATGTTCTGCGCCCGGGAGTGGCAGGAGATATGAACCGTCACACCTCCCGGCAATGGCTTCAGGCCGTCGGCGAGCCCCTCTTTCCGGGAAATGTCGACGATGTATTCCGAAGCGTCGAACGTCGCCCGGCTGAGCGTCTTGACGTTCTCGTCATCCGGCTCCATCAGCGGCCACTCGAACTTCAGCATCAGGCTGCAGGAGGGGACCAAGGAGACGACGTCGTACCCCTTGTCGATCCACGGCCGCAAATCGGCGGCGGTCTTGCAGGCGCCTTCGGCGACGCGGGCGATATCGCCATGCTCGAGTTGCGGCATGCCGCAACAGCGTGGGTAGACGACTTCCGTCTCGACACCGTTGCGGGCCAGCACCGATTGCGTGGCGACGCCGATCTCCGGGCTGTTGTAGTTGGCGAAGCAGGTGGCGTAGATCACCGCCTTGCGGCCGTACGCCGGAGCCAGCCGGTTGACTTCCGGCGGCCGCGAGCGGGCGCGCGCCGCGAAGGTTCGGCCGTGGTATTTCGGCAGCGCCGCCTCTCTGTGCACGCCCGCGACGGCTTCCATGACCGGCCTGGTCACTTTGTTGCCGCAACGGGTCGCCCAATTGGCTATTGGCGCCAGCGGAGCCGCGAGCTTGCCGTTCCGATCGGTCTCCGTGAGCTGCCGCTTGACGAAGCCCATGCCCTTGGCGCGCACCTCCGCCGCCCGATAGCGCAACATCAGGTGCGGAAAGTCCACGTCGAACTGGTGCGGCGGAACGTACGGGCACTTCGTCATGAAGCACATGTCGCAAAGCGTGCAGGCTTCGACTACCGCCCTGAAGTCGGCGCTGGCGACGCCCTCCACCTCGCCGGACGGCGAAGCGTCGACGAGATCGAAAAGTCTGGGAAAGCTATCGCAAAGGTTGAAGCAACGACGGCAGGTATGACAGATGTCGAACACACGCCGCAGTTCAGCATCGATCCGCTCGGGATCGTAAAAGTCCTCGTCCCGCCACGCTATAGGATGACGGGTAGGAGCTTCCAAACTTCCTTCGCGCATCAGCCGCCGTCCTTTCCCGGCTCGGCCGAGACCGGTGTAGTGAATGAAATCGCCGCCGAGACAATGTGGCGCGCCGGAGCCCGGGGACGGGCCCCTTGCGCCAGCGAGGAGCTATTTAGTCTAGGACGTCAAGCGCCTTCTGGAAGCGTCCGGCGTGGGATTTTTCCGCCTTGGCGAGGGTCTCGAACCAGTCGGCGACCTCCTCGAACCCTTCCTCGCGCGCGGTCTTCGCCATGCCGGGGTACATATCGGTGTATTCGTGCGTCTCGCCGGCGATAGCAGCCTTCAAATTCAACGGAGTGCCGCCGATCGGCAGTCCGGTCGCCGGATCGCCAACCGCCTCGAGAAATTCCAGATGGCCGTGAGCGTGGCCGGTTTCGCCCTCGGCGGTGGAGCGGAACACAGCGGCGACATCGTTGTAGCCTTCGACATCGGCCTTCTGCGCGAAATAGAGGTACCGGCGATTGGCCTGCGACTCGCCGGCGAATGCCGCCTTCAGGTTGTCCTCCGTCTTCGAGCCCTTGAGGTCAGTCATCTTCTTCTCTCCCTCCGACATGCGACGTGGCGCCGGTCCGATCGCCGTTGCGTGAATTGAATCGGTTAACCACGTTCTATATTAAGGCACCCGGAAGGGCTGTCAACCGATATCATAACCGTTCTAAACTGGTTTATAACCGCTTGATTACGGAGCTTCTGACAAGCGTATGATCACGTCCACGCGGCGGACCTTCATGCCTTCGGGTGGCGGCGGCAGTTCGGAAACGACCACCTGGTCGGCGGGTACGTCCTCCACCCTGCCGGAAGACTCGAAGAACAAATGATGATGTTCGGTGGTATTGGTGTCGAAATAAGATCGCGAGGCATCGACGAAGATCTCACGCAGCAGGCCGGCTTCGACGAACTGGTGAAGAGTGTTGTAGACCGTCGCCAATGATACGTCGAAATTCTTTCCGAGCGCTTCTTCGTGCAAGCTCTCGGCCGTCACATGACGATGGCCGTTCTCAAACAGGAGTTTAGCCAACGCCAGACGTTGGCGGGTCGGACGCAGATCGGCCCGACGCAACAAATCGATCACCCTGCTGAAAGGTCTGGTCGTAAGCATGGCTGCGATATGGCATTTCCTTGCAAGTTCGCCAACAACATCAGGACCGGCAAGCCTGGAAAACGCGCCTACGGGCTGATGCGTGACCGAAATGCATCAAAGGCGCCCTGCGATCGCGACGGGCGCCACTCAATCTCCGGTGAGAATCCGATCGACCAGTTGCCGCACGCTCGGAACGAAGCCATTTCGATAGAACGGGTCAGAGGCGAACCGGTAGGCGTTATGCCCGGCGAACATGAGGTTGTGATCTACGTCGCCGTCGTGAGCGATGGCTTGCAACGTCTTCTGAATGCAGTAGGAGCGCGGATCCGCCATCTTGCCCGTGGTGCCCTCTTCGTTCTCCGCCCAGTTCGAGAAGCGGCACTGGGATAAGCATCCCATGCACGCCTGCTGGTCGCTCCTGATCTCCGCCGATTTTGTCGGAGTGACGAACACCAGCGTCGAGTTCGGGCGTACGCAGAGCTTCGGTATAGCCGGACGCAAGCCACGTCCGCGCGTGCTGTTTGTCCGCCGGGGTGACATAGACGAGCCGCCCACGGGCGCCGATCGGTAACGGCTCGGTATGTTCGCCGACCGGCTCGCGAGTGTAGGCCACCTGGCGCTCGCTGCGTTCCATCAATTCCCCAAGGAAGGCATTCCGCACCGCCGATGAGTAAAACCCCGTCGGGCTGAAGTGGTTCAGGAAGATTTCGCCCTCCTGGAGATGCAGCAGACGCTGTTTCCAGTCTTCGGAAACCGGGCTTTCTTGCGTCACCAGCGGTCGCGTCCCGAACTGGAAGGCGATCGGCCCGAGGTCGGGATTGTCGATCCAGTCCTTCCACTCGCGGAGATACCAGACGCCGCCTGCCATGAAAATCGGAACGTCGCCGAGTCCGTTGGCGCGCATCTCTTGACGGAGCGCCAGCACCCGTGGCATCGGCGCCTCCGGCCGCTGTGGATCCTCTGAGTTGCTGAGACCGTTGTGGCCTCCGGCGAGCCAGGGATCCTCGTAGACGACACCGCCCAGAACCTCGCGAAAGCGGCTGTACGAGCGTTTCCAGAGAGCTCGGAAGGCTCTGCCCGACGAGACGATGGGATAGCAGAAGACCCCGAACCGGGCACCGATCTCGGCCAGCCGATAAGGCATCCCCGCGCCACACGTGACGCCGTGAATTAACCCCTTCGCGCCTTCCAGAATGCCTTGCAGGATCCGCGGCGTCCCCGCCGCTTCCCACAGCACGTTCATGTGGATCCGACCGCGTCCACCGGAGGTTTCGTACGCCATGCGCGCCTGGGCTATTCCGCCCCGGATGGCGTAGGCTATCAGCTCCTCGTAGCGATCGCGCCTGGTCCGGCCACGATAGACCTGTGGGAGGATGTGACCATCGTCATCGAGCGCGTCGGCGTTGACGCCGGAAAACGTACCGACGCAGCCAGCCGAAGCGAATGCTCCGGCGCTGCGCCCGTTGGTGATCGATACACCCTTGCCGCCCTCGACCACCGGCAGGACCTCGCGGCCCGAAATATTTAAGGCTTCCAACAGTTCTTATTCTCCCGCACCCATCCTTGCAGCCGGAGCGAAGTGACTGTCCTCGCTTACGGGCAAGCTACCGACTCCCTAGACCGTTACAGGTGATATATAGAGTCCATTGGAAAAGGCGACCCAGCGGGCACGATTTTATCCAGATGCAGACACGCCGGCCTTGTCAAGACAGCCGTTATCGGTCGTGATCGAGCGGCGACGGGCGCGCCGCAGACGCCGCCGCCATTGACGCTTCGAAGCGACGCGCCTTCTCAGCTCGCCGCCTTCGCCGCAGCTTTGTCGGAAATATCCTGCCCCGTCTGTTGATCTACCGCGCGCAACGATAGCTTGATCTTGCCGCGATCGTCGATACCGATCAGCTTGACCTTGACGGTATCGCCAACCTGGACAACGTCCGAGACCCTTGCGACCCGCTCGCGGGCAAGCTCGCTGATGTGCACCAAACCGTCGCGAGTGCCGAGGAAATTCACGAAGGCGCCGAAATCGACGATCTTGACGACCTTGCCGGTATAGATCTGGCCCACCTCCGGCTCGGCGGCAATTGAACGGATCCACTCGATCGCCGCATCGGCGGCGCGCTGGTCGACCGCCGCGATCTTGACCGTGCCATCGTCCTCGAGATCGACGCGTGCGCCGGTTACCTCGCAGATCTCCCTGATCACCTTGCCGCCGGGGCCGATGACTTCGCGGATTTTATCTTTGTTGATGTGAATCACGGTGATTCTGGGAGCCATCTGACTCAGCGCGTCGCGCGCCATCGAGATGCCTTGCGCCATCTCTCCCAGGATGTAGTTGCGGCCATCGCGCGCCTGGTCCAGCGCGGTTCGCATGATCGCTTCGGTAATCGAGGTGATCTTGATGTCCATCTGCAAGGCGGTGACCCCGTCGTCCGTTCCCGCCACCTTGAAGTCCATGTCCCCCAGATGATCTTCATCACCGAGGATGTCGGACAACACGACGAAATCGTCCTGCTCCTTGATCAGGCCCATGGCAATTCCGGCGACAGGCCGGGCGAGAGGCACGCCGGCATCCATCAGCGAAAGCGACGCGCCGCATACGGTCGCCATCGAGGACGAGCCGTTCGATTCCGTGATCTCCGACACTACCCTGATCGTGTACGGGAAGTCGGCCTTGTCGGGCATCAACGGACGGATCGAGCGCCAGGCCAGCTTACCGTGCCCCACCTCGCGCCTACCGGTGAAGCCGAACCTGCCTGCCTCGCCGACCGAGTACGGCGGGAAGTTGTAGTGCAGCATGAAGTGCTCGCGGAATTCGCCGGCGAGCGCATCGACAATCTGTTCGTCCTGACCGGTTCCGAGCGTGGTAACGACCAATGCCTGCGTCTCGCCACGGGTGAATAGCGCGCTGCCATGCGCCCGCGGCAGCAACCCCACCTCGACGGCGATCGGCCGTACCGTGCGCGTGTCCCGGCCGTCGATACGTTGCCCTTCCGCCAGGATGCGCCGCCGCACGACGTTCTTCTCGACATCCTTGAACACCTCGTCCAGGCGTTCGAAAACTAGCATCTTGTCCAACGTTTCATCGTCTGACAGCGCTGCGTACACGCGCTCCTTGACGGCGGCGACTTTGTTGCGCCGCGTCGACTTGACCGTCTCCGAGTAGGCTTCGGCCAGGTCCGATTCGGTCAGCCCGCGAACCCGCTCGCTCAGCACATCCAGCCCCCGCGGCACCGGCGGCAGATCCAGCGGCTCCTTGGCGCAGGCTTCGGCCAAGGTCGATGATGGCGTCGATGACAGGCTGGAAGTTGCGGTGGCCGAACATCACCGCTCCCAGCATGATCTCCTCCGAGAGCTCCTTCGCCTCGGACTCGACCATCAGCACGCCCTCTCGCGTCCCGGCCACGACCAGGTCGAGATCGCTCGACGCCAACTCGTCGAGCTGCGGGTTCAGCACATATTCGCCGTTGATGTAGCCGACCCGGCACGCCGGCGACCGGACCCAGGAACGGCACGCCCGACAGGGTGAGCGCCGCCGACGTGCCGACGAGAGCGACGATGTCGGGATCGTTCTCCAGGTCATGGCTCAACACGGTGCAGATCACCTGCGTCTCGTTGCGGTAGCCCTTGGCGAACAGCGGCCGTATCGGTCGGTCGATGAGGCGCGAGGTGAGAATCTCCTTCTCCGCCGGGCGCCCTTCCCGCTTGAAGAAGCCGCCCGGAATCTTGCCCGCCGCGAAGCTCTTTTCCTGGTAATGCACCGACAGCGGGAAGAAATCGAGACTGGCTTTCGGCGTCTTCTCGTAGACGACAGTGCACAGCACCTTGGTTTCGCCCAATGTCGCGAGCACGGCGCCGTCCGCCTGTCGAGCGATCTTGCCGCTCTGCAGGGAGAGAGCCCGCCCGCCCCACGTGATGTCCTTGCGAAATTCCTTCAACATTCATTCATATCCTTCGGATTCTGGCCGCGCGACCTGCCGCGGAACCTGATGGCGGCGGCGCCTTTTGCAGAAGGCGCCCGCAACGGTTCCTTAGCGCCGCAGCCCGAGGCGTTCGACTAGCCGCTCATAGCGCGCGGCTTCCTTGCGTTTCAGATAGTCCAGAAGGCGCCGGCGCTGGCCCACCATCATCAGCAGCCCGCGCCGCGAATGGAAGTCCTTCTTGTGCGTCTTCAAGTGCTCGGTGAGGTTGCGGATGCGCTCGCTCAAGATGGCTACCTGCACTTCCGGCGAGCCTGTGTCGCCTTCGGCCGTCGCATAGCCGGTAATGACTTCCTGCTTCCGCTCAGCGGTGATCGACATCGGATACTCCGTGCGTCAAAGGTTCAGAATGCGCAAAGGGCGGATCTCGCCGCCTCTTATCCGCGCCAACGCCACCGGCCTTCCCCTCGCCATCGCACAGACGACGGCGTCCCTCGTCAAATCGGATAGGGGGGACCGACAGGCGACGGGCAAAACCGCGATTGGCCGCCCGTGCTGAAGACGCCTGGCCTCGGCTTCGGTAAGGGTCAACGCCGGGATGTCGGCCAGCGCAACGCCCACCGGAAGCAGATAATCAACCAGTTGTTCACTATGGGCCAAGTGCTCCACTTTTTCCAGGGTTATCGCCTGTTCTTCCGAGAATGGCCCGACCATCACCCGGCGCAGCGCCGTCACGTGACCGACGGTGCCGAGCTCCTGACCCAGGTCGCGCGCCAGCGCGCGCATGTATACGCCCTTGCCGGCCAAGACTTCAAAGACGGCGGAGTCACGGTCCGGACAGTCGACCAGCGCGATGCGATCGACGCGTACCGGCCGAGCCGGCAATGCCACGGAACACTCGGCGCGGGCAAGAGCGTACGCGCGCCTCCCCGAAATCTTGATCGCCGAGTAGGTCGGCGGAACCTGCTCGATTTCGCCCGTGAAGCGATCGAGCACGCCGCGAATTTCCGCCGCCGTGGGACGCACGCCGCTTACGGCCGTGATTTCACCTTCGGCGTCGTCGGTATTACGCTGCTCGCCCCACTTCACCGTGAAGCGGTACAGTTTCGCGCCGTCGACTACATAGCTGATCGTCTTCGTCGCTTCCCCGAAGGCGACCGGGAGTATTCCGGTTGCCAGCGGATCGAGCGTGCCGCCGTGGCCGGCCTTTGCGGCAACCGCCGCTCGCCGCACCCTGCTCACCACCTGGGCGGAGGTGATGCCCGCCGGCTTATCGACGATCAGCCAGCCGTTCACAGCGTTACCGCGACGCCGCCGGGCCACCTCAGTCGCTCCCGTCCTGGTCATTGTCGTCCGGCCTCTCGGGGCGGAGATCACGCGACACAGCCGGCTCCCTCAACATTCGTGTGATCCGGTCGGCCTGTTCAAACGACCGGTCGATACGGAATGTCAGGTCGGGTACGAACTTCAGATGGACGGACTGGGCGATGCGCCGCCTCAGAAAACCTTTCGCCCGGCCGAGGGCCGCGATCACCGCTGGCTCGTCCCGACCACCGAGAGGCATCACGAACACCGTCGCCTGACGCAGGTCCGGGCTGATCCTCACCTCGGTCACGGTGATGGCGACGGTGGCCAGCACCGGATCGCGAATGTCGCCTCGCTCGAGGATCCAGGCGAGCGCGTGTCGCACCTCCTCGCCGACACGCAACT
The DNA here is from genome assembly GCA_963786265.1 of uncultured Alphaproteobacteria bacterium. Taxonomy (GTDB): domain Bacteria; phylum Pseudomonadota; class Alphaproteobacteria; order Rhodospirillales; family Defluviicoccaceae; genus Defluviicoccus. The sequence goes on from CAWAYT010000029.1 coordinate 11,714, forward strand.
GGCGCTGGCCAACCGGAACCTCTTGCTTGGACATCGCGGATTATCGCCGACGCGTATTGGCACCGGAGCTCGCCTCTAGAGCTGGCGCGCCACCTCTTCCAGCTCGAAGCACTCGATACGATCGCCGACCTGGATATCCTGATAGTTGGCAAGCACGATGCCGCATTCGAATCCTTCACGAACCTCGCGCACGTCTTCCTTGAAATGCTTCAGCTGCGACAGCTCGCCCTCGTGGATGACAACATTGTCGCGCAGCAACCGCACCTTGCCGCCGCGGCGGACAATGCCCTCGGTAACCCGGCAGCCGGCGACCTTGCCCACCTTGGTGATGGTGAATACCTCGCGTATCTCCGCGTAGCCGAGAATGTGCTCGCGCACTATCGGCGACAACATACCAGTCAACAGTGCCCTGATATCGTCGGCGAGTTCATAGATGATCGCGTAGTAGCGGATCTCGACGCCATCGCGCTTCGCCAGATCGCGGGCTTGCGGGTTCGCTCGCACGTTGAAGCCCATGATCAGCGCGTTCGAGGCACGCGCCAGGCCGACGTCGGTCTCGTTGATGCCGCCCACCCCGGTATGCAGCACGACCACCTTCGCCTGGTCGGTCCCCATTTTCTCGAGAGCGCCGACGATCGCCTCGGCCGAGCCATGCACGTCGGCTTTAACAACGACCGGCAGCTCCTTCCTATCCCCCTGCTGGACGCGGAAGAGCTGCTCGAAGGTGCCGCGGCTCACCGACGCCTTTGCGTCGCGCACACGGCGCTGGCGGAACTCGGTTACCTCGCGGGCGCGCGCTTCGCTGGTTACCACGACGACGTCATCCCCAGCGGCGGGCGTGCCGTTCAGGCCCAGCACCTCGACCGGCATGCTGGGTCCGGCCTCGGCGACCGCGGCGCCGGCGGCGTCGGTCAAGCCGCGTACGCGACCCCACTCGCCACCGGCAACGAAGATATCGCCGACACGCAAAGTGCCCCTTTGCACGAGGACGGTGGCGACGGCGCCCCTGCCCCGCTCCACCTTGGTCTCGATGATCACGCCCTCGGCCGGCCGGCGCGGGTTGGCGTTCAGGTCGAGAAGCTCGGCCTGCAGCAGTATGGTATCGGTGATCTTGTCGAGATTGGTGCCCTGCTTCGCCGAGACGTCGACGCACAGGGTTTCGCCGCCCATGTCCTCGACCTGAATGCCATACTGCAGCAGCTCGGTGCGGACTCGTTGTGGGTTGGCGTCCGGACGATCGATCTTGTTGACGGCGATGATCATCGGCACGCCCGCCGCCTTGGCGTGATTGATGGCCTCCACGGTCTGCGGCATCACGCCATCGTCGGCGGCGACGACCAGCACGACGATATCGGTCGCCTGGGCGCCGCGAGCGCGCATTTGCGTGAAAGCTTCGTGGCCAGGCGTGTCAATGAAGGTAATGCGGTCGCCGCTCGGCAGCTTCACCTGATAGGCGCCGATGTGCTGCGTGATCCCGCCGGCTTCGTGCCCGGCGACGTCGGTCTTGCGCAACGCATCGAGCAGCGATGTCTTGCCATGGTCGACGTGTCCCATCACGGTAACCACCGGCGGCCGCGATTCGAGCTCGTGCGCTTCGTCGACCTCGCCCCGCAGCCCGATCTCGACATCGGCGGCGCTCACCCGCCTGACGTTGTGGCCGAACTCCACCACCAGGAGTTCCGCCGTATCGGCGTCGATCGAATGATTGATGGTGGCCATGACCCCCATCCTCATCAACGCCTTTATGACGTCAGCCGAACGCTCCGCCATGCGATTGGCGAGTTCCTGAACCGTCAAGCTTTCCGGAATAACCACGTCACGCAACACTTTCTGCGCTTCCAATCGCTGTAATTGCTGCTTCAAGCGCTCTTTTTCGCGGGCGCGACGTACCGAAGCGAGACTGCGCACCCTCTCGCCGGCATCGTCAAGCGCATCATTGATGGTGAGCTTGCCGGATCGGCGACCGGCCGCGTCATCACGCCGCCCAGGTTCGACACGGCGCACATCGACCCGCGTTGGCCGTCGGGGTTTGCCGCGAGCCTCCTCTTCCTCCGCCGCCGTTCGCGGTCGAGGCGTCACCGCTTCCGCCGCCGGCTTCGTCGCCGACGCGCCGGCCTCATCAACCGCCGGTGGCGGCGAGGCAGCGCCTGCCGGCGGTGTGGCGGCGGCTTCGGCGGCCTTCGCCTCGGCTGGCGCGGCCTCGCTGTCGGAGGCACCGGCTGCCGGACGCGCGGCTTCCTCCTCTTCAACCGGCGTTAGCGATGGCGGCGCCTCCACGGGCGGCGCGGCTTCCGGTTGGAGTTCGCCTACGGCCGCCGGGCGAGGCTCGGACTCCACCGCTTCTACAGCGACAGCCGGCTCCGCGAAGACCGCGGCATCCGCCACCTCGAAATCGGCATGCGGCGCCGGCATGCTTTGCCGGTCTTCCTCGGCCCTGATGGCGTCTTGCAGAGCGCGGGCGCGCGTCGCTTTTTCCTGGTTGGTCAGTCCGATAGCGGCGCCTTCGCGAGGCTTGCCATCAGGCCGGACGGTGCCGCTCGACGGGCCCGCCTCGCGCGGCAGCCCGCGCTGCGCATCCGACACGCGGCCGCGCGAATCGGGACCGTACGTCCGCTTCTTGCGGACCTCCACGGTCACCATCTTCGAGCGCCCGTGCGCGAAGCTTTGCCGAACCTGTCCGCTTTCCACGGTCTTCTTCAGCTCCAGCTTCAGCGGCCGGCTAACTTCACCTTGCTTGTTCGTGTCGTTTTCGTCGATTTCGGTCATGTCGGCTCACGTGAATTTGGGTCTGCCGGCCGGGAACTCGGCGCGGGAACGAAAGCCTGCAAGTCGCGATGCCTCACGGGCAAAACGATCCGCAAGTCTCCCCGGCGCGAAAACGCCGTGAACGAAGCGCTCACGACCGACGGCCGCTCCGAGTTCTTCGGCGGTCAGAACATCGATTACCGCAAGACCGCCGGAGAGCGCGCGTAACTTTCCGCAATCGCCGGAGGCGCCATCCGAAGCCTCCAGCAACAGACCGCCCTTGCCGGCGATCAACCACTCGCGGACCTTCTGATACCCGAAAGTGGCCTGGCCGGCGCGCGCCGCGAGCCCTAGCATCTCGCGACAACGGCGCGCCAGCAGCATCTCCACCTGTTGCGCGATGTCGTCGGGAACCCTCACCGAGGCGCGCGCCGCCTTGGCGAACAGCTTGCGGCGGCGGGCCAGGTCCACGGACGCCCGGCTAGCGGTCACCCACAACCCGCGGCCGGGCAGCTTCTCGTCGACGTCGGGAACCACCGCCCCATCGGGCGCGACGACGAAGCGAACGAGCCCGCCGCGCTCGCCGGACAATCCCGTCGCGATACACCGCCGCATCGCGTCATCTTCGACAGCAGCCGCCTCTAGGGTCGCGGCGATCACGGAATTCACCCCTCCTCGCGACCTTCGCTGGTCGCCAGGGGCAGCGCGTCGGCCAGCGCCTTCGGCGGCGCGGGTAGCTCCTCCTCCCTGAACCAGTGCGCCCGTGCCGCCATGATCACCTCGTTGGCGCGGTCGGTGGTCAGGGTCCCTTGCGGGGCAATCTCGAGTAGTTCGTCACCAGAAAGGTCGGCCAGATCGTCGAGCGTTTTGACGCCCGCTTCACCCAGCGCGACCAGTATCGCGGGTTTCAGCATCTCGAATTCGGCTAGTTCGTCGCTGACGCCGAGTTCGAGCCGGCGACGTGTATAGACCTCGTCCCTCGCCTCGATGAAATTGCGCGCACGGTTGCGCAGTTCCTCGGCAACCTGCTCGTCCAGCCCTTCGACATCGGCCAGATCTTCGATCGGCACGTAGGCTACGTCCTCGACCGTGGTGAATCCTTCGGTAACCAGAAGATGCGCGATCACGTCATCGACATTCAGGGCGTCGATGAACGTTTGCGAACGAGCATGGAACTCTTCGTTGCGACGGACCGACTCCTCCTCTTCGGTAAGGATGTCGATGTCCCAGCCGCTGAGTTGCGATGCCAGTCGGACGTTCTGCCCCCGCCGGCCGATCGCCAGGCTGAGCTGATCGTCGGGAACCACCACTTCTATGCGGCTGGCTTCCTCGTCCAGCACGACCTTGGTGACTTCCGCCGGGGCCAGGGCATTGACCACGAACGTCGCCGGATTGCCGGACCACTGGATGATGTCGATCTTCTCACCCTGCAGTTCGCCGACCACAGCCTGCACGCGGGAGCCTCGCATGCCGATACACGGGCCTACCGGATCGATGCTCGAGTCGCGGGAATGCACCGCGATCTTGGCGCGAGAGCCTGGATCGCGGGCGACAGCCCTGATCTCGATGATGCCTTCGTAGATCTCGGGCACCTCTTGAGCAAACAGCTTCGCCATGAACTGCGGATGTGTGCGCGACAGAAATACCTGCGGACCACGCGGCTCCTCACGCACGTCCATGACATAAGCGCGGACACGGTCGCCGGTGTTGAAGTGCTCGCGCGGGATGGTCTCCTCGCGCCTCAGCAGCGCCTCGGCGCGCCCCAGGTCGACGATCACATTGCCGAACTCGACCCGCTTGACCAAGCCATTGACGATGTCGCCCATGCGGTCCTTGAACTCGTCGTACTGCCGGTGGCGCTCCGCCTCGCGCACCTTGTGAACGATCACCTGTTTGGCGGTCTGCGCCGCGATGCGGCCGAAGTCGATCGGCGGCAACGGATCGATGATGAACTCGCCGAGAGTGACCGAGGGCAGTTTCCGTCGAGCCGCCGCCAGCGTAATCTGGGTCGCCTCGTTCTCGATGGTTTCGACCACTTCGAGGAACCGCGCCAGGGAAATCTCCCCGGACGAGCGATCTATGTGGGCGCGAATGTCATGGTCGTGGCCATACTTCGAGCGGCCGGCTTTCTGAATAGCCTGTTCCATCGCCTCGAGCACTTCCTCGCGGTCGATGCTCTTGTCGCGCGCGACGGTATCCGCGACCTGCAGCAATTCGGGGCGGGCGTGAACTGCGTTCGAATTCAATGGCCATTCGGTTCATCGTCCGAGTTATTTGTCCGGCATTCCACCGCCACGCTAGTGCTGCGCGTGCGCGGCCAACAGCTCTTCGGTCAGCACCAGTTTGGCGCGCTGAATGTCGGCATAATGCACATCGAGATTCGCACCGTCCACATCCAGCCTGACCACCTCGCCCGATGTTCCGAGCAGCCGTCCACGGAAGCGGCGACGGCCCTCGACCGGACGCGCGAGTTCGATTCGCGCTTCGAACCCGGCAAAGCGATCGTAATCGGCAAGCCTTACCAGAGGCCTGTCGATGCCGGGAGAACTCACCTCCAGGGTATAGGGGGCGGCGATCGGATCCTCAACGTCCAGCACAGCCGAGATCGAGCGGCTCAGAGAGGCGCAGTCCTCGACCATCATGGGCCGCCCATCCGACCTTTCGGCCATGACCTGCAATCGCGGTCGCTGTCGACCCAAAATCTGTACCCGCACCAATGAATAACCTAGAGCCTCGATGGTCGGCCGCACCATCTCGGCGATGCGATCGGCCACAACCATCGTTCGTCTCCCGTATCGCACATGCGCGCGATGCTCAAAAAGGCGAGCCAACAAAAAAGGCGAGCCTTAAGCCCACCCCCGAGACCCGTCCGTTCTGGGTCCAATAAGTTCGCGTTTTGACGAACTCGGCCGCGCCCTGATGCAAAGCTATATAACCGGCCACAGTGCATGCACAAGGGCCTTTCGTTTGTTGTTCAGGGACTCAAGCCTAGAGAAGACGCCGAAAACGCAGATACACGCAGCATGCATCGCGCGCCAGGGCCTTTTGCTGGTACCGGGTCGCTATCCAGCCGGCAGGCGGCGTCCGCCAGTCGAGAGGACGGCGGGCGCGCCACTCCAAGGCGTCACTCTCGGTCAACAGCGCCAGCGCCCATCGGGCGTAGCCCATGTCGTCCGTTGCGAACACCAGCTCGCCCCCGGGTCTGAGTACACGTCCGAAGGCCGTGACTGTCTCCGGCCGGATAAGCCGGCGCCGGTGATGCTTCCGCTTCGGCCACGGATCGGCGAACAGGATGAACAGCCGATCGATGCTGGCGGGCTGGAGACGGTCGAGCAGCACGCAGGCGTCGTTCGGGAAAACGCGCACGCGATCCAGGCCCAGCCGTTGCGCGCGAGCCAACAGCGCGGCGACGCCGTTCATGTAAGGTTCGCAGCCGATACAGCCGACCTCGGGATGGGCCAGCGCCTGCCCGATCAAATGCTCGCCGGCGCCGAAGCCGATCTCCAGCCAGATCTCAGCCGGCGCGCCTGGAAAAAGCAGCCTCGGATCGAGTTGCCGACCGTCGGCCGGCAACGACAGACCCAGCTTGGGTAAACACTCGGCCAGCAGATCGCGTTGCGCCGGGCGCAGCGAGCGGCCAAGCTTTCGGCCGTAGGACCGTGGCCGGCGCGGCGACGCCGTCGCCCCAGCACCTCGGTCACCCTGCGGCGAACTCGCTCCGCAAACCCTCGACCAGGTTGGTAACCTCCCAGGAGAAACCGCCGTCCGGTTCCGGCGCGCGGCCGAAGTGGCCGTAGGCGGCCGTTCGCGCATAGATGGGGCGATTGAGCTTCAGATGCTCACGGATGCCGCGCGGCGAAAGGTCCATCATCTGCTGCAGCACGCTCGACAGTCTTTCTTCGTCCACCTGGCCGGTGCCGTGCGTTTCCACGTACACCGAAAGCGGATGAGACACGCCGATCGCGTATGACAACTGGATTGTGCAGCGCGCCGCCAGTCCGGCAGCGACCACGTTCTTCGCCAGATATCGAGCCGCATACGCCGCCGAGCGATCGACCTTCGTTGGATCCTTGCCCGAGAACGCTCCGCCGCCATGCGGCGCGGCGCCGCCGTAGGTGTCGACGATGATCTTCCGTCCGGTCAATCCGGCGTCGCCATCCGGCCCGCCGATGACGAACCGCCCGGTAGGATTGACGTAGAAGTGATCCTCGTCGCACATCCAGCCGTCCGGCAGGACGTTGACGACGTGCGGTCTGACGATCTCGCGAACGTCGTCGACGGTCAGCCGGTCGGAATGCTGGGTCGAAACCACGATCGCCGTCGCACATATCGGCTTGCCGTCGACGTACCGCAGCGTAACCTGGCTTTTTGCGTCCGGACCCAGGCCCGGTTCGGCGCCGGAATGGCGGGCCTCGGCGAGCGAGCGCAGAATGGCGTGCGCGTAGTAGATCGGCGCCGGCATCCACACATGTGTCTCATCGCACGCATAGCCGAACATGATCCCCTGATCACCCGCGCCCTCGTCTTTGTTGCCAACCGCGTCCACACCGGCGGCGATGTCGGCTGACTGCGAGTGGATGTGCGATAAGATCTCCGCGTCCTTCCAGTGAAAGCCGCGTTGCTCGTAGCCGATGTCCCGCACGGCATGACGGGCGATGTCCTTGAAGCGATCATGCGTCAATAAATCCGGCCCGCGAACCTCGCCGGCCAATACGATGAAATTGGTCGTGCACAAGGTCTCGACGGCAACTCTCGATTGCGGGTCCTCCGTAAGGAAGGCGTCGAGAATTGCATCCGAAATACGATCGCATACCTTGTCGGGATGCCCCTCGGCCACCAACTCGCTGGTGAACACGAAATCCTTCTTCCACACGCTATGCAGCCTCTCGTCAAGGTAGGCAGGATCGCCGCTATCCCGCGTTGACGGTTGCTTTTACCTGGGCGTGTCTGCCTCGCGTACGCAAGAAACTGGACTGAGATTATGCAATCGCGAGGCGGCGCGACCCGGATGTTCTGCCGGCCGTCGAAGCCCTCGTCAAGGCGTTTCGTTCAGAAACGCCGACGGGCGACCCTCGATTGGGGGCCGGCGATCAGCCGGCGTCTTCGGAGGTGCCCAGGGACTTCGCCAGTTCGAATAGCCGCTTGCGCACCTGAGGATCGCTGATCCGGTAATACGCCCGGACAAGTTCCAAGGTCTCTCGCCGGGTCAGCGGATCCGGCTCGAGCGGCGCCTGCGGCTGATCGGCAAGCCCCACCGATTCCTGGCCCTCTCCCACCTTCGCCCGTTCGGCCATGTCGTCGAAGAAAAAAGAAACGGGCACGTCCAGAATGCGGCTGAACTCGAACAGGCGCGACGCGCCGATGCGATTGGCGCCACGTTCGTATTTCTGGATCTGCTGGAACGTCAGGCCGACCGCCTCGCCCAGCTTCTCCTGGCTCAGACCCAGCAGCGTGCGGCGAAGGCGAACCCGGCTACCGACATGGATGTCGACGGGATTGGGTATACCGGGCGGCATCCGATCCGCCTTGGCGGGCTGCAAGTTGGCTCGTTCTTCGCGCTGTCCCACGCCCTTACCGACCATTTACGTCTTGTCGCTTCTCGGAATTCAAGGAAATCGCTCAGCTCGCGTACAAAAACGATGTTGCATCCACTAGCTGACAACGCGACCACAGCATGCTCATAAACATGATGATATGCAAATTGCGAGCGTTTCCGCAATACTTCTTCTCGCTAAATCTGTTTTCTTGAAAATCTCCGCCCCAAAACGGGTGTTCTGTTGCGGTTCCTCCATACGGCGATGACTCCGATCGCGAAACACAACAGCATGCTTCCCCACACGCCCGTAATCGCGAACGGGGTCGTTCGGCTCAGCGGCCGCGGCAGCGTGGAATCCAGGACACCGCGCTCGCCCAAGCCCAGCTCCACCAGGACGCGGCCAACCGGATCGATGACCGCCGATATTCCGGTGTTGGCGACGCGAACCACCGGCAGCCCTTCTTCCACGGCGCGCAGCCGAGCGGCCACCAGGTGCTGATAGGGGCCGGCGGATATCCCGTACCAGCCGTCATTGGTCAGGTTGAGCAGCCATTCCGGCCGATCCGACCGATCGGTTACCGAACCTGGGAAGATCACCTCGTAGCACACCAGCGGTCCCACGGGCGGCAATCCGGGTAACCGCAACGTTTGCACGCCGGGGCCGGTCGAGAAATCCGTTGATCCTCCGGCGACGCTGCCGAGACCCAGAACGCTCCTCAGCGGCATGAATTCGCCGAACGGCACCAAGTGCGACTTGTCGTACGAGCCAACGACCACGCCCGAGGGATCGACGGCGAGCATGCTGTTCCATACCTGGAAGGGATCCACGCCCGGTGGCGAGGTCCGCAGCGTGCCGAGCAGTGTAAGCCCGCCGGGCGGCGTAAATTCACCGACGAGCCTGAGCCGTTCCGGGTCATGCGCAAGAAACAGCGGCGCCGAGGCCTCCGGCCAGATGACGTGCGTTGGCGCTGGACCGTGCGGGGCCGCCCCCATCTCCGCCTGCAAAAGAAGGTGCTTGTCGACCAACTCGCGCCGCCACTTCAGGCTCTGCGAGATGTTCGCCTGCACAAGCCGAAGCCGCACCCCATCGACGACGCCGATCTCGTTGATGAAGGCAAGGCGGCCGAAGCCAGCAAGGAAGAAGGCGCCGAGAACGGCGAAAGAGATCGCCATCGCTAGCCAGCCGCGCCGGCCAACGAACTCGGGTTGCGACAGCACCGAGGGCATCGCCGCGGCGGTGACCGTGGCAAGCCCCAGGCCATAGACGCCGATCCACGCCGCAGGTTGCAACATGGCATCGGAAAACGCCCACACGCTGCCGACGAGGTTCCAGGGAAAGCCGGTGAACGCCCAGCTGCGAACCCACTCCAGGAGGATCCAGGCCGCCGCGAAGGCCAGCACGCGACTCACGCCGGGACGCGGCGCCAACGTGGTGAGAGCGCAGGCGATTGCCGGGAACGGCGCCAGAATGGCCGCCAGTCCGACCGGGGCCAGAGGAGCCAGCCAGCCGAATTCCTCCGGTCTGGTAAGCAGGGCGTTGGCAACCCAATAGAGGCCGGCGGTGAAGTATCCAAGCCCGAACAGGAAGCCGATCAGCAGCGCCGCGCGCCAGTGTCGCGCGCCCTGCAACAGCCACAGCAGGCCGGTGAAGGCGGGAATGAGAGCAGGCACGATGTAGACCGGCGGCAAGGCGAGCACCGCCATGGCACCCAACGCCAACGCGACTAGAGCGCGACGCCAGCCTGTGGCGCCGGCGACCCGCGCCGCCAGTCGCGGAAGCCAGGAGCGAGGACCGGAGCGGTTTGTTATCGCGCGAAAGTGTGTGAAAGCGCCCGCCCGCATAATTATCGCGGATCAGCCGGCTGCGCCGTCAATTGCTCGGCTAGGCGCGGCGGCGGGGCATCCCGGTGACGAACCTTGACGCGCCTTATTCGCCTCGGATCGGCCTCGAGCACCTCGAATTCCAGGCCCGCCGGGTGGCGGATCAACTCGCCGCGGAAAGGCACCCTGCCGGCCAGGGAAACGACCAGACCGCCCAGCGTATCGATCTCGTCCCGCTCCTCCTCGCTGAGGATCCGGCCGAAGTGTTCATCGAGCGCCTCCACCGGCACGCGCGCATCGGCGTCGAGAGACCCGTCGGGCAATCGCTGCACCGCCGGTTCATCGTCCTTCTCATGCTCGTCGGTGATCTCGCCGACAATCTCCTCGACGAGATCCTCGATCGTGATCAGGCCATCGACGCCGCCGAATTCATCCACGACCAGCGCCATGTGGGTCCGGCTCGCCCGCATCTCCAAGAGCAATTGGAGCACCTGCATGGACGGCGCGACGAAGAGTACCCCGCGCAGCAGCTTCGAGAGCTGGAACTGGCTGTCCCGGCCCCGCCAGGCGAGCACGTCCTTGATGTGCACCATGCCGATGGCGTCGTCGAGAGTCTCCCGGTACACCGGCAAACGCGAATGACCACTGCCGGTCATGACATCGATGACCTCGGCAAGGCTCGCCTCGCAGTCAACCGCGACAATGTCGGCTCGCGGCACCATGACGTCTTCGACGGCGCGGTCGCGGACGCTCAGGATATTGGCGAGAAGAATGCGCTCATCCTGGCCGAGCGGCTCTTCACTCTCGTTGCCGGCTTCTTCAATCAGTTCATCCAGCGCGTCGCGCACGCCAAATTCGTCGCTACGGATCAATCCGATCCGATGCAAGGCCGCGCGAACGACCTTGCCGATCGACGGATCACTTCTGTTCCCGCTCGAGCGGGCGGTATATCGCTGATTTGCGCCATCCGCCGGCTGGTCGGCCTCGCTAGTAGTCATTTCACCGCTCGTCGTACGCGGAGTAGGGATCGGCGATACCGAGGGTTGCGAGAACGCGAACTTCGAGTGCCTCCATTTCGGTGGCCTCGCCCGCGGTCGCATGGTCGTATCCCAGAAGATGCAGCGTGCCATGAACGACAAGGTGTCTCAAATGATCGGCGAGCGGTTTCAACTCCAGCGCCGCCTCCGCGCTCGCGGTCTCGAGCGCGATGACGATGTCGCCGAGAGCCGAAGGCGATCCATCCGCCCCGACCGCCGCCAGCACATCCGGTTCGACGCTGGGGAACGACAAGACATTGGTCGGCTCGTCGCGCCCGCGAAAGGCATTGTTCAGCGCCCTGATCCGTTCATTGTCGGACAGAAGCAGACAAGCTTCCACCGATCCGCCGGAGACGAACCATCGCCGGTCGGCGGCGGCGAAGGCGGCGCTGGCCGCCGAGCGGCAGAGATCGACGGCATCGGGCAGCTTCGCCAGCCAACCCGGCGTTTCCGTCAACACGGCGAGATCAAGAGTGGCGTCCGCCATCCCGACGCTCCAATTCGTATTCGGCTCCCACCCTCATCTTCTCCTCTACCCGCTCGTAGGCGCGAACGATGCGGGTCACCAGCGGGTGGCGAACCACGTCCGCCTCCGAGAAATGGACGAAGGCGATCCCCGGAATGCCCTCCAGAATTTCCATGGCGTGCCGCAGGCCCGAGCGCGTTCCCTTCGGCAGATCCACCTGGCTGAGGTCGCCGGTGATCACCATCCTGGCGTGTTCCCCCAGGCGCGTCAGAAACATCTTCATCTGCACGGCGGTGGTGTTCTGCGCCTCATCCAGAATGACGAACGCATTCGCGAGCGTGCGGCCACGCATAAAGGCAAGCGGAGCCACCTCGATTTCGCCGCTTTCCAATCGCTTGATTACCTGCGGCGCCGGCAGCATGTCGTACAGCGCGTCGTAGAGCGGCCGAAGGTAGGGGTCCACCTTCTCTCGCATATTGCCCGGAAGGAAGCCGAGTTGCTCCCCCGCCTCGACCGCCGGCCGTGACAGAATGATCCGATCGACCTGGCCATTGACCAGGCGCTCGACCGCCTTGGCGACCGCCAGATAGGTCTTGCCCGTTCCAGCGGGCCCGGTCCCGAAAACCAGATCGTGCCTATCCATAGCTCGCACGTACTGGCCCTGCGTACGGGAACGCGCCCTGACACTGCGTCCCCGGATAAGCACGCCAGTGTCTTCCTCGGCGCCCTCCCGCGCTCCCTGTTCCGCTGCTCGCCCATCAACCGGATCAGTCATCGCCATCCGTACAGTCGCGTCGACATCTGGCAAGCCTATCGTGTGACCTTTCTCGAGACGCGCGTAAAGCCGGTCGAGCACCGCCCCGGCGGCGGCCACGACGGGCGCGCTTGGGCCACCTATGCTCACTTCGTTGCCGCGCGAGTGGATCGAGACATCGAGTTGCTGCTCGATGCGGGCCAGATGCGCATGGTGGGCGCCGAACAGCTGCAGCGCCAGCCGGTTATCCTCGAAGCGCTTCTTCAGGCCGAGCGGACTTGGGGGCTCGTCCGTTTGCTCGCCCGTCGTCGGCTCCGTGCCGCTCAAGCGCCCACCTCCCACGACAGCGTGCCGGCCAGGCTGTTCGGACCGGAGGCGACGATGCGCGCAATGGCGATCGTGCCACGCAGTTCCGCCGCCGCCTGAACGTGCACGGCCTGCATGTACGGACTGCGACCGAGCAGCTGGCCTGGCTTGCGGCCGAGCCGGTCCATCAAGATCGGCAGTTTCCGCCCCAGACACGCATGGTTAAAGGATCTCTGGCCTGCTTCGATTTCCTGCCGCAGGATGGACAAGCGTTCGCTGGCCACCGCACGTGGAACCTGCCGCGCGGCATCTGCCGCGGATGTTCCCGGTCGCGCGCTATACTGGAAAGAATAAGCCTGCGCGTATCCCACCTCGCGAACGAGCCGAAGCGTCGCCACGAAATCTTCGTCGGTCTCGCCCGGGAAACCGACGATGAAATCCGAGCTGAACGCCAGATCGGAACGAGCCGCCCGGAGCCGGTCGACAAGACGACGGTAGTCGTCAGCGCCATGGCGGCGGTTCATCGCGGCGAGGACGCGGTCCGACCCCGATTGCACGGGCAGATGCAGAAACGGCATGAGCTGCGGCACCTCGGCGTGCGCGCGGATCAGTTCGTCGTCATGATCGGCTGGGTAGGAGGTGGTGTAGCGAATCCGCTCGATGCCTTCGATCTCGGCGAGCGCCCGGATTAGTCTACCCAGCCGCCACTCTTCCCCGTCGGGCGCGGCGCCATGGTAGCTGTTGACGTTCTGCCCAAGCAGGGTGATCTCCCGCGCGCCGCGGTCCGCGTAGATGCGCGCTTCGCGTAGCACGTCGCTTACGGGGCGCGAGTATTCGGCGCCGCGCGTATATGGAACGACGCAGAACGTGCAGAACTTGTCGCAGCCTTCTTGCACCGTCAGAAACGCCGTGGCGGCACCCGCCGCCAGCGTCGGTTCGGGCAAGGTGTCGAATTTCGCCGCGGCCGGGAAGTCCGTCTCGACGACCGCGCCCTCGCGGTCGACACGCGCTACGATATCCGAGAGATGCTGAAACGTCTGAGGGCCGACGACGATATCGACATAAGGTGCGCGTGAAAGCAGTTCCGCGCCCTCGGCTTGCGCGACGCATCCGGCAACCGCGAGAAGCACCGGCCTGCCCGCTCGCGCCGATCTTTCTTTCAGATGCCTGAGTCTTCCCAGCTCCGAATAGACCTTCTCCGCCGCCTTTTCCCGAATATGGCAGGTGTTGAGGACGATCAGGTCGGCGTCAGCCGCGTCGTCCACCGCCACATAGCCGCCTTCCGCCATGACATCCGCCATTCGGGCGGAGTCGTAGACGTTCATCTGGCAACCGTATGTCTTGATGTGGAGCTTTTTGGCCAACGCTTCTTGCAGCGTGCTGCGAGCTGTGAGTACCCGAGCCGGCTTTTCTATTTGGGACGGCTCAACGAACAAGCTCGATCAGGCTAACAGGCCGATCCGGAGAGTCAAGCGACCGCATGACCTCGAGAAAGGCCCAAGCCTCACTTCTCCCTCGCCTCCAAGGGGACGCCGAACAACTCCAGTCGATGTCCAACCAGCCTGTAGCCATGTTCCTCGGCGATCCGCCGTTGCAGCACCTCGATCTCGGGACTGCGAAACTCGATGACTTTACCGGACTGAATGTCGATCAGATGATCGTGATGGTCTTCGCTGGCTTCTTCGTAGCGCGACCGGCCATCTCCGAAATCATGTCGCTCGAGGATGTTCGCCTCTTCGAACAGCCGCACGGTGCGGTAGACGGTGGCAATGCTGATGCGCGGGTCGATGCGCACCGCCCGACGATAGACCTCTTCCACATCCGGATGGTCTGTCGCCTCCGAGAGAACCCGGGCGATGATCCGGCGCTGGCCAGTCATCTTCATCCCTTTGTCCAGGCAGAGATGCTCAATTCGCGATAGCTGCACGATTGCGCCTCCCAATCGCCGTGGCGACCCTACATTATCTGGGAGCCGTTATAATGACACTGAATCGAAGTTGCACTTCTTAAGCGCCGCCACGGCGGGCTTTCGGCGCCTCAGGGACGTTTTCCGCCCTGACTTCGGCGGGTGGTGCCAAGGCCGATCTCTTTCGCCAGATTGCTGCGGTGCTTCGCGTAATTGGGCGCGACCATCGGGTAATCAGCCGGCAGACCCCAGCGATCGCGGTATTCCTCCGGCGTCATATCGTATGCGGTTTTCAGATGCCGTTTCAGCATCTTCAGTTTTTTCCCGTCCTCGAGACAAATGATGTAGTCGGGGAACACCGAACGCTTGACCGGCACCGCCGGCTTCGGCCGCTCGGCCGGGACAGGCGCGGTCCCAACCGATATCAACGTCCGATAAACGCTCTGGATAAGACTGGGCAACTCGGCGGCGGCTGTCGGATTGTTGCCGACCTGCGCGGCAACGATCTCGGTCGTCAGCTCGAGCATATCAGTAAAACTCGCCTTGTCGCGCATGCGCTCTTCTTCCTTCAACTTTCCTCGAACTTTTGCCTATATAGTAAGTACTGGAACAGGAAGCAAGTCGTATCGATGGCAAATAGAGACCAGAGAATGCCGGCAAACGCGCCCCACTTTGTTCTGGACATCACCGGCGAGGTTTGTCCTCTAACCTTCGTCCGAACAAAGCTGCTGATCGAGCGCATGGCCGCCGGGCAAACGGCCGACGTGCTATTGCGGGGCGGCGAGCCGCTCGCCAATGTTCCACGCGCCGTCGAGGCCCTCGGCCATAGTGTGCTGGAAGTAGTACCGCTGCCCGAATCCGACGGTAACGGAAGCGTCCATCGGGTGCGCTTTCGCAAGCGATGAGCCGGTGAACCGTCAGAGAGCGCGGCTCATGACCAAGGCATCGATCGCTTCGCCGCGAGGCCGTCTATAGTAGCGCCGCCGGCGGCCGGCGGTTCGGAAGCCCAGACCAGTGTAAAGCGCGAGAGCGGGGGCATTATCCTCCGCCACTTCCAGGAAGGCTTTCCGTCCGCCCCGGCTGACCGCCTCGTCGAACGCCGCCTGGAGAAGAAGGCGCGCCGTCCCACGTCTCCGAAAGCCCGTATCGACGGCGCACGAAAGCACCTCGCACTCGTCGGCCGCCAAGCGGCAGAGCACAAAGCCGGCGATGCCCGAGTGCGAACGGGCGACGCGGCAAATCGCCGACAATTCGCCAAGCAGCGTCCCTACGGTCGTCGCCTCCCAGCCGTCCTGAAGGCATTCCCGATCCATCGCCGCGATCGCTTCGGCATCGGCGGCCACGGCCGGCCCGATGACAACCGGCTCGATCATTCGGCGCCTGCTCTCGCCGGCCGCGGCCCGGTCGTGGGCGGCCGCAGGTAGAGCGGCGCCGGCGGCGTCGACGGCCTTTCTCCCGCCAACCAGCGACGGGCGGCGATTGCCGCTACCCGGCTCGCCGTCGGGTATGGCGGCACAGCGATCTCCGCGATCTGTCCGCCGACAGCCGCGGCCCGCAAGGCGGCGATCAGCATCGGCGAGCCGTCGCCTGCTATCGCGGCGTGCACTCCGGCGTAACGTGCCGCCAAGCGTCCGCGCGGTCTGGACGCTGGGCGGTTCGAGCGGCCGGCCGGCCTGGAACATCTGAGCGTAAACTCCTCCCTGCTTGTTATCGAGCGCCACGAGCGCCGGACGCCGCGCCAGCGTCGGCCAGTCGATCGCCTCGGCGATCGCCTCCAGCGTGGTTACGCCGAAGCAGGAGAGGCCTGCCGCCAGCGCGATGCCGCGCGCCGCCGCCAGCCCGACGCGCAGTCCGGTAAACGCGCCGGGACCGACCGTCACCGCCACCAGATCCAGATCCGTGAACCGCCGGTCGGCATCGCGCATCACAGAGAAAATCATCGGCAGCAGCGCCTCGGCGTGCCCGCGCTGCATTTCCTTCGTCCGCTCGAAAATGATGGCGTCCTCCCACAGTGCCGCCGAGCAAGCGCCGGCGCTGGTATCCATGGCGAGGACTCTCACGTGAAACGGCGACGGCGAAAGCTGGCCGTCCGACGACGCGGCGCTATACTCCGCCGCGCCGAATCGGCAACGCGGGAGACAGAAGAGTGCTGGTCGAGATCACCTCCGAAATCTATGGGCTGGAAATCCACCTGCTGTACGCGACGCCGCTGAACTTTACCGGGCGCCCGATCTATCGTCGCGCCGGCTGCTATCTTCACCCGGATACCGCGCTGTTGCTGGCGCGCGCCGCGGAGCTGGCGCGAGGTCTGGGAGTCCGGCTCCGAGTGTTCGACGCCTTTCGCCCGGCGGAAGCGCAGTGGGTGCTCTGGCGTCATCTGCCGGACCCCGCGTACATCGCCGATCCACGGCGGGGCTCGCCGCACAGCATGGGCGCCGCCGTCGACCTGACGCTGGTCGAGACGGAAAGCGGGCGAGCGCTCGACATGGGTAGCGGCTTCGACGACATGCGGCCGCTTTCCTGGCACGGCGATACCAGCATCTCGGCCCCGGCGCAGCGAAATCGCGCGCTGCTGCTCGGCCTGATGACGGCTGCGGGCTTCGACTTCTTTCGTAACGAATGGTGGCATTATCAGCTGTTCAAGCCCCGCGGCCGATACCCTGTCCTGTCGGACAGCGTTCTGCCGATCGGCCTGATGTAGCTCAGGCGATGCGGCACGCGTCCTCGAATGACAGCCGCTTGTTGCGCGGACGCAGCTTCGATGCGTCGCCGTAACCGAGATTGCAGAGAAAGTTCGAACGAATCGACGTCCCCGCGAAGAAAGCCTCATCGACCTTGGCGTTGTCGAATCCGGACATCGGCCCGCAGTCCAGCCCCAGGGCACGCGCCGCGAGGATGAAGTACCCGCTCTGCAGGGTGCCGTTGCGGAATGCCGTGGTCTCGATCAGCTTATCGTTGCCGACGAACCAGGACCGGGCATCCGTGTGCGGGAAAAGCTCGGGCAACCGCTCATAGAAGGCGAGGTCATAGCCGAAGATCGCTGTCGCCGGCGCGGCCATCGTTTTCGCGACGTTTCCTTCGCTCAACGCCGGCTTCAGCTTTTCCTTGGCTTCGCGCGAGACGACGAAGACGATGCGAGCCGGACTGCAGTTGGCGCTGGTCGGGCCCATCTTCGCGAGGTCCCATGCAGCGCGAAGCACATCTTCGCTGACCGGCCGATCTTGCCAAGCGCTGTGGGTGCGTGCGTCCTCGAACATAATCGAGAGCGCGGATCCGTCGGCTATTCTCGTCACAAAGCCCTCCAATTTCGCTGAGAGGTTAGAACGATTGTGCTCGAAGAGTGAGCGGGATTTCGGGCCGCCGGGCGTTACTCAGCCGGAAGGACCGGGAGGCTGCAGGCGCGCGGCGTCAAAGCGGTCGAGGCGATGGGCGGCGATCAAGGCGCTGATGTGCTCGCCGCTGAGCTGACCTCCGCGCTGGCTGGGCAAGACGCTGGCCAGACGCAAAGCATCGAGGGGCTGCCCGGCAAGCCGCATTTGCGCGCGCGCCAAGCGGAAACTCTCGTAGACGGCAACCGTATTGATCGCGTGCGCGAGTGCGCGGATATGCTCCAGCGGCGAGCGCGCAAGACTAGGCGCTTTTTCCTTCTGCATCTCGCCCACGTGCTTGCCCGAAGGACGATCGCCGGCGGCGCCGCGCGTGGCGCCCACGGACCTCTCTCCCGGTGCCGCCTTCCGTGCTGTTTTCGGCGCTTCTTGCCGTTCCCGCTTCAGCTCTTCCTCCGCAACCGCGAGTACAATTGAAGGTGGCACGACATCGACCCGCCGTCCCAGCTCATCCAAATCATCCGCTTTCGCGGCATACCGGTCGGCGACGACCCTGAGCCAAATGCGCTGCTCCGCCGGCACCGGATCACCGCGCTTTAGCTTGAAACGAATGTCCCAGAGCTGCCTGCGCTCAGCCAGGATTTCCTCGTTTACAAGAAGAACGAGCGGCAACATAGACTTCAGGATGTCTTCGTCCGCGATACCGGAGCCGCTTTCGTTCCTTTCCGGGAGAGTGGCTGCGAAAACGCGAGGCACCGGCGCGCCCGCCGCGACCGCCTCCAGATCGTAAGCCGGTCGAGCATCAGGCTGCTCGGGAGCCGGGCCGGGGAGCGGCTCGTCCCTTGCGGAGGGGGCCGCGGTGGCGTTGCGGGCGGCAGGCACAACCGGCTCCGGCGCTTCCGGCGAGCGCCAGAATACCGCGCCGCCAACCGCCACAACCACCGCGCCGGCCAGAACCACCAGCGAGGACCGCTCGAAGACGCCGACCATGCCTTGATCTCAGGCCGAACTCGCACGCATCGCGGAAATGCTGAAGTTCTTACGGTTGACGCGATCGGCTTATCTGGCGATTTCTCGGTCAGCGGCCACTGGCTACCACTCGACCGGTTGGACCTCGATTACTTCCGGCACATAGTACTTCAACATGTTCTCGATGCCGTGGCGCAGCGTTGCCGTCGAGCTGGGGCATCCGGAACAGGAACCCTGCATGTGCAGGTAGACGACCCCGTCCTCGAAGCCGCGGAAGACGATATCGCCGCCGTCTTGGGCGACGGCTGGGCGCACGCGCGTCTCGATCAGCTCCTTGATCTGCGCGGTGATCTCGTCGTCCTCGTCGGCCTCTGCTCCCTCCGCCGCCCGCCGCGCCCTCGATGAGGACAGGCTGGCCCGACGTGAAGTGGTCCATGATGGCGGCGAGGACGATCGGCTTCAGCACCTCCCACTCTCGTTCCGGAGATTTGGTGACGGTGACGAAGTCGCTGCCGAGAAATACGCCGACGATTCCCTCGAGCTCGAATAGCCGCAGCGCCAGCGGCGAGCGCGCCGCCTGCTCGACCTCCGTGAAGTTGGCCGTGCCCTCCCCCATGACATCGCGTCCCGGGCAGGAATTTCAGTGTCGCCGGATTGGGGGTGATCTCCGTCTGAATAAACATTCTGTTGCCTCTTTCACCGCGGAGGACGCCGGCGAGCCGATCGTTTCGGTGCTCCGGCATCCAAGCTTAATCTGGTCAGGTAGGACCCGCCGATCAAGCCGGCGGCGGCGCGGGTGTCAAAAAGCCCACCGCGTCGTAGATTTCTCGCATGATCGGCCGAGTGATCGCGCTCGCCCGGGCCGCCCCCTCGGCGAGAACCTTATCGATGCCGCCAGGATCGCTCTCCAGCCGCCGCATCTCTTCGGTGATCGGCCCCAGCTTGGCGACCGCGAGATCGGCCAGGTCCCGCTTGAAGGTGGAAAACAAGGCGCCGGCAAACCGTTCACACGTCCGCTCCAGGGATTCGTCGGCCAGCGCGGCATAGATGCCCAGCAGATTGGCCGCTTCCGGGCGGCCTTGTAGTCCCGCCGTCGTTTCGGGCAGCGGATGCGGATCGGTGGTGGCTCTTCTGGATCTTGCGCCGGATGGCGTCGGCGTCGTCGGTCATGTTGATCCGCGAATAATCGGACGGGTCGGACTTGCTCATCTTCGCCGTCCCGTCGCGCAGCGACATCACCCGCGTCGCCGGTCCGAAGATCAGCGGCTCCGGAAGCGGGAACAGCGCTGCGCCGAAGTCGGTATTGAACTTCTGCGCGATGTCGCGCGCCAGCTCCAGATGCTGCTTCTGGTCCTCGCCGACCGGAACGTGCGTTGCTTTATACGCGAGGATGTCGGCCGCCATCAGGTTCGGATAGACGTAGAGGCCGACCGAGGCGTTCTCCCTGTGCTTGCCGGCCTTTTCCTTGAACTGGGTCATGCGGTTGAGCCAGCCCAGCCGCGCGACGCAGTTCAGGATCCAAGCGAGCTGCGCATGCGCCGACACCTGACTCTGATTGAAGATGACGTGCTTGCTTGCGTCGATGCCGGACGCCAGCATCGCCGCCGCGATCTTGCGGGTGTTTTGGCTCAGCTCGCGCGGATCCTGCCAGACGGTGATGGCGTGCAGATCGACGACGCAGAAGATGCATTCGAAATCGCTCTGCAGCCGCACCCAATTGCGGATAGCGCCGAGATAGTTGCCGAGGTGCAGGTTGCCGGTGGGCTGGATGCCGGAGAAGATGCGGTTCATGGTTTCTGGTGGATTCGGCTGCCTGATTTGGCTGCCGGGTTATGACCGCTGGCTCGCCGCCGGTCAAGCGACGGCGCGGCCACGCCGCAGCAGCGTCTTCAGCTCGTCGCGCGCGGGCGGCGCCGGACAGATGCGCCAGCGCCGCGAAGCTGGCGAGACCGGCTCCGATCAGCAGCGCCAAGCGCGCCTGCTCGCTCGGCCAGCGAGCCGATGAGCCAGGGATGGAGCAACGCGGCCGCCGCGAACAGCGCGACGGCCATCCCGCCGGTCGCCAGCAGCGTACGCGGCACCCGCCGGCGGAAGCGCGCATCGAAGCGCAGGAAGCCGCGCCGGCGAAGAATGGCGGCCAGCAGCAGGGCGTTAACCCAGTTGGCAAGCGAAGCTGCCAAGGCGATGCCGACATGACGGAGTGGCACCATCAGCAACGCCGCCAGCCCGACGTTGAGCACGGCGGTCAGCACGGCGATCTTCACCGGCGTCTTGGTATCCTCGCGCGCGAAGAATCCCGGCGTCAGCGACTTCACCAGCATCAGCGCCGGCAGCCCGAGCGCGAAGGCCGACAGCGCCGCCGCGGTCTGTCGCACCTCGGCCGGACCGAACGCGCCGCGCCGGAACAGCACGTCGATGATCGGTTCCGCGAGCACCAGAAGCGCCGCCGCCGCCGGCAGCATCAGGAATATGGCGAATTCCAGCGCGCGGTTCTGGCTATGCAGAGCCGCCTCGCTCTCGCCCGTGCGCACCTGCCGCGACAGCAGCGGCAGCAGCGCCGTGCTCACGGCGACGCCGATGATCCCGTAGGGCAATTGGCTCAGCCGGTCCGCATAGAAAAGATACGAGACGGAGCCGGCGGGCAGCAGCGAGGCGAGGACCGTGCCGGCCAGCACGTTGACCTGGTACACGCCGGCGCCGAAGGCGACCGGCAGCGCTCGGCGCAGCAGCCGCCGCACCTCGGGCGTCAGCCTCGGCCATGGCATTCTGAGCCACACGCCCTCCTTGCCGCAGCTTCTCATCAACCATAGAAATTGCAGGATGCCGCCGACGACGACGCCCCACGCCAGCGCGTGTCCCATCGTCGGCATCAGCGGTCCGGTCCCCAGCAGCGCGGTGATCAGCGAGAGATTGAGAAGGATCGGCGTCGCCGCCGGCGCGGCGAATCTGCCGAGGGCGTTCAGAACCCCGCCCTGCAACGACGTGAGGGAGATGAACAGCGAGGTAAGGGAAGGTCAGTCGAGAAAACTCGACCGCGAGGTCGAACGACGGCCCGCCGATGAACCCGGGGGCCAGCAGCATGATCGCTAGCGGCATCGCCGCTTCCGTCAGCAGCACGAAGGCAAGCAGCGCGGTGGTCAGTACGGCCAGGGTTTGCTCGGCGAAGACGATCGCCTTCGTCCTGCCGCCGGTGGCGAGCATGCCGACGAAGATCGGGACGAACGCCGCCGAGAACGCGCCCTCGGCGAAAAGCGAGCGGAACAGGTTCGGAAAACGCAATGCCACGAAGAAGGCGTCGGCGACGGGACCGGCCCCAAGCAGCGCCGCCAGCAGCATGTCGCGCACGAAGCCGAGGACACGGCTGACGGCGGTCAGCCCGCCAATCGTCGCGATCGAACGGAAAAGCGACATGTGAGACACACCATGAGATCTGGCTTTCACTTCAGGAAACGGTCGAACTTGCTCTCGATCCGTTCAAGGGTCTGCTGTTGATGATCCAGACGCTCATTCATGCCGCCAAGCCATTGATCTATGCCGCCAAGCCGCTGATCTATGCCATGAAAACGCTGATCTATGCCGTCTAACCGCTGACCTAATCCCTCGAAACGCTGATCTATGCTGGCGAGCTGCTGATCTACCGCGTCGAAACGCTCGCCGATCTTGGCCTCCATGATGTTGATGCGGCTCTCGACGAGGTCCAATCGCGAGCGCTGCGCGTCGAACTCCGCGTAAAGCGACCTCATTTGCTTGAGGATGATGTCGGCGACCTGACGGTTATGCGTGGCCTCGCGTTGTAGGTCGTCGAACCTGCGCGTGATGTATTCTAAGCTGACCTCTCCAGGGTTCATGACTTCGGTGCCTCGAGCGGAGCTCGTCCGTGACCTGCCGCTACCGACCCGGTGCGACAGCACGAGTGGTGCTAAGAGTAGACGAGTACACAATTTTGTATCTCTTGTCAGGGACATTTGTCGAACAACCGCTGTTAACCGGTTGCCCCTTGCCGGCGCAAGCTCGGCGACCGGGCAAGGCCATGATCGCGGAAAGCGGCAACGTCGCTTACCGGCCGAGCCGCCGATGCTCGGGCGCCATCTTGCCGGCGCGGTTGACGAACTGCCAGGGCGGGTCGGCCAGCATTGGTCGCGAAGCGCCGGCCGCCGATGAGGGCCAGCAGGTCGGCGCCCGGCTCGGCGATTTCTCGGCCAATATTTGCATCCCGCTTACGTGCCTGCGCTCGAAATGGAGAGAACAGTGATCTACGGAGCCTTATTTCTTGCCCGTTGATTTTTAGTCAGCGTTCCGCGTCGTGATGCGGTGTGTCGTCGCTGTCGCAGGCTGTGTCAGGGTGCTTCGCTCGGAGGCCATGCGCGGCTACTACACTTAGATAGCGGCGGAGGCCAGTGCTTTGCCTTGGCCGCAAGAAGTGGCGGTTGATCCCGAATGACCTTGCGCACTCCCCTGCAACGCCAGCTATCGGCCTCCCCGCCCCGCCCCGCGCTCATCGGTCCGGATGATCCTCCGCCGTTCATCCTGGTCAAGCCGGAGGCGACGAGGCCTATCCTGCTGGTCTGCGATCATGCGAGCCGGGCGATCCCTCGCTCGCTCGGCACTCTGGGACTGGACGCAGACGCGCGTCGCGAGGCACATCGCCTGGGACATCGGCGCCGCGGAGCTCACCAAGCGGCTGGCCCAGCGGCTGCACGCACCGGCGGTGCTCGCCTCCTACTCGCGGCTGGTCATCGATCTCAACCGCCAGCCGGGCGACCCGCAGTCGATTCTGGAGGTCAGCGACGGGGTCGTCATCCCGGGCAACGTCGGGCTAGACCCCGAAGCGCAGGAGGCGCGCGCCGAAGCCTTTCACTGGCCTTATCACCACGCCGTCGACCAGGCATTCGCGCGACTTCGCCGCGCCGGGCCGGAGCCGCTGTTCTTCTCGGTGCATACGTTCACGCCCTCGCTGGGCGGCGAGGACCGGTTCTGGGACCTGGGCGTGCTGTGGAACCGCGATCCGCGTATCGCCGTGCCGCTGATCGAGATTCTCCGCGAGCGGGAGGGATTGCAGGTCGGCGACAACCAGCCCTACTCCGGCAAGGACATCGCCTACACGCTCAACCTGCACGCCGGAGCGGCCGGCCTCGCCCATTGCGCCATCGAGGTGCGCCAGGATCATTGCGAGAGCGCCGCCGGGCTCGACCACTTCGCCGATCTTCTCGCCGCACGCTCTGGAGCGCATCATGGCGATGCCGAACCTGCATAGCATCGAGCAATTCTGATGGCGACGGCGGCACCGAGCCTGACCCTCGGCATCGAGGAGGAATATCTGATCGTCGACAAGCAGACCCGCGACGTCGTCACGGATCTGCCGGAAGGCTTGCTGGAGGAATGCCAACAGCGCATAGCCGACCTCGTCCGGCCGGAATTCCTGACCTCGCAGATCGAGGTCGGCACGCCGGTTTGCGCCAATATCAAGCGGGCGCGCGAGGAACTTGCCCGCCTGCGAAGCGCCGTGGCCGACGTGGCCGGCCGTCATGGTCTGGCGCCCATGGCCGCTTCCACGCATCCTTTCTCCGAATGGACGCACCAGAAGCACACCGACAAGGAGCGCTATCACGTGCTCGCCCGCGACATGCAGGGCGTGGCGCGCCGGCTGTTGATCTGCGGCATGCACGTGCACGTCGGCATCGACGACGACGAGCTGCGCATCGACCTGATGAACCAGGCCAGTTACTTTCTGCCGCATCTGCTGATGCTCTCGACCTCGTCGCCGTTCTGGCGGGGCGAGGATTCCGGGCTGAAATCGTACCGGGTCAGCGTCTTCGACGAACTGCCGCGCACCGGACTGCCCTCGCGCTTCGAGTCGTGGAGCGACTACAAGCGGCACGTCGACATTCTGGTCAACGCCGGCCTCCTCGAGGACGCCTCGATGATCTGGTGGGACATTCGCCCGTCCGCGCGCTTCCCGACGCTGGAGATGCGCATCACCGACATCTGCACTTCGATCGACGACGCCGTGGCCGATCGCCGCGCTCTTCCAGTGCGTCATCCGCATGCTCTATCGCTTGCGGCGCGCCAACCAGCGCTGGCGCATCTATGATCGCATGCTGATCGAGGAAAACCGCTGGCGCGCCAAGCGTTACGGCATCGACGAAGGGCTCGTCGATTTCGGCAAGGGCGAGGTCGTGGCGTGCGCCGATCTGTTGGATGAGCTGATCGAACTGACCCGCGAGGACGCATCGGCTCTTGATTGTGAGGCGCAAATCCTGCATTGCCGATCGATCATCGGCAGAGGCACGAGCGCCCATCGGCAGCTTGCGACATACCAGGCCAAACTCGAGGCCGGATCGTCCCCGGACGACGCCCTTCGCTGCGTCGTCGACATGCTGGTCGAGGAGACGGTGCGAGGCCTCTAACGAGTAGTTCTGGGAGGAGACGTATGTTTGTTTCGGATATCCTGAAGGCGCAAGGGCGGCAGCGTTGTTTCGGTGACCTCCGAGCAGCCGGTCAACGAGGCGTTGGCCTTGCTGGCGAAGCATCGGATCGGCGCGGTGCTGGTGGTTGATCCCGGCGGCGGCATCGCCGGCATCCTCTCCGAGCGAGACCTGGTGCGGGCGATGCACAGGATCGGCAAGGCGTGTTCGACAAGCGGGTCGGCGATCTTATGACGACGCCGGTCGTTACCTGCTCTCCCAAGGATCCGGTCGGCTCGATCGAGGGCATGATGACGGCGCAGCGCTTCCGTCACGTGCCGGTCCTCCAGGACGGCAAGCTGATCGGCCTCGTCTCGATCGGCGACGTCGTCAAGGCGCGCATCGAGGAGGCGGAAGCCGAGGTCGACGCGCTGCGCCGCTACATCGCTCTGTAGGCGCCTTCGGCCAGCAATCAGGACACCCCGCAGCTCGAGGATCACGCCTCGTGCGGGGCGGAGGAGCCGCGTTCAGGAGGCGTGCGTCTTGATGGGCGAATGATCTAAGCTCGCGCTAACGCCAGGTTACCGATGGCTGCGCAGGTCTTCCGTGATCGCTCCGCGATCAACTCTGCTTTGGCAGCCCAGGTATTCGCCATGCCTTCTTCTCGAAGTCTTGATAGATATGCCTCATCACCCCGACGCTTAAGGGCGAAATCTATTTTATTCGCAAAGTCCTCGCCTAATTCCGCGATGATGGCGAACCGGTACTAGCGGCATTCCGGAAGTGAGGTCGTGACTATAGGATGACCGAGCGCCATGTACTCGAAGAGCTTGATTGGCGAGGTGGATAGTGTAATATCGTTGATGAGGAAGGGGATGGTTGAAACTGAAAAGTGTTTCGCGTAAGCAGGCGGAAGCTCATAGGATATCGGCCCAATCACGTGAATATTCTCTACCTCCTCAAAATCAGATGCCGATGAAGCCGCGTAGTCCCAGCCTATTAACAGCCACGAATACTCGGGACGTGAAACAGCAACGCGGCGGACGGTTTCGTAGTCAAACCACCTTGCGAATGCTCCAAAATAACCTATTATGGGGCATCCGGATCCCATTAGGCTCGCGATTGCGTGCGGTGACGTCGACATACCTTGCATGGTGGTCGTAGAAAGCGAAATGCTCATAATCTCTTCTTCGTTGCCCGCCATCGCATGAATTTCGAGATCTACGCCGGTGATCCGCTCATCGATGTGATCGATGTAATGGCAGGATTCTAGACTATGGTGTTGCCGTGATTGCGCGAGCGGCAAGCTCCGCGGGCCCGAAGCGCCAGGCTGTTGAAGGGACCGGAATTCGCTGACTTCGGTCAACTCCTCGGCGTAGACTTCCGGCATCGGCGGTCAGGTGCAGCTGCGGTTCCATTTCGGTGTAGCGCGGAAGCTCTCTTCACTCGGGGTACGGTCGCAGCTCTGTGCCGAGTCGTGCGAGCGCACGCGCCAGTGATCGTTGCGCTGCGTGAGTTGCGCGCGCCATCGGATATGAGGCGGGAAGCAAAGACTATGAAGGGCCCCAACAATCACTTCGCAAATCTCGCGAGAAAATCGGGATCGATGCCGCCATAACCTGATCGGTGTGTCAGCCGTAACCAAGACCATCTCGCGCAGCCTGGTCAGACAGTCACGTTGCCATGCCTCTCGCGCCGCCGACAGAGCCTCAGGCGGACGACCCGACGTTGGCCGAGCAGAGCGCCACGCCTGTGAAGCCAGCTGCAGACATCTGAAAAATCAGACATTGCAGGCCGGCTCAGTACGCACTCATCTAGAAACCGACGTGGTTCTCTTCCTGCGGCGCACGGTGACCATGTGCCCATTGCTAGCCCGATCTATTCACCAGGAAACAACAGGCGTTGAGTGTTAAATTGCGATGCGAGTAACGGTTGTTTTTGGCGAGCGGTTTGGTTTGCGCCGCAGCGGTGTGGGGGATCGGCAGGGCGAAGAGGCGCTGGAGGTTGCGGGGAGCGGGCTTGGTAGGGGCACTCAGCCCCGGTTGTCAGGTGACCAGGCGCGGCAGGCGGTCGAGGACGAGGTGCCAGACCGATTGATCGGGCGCGCTGCTTGGCAGATGGACCTTGATCTTGGTTTTCATCTCGACGACGCGAGCGGCGGTCTTGATCAGGCGCAGCCTGAGCGTGTCGAATTGGGCGACCCGCCAGGAGGAGGACTTGGGCATCAGCGCCCGCAGGCTCCACAGCAGCCAGTAGGCGCCGGCGTGCAGGAACAGCCGGAACTGGTTGGCGGTGGCCTTGGGACACGAGGTACGGTCGGCGGCGAGGTGGGTTTTCCAGGCCTTGATGTGATTTTCCGCCTGTCCGCGCCGGCAATAGAGGTCCTGGTAGAGGGAACGTCCGCTGCCGAGGCCGAGGTTGGTGACGATGAAGCGGGTATCGGTGCCGTCGCTGCCGGCCTCGACGCGGGCGACGGTCCGGCGGACCCGGCTCCAGCTGCCGGCGGCGTCAAAGAACTCCTTGAAACGGCGGACCTTGCCGCGCGCGGCGGCCTGAAGCGGGCCGGGTGCGCTTCCAGAGCGTCGACGTGGCGCTTCAGGGTGCTGGTTGGGCTCACGCCGAAAACGTAGTCGGTGCCGTTCGCCTCGCACCAGTCGAGCACTTCCGGGCAGGCGTAATGGCTGTCGGCGCGCAGCAGGATCTGCACATTCGGCCAGTTGGAGCGGATCGCACGGATGAGGCGGCGCAGAAAGGCGCGGATCTCCACCCCCTTCGGCCGCTTCGCCGGGCGCAGCAGCGCAGTGACGAAGCGACCATCCTGGTCGAAGACGACGATCGGCTGGAAGCCGTAGTCGTCGTAGTGGGCGTTGAACAGCCGCAGCTGCTGGCTGCCGTGCACCGCATCGAAGGTGTCGTCGATATCCAGCGTGATCCGCCGCGGCACTTGGCGGAACGAGGCGCAGTAGAGATCGACCAGGGCACCGCCGAGGCGCAGCAGCGTCCGCGCATCCGGCAGGTTCTCCAGTCGCGAGATGGTCGATTGCGAACACAGGTCCCGGTCCGACGGCAGGCGTTCGAGCGCCAGCTTGAACAGCGGATCGATGCGCAGGCCGGTCGCGTCGTTGCCGTCTTCGTAGCCAGCCGCGATCATCAACAGCCGGAAGCGGATGATATCGGCCAGTGTGTGCACGGTGCTGTCGGGATCACGCGGATCCTCGATGCACGCGGCCAGACGGTCGGCGATCGAGAGCCGGCGCTCGATCTCACGCAGAACCAAAAGACCGCCGTCGGACGACAGCCGGCCGCCATCGAAGCGGGCGACAAGCTCTTTGCCGTCGATCCGAGACAGGCCAGGCAGCGGCAGGGCAGGATCAACCATGGCGGGTGGACGCTCCGGAAACGACGTGGACAAGCTTCACCAACCAAGTCCTACGCGATTTCAATGGATTACGCCACACCCGCCAACCTCGATGCATAATCCGGGCTAGGTGCTTGATAGCCCTTACGATCGATAGGGATCGGTCCAGCCGTTTCTATGGAGACATACCCATACAATCGTGAGCCGCAACGTTATCTATCACGTCCGTGCCGGCGCAATGACGAGGCCGGCAGCTCGACGATCACGCCCTCGTCTGAACGAAGGTCGAGTTCATCCGCGACTGGCTCCGCGTCCCGATCCAGGTACGTGCTCAGCAGAATGGTGCCGCCGCGCAGCGGGCTCTGCAGCAGCAATGCGTACGGCTCGGAACCCATGTTGAGCGCGATCAGCAGATAGCGGGTTTCCTCCTTGCGCAGGTAAATGAATGCGTCTCCCTGAACACACAGCGGTTTCCAGGCGCCGCGCTGGAGAGCCGGATGCTCGCGGCGCAGCCCGATCAGCCGGCCGTAGAGCGTCAGCATCGATAGCGGGTCATCCCGCTCGGCTTCCACGTTGACCTCGGAGAAGTTCGCCGGTAACGGCAACCAGGGCTCGCCGGTGGTGAAGCCGGCATGCCGGGACTCGTCCCATTGCATCGGCGTGCGCGCCCCGTCTCGGCCCTGCCCCGGCACACCCTTTTCCCAGATGTCCAGCGCGCGGCCGGGCGGGATGACGCCATCCTCCATGCCGATCTCGTCGCCGTAGTAGAGCAGCGGCGTACCGCGCAAGGTCAGCAGCAGCATGGCGGCGACCCGCGCCTGAGCCAGCCCGAGACGGGTGGCGAGGCGGGGATTGTCGTGATTGCCGAGCACCCAGTTCGGCCAGCCGCCAGGGGGCAGGGCGTCCTCGTACTCCTTCACCAGCGCCGCCACCGATCCTGTCCCAAACGCCGAGCTTCCGCCAACGGACAAAGCGGTTGTAGCAGGTTGTCGGCGGTCCGTGGCGCTCGGGGATGTCCGCCCACGGCGAGCCGGTACGCAGCCGCCAGTAGATCCCGTTCAGGACCTTGCGATCATCCGCGCGCGGCACCCCGCGCGGCTTGATTCGGCAACAAAGGCTCGATGATCGACCACTCAAAATCGCCCAGCTGGTACCGACGCGTAGCTCATGCAAGCTCCTCCCAGGAGCTTGAAATCACCTTTCGCACGCTAACGAAACCCATTTATGAGTTCACGACCTAGACGGCATCCAGGGCGGGCGGCTTGGGCCCGCCCGTCGCCCAGTCGAGCAGCTCGACCGTGTGCGCGATCGGGATGCCAGTGCCTGAGGCGATGTTGCCGATGCAGCCGAAGTTGCCGGCAGCGATGACGTCAGGCCGGGACGCTCTCGATGTTGGCGACCTTGCGGTCGCGCAGGCGGCGCGACAGCTCGGGCTGCAGCACCGATAGGTGCCGGCCCAGCCGCAGCAGAGATGGCCCTCGGGCACGTCCTTCACGACGAACCCGGCGTCCGCTAAGAGTTTCTTGGGCTGCTCGGTCACCTCTGGCCGTGCTGCATGGAACAGGCTGAATGATAGGCCACGGTGAGCGGTCGCGGGGTCGCGTTCGCAGACCGACGTCGACCATCAGCTCGCTGACGTCCTTGGCGAGCCGCGCCACCTGCTCGGCCCGTTCCTTCCACAGGGGATCGTTGGCGAACATCTCGCCATAGTCCTTCACCGTGGTGCCGCAGCCCGACGCGTTGATGACGATGGCGTCGAGGCCGGCGCCATCGATCTCGCGCATCCAGGCTTCGATGTTGCGCTTGGCGAACGCTGCCGCCTCCTCATTGCGACCGAATGCTGGACCGACGAGCCGCAGCAGCCGGACCCGGCGACGTTGACCACTTCGATGTCGTGGCGGGTCAGCAGCCGCACCGTCGCCTCGTTGACCTCCGGCGCCAGCACCTGCTGGCCACAGCCCGGCATCAGCGCCACGCGCTTGCGGCGCAATCCCGCCGCGGCAAATGTCTGCGGCCGATCGACCGGCGACGGGCCGGCCAGGCGATCCGGCACCGCTTCGAGCATCGCCTTCAGGCGCGCGGCAGCGTCGCGCCCGAATGGCCGGGCCGAGCGCCGCCGGGGCTGCAACCGGCCCAGCACCAGGCCCAGCGGAACACCGCCGGCCGCGGCATCAGCCAGGCCAGCAGCCCGCGCATCAGACGATCCGCCAGCGGCCGCCGTAGGTCTCCTCGATGTGAGCCGGCCGTGGTCGACCAGGTGCATGTAGTTGACGCCGGACGGACAGGTCGTCATGCAGCTCAGGCACGCAGGCAACGGTCGACGTGCTTGACCACCGACGCCGTCGGCGCGCGCTCGCCCTCCAGCATCGCCTTGATCAGGTAGATCCGCCCGCGCGGGCTGTCGCACTCGTCGCCCAGCAGCACGTAGGTCGGGCAGGTCGCGGTGCAGAAGCCGCAATGCACGCACTTGCGCAGGATGTCTCGCTGCGAGCGGATCCGGATCGGCGAGCGGGCCAGGGTGAAGTTGGTCTGCATCGCTAGCCGCATGCGGCCCGGATTGAAGAGGCCCTTCGGATCGAAGCTTTCCTTCACGCGCGATGCCAGCGCGGCGAGCGCCGTCGGCTGCGGGTGGAAGACAGGCACGCTCGATCGGACGTTCGCGGCGGCGCGGATCAAGGTCGCATGACCGCTGCGCGAGTTGGACGGCGCCGCGCACGATCGGCTCCGCCGGCGTCGGGGCTGGGAGCCAGCGCCAGCCAGATCAAACCGCCGCCCCAGTCGTAGAAGGCGTGGCCGACCAGCGTATCGAGGATCTGCCGCGACCACCTCGGCGCCCGCCGCGGGCGGCACCGACAGCCGCCAGATTTGCCGATCCGGATGCGCCTTGAAGTAGGCGACGTCGCGCACCTCGCGCCAGGCGGCGATGCTTTCAGGCATATCCAGAGTCGACGACTGGTCCCAGCGCCCGCAGGTCGCGCGCTCAGTTCCGCCGCCCGGAACGACACGGACGGGCGCCGTGCCCTCCAGCCGCAGCAGCGTCGCGGACGCGCCGGCGGAGGCGATCTGGCCCACCGACGATCCTGCCGCGACCTCCGCCGGCAGGTGCGCCGCGCCGGACACGTCGAATGCGCTCGACAACGCCGCCGTCATCGCCCGCCCGCCGGCGTGCGTCATCCAGTCCGAGAACAGCGAGGGTACGGGTCGCTTCGGGGGCGGGCAGCGCGCGAACGGTCAATTCAGTGATTGCGGCGAGCGTGCCGAACGACCCGGTTATGAGCTTCGACAGATCGAAGCCGGTCACGTTCTTGACGACGCGCCCGCCCGCCTTGAACGGCTCGCCGCGCCCGCTCACGGCGTGAAACCCCAGCATGTGGTCGCGCGCCGCGCCGGCCTTGATGCGACGCGGCCCCGCCAGGTTGCAGGCGATCGCGCCTCCGAGCGTGCCGCGAACGTTCAAGCCGGACGCGCCGCCACCGTCCAGCAAGCAAGTCGAGGTCCCCCGGCTCAAACGCCAGCATCTGCCGCCGTTCCGCCAGCACCGACTTGATTTCGGCGAGCGGCGTGACCGGCTTCGCGGTCAGCACCAGCTCCTCCGGTTCGTAGAGGACGATGCCGGCCAGCGCCGAAGTATCGAGCCGCGCGTCGGCCTCGCTCGGCCGGCCGAAGGCGCGTTTGAGCCGCCGCCGGTCGGCTCCAGCGGCCGACCCTCGATGATCGCGGCCTGCACCGCGTCCACCACCTGCTCGGCCGTCTCCGGACGCAAGGTCTCGGTCATGGCCGGACCCTTCCCTCGCTCCAACCCTCACCCCGACCCTCTCCCGGCGCATTCTCGGCGCAAGTATTCGCCCTCTCCCTCGCGGGAGAGGGCCGGGGTGAGGGGGCCTCCGCTCCGAGGACAGGGTTGGGACCGGCGCACCGTCCTGGTCCATCTAAAAGCGCGGGATATCGGGGAAGCGCAGCTCGCCTCGATGGACGTGCATGCGCCCGAGTTCGGCGCAGCGATGCAGCGTCGGGTAGACCTTGCCGGGATTGAGCAGGCTCTCCGGATCG
>CAWAYT010000030.1:0-241041 GCA_963786265.1 uncultured Alphaproteobacteria bacterium
CGCCGTCTCGATCTTTAGGCGCTGTAGCAGGTCGCAGGATTCTTGCCGGCCACATCATTCGTCAGCGGCACGCTGAGATGGATCGAGGTTCCGGGGGCATCGGTCGTAACCCGAAGCTCTCCTTCAAGCTGGTCGACCAGCGCGCGGGTAAGCCGCGATCCCAATCCAACATGCGAAGGCTCTCCACCAACTCCAATCCCCTGGTCCTGCACGATTACATGCAGGTCGCCCGGAGCTTCCCTCAACTTCACGTCTATAGGCCCGGGTCTTCCGCCATACGCATATTTAACCGCGTTGGTAAGAAGCTCGGTAATCACAAGCGCCAGAACGACAGCCGTGCTGGTAGGTACAAGTACGGAACGGCCATGGACCTTGACGTGTCCGACCCATGCAGGTCCCCAAGTCTCTACCAGACCGTCGCGCAGTTCTTCGAGGTACGATCCGAAGTCGACGCTCTGAATGTGGTCAGACCGCCAGAGACGCTGGTGTACCATGCTGATGGCCATGATGCGGCGGGACGCTTCGTCGAAGTGCGCCTTCAGCTGCTCACCGCCAGCTTGCCGTGCCTGAAGGTTGAGCATGGCGTTGACGAGCTGGAGACTGTTCTGGACCCGGTGATTGACCTCTTGCATAAGAAGGTCTTTCTGTAGGAGAAGCGCCTCCTTGTCGGACAGCGTTCGTCGAAGCTGTACGTTCAGTTCTCTCAGCCTCTGCTGCTGCAGAAGTCTAAACAAAGCTCGTCCCAACCTGCGCGCGGCATCTGCCTCGGCGGTGGACCAAGGCCGGGATTGATTGTGAACAATCTCCTTCCAGATCGCGAATGACTTGCGGGGCGTAAGCGTGCCCACCTCCGCTCCCAGCTCCGCCGCTTTATGAGGGTTCCCGGCCCAGTTGATCGCTTCCAGCTGCTCAACTCGAAACCAAAGCAGCATGAGCGGCTCTTCGCGAGATACCACTGTCGCCAGAAGTCCGCTTGCCTCGGCCCCGTACGCCGCCGCGGGAGCGTGCTGGCGGACAAGGCTGTTGGTTACGTACGGGTCGAAGGTTGCTGTGTTGAGAAGCCATTCGGCAAGTTCCCGGATTTGGTCTTCGGTCGGGGCATGACCAGTGCTGCTGACCCGGTCGCCGGACAGGACCGCGACCCCGTCGGCGCTTAGCAGTCTCCGCAGTTCGCCGGTGCGTTCGAGCAACGCTTGCTCAATCGCCCTTACCTTCGACAGGTCGTCGACGAGTTCCTCGCGCGCGGCTGCAAGGCCCAGTCTCTCGTGGTGGAGCTCGTCTTGTTCCCGCGCCTTGACCTGTTGGCTCAGAATCTGCCCTACATGTTTGCACACCTCCCGCAACTCGTAAGGCACCAGCTTCGGCGACGTGTGATGAAACGCGATAAGGCCCCATAAAGCGCCATCGACGACAATCGAGACCGACATGGATGCCCTCACACCCATGTTTCTGAGGTACTGAAGGTGAATTGGCGACACGCTGCGCAGTGCACATTCGCTCATGTCGAGCGGTGCGTTTGTCTTGGGATTCAGCGCTGGAACCAGGGGAGCAGGCGTGTAATTCGCGTCCGGGATCACGCGGACGAGGTTTCGCAAGTAAAGGGCTCGCGCCTGCTTCGGGATGTCGGCCGCCGGGTAGCGGTGGTGCAGGAAGGGGTCAAGTTCGTCAACCTTGTCCTCGGCCACCACCGAACCGGCGCCATCATGAAGGAAGCGGTAAATCATAACCCGGTCGAAGCCGCTGAGGCGTCGCGCCTCGCGGCTTGCGCTTTGAAGTAGTCGCGGCAAATCGGGAGCTCGCTCGAATTCCGAGGCTGTTCCGCGCACCTCGCTCAGAACTTCCGCCGCGGTTTGGGCGCGGGACGAACTTGGTTCAATCTCCAAGACGAGGATGCCGTCCCGATAATGACTGGTGAAATCCAGGAGCCCGCGGCCGTTGCCCGGGGCGACAAATGACCCCAGATACCTCGGTTCAGGAGTGCCCCGGCCCTGATCTAACAGCGACGCCGGATAAGCTCCAACAACATCCGCGATGGTTCGGTCGAGGAGAGCACTGATCTCACGGCCGAGAATGTTCTCCGTGTCTCCGGCAACCTGGAGAATGCGAAACGTCCCGGGCTCAACAACGAGCAATATGCCGTGCGGCTGGATTGAGCCTGGGATATGGATCGGCTCACGATCGCAGTTACTCAGATCGACAGTGGACGCAAACTCAGGCATTAGAAAGGCTATCCTTTTTGCGCTTCGTTTGACAATGCAGCCTGACGCCTTTACGTACAGCGCATCTATGTAGACGACGCTTGCTTGTTCGCGGCTTTGTTCGTGTTCGCCGCGGTCCAACCGCCTGCCTCTTTTTGTATTTCGGAGGCGCGCTCCTCTTGGTCCCGTGCGCGCCCTGAAGGTGCCGTCACGCGCGAGGACACGGAAAGGAACGTGCTCGTCGCCTACCAGCAGCGCAAGGACCCAGGGCTGTCCCGACGAGCGGGACAGCATGCCCATAGTTTACGATTTAGGCGAAAGCCGCAAGCCCTCCAGCAATCCTGAATCGAGGCGTCGGCCGCGCGTTCTGACGGCTCCGCGGGTTGGCTCCGGTATCTGGCCAGAAAGCGCGGAACAGGCTTGCCAACAACGATGATGATGATCCGAAAGCTCGCCAGGGAGGATTTCGCAGAACGAGCGGCTCGTCACCGACGCATCGCGCAACCGGTCCGGAGTTGATCAGGGCTTGGCGCCGGCGGGAGTTAGCCAGGCGCCAGCGGCCGCAAGCATCGCCTCGATGCCAGCGCGCAGCGTGGGTTCCATGACCGGCGCGAACTCAGGGCGAGTGGTTGGACGGAAGCTCGTTCAGGCTCCCGGTCCTCTCGGCGTCCGCATACTTTTTCGGGTCGGTGCCCCCGACCAGCCAGTACACCGAAGGCACGTTCCAGGCGCGGGCCAGAACCGTGAAGTCTTCGCTCGCGGAGGCGAGACCAGCTGGCTGCACCTGATCGCCGCCCAAGCGCTCTCTCAGGGCTTCCGTCACCCTTTCTCGTCGCGCCTTCGTCGTTAACCGTCAGGGGAAATGCATTCAACGTGGTGAACGCGGGCGGCTTCGGAGCGCCTGACGTCGTGGCCTCCCCGGCGACGATACGCTTGATCGCGGACAGCACGCGGTCGCGCACCTGATCGTCGAATGTGCGGACGTTGAGCCGGAGCAAGGCTTGGTCCGGGATGATGTTCGCGCTCGTCCCGGCTTGCAGGGACCCCACGGTGACCACGGCGTCGTCCGTCATGGCGATCTCGCGCGAGACCACGGTCTGAAGCCGCATCACGGTGGCGGCCGCCATCACCACCGGATCGACAGTCGTCTCCGGGGCCGAGCCGTGCCCGCCACGTCCGAACATCGTCATCTCCAAGCTGTCACTCCTGGAGAGCATGGCGCCGGCTGCGGATGGCGATCCGACCCGCGGGGAGCGGCATCACGTGCTGGCCGAGAACCACGTCCGGCTTGGGAAAGCGCTTCGCCAGCCCGTCGTCGACCATCGCGCGGGCGCCTTGGCCGGTCTCCTCCGCCGGTTGGAACACGGCCATGACGGTGCCGCGCCACTTGTCCCGGTTCCCGGCGAGAATCTGCGTCACGCCCATCAGCCAGGTCACGTGCATGTCGTGCCCGCAGGAGTGCGCGATCGCGGTCTCCCGACCGGACGACGGGTCGGCGCCGGTCTTGGTGCTCGCGTAAGGAAGGCCGGTGTTCTCCTTCATCGGCAGCGCGTCCATGTCGGCCCGCAGCAGGACCGTTGCGCCCTCGCCGTTGCGCAGGAGCCCGACGACGCCGGTGCCGCCCACGCCCTCGGTGACCTCGTATCCCTGCTCCCGCAGCCAATCCGCCGCAATGCCGGCCGTGCGCCGCTCCTGCATCGAGAGTTCGGGGTTGGCGTGGATGTCCTTGTAGATGCCTTCGAGCTTTGCGACGAGGTCGTTCGAGGGACCCGGGAGAGCTGCTTGGCCGCTCGTCGGGCTCTGCTGCCGGGTGCCTTGCCCGAGCGCCGGCTCCGACAAGGGGATGGCCGACAAGGCCATCAGCGCGGCAAAGGACAACGACAACGCGGGGGTCGAGCGGCCCCTCCTGACGATCATCGTGGTTCTCCTCGGCTGGCAAAAGATCCAAAACGGTTACAACGCTGGAAATCTCACCGCTGAGCGGTGGGTTCCCACCGTCCGGCAAGAAACCTCCCCGATGCGGAGTTGGGGCCGGCCGAACGGCTTCGAGCCGGCGTTGCGCTTGGCGCGGTAGGGGGCGATGGCGACTTTGCAGGGTGACCGGAGAGTGGAAGCTCACGCGCCGCAGGCGCTTTCGGGTCAGGGCCGAGAGGGTGGGATTTCGTGCGAATTCGCTGCGTATCTGTTGGGAAGTTCACCCCGTGAGCCTCGTGCCCTCTACAGATATCCAGAACGGGCAAGGGCGGCGCCCTACTTCTCCGCCGCCCGTCCGGTCAGAGCCAGGCCAGACTAGAACGCGCCGAACACGCTGGCCAAGACGATGACGACGATCAGCGAGATCATCGGCGCGCCGATCCCGGCCACCAGGATATCGATATAAGACTCGCGATGGCTCAGCTTGCAGACGGCGAGCAGGGTGATGATGGCGCCGCTGTGAGGGCAACGCATCAAGGACTCCGGAGGCGATCGCGGTTACCCGGTGCATCGCGTCGAGCGAGACGCCGCTTGCGTGCGCCATGTCGACAAAAGTAGATCCCAGCGCTTCCAGAGCGATGCTCATGCCGCCCGATGCCGACCCGGTCATGGCGGACAGGGTGGCCACCGATGCCGCCACGGACACCAGAGGATTGCCGCCGCCGATCGCCAGAACCGCTTCGCTGACCATCCCGAAAACCGGTAGAGCCGCGATCACCGCGCCGAACCCGACTAAGCTCGCGGTATTGAAGATCGGTAGCACGGACGCATCCGCGCCCTTATCCAGGCTCGCCCTGAGGTCGGTCAGACCGCGCCAGTTGCTGGCAATCAGCAAGAGGATGGCGAAAAACAGCGAGAAGATGATCGCCCACAGGCCGCGCACGCTCTCGATGCTCGTCTCGCCGAAACGGGCCTCGGCCAGATAAGACGTGTCCATCGACGGAACGATAAGCTCGATGAAGACGAAGTTAAGAACGATCACCGCGAGGATCGGGAGCAGGGCTAGCGCGAACGGCGGGAGGACGCAATCTTTCACCCGGGTAACTCGCTGATGTCGAATCCACCACTCTGCGCATGTTCCCGCATCACCACGTCGCGCTCCGGCAGGCTATCGACGTGATGGCCATAGCCCTCGCTGCCCGCCCGCGCCTGAGCGGCCCGGCGGTTCAGCCAAGTGAGGCCGAAAAGGAACATCAGGATGGCCGCGATGATTCCGAGTCCTGGCGCGGCGAAAGCGGTCGTGCCGAAGAACGGCATTGGGATAGCGTTTTGTATCGCCGGCGTCCCAGGCAGGGCCGACATGGTGAAGGTGAAGGCTCCGAGCGCGATCGTGCCGGGGATCAGACGCTTAGGGATATTCCATGCCGCGAAACAGGGCGGCGGCTATCGGGAAAACAGCAAAGGCGACGACGAACGCGGACACGCCGCCGTACGTGAGCACCGCGCAACACAGTACAACCGAAAGGATCGCGCGCTCTGGCCCCAACCAAGCGCTGACCGATCGGGCTATCGACTTGGCGCAGCCACTATCGTCCATCAGCTTTCCAAAAATCGCCCCCAGCATGAACACGTTGCCGCGAGCAGCGCCAGTCCGCCGCGGGCAAGTATGCGAGTAGTGAAATCCCGCGGTACGCCAGGTACATGAGCAACCCTAGCGCGGCGAGGACGGCGAAAAGATCATACACGTGGATGGCTCCCCGCGCCGAGTACGGGTGCTGAAATCCCGCCGTGCACTGCTATGCGCACAAAACGAGCAGACAGGTTAAGCTTTCAGGCCTGTTCGGGATACCGCGCGTCATCTGGATAGGGACGAAGTCTTTGCCGAGCGCCCGCCAATCTGCCAGCCATTGCTCCGCGACCATCTTTCCCTCTTCGCGAAGTCGCGTGAAATGGCCGGGACTGCGGTCGAACTTCGACGTGTGCTTAAGGCCCCAGGCGGTTTCGCGAGGTCATCTTGATGGTCCTGACATCGACGGTCTTGCGATTGTCGAGTGGCGGATGGCTGTCTCCGTAGTCCTGATCCACCGGTTGACCGTCATGATATGTCCAGTTCCTGGTTGAGCGACAGATTGCCAGCCAAGTCGTTTTCGCGGTCGCGAATATCCTCAAGACTGACCATCCAACGAAGCTGGGGAAAATTCTTGGGGATTGATGCGAACAATCCAGATTTCGTCGGGCTTCTCTTCTTTTTCACTGGCATCGAGCAGATCGCGAACTGGCGGGTTTTGCGAGTATAGGCCATCCCAGTAATATCCATTGCGGATGACCGTCGTGTCCCGGTTCGACATGTGGGAAAGACGGTATTCGGAATGACTTGCGCCGGAAGGATGTCGGGGAGCGTTCCAGATGCCGCCACCCCCTCCAGCGAAATCGCACGCCGCATCCGCCATCGCGTCGTACTGTATTGGTCGTGTTCCTTTATCGAGTGCGGTTAAGCCCATTTCCTCAAGAGTTTTGTCGGAATCGAAGATTTCGAAATTGCCGCTGAGAACTTCGATGGCGCCGACCATAATCCGCAGATCGGCCTTCGCCACCGCCGGCCAGTCGATCGCCTCGAAGTGTGGACATAGCGCCTGGAGCAGAGCCGGAAACTCCAGGTACTGTGGCCGGGCGCCCATCATCGATAGGCCCGTGAGGCCAATGGTGCCGTAAGCATCGTTAGGATTGGAGCCTGGAAACGGTACACCCCTTGCCTTCCAGTGCAGAAGGGTCGTCGCTATCGTGTTATGGGCGATTTCCACGGGAGTTGTGGCGGCGAAGCCGGTCCACAGCAAATCCAGGCGTTCGATGGCTTTGTCGATCGTGCCGCACTCCGGATCAGCGGCGTTCGGGACGAGGCCGTACCACGTCGCCAAGGCGCAAAGCGCGCCGGCGGAGGTGCCGCTTATGGAGACGATATCGAACGTGTCACCCTCTTCGGAACGCGCATCCCAAAGCTTTTTTGTCTTCAAGATCGTCGTCAGCACGCCCCAAGTGAATGCGGCGTGCGTGCCGCCGCCCTGACAGGCGATCGCGATCCTTTTCCTGCCCATAGATGATCACCTTCTTCTGGTTATTTCGTCGAATGTCGGCCGCCAATCGGCCATCATTCCTAGATCGGCTATAGGTTTGTTTCCCACCAACTTGCCGTTGAAACCAGTGTCGAGATACCAACAAAGCTGAGGTTAAGAGCGTGCGTGCCTTCGACCCTGCATCACGATCGAAAGTTGTCGGCATAGCTCTTCGGCCGAACGCCCTCCGGGGGAGGTTCCTGAATGTCATAAGAGAGCTTGTTTCGTTCGGCGAAGGCGACGGCCTCATCGCGCGTACCGAACAAAAGGCGGACTTGGGGGCGCGTGTCGCTGGAGCCGATCCAGCCCATGAGGGGATCGGCCACTTGCGGTGCTGCTCTCTCAAACTGCACCATCCACCGGTGCGTCTTGCCGCGCCCGGATTGCATTGCCGTCCTCGCTGGTTGAAAAATTCGGACGTCAGGCACGAACGCTTCCTTTCGGCAGATTGTAGGCGGACCGATGTGCAAGAATGCGGGCAAAATAGCGGCTTCCTGACGTGCATGGAAGCATTACGGGAAAACGCGGGCCGGCGAAAATATTCGCATTGTTCGGATTTCCGCTATGTGCCGTAAAGGGGCCGGTGCGGCCCTCAATCGAGCTGGGTATCGGGCGGAAGCGGAAAGCCGCGCAAGAAGGGCTCGGCTGGCGTGGGCCGGCGACCGGCTCGCTGTAGCAGAGTGAGCCGCAGAGCCGCCTCGCCGCAGGCTACGGTTAAGTGATCGTCGAGAATTCTTCCCGGTGGTCCTGCGCGCTCGACCACATCGGCTTGCAGCACCTTGATCCGCTCGCCGCAGCGCTCGAACCAGACGCCCGGCTGCGGGTTCAGCGCCCGTACGGTACGTTCCAGGTGCACGGCCGGGCTGCTCCAGTCAAGCCGGCCTTCCTGCCGCGCCAGCTTCCGGGCATAGGTGGCCCCCTCAGTTGGCTGCGGCTTCGGACGTCAGCCTTCCCGCCACGACTCCGGCCACCGCCTGAACCAACAGCCGGGCGCCGATGTCCGCTAATCCGTCATGCAGATCCCGAGCTGTCGTCTCCGGCGTGATCGGCACCCTAGCGGTGAGCAGCACAGGGCCGGTATCGAGCCCGGCATCCATCTGCATGATGGTGATGCCGGTCTCGCTATCGCCCGCGAGGATTGCCCGTTCGATCGGCGCGGCGCCGCGCCAGCGCGGCAGCAACGAGGCGTGGACGTTGAGGCAGCCCAGTCGTGGCGTGGTCAGAATTGGCTCCGGCAGGATCAGTCCGTAGGCGGCGACAACCGCAACGTCGAGTTCCAGTTCGGCAAACCGGCGTTGCTGGTCGGGGTCCCCGAGGGTCTCGGGCGTACGCACGGGAAGGCCGTGGCTCTCGGCGTAGGTCTGCACCGGCGAGCGCTTCAGCTCATGGCCACGGCCCGCCGGGCGTGGCGGCTGCGTATAAACCGCCGCAACCGCGTGACCAGCATCGCGCAGCGCGGCCAGCGTCGGCACGCCAAAAGCGGCGCTGCCGAAGAAGGCTAGGCGGGGCGGTAAAGTTCCGGCCGGAGTACCCAAGGGGCTGGCGATCTCGATGGCCATCGATTGCCCGTAGAGCCGAGAAGCGGCTTATTCAGCGGCGACCGACATTCTTTTCGTCTTGGCAAGCTTGCGCAGGATGATGTTGCGCTTCAGCGTCGATAGGTGGTCGACGAACAGCAAGCCATCCAGATGGTCGATTTCGTGCTGGATGCACTTCGCTAAAAGCCCGTGCGCGTCCAACTCCCGTGCTTCGCCATTCTCGTCGATATAGCGGACGCGAACGCCCTCCGGGCGCGTAACCTCGCCGAAATGCTCGGGCAACGACAGGCAGCCTTCCTCGCCGGTGGCCGTGTCCGGCGAGCGCCAGACGACTTCCGGGTTGGCCATCCGGTAAGGTCTGGCCGGCTCTTCCGGTTGCGAGATGTCGGCGACGATCACCCGCTTCAGCACTCCTACCTGTGGCGCGGCCAGCCCAATGCCGTTTGCCCCGTGCATCGTCTCCAGCATCTCGTCCATCAGCCGCCTGACGCCGGCGTCGACGCGCGCCACTGCCTCCGCGCGCTGTTTCAGACGAGGATCGGGGGCGACGATGATCGCGAGTTTCGACATCACATCTAGTCTCTCAGCCAAGTGTCTGTGAGATAGGGGCGGGGGAGGAACCGCGTCAAGTCGCGGCTAATCTGGGCTATTGTTGGACGCGAACTCGGTATGTCAGCTGTGCCACGCCGTTGGCCGGCACCTGAAGCCTCCACACCAATCGGTTCGCGGTCTCCTTCTCGTGCGGCGCGCTCTCGGCGAGGATCGTCCAGTCAC
Source organism: uncultured Alphaproteobacteria bacterium (assembly GCA_963786265.1). GTDB lineage: Bacteria > Pseudomonadota > Alphaproteobacteria > Rhodospirillales > Defluviicoccaceae > Defluviicoccus. The sequence continues at coordinate 9,535 of CAWAYT010000030.1, forward strand.
CCGGAACGACCTCCACCAGCCTGATCATCGCCGGCTGATCGCTGGCGTTTCTCGCCTCGATCGCCCAGGCGCTTTCCGAGACCCCCTCAGGCAACCCACTCTGGGCGAAATCTGTTTGCCGCCGCAGTACGCTTATGTCGAAAGCCTCGCCTAGGTGGAGCGACACCCTCTCGCCCTCCGGCGTATGCTCGATCCGATCCTCGCCGACCAGCCAGGGCGGCGCGGCCTCGCCTGCCACCGTGTATACGCGAACGATGCCGGCCGGCAGCGGACCGCCGGCCTTATCCCCCGGCGCATTACGAAAGTTCAGCCTGACGTGCGGATGGGTCGCCCTCGGCTCGCCGGTTTGCCGGTCCATGGCAATGCCGCCTTCGCTTACGTATTCGCGCTCGACCGGCAACAGGGTCGCGGGAAACAGCACGATCTGCTTTATTTGTTGATCGTCGAGACTGACCCGGCCCGGCACTTTGTACAGGTGTCGATCGGCCAACGGCTCGCGGGTCGGGATCGATTTTGCTTCCGCCATCATCGGCGCTGTTCGCGCGAAAGCGACTGGTGGCATATGCGGTTCTTCCTCGCGGTTGACCGATCCGGCAATCAGCGAAAGCTCGGCCTCGGGAAAGCCGGCGCCGGACGTATTGGATAAAGCCGCCCGGCCGGTCAGCTCGAGCTGTTTCGCCTGCTCGTTCCACAAGGCGATATAATCGGCGCTCCAGCTCAGGCCTCGCGTGGAATAGCCCAGGCTGATGTCCCTGCGGCCGGATTCACTGCATTCCATGGTCGCCAGCAGGGTCGGCTGGGGCCGCAGATGCTTGGGCGCCTCATAGAACACCAGCCGGCCGGGATCCACCGCTTCGATCCGGCCGCGGTGATTAACGATCGGCTTTTCGGCGACGCCGAGGAGGTTCGCGGTCTCCACCGTCTCCTCGCCGGTCGTTGGATGCATGCGCACCAGCCCCACTGTCTTGCCGACGAAGTGGCGCAGCAGCGCTTGTTGCGTCAGCAGCGTGGAGTCGAACGTAAAATCGACCAGACGTACCCCGGCTTCGGACATGATCATAACGCTTGACGGCAGCATCTGCCGGCTGACCTCCCCGAAGGCCACACGGTTAATGCCGGATGCAAGCAAAGCAGCGCGCCGATCCCAGATCAGCCCGTGTCCGTCGTTGTAGATGGCGACAGCCAGACTCTTCCGTGATTCGCTGGAAAGGCTGATCTCATCGGCTCCGGCGGTTGTCGCCGCCAGCCATAGGCACGCGATCAGCGCTAACCGCATCATGTGCTTCACTCCTTGCGCAAATCCCGATTACGCGGAAGTTTGCGTCGGCGCCGCCGGTCGTGCAACGCTGCAACCATGCACGATTTGTTCTCCGGGATGACGACGGCTACCGGGCCGCTCTGGGCCGCCATCGCGGCGCTGGTGGCGCTGGCCGCGCTGACGGCGCTGATGTTGACGATGTTGCGCGGCGAGCGGTCGCGCGGTGAAACGGCCGCGCAGGTTGGTCGACTGGCCGACATAGCCGAGCGGCTGACGGCATCGCAGGCGGAACTCGCCGGCAGGCTGCAGCAAACGCAGACAAGCCTCGACCAGCGGCTCGACGGTCTGGCCCGGGGTCTCGGGGACGGCCTGCTGCAGCAGACCGAGCGCACCGGGGAGACGCTTCGCGTGCTGCACGAACGGCTGGCGCTGATCAATTCGGCGCAGCAGACCATCGCCGAGCTGTCGAGCCAGGTGGTCGGGCTGCACAACATCCTCGGCAATAAGCAGGCGCGCGGCGCATGGGGAGAAGTACAACTCGAGGCACTGGTGCGCTCGATGCTGCCGCCGAACGCCTTCCAATTTCAGGCGACACTCTCCAACAACTGCCGCGTCGACTGCCTGCTACGGCTGCCGGACCCGCCGGGTTCGATCGCGATCGACGCCAAGTTTCCGCTCGAGAGTTTTCAGGCCCTTCGCGATGCCCGCGACGAGCCGGCTCGGGTTCGGGCATCGCGCGCCTTCGCACAGGATGTGCTACAGCACGTTCGCGACATCGCGGCCAAGTACATCTTGCCCGGCGAGACGAGCAATTCCGCGCTGATGTTCCTGCCGTCGGAGGCGGTATACGCCGAACTGCATGCAAACTTCCGCGGCGCCGTCGAGGACTCCTATCGTCGCCGGGTGTGGATCGTCTCGCCGTCGACTCTGTGGGCGACGCTCAACACCATGCGGGCGGTGCTGCGCGACGTGCGACTGCGTGAGCAGGCAGGTGTGATCCAGGCGGGGTTGCGGGCGATCGCCGACGATGTAGCCAGGCTGGATCAGCGAGCGGGCAATTTGCAGCGCCACTTCGATCAGGCGGCGGAGGATGTCCGGCAAATCCGCATCACCTCCGACAAGTTGGCGACGCGCGCCGGCCGCCTGGATCTGGCGGAGATCGCCACCGCAAACGCCGGGAACGGCGCCGATGAGGTTCTCTCTTCGCCCTCATAGCTGCTCGAAAGAATCTAAAACAAAATAGTTGTATCGCTTACCCCAATAGGGTATACACAGGACGTCCCGCGAGCGTCCTAGTGAACCCTACGGGTTCGCTTAGACCTCCTCCCTATCCAACTCAGCGCCGCCCTAACGGGCGGCGCTTTTTTGTCGGTGCACGCTGGCCTGGAATCACCGTGCACGGGCCCGTGTACACGGTGGTGGAGGAGGGGCGAAACCCCGAGGTTTTTCTCTATGCCGCCCGTGTTACTCGCCGACCGCCGGTACCGCCCTTCGCTTCCTTCCGGGTAGCCGCTCAACAAGATTCTGAACTGCGACGTAGAACGTGGGCACGAGCAGCGTGCCGACAATAGTCGCCGCCAGCATCCCGGAGAACACCGTCGTCCCCAGCGACTGCCGCGAAGCCGCGCCGGCACCGCTGGCGATCAGCAGCGGCACCACGCCGAGGATGAAGGCGAACGCCGTCATCATGATTGCCCGGAAACGAAGGTTGCCGGCGGTCACCGCCGCCTCGCGCGCGTCCATCCCCTGTTCGTGCTTAACCCGAGCGAACTCGACGATGAGGATGGCGGTCTTGGCGGCGAGGCCGATCAGCAGCACCATGCCGATTTGGGCGTAGATGTCGTTGTTGAGACCGGTGACGAGCAGTCCCGCGACCGCGCCCAAGGCCGCCAGTGGCACGCTCAGCATGACCGCGAGGGGGATCGACCAGCTCTCATATTGCGCTACCAGGAAGAGGTAGGCGAAGACGATGGCTAGCGCGAACAGAACGGGGGCGGCCTGCCCGGCCTTGAGTTCCTGGAGGGTGACGCCCGACCACTCGTAGGTCATCCCGCGTGGCAGAACCTGCGCCGCGACACGCTGCATGGCGGCGATCGCGTCGCCGGAGCTGTAGCCGGGAGCGGCCTCGCCGTTGACCTGCGCCGCCCGGTAGAGGTTGTAGCGGCGGATCGTCTCCGGGCCCAGCGTCGACGACAGGCTGACGAGCGTGCGAAGCGGCACCATCTCATCCCGCTGGTTGCGCACGTATAGCCGCAGAATGTCCTCCGGCTCCTGCCGGTATTCGCGCTCGGCTTGCAGGATAACCCGATAAACGCGGCCGAACTTGTTGAAGTCGTTGACGTAGTAGGAGCCGAGCTGGGTTTGCAGCGTGGCGAAGATCTCGTCCAGCAGCACGCCCTGCTTCTTCGCCTTCTCGCGGTCGATGTCCACCCAGATCTGCGGCACGTCAGCCTGGAAAGTCGAAAAAACATTGCGCAGTTCCGGGGTTTGGTTCGCCTGAGCGACCAGTGCGCCCAGCGCCGACGCCAGTTCCTGCGGGCTGCCGCCTCGCGGATCCTGAAGCTGGAAGTCGAACCCGCCGGTGGTGCCGAGGCCGCGGATCGAAGGCGGGTTGAAGGCGACCGCGGTCGCCTCCGGAATCCCGGCCAAACCGCCGCGTACCCGCTGCAGAATGCCTTTGGCCCGCAGCTCGGGCTTATCCCGATCAGACCAGGGCTCCAACACGGCGAACAGCACACCGCTGTTCGGCGAGGCGGTGCCGGTGAGGAAACTGTAGCCGCCGATCGCGACGACGCTGCGGATGCCAGGCGTCTCCTTGAGGATGCGGCCGACTTCCGCCATCACTTCGCCGGTGCGGGCGAGCGCCGCGGCGGGCGGCAGTTGCACGTTGACAAAGAAATACCCCTGGTCTTCCTCCGGCAAAAATGCCGAGGGCAGTCTGAGGAAGCCGAATATCGTGGCGCCGACCAGAAACACGAACAGAACCAGCACCATTGAGACGCGGCGGACGAGAACGCGCACGATCGTGGTATAGCGCGTCAGCACCGCCTGGAAGGCGCGGTTGAACGCGCGGAACGGCCAGCTTCGCGCCTCCTGGTGTGGACGAAGGACGGTCGCGCACAACGCCGGGCTCAAGGTCAGCGCGTTTATTGTCGAAATCAGCACCGCGACCGCGATGGTCAGCGCGAATTCCTGGTAGAGCTTGCCGGTAATGCCGGGAATGAAGCCGACGGGCACGAACACCGCGAGCAGTACCAGCGACGTGGCGAAGATCGGGCTGGTCACTTCGTGCATCGCTTGCACCGCCGCATCGCGGGGGTTCAGCCCTTGCGTCAGTTTGCGCTGCACGTTCTCGACGACGATGATGGCGTCGTCGACAACGATGCCGATCGACAGCACCAGGCCGAACAGCGTAATCACGTTGATGCTGAAGCCGAGCGCGTTCAGCGCCGCGAATGTCCCGATCAGCGAGACCGGAATGGCGATGGTCGGGATGACCGTCATTCGCCAGTCCTGCAGGAAAACATAGACTACCAGCACCACCAGCAGCAGCGCTTCCAGCAGTGTCTTCAGCACTTCCCTGATCAACTCGTCGACGAAGCGGGTCGTGTCATAGAGGATGCTCGCCTTGAGGTCCTGACGGGAACCGCTCCGACAGACGCCGCACGTCCTGCTGAACCCGGTTGGCGACGGCCAGCGCATTCGCGCCGGGTAGCTGGTATATGCCGATGTTGGCGGACGGCTTGCCGTTGAGCAGGCCGAACGAGGCATAGTTGCGCGCGCCCAGTTCGACCCTCGCGATGTCCTTGATCCGCACGCTGGAGCCGTCCGAGCGGGCCCGCACAATGATATCCTGAAACGCGCCGACGTCGTCGAGCCGCCCCTGCGTTCGGATGGTATACTGAAACTGCTGGTCCGGATCGCTCGGCGCGCCGCCGATCTGGCCGGCCGCCACCTGCACATTCTGCTCGCGAATCGCGCGCACCACATCGCTGGTGGCGATGCCGAGGCTCGCCATCCGCCCAGCGTCCAGCCACATACGCATGCTGTAGTCGCGAGCGCCGAAGATCGTCGCCTGGCCGACGCCGGGCACGCGCGCGAGCGCGTCGAGCAGATTGATCGTCGCGTAGTTGCTGAGATAGAGGCTGTCGTATGTTCCGTTCGGGCGAGGTCAGGTTGATCACCAGCAGCAGATTGGTGGACTGCTTGCGCACCGAGATGCCCTGCCGAACGACTTCCTCCGGGAGTTGCGGCTGGGCGAGCGCCACCCGGTTCTGGACGTTCACCTGGGCGATGTCCGGGTCGGAGCCGACCTCGAACGTCACCTGCATGTTCAGGGTGCCGTCGTTGCCGCTGGTGGATGCGATGTAGATCATCCCTTCGACGCCGTTGACCTGCTGCTCCAGCGGCTGCGCCACGGTGGCTTCGACCACCTGCGCGTTGGCGCCGGGATAGCTGGCCGACACCTGCACGACCGGCGGCGTGATATCCGGGTATTGATCTATCGGCAGGGTGGCGAGCGAAATCAGACCGGCGAGCGTGATGACGATGGAGATGACGAAGGCGAATTTCGGCCGGTCGATGAAGAATGCGCTGAACATCCGCTCACCCCGCCGGTGCCGCCGGCGGCCGCTCGGTCGGAGCCACGACACTGCCCGCCTGCACCTTCTGCAACCCTTCGTAGATCACCCGCTCGCCTTCGGCCAAGCCCGAGGTCACCTCCCAGCTGATGCCGACGCGCGCGCCGGTCTCGATGCGGCGCACCTCCGCCTTGCTTTCCGGCCCAATGACCAGCACGAACCGGCCGCCCTGATCTTCCTGCACCGCCGCCTGTGGTATCAGCAGCGCCGGCTTCGGCTCCGTCGACCGCAGCACGACGGTGACGAACAGACCGGGCACCAGCAACTTGTCGGGATTGGGAAAAACGGCGCGCACGGCGATGGTCCCGGTGGTCGGGTCCACCCGGTTGTCGACGAAGTCGAAGCGGCCGGGGTGGGGGTATTCGAACCCGTTCGAAAGCCTTAGCCGCGGCACGGATTCCGGCCGGGGTTTTCCCTCGCGGACCGCCTGTTCGGCCTGCTTCTGATAGTCCAGATAACTGCGCTCGCTGACGTTGAAGACGACATAGATCGGGTCGAGCTTGATCAGCGTCGCCAGAACGCCGCTGTCCGGGCCGACCCACTGACCGACGCTGTAGACCGACCTCCCGATGCGGCCGTCGAAGGGGGCGGTGATGTGCGTGTAGCCGAGATCGATCTGCGCCTGCCGTAATTGCGCCTCGCTCGCCCGCAGAGTGGCCTCGGCCTGCTCCTGATCGGAAATGGCGCGGTCGAGCGCCTGCTGACTGACGTTGCCCTGCTGGTGCAGCGTCCGCGCGCGTTCGAGATCGCGGCGGGTTCGCACCACTTGCGGCGCGCGCCTGCGCCACCTGCCCGGCGGCGGCGTCCACGGCCGCCTCGAACGGCGGACGTTCCAGCACGAACATAAGAGCGCCTTGCTTGACGTCCTCGCCTTCCTTGAAGACGCGGCGCATCAGGAAAGCCTGGACACGGGCGCGCAGTTCGACCGTATCGACGGCGACCGTCTGACCCACGTACTCGGTCTTGGGGTTGATGTCTCGCCGCTCCACCGCCGCCACGATGACCGCGGGCGGCGGCGGCTCCGGCTGGGCGCGCGTCTGCTCGTCGCCGCAGGCGGCAAGCGCCAGCGCGGCCGCCAACAGGCCCGCGCGAACACGACCCGCGATAGGTGCGATGCAATATCACTATCTGAGCGACCGCCGGATCACGTCGGGAATGCAAACCAGCCAATGTTGGAGCTGCGCCGAAGACGTGCGGACCCGCCGCACTTCCTCAGCCGGACGTGCTCCGCCTATGTGACCTCAGATGGGACGCGCCGGCGGATTACGCCAGCGACCGCTTAAGGGTCATCACGAGGATTACGGGAGATCCGCGAACGATGCAACAAACCATGCGGGATCGGAAGCGGTGTTGGCGGGGGCTCGGCGCTACTTCGCCTGTTTCGCCATGCAGGCCTCGGCGCGTTGCCGCAGTTCCTCCTCAGGCACGTCCTCGATGTGCGTGGCGAACGACCAGACGTGGCCGAACGGATCCTTCAGCTGCACGGTGCGGTCGCCGTAGAACTGGTCGCCGACCGGACGCAGCGCCGTTGCACCGGCCGCGACCGCGCGGTCGGCCAGCGCGTCGACGTCCTCCACGTAAACATAGAGATGTACGGGAGAGCCGCCCAGCGCCTCGCGGGCCGCGGAATCCCATCTCCGGGAACTCGTCGGCAAGCATGATGGGGGCGGCGCCGATCGTCACCTCGGCGTGCATGATCCTGCCGCCCGGACCGTCCATCCGCATGGTCTCCACGGCGCCGAACGCCTGCTTGTAGAACTCGATGGCGCGGGCCGCGCCGTCAACGGAGAGGTAAGGCGTCGCCGCCTTGTAGCGCTCGGGAATGGCCTGAACCTTCGTGCTCATCGCTCCTCCTTTTGGCCTCGTCGGACGGCTCCTTCGGCGCCGCGCCGTCCGCGAGAGATGGGACCGCCGCCGCGCGATTTCACCGCCGAGCTGCGTGACGTCCGTCGTGTCAGCTCTTCGCCATCTGCGGACTCACTACCTCCAGTCAACTGAGGATGCTCTACCTCTGTGAGCGTCCATCACGGCCAAATCCATAAGCAACGCGAATAGCCAATAGCCGACATGCAAAAAACAGGTCAGCTTACAAAGTGTTCTTGTAGATCTTCCCGTCCTTCATGATGACGACGAAGTTCTTCGCCGGATCTTCGATCAGCTTGATGTTGGCGATCGGATCGCCGTCGACGAGCAGGAGGTCGGCGAGCGCGCCTTCCTCGACCACGCCGAGCTTGCCGGGATAGGGATTGCGCTTACCGGACAGCGCCAGCAGTTCGGCGTTGGTCCCGGTCGCCATGACGAGCGTTTCGGCGGGCGTGTACCAGCGGACCAGCTTGGCCAGCAGTTCCCCCTGGCGCTGCGCCAGTCGCGGGGAGAACAGGATGTCGGTGCCGAACGCCGTCTTGATCTTGTACTTCTTCGCCAGCGCGAAGGTTCTGTCCGTACCGGCGAACACCTCGAACGCCTTGGCCCGCTCTAGCGAGCCGGGCGGAAACGCGTCTGCCATCTCGTCGGGGAACGCCTGAGTGCTCAGCCAGATGCCCTTCTCGGCGATCAGCTTGGCGGTCTGGTTCGTCCATCAGGTGGCCGTGCTCGATGCACTTCACGCCGGCGGCGATCGCCCGCTGGATCGAAACGGGCGTGTAGGCGTGCACGGTGACGTAGGTGCCCCAGTTCTCGGCGGCTTCAACGGCGGCGCGCAGCTCGGCCTCGGTGAAGGTGGACGCGTCGAGCGGGCTGTGCGGCGACGCCACGCCGCCCCCGGCCGTCAGCTTGATCTGCGTCGCGCCCAGCATGAGCTGCTCGCGCACGCGCACGCGGACCTCATCCGGACTGTCGGCGACCATGGCGGCGCCGAGTCTGCTCCCCGCGAGACTGCGGGGCGCCGAGGACGCGCGGCAATTCGAACGGCTGGCGGAAGTCGCCGTGACCACTGGTGACGGTGATGATGGCGCCGGACGGGTAGATGCGCGGACCGGGGACGATGCCCTCGTCGATGGCGCGCTTGAGCCCGAACGCCGGCCCGCCCAGGTCGCGAACGGTGGTGAACCCGCGCATCAGCGTGTCCGTCGCCTCGGCGCCTGCCATCAGGTTGAGGTGGCCGATGTCCCCGGTGAGCAGCGCCGCAGGCGTCGGCCGCACCAGCATCGTGTGCCAGTGCATGTCGATCAGCCCGGGCATCAGCGTGCGCCCGCCGCCGGCGATGATCTTGGTGTTGGCGCTGCGATCGGTTGGGATCGGATCTTTCGAGATTTTCTCGATCGTGTTCCCGCGGACGAGAACGTTCATGCTGGCGCTCAACGTGTCGCTCTTGCCGTCGAAGATGCGGACGTTCTCGAAGAGGATAGGGGTGGATGGCTCAACGGATTGCGGTTGAGCGAACGCAGTGGCGCCGACGAGACAAAGCACAGCACTCACGACAGTGGATGTACGAGCGAACATGGTCTCCTCCGATCACGTCCTTGCTCACCAACTTACCCGGAAGCTTGCCCACCGCGTGGAATAGTCGGACGCTAGTCTAGCCTACTTGCGTTTGACTTGACGCGCCACCTTGGACTGCTTCCGGTCAACAGCGATCAACGCGGGTCAGGGCGCCATGTCCGGTCTACCCTTCGACAGCGGACAGTGTCGCCGACAAACACAAATGCCGAGATTAGGATAAACCGACCTTTTGAAAACAGCCGGGTGACGGTGTCTCCGGACACCAGCCAACTTCACACCGCAAGATACGCGCGGGCCACCGCGTCGTCGGCGAGCAGGGTGGTAAGCGTGCCCTCGAAGCGGATGCGGCCCTTCTCGATGATGTAGGCCCGGTCGCTGATGGCGCGGGCGAAACGGAGGTTTTGCTCGGCCAGCAGCACGCCCAGGCCCTCGCGCTTTCATTTCGCGGACGGCGGCGGCCATCCGCTGCACGATTAGCGGCGCCAGCCCCTCCGAGGGTTCGTCGAGCATGATCAGGCTGGGGTTGCCCATCAGCGTGCGGGCGATGGTCAGCATTTGCTGCTCGCCGCCGCTGATCTGGCCGGCCGGCCGGCCGCGCAGGTCGGCGAGGTTCGGGAAGAGTTCGAACAGCCGCTCCCTGCTCCAACGCGGAGCGCCGGGGCGCGGCGGCTGCTCGCCGACAGTCAGGTTCTCGTCGATCGTCAGGTCGGTGAAGATGCGCCGGTCCTCGGGCACATAGCCGAGCCCACGGCGGACGATCCGGCCCGTGGACATTCCGGTAATATCCCGCCCGTCGAAGACGACGCGGCCTCGGGTATTCCGCGCCAGTCCGATGATGCTGCGGAGTGTGGTCGGTCTTGCCGGCGCCGTTGCGCCCCAGCAGCGCCACCGCCTCGCCGGCCGCCACCTTCAACGTGACGCCGAACAGAATCTGCGCGCGGCCGTAGAAGCAATCCAGCTTGTGCGCCTCCAGTTTCACCTGCCGATCGCCCGTGCGCCGTTTGCCGCCACGTCTTCCTCGCCGAGATAGATCGCCCGCACCTCGGGGTTGGCGCGGACCTGCCGTGGCGTACCGATCGCCAGCAGGCGGCCACGGTCGAGCACCATCACCCGCGTGGCGTGCGCGAACACCACGTCCATGTCGTGCTCGGTAAACAGCACGCCGATGGTCCGCTCGCAGCGCGATCTCGGCGGCAAGCCGCATCACCTCGATGCGCTCGCCGGGCGCCATCCCGGCCGTCGGCTCGTCCATCAGCAGCAGCTTCGGCTGATTGGCGAGCGCGATTGCCAGCTCGACCCGCTTCAGATCGCCGTACGCCAGCACGCCGCACAGGCGTTCCGCCTGATCCGCCATGCCGACCAACTCGAGAAAGGCGAACGCCTCGTCGACGTAGAGCGTACTCGACCAGGGCAGTAGCGAGCGCAGCCGGCGGCGAAACGACAGCAGCGCCGTCTGCACGTTCTCCAGCACGGTCATCGACAGGAACGTGTCGGTGATCTGGAAAGTGCGGCCAACGCCGAGCCGCCAGATCGCGCGTGGCGGCAGTCCGACGATCGACCTGCCGTCGAGTGCGATGGAGCCGGCGTCCGGCCGGAGCTGGCCGTTCAGCATGTTGAAGCAGGTGCTCTTGCCGGCGCCGTTCGGGCCGATCAGCGCCAGCAATTCGCCCGCCTTCAGTTCGAAATCGACGCCCGCCACCGCCTCGACCCCGCCGAACGATTTGCGCAGACCGCGCACCGCGAGCAGCGTAGTCATGCCGGCTCCTTCGCGGGCGGATCGAGCAGCGGCGCCAGGCGTTCCAGGGCATAGCCGACGATGCCGCGCGGGAAGGCCACCACCAGCGCGATGATGATGACGCCGACGATCAGCCGCCAGTAGTCCGTCCAGGTAGAGAGGTACACCTGCAGCGTCTTGTAGACGGCGGCGCCGACGATAGGCCCGGACAGCGTCTGCACGCCTCCGAGCAATACCATAACCAGGCCGTCGACCGAGAGCGGGATGGCGAGCACGTCCGGGAATACGCTGCCCTTGAGGAAGGCGTAGAGCGCGCCGCCCACGCCAGCGGAAGCGCCGGCGATGACAAAGGCGAGATGCTGGTGCTGGGCGCGATCGACGCCGATCGCCTCCGCCCGCAATGGCGAATCGCGGCACGCGCGGAGGCCCATGCCGAACGGCGCGAAGACGAACTGGCGCAATGCGAGTAATGGCGGTACCGGCGATGACGAAGCACAGATAGTAGAACGCCTTCGCCGACGAGGCCCATGCTGATGGCCAAACGCCGAGGATGCCGTTGTCGCCGCCGGTTACGTCGTACCACTGGAAGACGATCGACCAGGTGATCTGGGCGAACGCCAGCGTCAGCATCGCCAGGTAAACGCCGGTGAGCCGGACGCAGAACCAGCCGAAGATCAGGGCGGCCACGCCCGCCAGCACCGGCCCAGCCAACCCCGCGGCGGCCATCGGCCAGGCGAGATGCGTCGTCGCCAACGCCGCGCCATAGGCGCCAAGCCCGAAGTAGGCGGCGTGGCCGAACGAGGTCATGCCGCCGACGCTCATCAGGAAGTGCAGGCTCGCCGCGAACAGCGCGAAGATCATCACCTCGGCCATGACATTCAGCAGGTAGTCGCCGGCGAACACCGGCAGTATGGCGAGCGCAAGTGCCAGCACGAAAACGGTGTCCCGCCTGCCGCGCGTCAACGGCCGGATCGGCGTATCCCAGACGACGCCGGGGGCGCGCCGCATCGTCTCCGGCCGGCCGAGCAGGCCCCACGGGCGGACCACCAGAACCACCGCCATCACCAGGAACGCCAGCGCTAGACTGACCTGCGGGAAGACGACGATGCCGAACGCGTTGAGCACGCCGAGCAACACCGACGCGAGGTAGGCGCCTGGAACGCTGCCGAGGCCGCCCACGACGACAACGACGAACGTCTCGACGATGATCTGCAGGTCCATCCCGTGATGCACCGAGGCGCGAGGCAGTTGCACCGCGCCGCCCAGTCCGGCGAGGAAGGCGCCCAGCAGGAACACCTGCGTAAATAGCCGGCCCTGACGGATCCCGAGCGCCGCCACCATCTCCCGGTCCTGCGTCGCGGCGCGCACCAAAATGCCCCAGCGTGTCCGGCGGAAGAGCAGCGTCAGCGCCAGCAGCACGGCGGGGCCGAGGGCGATCAGCAGCAGGTCGTAGGCGGGGAAGCTCGATCCGAGGATGCGCACCGCGCCTTGCAGCCCCGGCGCCCGCGGCCCGAGCAGATCCTGTGGGCCCCAGACCAGCACCACGAGGTCTTGTACGATCAGCACCACTCCAAACGTGGCGAGCAGCTGAAAGAGCTCCGGCGCGCGATAGACGCGGCGCAGGATAGTGACCTCGATCAGCGCGCCCAGCAGCGCAACGGCGGCCGCCGCCAGCAGCAAGCCCATCCAGAAGCCGCCGGGCACCGGAGTCGCCGAACCGTCCGACCAGCGTATACGCAATGTACGCCCCCAGCATGTAGAATGAGCCGTGGGCGAAGTTGACGATCCGGGTGACGCCGAAGATGATCGACAGCCCGGACGCCACCAGAAACAGATAGGACGCGCTGGCGAGCCCGTTCAGGACCTGGATGAGGAGGAAGTCCATGGCCGTCAGGTCGGCGGCCGCGACATCTGACCCTCACACTCTCGCCTCGCGGATCGCGCGCTCCACAGCTCGGCTCCCGCTTCGCGGGCGAAGGTGCGCCAACCTCACCGGCTTGCGAGTGACGGCGCGAGCGCTGGTGGGCGAGACAGGACAACATCGCCAGAGTCCGCGACCGGCTAGTTCGACGGGCGCAGTTTCTTCACTTCTTCCTCGCTCGGCAGATACTTGCCGCCCTCCGCATAGTGCCAGTCCACCATGATGCCCTTGCCGTCCTTAACGGCGGTCCGCCCGACGAAAGCGCCCATCGTCGACTGATGGTCGGCGGCGCGGAAGGTGATCGGGCCGAACGGCGTCTCGACGCAGATGCCTTCCGCCGCGGCCACCATCTTCTCGGTATCGGTCGAGCCGGCCTTGGCAAGGATCGCCGCCACCGCCTTCATGGTCGAATAGCCCACGACCGAGCCGAGGCGAGGATAGTCGTTGAACTTCGCTCGATAGCTCTCGAGGAAGGCCTTGTGCTCGGGCGTATCGACGGCGTACCAGGGATAACCGGTCACCAGCCAGCCGGTCGGCGCCTCCGCCTTGAGCGGATCGAGGTACTCCGGCTCGCCGGTCAACAGGCTCACTACCTCCCGACCCTGAAACAGGCCGCGCGTTTCCCCTTCACGGACGAACTGCGAAAGGTCGGCGCCAAAGGTGACGTTGAAGATCGCTTCGGGCCGTGCTTGCGCAATGGCCTGTACCGCGGGACCTGCATCGATCTTGTTCAGGGTGGGCCACTGCTCCGCAACCCAGTGGAGATCTTCCCGCTTCTGCGACATGATCTGCCTGAAGGCGCTGACGGCGGACTTGCCGTACTCGTAGTTGGGGGCAATCGAGGCCCAGCGCCTAGCCGGCATCTTCGTCGCCGCCTCGGCCAGCATCCCGGCCTGCATCGAGACCGACGGGCGCAGCCGGAAGGTGTAGCGGTTGCCTTTCTCCCAGGTCAGCGCATCGCTGAGCGGCTCCGCCGCGATGAACAGCACCTTCTTCTGCTTGGCGAATTCGGACACCGCCAGGCCGACGTGCGAGAAGAAGGTGCCCATCAGCAGCACCACATGTTCGCGCGCGGCGAGTTCGTTGGCGGCGGTCAAGGCATTACCGGGATTACCGCCGTCGTCGCGCGAGACCACCTCCAGCGGCCGCCCGAGCACGCCGCCCTTGTCGTTGATCTCTGCCAGCGCCAACTGCCAGCCGCTGCGGTAGGGGAGGGTGAACGCCGGCAGGCCGGAGTAGCTGTTGATGTCCCCGATGCGGATCGGCTCGGCGGCGGCGCAGGGGCGGGAGTGGCTCAGCCCGAACGCGGCGACGCAGGCGGTTGCCGCCAGCAGGAATACGCGGCGATCGATCATCTTCGTCCTCATTTTCCCGCGAGGTCCGGATCGAGCGCTCGGTCAGCGCAGGCCGTCCTCTCCCTTGATGTCATTCTTGCTCAGGCCACCGACTCTCGCCAGCGGCCGGCCGCTGTCCGTGACGACCACGGCGACGACGATTTCGTCACCACGCGGCGCGTCCGCCACCCGCACCTCCATGGCGTCGAAGTGGCTGCGCACAAATGCGGCATCCTTATGGCCGAGCGGGACGTCGATGGCCGACCCGACACCGCCGATCTTCTTGGCCGAAGGCACCAGCGCGGCTCCCTTGTCGACGGCCTTGCGCAACGAGGCGCCGAGCCGTGGATGCAGGATGGCGGCGGCGTGCTCCAGTTCGCCCCCTTCCCCAACAATAGCGGCCTTGCCATAGCTCTCGGTCTCACCAGCAGGCACGCCGAGGGCGACGACCGCCCGCTCGCCGAGCAGGCCGCCCAGCTCCTCGCCGATCGCAATCAGCGGCTCCGAGATCCTCGACATAGCGGCCGGCGCAAGGATTCTCGATGACCGCGATGGCGGCCGCCTTGCGGGTGGGGGGCGCCACGTCTTGCGCTATTTCTCGATGCGTCTCCTCGACGATGACGAGAAGCTTGCGGATCACGGCCTTGTTCATCTTCTGCTGCCCACCCCTACCACGCTATCGTGTCCCGTTGCGCGACGGACTGCATCTTAAGCCGCAACCCCCCCCGCGCCGACGACCGCCGTCACTGCGGCGGACCACGCGTGGCGTTAAGTTTGCCATGACGAGGCGATCTGAAGCTAAACGCTGGCGGAGCTTCTCCAGATCCTTTATAGGTCGATCTGCCCCTCAAGGGGGCTGGCACTGAGCGGAGTTGGTGATGGTTGCGAACGCGACGACATCTCGCGATCCGATGTCGCCTAATTCCGATCACATCGACCCGGGCCATGCGTTCGACGGCCTACTGGAACATCGAAGTCGAACCGTGGGCCATCCGGATGTCGTTCGAAAGCCGGTGTTGAGCAGGGTTACGTTTGCGCTCGCCCTTATCTCTGCCGTTTCGCTCGGCTTGTTGATCAAGTTGATCGGCGGCTTTCGGGACCAGGATCCCTGGTCGCCCTACTAGGGCGCAGACATGAACGGGCGGCCATAGCCTGTCGGACGCCAAGTTAGGCGGAGGCCAATTAGGGTCACCACCTGCAGTTGTCGACCCGTCACGTTTCCGCATGACTTCTTGCCGCACGGTCCGTTGTCAGAATGATAAAGCCGGGTGGCCTGCGCGGATCGCAATCGTTATGCTCGCCGCCGCGGCTCGGACGCTGGCTCCGCCACGCGGTCGCCAACAGTGGGGTTTGTCGGGCAGGATCGAGCTCATTGTTCATAAACTTTTTCCTTGAGCTTCGACAGGCGCGGGTGCCGGTGAGCCTGCGCGAGTACCTGACGCTGCTGGAGGCAATGGGAACGGGGGTTGCCGATTATTCCGTCGATGACTTCTATTATCTCAGCCGCTCGTGTTTGGTGAAGGACGAGACCAACCTCGACAGGTTCGATCGCGTCTTCGGTCACGTGTTCAAGGGCCTGCAGCCGCCGGAGGAAGGCGCGCTGATGACCATCCCGGAGGAATGGCTGCGGAAGATCTCCGAACGTGTGCTGAGCGACGAGGAGAAAGCGCTGGTCGAGGCTCTGGGTGGCTGGGACAAGCTGATGGAGACCCTGAAGCGGCGTCTGGAGGAGCAAGAGGGCCGGCATCAGGGCGGATCGAAATGGATCGGCACCGCCGGAACTTCGCCTTACGGCGCTTATGGCTATAACCCCGAAGGTGTGCGGATCGGCCAGGATGGCAATCGTCACAACCGCGCCGTGAAGGTCTGGGACAAGCGGGAGTTCCGGAACCTGGACGCGCAGGTCGAGCTCGGCACACGCAACATCAAGATCGCGCTTCGCCGGCTGCGCCGCTTCGCCCGCCAAGGCGCCGCCACCGAGCTCGACCTGCCGGCCACTATCCGCTCTACGGCGAAGAAGGGATGGCTCGATCTGGAGATGGTGGCGGAGCGGCACAATGCCGTGAAGGTGCTGCTGTTTCTCGATGTCGGCGGCTCGATGGATCCGCACGTGGAGGTCTGCGAGGAGCTGTTCTCGGCCGCCCGCTCCGAGTTCAAGCACCTGGAGTACTTCTACTTCCACAATTGTCTTTATGAGCGGGTCTGGCGCGACAACCGCCGCCGCCACCTCGAACCGACACCAACCTGGGAGGTGCTGCACACCTACCCGCACGATTACAAGGCCATCTTTGTCGGCGACGCCTCGATGAGCCCCTACGAGATCGTCAACCCCGGCGGATCGGTCGAGCACTGGAACGAGGAGGCTGGCCTCACGTGGCTGCAGCGCGTTCTTGCCGTCTACTCCAAATCGGTTTGGCTGAACCCGATGCCGGAGGACTGGTGGAACCATACACGCTCGATCCAGATGGTCCGGCAAATCTTCGGCGACCGCATGTTCCCGCTGACCCTGGATGGTCTCGATCGGGCAATGCGCTGCCTGAGCCGCTGACGTCGAGCAGGCACCGGTCCCGTCCTCAGGCCGGAGCCCAATAATAGGCCGGCCCGCTTCGACGTCGGCGCGAGCGAACCAAGGGGGGACGCGCACGGATGAATGTCGCCAATCTGTTGCTGAGAGCCGGACGGGCCTATGCCGAGCGGCCTGCGGTGGTGGCGGGGAAGGATCGCATCTTCGCCGACTATGGCGCGTTGCTGGGACGGGTCGAGGCCCTTGCCGCGGGATTGGAACGCACGTTTGCTCTGGCGCCCGGCGACCGCGTCGCCCTGATCATGCGGAATTGCGCCTTCTATATCGAGTCTCTGTTCGCCTGTTGGTACGGCGGCTGGGTGGCGGTGCCGGTCAACGCCAAGCTGCACCCGCGCGAGTTCGCGTACGTGCTGGCGCATTCGGGCGCGCGGCTTTGTCTGGTCAGCGAGGATCTCGCCGAACAAATCGAGGCGATACGCCCTGAGCTCCCGGATCTGGGCGCGGTAATCGCGGTCGGGGACGCACGCGTATCGCAAGCTGATCGCGGCCGAGCCGGTGACGATCGCCGCCCGCGCGCCGGAGGACACGGCATGGCTGTTCTACACCAGCGGCACCACAGGCCGGCCAAAGGGCGCGATGCTCAGCCACCGCAACCTTCTCGCGATGACCACCAGCTACTTCGTCGACGTCGATCGCGATCGCCACGCAGGACTGCATCATCCATGCGGCGCCGATGTCGCATGGCTCCGGCATGTACATCCTGCCGCACGTGGCCGCGGCGGCGAAGCAGGTCATCCCCGAGAGCGGCGGCTTCGAGCCCGACGAGCTGTTCGCGCTGATCGAGGCGCACTCCGGCGCCTCATTCTTCGCCGCGCCGACCATCGTCCGCCGGCTGGTCGACAGTCCCGCGGCTACCAGAGCCGACACGCCGCAATCTCAAGACCATCGTCTACGGCGGCGGCGCCGATGTACGTCGCCGACTGCAAGCGGGCAATGGCGGTGCTGGGCAACAAGCTTGTCGCAGATCTACGGCCAGGGCGAGAGCCCGATGACCATCACCGCGCTCGGCAAGGCGCGCCATGCCGAGACCGGCCATCCGCGCTACGAAGCAGCGGCTGGCGTCGGTCGGGACGGCGCATACCGTCGTCGAGGTCGCGGTCGCCGATGCCGAGGACCGCCTGCTTCCGCCCGGCGAGATCGGCGAGGTGCTGGTGCGCGGCGATACGGTGATGACCGGCTACTGGCGCGACCCGGAAGCCAGCGCGCGGACGCTGCGCGGCGGCTGGCTGCACACCGGCGACGTCGGCGCCCTCGACGAGGACGGCTTCCTCACTCTGAAGGACCGCTCCAAGGACCTGATCATCAGCGGCGGCAGCAACATCTATCCGCGCGAGGTCGAGGAGGTGCTGCTTACGCCACCCGGACGTTGCCGAGGTGTCGGTGGTAGGCGAGCCTGATCCCGATTGGGGCGAAACCGTCGTCGCCTTCGTCGTGGCGGCTGGCGACACTGCCGTGGAGCCGGCTTCGCTCGATGCGCTATGCCTCGCTCATCTCGCCCGCTTCAAGCGGCCGAGGCGCTACGTGTTCATCGAGTCCTTGCCGAAGAACAACTACGGCAAGGTGCTGAAGACCGTGCTGCGGGCGCGGCTCGCACGGGAGGAGGGGAGCTGAAATGGCGGGGCGACTGCAAGACAAGATCGCCATGGTAACCGGCTGTGGCTCGGTTGGGCCCGGCTGGGGAAACGGCAAGGCCATCTCGGTGCTGTTCGCGCGGGAAGGCGCCGCGGTCTTCGGTATCGACGCAAACACGGACGCGGCCGCCGAGACGCGAGCCATCATCGAGGGCGAGGACGGCGCCTGCCGGACCTTCATCTGCGATATCACCGACGAAGGGCAAGTCACCGCCGCCGTCGCTGCCTGCCTCGACCACTTCGGGCGGCTCGACATCCTGGTCAACAACGTGGGCATCGCCCGTGTCGGCGGGCCCGCCGAACTCGAAGAGCCGACCTGGGACGAGGTAATGCGGGTCAACCTCAAGAGCGCCTACCTGACATGCCGGCACGTCCTGCCGGTGATGGAGCGGCAGGGTGGCGGCGCCATCGTCAACAACGCCTCGATCGCCGCCTGGGGCTGGTGCGGGGTGAACTACGGCGCGTACGGAACCAGCAAGGGGGCGATGGTGTCGATGACGCGCAGCATCGCCATTCAGTATGCGCGCAAGGGCATTCGCGCCAACTGCGTCTGCCCGGGCCTGATGAACACGCCGCTGGTGCATAAGGCGCTGACCACCGTCTACGGAAAGGAGGGCGACATCGAGACGCTGATCCGCACCCGCGACGCGCAGTGCCCGATGGGACACATGGGTGACGCCTGGGACACCGCCTACGCGACGCTCTATCTTGCTTCCGATGAAGCGAAATACGTCACCGGGGTGGAGCTGAACGTGGACGGAGGTATGAGCATCCGCTTCGTCTAATCTGGACAGCGAAATCGACTGCTGCGATCCTCGCGACAGGCGGAGCTTGGGGCGAATGGCCGGCGGGCAAGAGCAGCAATCGCGGGATGATCAAGCAGCAATCCGCGTCGGAGCGGACCGAGTTCGCGGCAGAGCGGACGGTGCTGGCGAACGAGCGAACGTATGCCGCGTGGATGCGAACCGGGACTGACGGCGTTGGTCTCGGGATTGGCGGCGCTGCGCTTCATGAAGGAGGCACTGGGCAACTGGGCGGTGCTGGCCGTGGCTTTAGCTTTGTTTGCCTTCGCCGCCTTCAGCTTCGGCGCGGGCGCCTGGCGCTATGTGCACATGGGGCGCAGCCTGGCGGAAGCGGAAATCTCGCAGATCAAGGCATGGCTGGTGGTCGCGGCAACGCTGTTGCTGCTGGCCTGCTCGCTGGTCGCCGCGGGAAGCGCGCTGTTGATACGTTAGCGGCGGCTTGGCCGGCCGTGCGGAACCTCGCCACCAGCGCGGCGTTGCGGAAGGCCGACATGCGGGAGAGAACACAATGGCAAAGGATCATGGTCCGCAGATCAAGGACGACGCGACGTACGAAGCGCTGCGGGACAAGGGCATGAGCAAGGAAAAGGCTGCGCGCATCGCCAATGCTCAGGCCAATCCCAACATTCATCCGAGCGAGAAAGGCGGCAAGCAGCCTCCATACGAGGAGTGGACGAAAGATCAGCTCTACGGCCGCGCGAGGGAGATCGGCCTCGACGTCAAATCATCGATGCGTAAGGGCGAACTCATAGGCGCGCTTCGCAATCACTGAACCGCGCCGCGCGCCCTGTGTCGGCGCGGTGAGTGCATCGCGCTTGACGCTCGGACGCGCCGGGGCGGGTAATGCGGCGATGACTTATGCGGACGACAGTGCGATCGTGCTGTTTTCCGGCGGACAGGATTCGACAACCTGCCTCGCCTGGGCACTTGAGCGCTTCGCGCAGGTGCAGACGCTCGCCTTCGATTATCGGCAGCGCCATCGCGTCGAGCTGGACTGCCGAAAGAGGTTACTCGTGCAATTCCATCAGCTATTTCCCGCCTGGGTCCGCAAGCTGGGTGGCGATCACCTGATCGACCTGGGCGTGCTCGCCGATCTCGGAGACACCGCGCTTACCCGCGATCAGGAGATCAGGCTCGGGGAGAAGGGCCTGCCGACAACCTTTGTTCCAGGCCGCAACATCCTGTTCCTGACGGTTGCGGCGGCGATCGGCTATCGCTCGGGGGCTCGGCACATCGTGGGCGGGATGTGCGAAACCGACTTCTCCGGCTATCCCGACTGTCGCGACGATGCGGTGAAGGCGGCGCAGCTTGCGCTGAACGTCGGCATGGACAGCCGGTTCGTCGTTCACACGCCGCTGATGTGGCTGGACAAGGCGGCAACATGGCGGCTGGCCGAGCAGCTCGGCGGCATCCCGCTCATCGAGTTGATCCGCGAGCATACGCACACCTGCTATCTCGGCGATCGCTCGCGCCGGCACGATTGGGGCTCGGGGTGCGGCGCGTGCCCGGCCTGCCGCCTTCGCGCCGATGGCTGGGCCCGTTACCGGGCCGGCTCCTCGGCCACGGGCTCTTGAGCGCCTGACGCCGATGGCGCGCCGGTCGGCTCGGCCGCAAGCTGGCTCGCGGAGGTGGCACCTACGGGGTCACTCGAAAGATCAAGATTGCTGGCGCCGCCGGCGTCGCCGTTCTTGTCATCGCCACTCTCGTCCGGAACCAACTGATAACCCTTGGCTTCCAGACACCGCTCATACAGCTCATGCTTCAGCACGACTTGATCATTGGCCAGCCAGGGCGCGTACGGGTACCAAACCGGAGGGCCAGACTGCTGAAAAGGGACTACCGGAATCGAACGCCGCCGACCCTTCTTATCGCGCGCCTCAATGTGGTAAGGCACGAGGAACGGTCGCTCGGTAATGCGGCGATGCTGCCCCCGAGCGATCGCCATGCATTCCACCGTATCGGCGTCCAGAGTCGCTTCGTCGGTGTCCGCACGCTCCCAGCGCATCGGCGTGTCGCAAGCGGCGAGGGTAACGGCCGCCGCAAGAAGAACGACCGGAACGCTATTTGCCCGCGAGATCATGGCCCACAAACATGCCGACACACGTCCCACCCTTCCGTCTCAGGCTGAGTTACAGGACGAAGAAGTAGGTTTTCCGAGCCGGGATATCGAGTGCGCTGCGCAGAGCGCGGGTCGCAAATCAGCCGCTGGGCTAGCTCTTGAGCTCAGTATGATGAGCGGCTACAAGCCGCCAATGTTCAATTCGATGCCAGGAACTACCCAACTCGCACACCATGGAGTGAGCCTAGTACGCCGAACCCCTGCAAAAGCCAGAGTATTACTACTATAACCACGACCACGTTCAGGATCGTCTTTATTTTGCTGTCCATCGGCACGTAGGTATTTATCAACCATAGAACGACACCAACGACGATCAAGGTGATAACTACGGTGACGAGAGGCATTTACTTCTCCACATCGAAACCGGCTGATAATTGCAAAAATGGTCGACTTAGTTCAGCCGTTACTACGTCACAAACGGCGCGTGCCAGAGAAGGTTCCGAAATTCAAGATGCTGTGTCTCAGGTCTTCTTGAGCTTCGCCGCGATGAACAGAGCGATGACCGCGCCTATCACGGCGGTAACGATCTGGCCAATGAGGTTGTGCGCTGTCAGGCCGAGGAGCCAAAACAGCAGTCCGCCGACGAACGCGCCAATGACACCTACGACGAGGTTGCCGAGCAGGCCGAAGCCACTGCCCTTGGTCAGCCGGCCGGCGATCCAGCCGGCGAGCAAGCCAACCACCAGGAATGAGATCAACCCGCTAGCCATAACGTTTCTCCTCCACCCGAGCCCAACCGGCCGCGGGAACTCCGTTGTCGCGTCTGCCTCTAGTGCAACCCAAACTTGCGCTATAAAGAACAGATAGCGAGCCAGTGCCGGGTAAGTCAAAATCCGGTTGCCGATCTCCACCCCTTTTCGGCTCCAGATCTGTCGCCAATCAGCGGAGAAAGTACCGGCTCTTAAGATCGATCTATGTACCCCTATGACTTTTCAGGCCAGAAAGCGCCGACGCGCTTCCGCCAGCGCCTCGCGAACACGCTCCGGCGCGGTGCCGCCCTCCGAGTTGCGGCTGCGCACCGAGGCTTCGACACCCAGTACGTCGTACACTTCGGCGGTGATGGCGGGCTCGACCTCCCGCATTGCTTCCAGCGGCAGCTTTTCCAGCGTGCAGCCCAGCGCCTCCGCTTGCTTGACGATGGCCCCGGCAATGTGGTGGGCGCGGCGGAAGGCCACGCCCTTGACGCGGACCAGCCAGTCGGCCAGGTCTGTCGCCGAAGGAAAGCCACGCTGGGCCGCCGCCCGCATTCGCGCCTGATCGAAGGTGGCCGTTTCGATCATGCCGGTGGTCGCGGCCAAGCAGAGCCGCATCGTGTCGACCGCCTCGAAAACCGGCACCTTGTCTTCCTGCATGTCCTTGGCGTAAGCGAGCGGCAGCCCCTTCATGACAATCAGCAGGCTGGCGAGCCCGCCGATCACCCGGCCGCTCTTGGCGCGGGTCAGCTCGGCGGCATCCGGGTTGCGTTTCTGCGGCATGATCGAGCTGCCCGTCGAGAACTGGTCGGATAGGCGGATGAAGCCGAACTGCTCGCATGCCCAGATGACGATCTCCTCCGCCAATCGCGACAAATGCACGGCTAGAATCGATCCGGCAGCGAGGAACTCCAGGGCGAAGTCACGGTCGGAGACGGCGTCGAGCGAGTTGGCGCACGGCCGCGCGAACTTTAAGGCCTCGGCTGTCATCCGCCGGTCGATCGGAAATGACGTGCCGGCCAGCGCCGCGGCTCCGAGCGGGCATTCGTTCAGCCGCGCCCGGCAGTCGCCGAGCCTGCCGCGGTCGCGCCCCAGCATCTCGACATAAGCCAGCAAGTGATGGCCGAGAGTCACCGGCTGCGCCGCTTGCAGGTGGGTGAATCCGGGCATGACCGTTGCCGCGTGTCGCTCCGCCTGCCCGATCAGCGCCGCTTGTAGCGCGCGCACGTCAGCGCCCAGCGAGTCGATTGCGTCACGCACCCACAGGCGGAAGTCGGTCGCCACCTGATCGTTGCGCGAGCGCGCCGTGTGCAGCCGTCCGGCAGCCTCGCCGATGATTTCGGCCAGCCGGTTCTCGACGTTCATGTGCACGTCCTCAAGAGCGCGGCTGAGCGCGAGCCGGCCCTCGCGGGCCTCGGCCAGCACCTGATCGAGCCCGGCAAGGATGGTTTCGCCGTCGGCTTGCGTTATGATCCCTTGACGCGCCAGCATCGCCGCGTGCGCCTTGGAAGCAACGATGTCGTGCTCGAGGAGGCGGGAGTCGAAGTCGATTGAGACGTTGATCGCCTCCATCACCGCCGAGGGGCCCGCGGCGAAACGGCCGCCCCACACGCGGTTGACGTCCGTCGATGACGAAGGCGGATCGTCGATCACCGGCGGCCCGCCGCCAGGGGAGATTGGAAGGACGGCATGCGCAGGTCGCTCCTAGTGGTTCGGTCTGGTCGCGGCCATTCTGCTGAACGGCGCCGGGTTCGCAAGCTCCGCGCCGCGCGCTTGTACGCCGCCACCGGCGGCTCTCGGAAAATACCAGCCGGCGATGGAAGGAAAGCAAATCCCGGCGACGGCTTTTATCGACGCCGATGGCACTGAGAAGTCGCTGGCCGACCTCCGCGGACAGGGGCTCATCGTCAACTTCTGGGCGACCTGGTGCGCGCCTTGCGTCAAGGAAATGCCGGCGCTCGATAGCCTCGCCGAGGTCGCCGGTCCGCGAGGGCTGCGGGTGCTGGCGCTGTCCGCCGACCGTGAAGGGGCATCCGTCGTCCGCGAATTTTACGACGTGAACAAAATTCGTCACCTGCCGGTAGCGATCGACAAGATGAGCCGCGTTGCGCGCGCTATCGGCATCGGCGGCTTGCCGACCACCGTGCTCTACGACGCCGAGGGCCGCGAAATCGGACGCGTCATTGGCGTAGCCGAGTGGGACACGCCGGCCGCCGTTCGATTTCCTCGGCGATTGTCTCCCCGCGCGCGACTGACGACGGAGTCGCAGGCGTGCCGGAGAACTACCCACTCAGCGTCTTGCGCATCGCCACCTTTAACGTCGAGAACCTCGGCAAGCCGATCGTTCCCGGCGCGTCACTGGAGGAGCGGGTCAGGCTGCTGCGGCCGCAGTTGCTGCGGCTGCGCGCCGACGTGCTGTGCCTGCAGGAGGTCGACAGCGAACGGCCCCGAGGCGGCGGCGAGCGCCGGTTGGCGGCGCTGGACGCCCTGCTGAGCGACACGCCCTATCACGGCTTCCATCTCGTCAGCACCGTCAGCCGGAGCAAGGGCAGCTTTCGTGACAAGCACAATTTGGTGATCCTTAGCCGCTTTCCGGTCGAAGGTCAGCGGCAGATCCTCCATGATCTGGTTTCGCCGCCGCTGCACCGGAGGATCGCCGCCGAGGGCACGGCCGCCCCCGAGGGAACGCCGGTCGAGTGGGATCGGCCGATTCTGCACGCCCAGCTTCGGCTGAACGGCGGCCCGATGCTTCACCTGGTCAATGTTCACCTGCGAGCGCCGCGCGCCGCCTTCATCGCCGGCCTGAAAGACTCGCAGACATGGCGGAGCATGTCCGGCTGGGCCGAGGGCTTTTTCATCGCGGCGGTGAAGCGGGCGGGCCAGGCTCTCGAGGTGCGTCTCTTGGTGGACAGTCTGTTCGACGCGGATGCCGAAGCGCTCATCGTCGTCTGTGGCGACTTCAACGCCGACGTCCACGAGGTACCGGTGCGCACGATCCGCGGCGACGAAGAGGACGCCGGCAACCCCCACCTTGCCGCGCGCACGCTGGTGCCGGTCGAACGCAGCCTCGCCGACTCGCGTCGCTTTTCGGTCGTGCACCACGGACGGCCGCAGATGCTAGACCATGTGCTGGTTTCGCGTCCGCTGCTCGCCTGGTACCGTGGGGTGGAGATACACAACGAGGCGCTTGGCGACGAACTAGTGACTTCGCACGCGGTTCGCGGAAGCCCGGAGTCCTTCCATGCACCGGTCGTCGCCGAGTTTGGCGCGCCCGAAAACGCCGGGAGATGAGGTGAGGTGCGAACTCGGCGGTCTCTGAGCTGACGGTGGCGATGGGCGCGAAGTTTGTCGGTCAGCTTGAGGTGCGCCCACGGTTGCCCTCGCGCCCGTTGAGGCATTACACTTTCCGGCGTGGGATGCGGTGACACTGCGGGGAGGAGCTAGTGCCGTTCGGTTGCGAAGCAGGGCGCCGCGTGGCGGTGCTGGCGATGATGGCGGTAATCGGCGCGTGCGCGCAGGCCGGCTCGTGGCAAAATCCCAACGTGCCTCAGGACCAGTGGAGCGTGGATCGCGGCTACTGCATGGACGGCGCCCGGAATAGGGCGGAACGGGAATTCGCGATTGAGCAGCAGTCGAACAGATCGTTGAACTATAATCTTGGCGGTCGCTGGGCGAGCGACATGAACCGATTCTCTGGGCAGCGACGACAGCAGCAACTGTTCGAAAGCTGCATGACGCAGCGGGGCTACATGCTGGTGCCGGCTAGGGACTAAAAAGCGGCAGTCGTACACCAAGTCGCCCGTGCCCGGGCGAGGTTAATAAGTTGAGGCGACGAGCCCACCGATAAATTTTTCTTGTATACCGGCAAGAAATGGCCGCTTGCGCGATCGGCATCGTCGCCGCCCGAGCGCGCGGCGAGAAGGAAGCGAGCATTGTGAGCGGCCAGGTCGGCGGCGATGAACAAGACTTGAATTCGCTGCTTCAACAGAGCGGAGCACGTATCGGCGCGTCGGAAGTGCACGAACTCATCGCCGGCGTGGCCGCCGCGCCGGTCGGTTTCGACCTCGATTCCTGGATGTTGCTGATCGCCGACCATCCGTGCGCGGCCTTGCGCGAAAAGCTCTCGGCGTTGCTGGCGGAACAGCGAAAGCGTCTTGCACCCATACCCGGCGATCGCGCCGCTCGCCTGGCGGCTTTGCGCGCCGAGATGCGGTCGCCTGCAGCTCACCGGCTTCATCGTACCGCGCACCGACGAGCACCAGAGCGAGTACGTGGCGGCGCGCTCGGAGCGGCTGGCGTGGCTGACCGGTTTCACTGGCTCGGCGGGCACGGCGGTGGTGCTTTGCGACCGCGCCGCGCTGTTCGTCGACGGCCGCTACACGACGCAAGCGGCCCACGAGGTCGATACCACGCTGTTTCGCGATCCACCACGTCATCGAGCAACCCCTGTCCGCAATGGCTCGCCTCGGAGTTGCCACGCAAGGCGCGGATCGGCTACGACCCTTGGCTGCACACGCCAAACCAGGCCGACTGCTTTCCACCGAGCGTGCGGCAAAACAGGGGCGCGCGCGGTGCCGGTAGAGGGCAATCTTATCGACCGCGTTTGGCCGGACCAGCCGCCGCCGCCGATCGCGCCAGTGGTACCGCACAACGAGAAATTCGCCGGGCAGTCGTCCGGAGAGAGGTGCGAGCGGATCGCCGAGGCGCTGCGCAAGGAGAAACAGGATGCGACGGTGCTGGTGCAGCCGGACTCGATCGCCTGGTTGCTGAACATTCGTGGTGGCGACGTTCCGTACTCGCCGCTATCGCTCGCTTTTGGCTTGCTGCATGCCGATGCGCGTGTGGATCTCTTCATCGATCCACGCAAGCTCACGACGGCCGCGCAAACGCACTTCGCGGACAGGGTGACGGTGGCGCCCCCGGATGCGCTCGCTGAAGCGCTGGATCGGCTCGGCGGGAGCCATGCCACTGTACGGATCGATCCGGACGGGGCACCGGAGTGGGTGGCGAGACGTTTGCGGGAGAAGGGCGCGGTGATAGCCGAGGGCGCCGACCCTTGCCTGCTGCCTAAGGCCACGAAGACCGATCGGGAGCTGGCCGGCATTCGGGAGGCGCACGTTCGCGATGGCGCCGCGCTGGCGAGGTTTCTGGCCTGGCTGTCGATGGCGGCGGCCGAAGGCGGATTGAGCGAGAGTGCTGCCGCTGAGCGGCTCACGGCATTCCGCGCGGAAAATGAACGCTATCGTGGACCGAGCTTTCCGACGATTTCGGCGGCCGGCGGTAACGGCGCGATCGTTCATTATCGAGTGTCGGCGCAGAGTGACCGGCTGCTGACACCCGGCACTCTCTACCTTGTCGACTCCGGCGCGCAGTACCTCGACGGGACCACCGACGTCACCCGCACCGTCGCGCTCGGCGAGCCTACGGCAGAGATGCGGCAACGCTTCACCCTTGTATTGAAGGGACACATCGCGATCGGCACCGCATGTTTCCCGCGCGGCACCACCGGCTCGCAACTCGATGTGCTGGCGCGCAAGGCGATGTGGCGCGCCGGCCTAGACTACGATCACGGGACCGGTCATGGGGTGGGCTACTACCTCGGTGTTCACGAAGGGCCGCAACGCATCTCGAAGCTTCCGAGCAGGGTGGCGCTGCAGCCCGGCATGGTCGTTTCCAACGAGCCCGGCTACTACAAGCCGGGACATTACGGTATTCGCATCGAGAATCTGGTTGTGGTCGCGCGCATCGAGATGCCGCCTGGCGGCGAGCAGGAACTGCTCGGCTTCGAGACGCTGACGCTTGCGCCGATTGATCGCGCCCTCATCGACGGTAGCTTGCTCGATGCAACCGAAACCGACTGGCTCGACGGATACCATGCCCGCGTGCGTGAGACACTGGCTCCTGTGGTCGATCGCCAAACGGGGCTTTGGCTCGACGATGCGACCCGTCCGTTATTCGCGCTCTCCTGACGACCGAGAGTGTCCTCCTTTCGCGAAAGAGCCCGTGATGCGGTGGTCCTGGTCGATTTTGTCCTTCGCGGTGCTCATGCTAGGGTCGACCGACATTGCCGCCCAGGAGGCGAGCTTCGACTGCCTGAAGGCCGCCGCGCCGATCGAGCAACTGATCTGCTCCGATCCGCAACTCGTCAAGTTGGACGGCGCGGTCGGCGAGGCGTTCGCCGCTGTCCGGCAGCGGCTCCCTGAACAGGATCGCGCGGGCGCGCTTGCCGAGCAGCGGGCATGGCTCTCCCAGCGGCTGAAGCAATGCCAGGTACCGGCAAAAGGCGGGGAGGAAGTGGCGCTCGACGTGCGCTGGCGGGCGGCGCCTTGTCTCGATGAGATGTACCGGGCGCGCCTGGCCACTCTCGGCGCTCCGGCGGAACCGCCGCCGAACCCATTGCCGCAATCCGCCGAGCCCGGATTCATTCATCCCGCCTGCTTGTGGCAGTTGATCGAACAAGACCCGGACGAGAAGACCAAGTCCCCGCCGCGAATACCCCTCGGTGCCTGCGCCCTCGGCAACCGCCACATCCCGATAAGCCCAGGCGAGGAGGGCAGCTTGTCGGCGCAGGGCGCCGCCGAGGGTTTCCCCACCTGGCTGTCGTATCGCCTGCTCGGCAAGCTTCCCGACGGACGGGACGTCGCGATCGTTTGGTACAGCTCCGGCGGCACCGGCCAGTTCTCGGAAATTTTCGTGTTGCAACGTACGCCGACCGCCGGCCTCCGCGAAATCGTGCTCTCGGGCGAACTGATCGCCGGTGGCGGCGACCGATGCAACGGTGGCATCGAGCGGACAAAGCTGGCGGACGGGCAAACTCTGCAGGTCGACTACAACCTCACGCCGCTCGACCTCGTGTCCGAGGCCGACGAGGATGTCGCCGAGCAGGCGTTCGAAGACCTGCTATCCTGCGCCATCTGCTGTATCGGCACCGTACGCCGGCGCGTGGACCTTGCCAGCAAGAAGGAAACCACGATTTCCGCGACGATCACTCAATTTATCGAAGCCGAGATGGCGGCGAACGGCGGACCAAAGTCGGTACAGGCGTGCTTCGATCGTCTGGTCCGCAAAGCCGCCGGCCCGCTGCCGCACACCTTTCCGCCCGCCGAACTCGCCGCTCTGGCGCAGAGCTTCGCCAAGACCTGCCTCAAGAAATAGGGAGGGCCGGAATCCTGCACAGGCGCTCCAGTCTCTATGTTGCTGGTCATCATTCTTTCCGGCAGCGATGGTGTAGTGACCTTGCGAATACGGCTACGGAAGTCCACTACGCTGATTACCAGCTTTGTCACGCAGCTTCGAGCGCCGTTTCCTCGACGATGGCGAGGATGTCGGCCATGATCTGGTTCAGGTCGAAGTCCTTGGGCGTGTAGACCCTCGCCACGCCAACCTTGATCAGCGCTTGCGCGTCCTCCAACGGGATGATGCCGCCGACGATGACCGGCACGTCCGACAGGTCGGCCTCCTTCATCAGATGCATGATCTCGGTGACCAGCGGGATGTGCGAGCCGGAGAGGATAGACAGCCCCACGACGTGGACGCCCTCTTCGAGGGCCGCCGAGACGATCTGTTCGGGGGTCAGGCGGATACCCTCGTAGACCACCTCGAACCCGGCGTCGCGGGCGCGCAGCGCGATCTGCTCGGCGCCGTTCGAGTGGCCGTCCAGGCCGGGCTTGCCGACCAGCATCTTGATCCGCCGGCCAAGCTTGTCGGTCAGCGTCTCGACCTTGGCCCGCACTGTCTTCAGCCCGCCGAGATCGCCGGTGACAACCGCCTGGCCGACGCCGGTGGGCGCGCGGTACTCGCCGAAGATCTCGCGCAAACAGCCCGACCACTCGCCGGTGGTGACGCCGGCGTGCGCGCAGGCGATCGACGGCTCCATGATGTTGCGGCCTTCCCTGGCGGCCGCGGCCAGCTCCGCCAGCGCCGCCTCCGCCCTGGCGGCGTCGCGGCCGGCCCGCCACGCCCTCAACGCGGCGATCTGCTGCTGCTCGGCCATCGGATCCACGGTGATGATGCTCTCATCGCCGGTTGCTAGAGGCGACGGCTCGGCCTCGGTGAATTTGTTGACGCCGACGACGATCTGCTCGCCGGCTTCGATCGCCGCCAGCCGCTTGGCGTTCGAACTCCACCAGCCGCCGCTTCATGTAGCTCGACTCGACGGCGACGACCGCCCCGCCCATCTCGTCGATCTTCGTCAATTCCTCGCGCGCCTGGAACTTGAGCTGTTCGACCTTTTCGGCGATCACTCGCGAACCGTCGAAGATGTCGTCGAAATCGAGGAGATCGGTCTCGTAGGCGACGATCTGCTGCAGCCTCAGCGACCACTGCTGGTCCCACGGCCGCGGCAGGCCCAGCGCCTCGTTCCACGCCGGCAGCTGCACGGCCCGGGCGCGGGCGTCCTTCGACAGCACGACGGCCAGCATCTCCAGCAGGATGCGATAGACGTTGTTCTCCGGCTGCTGCTCTGTCAGCCCGAGGGAGTTGACCTGCACTCCGTAGCGGAAGCGCCGCAGCTTCTCGTCTTCGACGTTGTAGCGCTGCCGGCAAATCTCCTCCCACAGCCCGTTGAACGCCCGCATCTTGCACAACTCGGTAATGAACCGGATGCCGGCATTGCAGAAGAAGCTGATGCGCCCGACCACCTGCGGGAAGTCGTCCGCCGGCACCTGCCCCGAGGCCTTCACGGCGTCGAGCACGGCGATCGCGGTGGCGAGCGCGAACGCCAGCTCCTGCTCCGGCGTGGCTCCCGCCTCCTGCAGGTGATAGGAGCAGACGTTGATCGGGTTCCACTTCGGCACTTCCTTGTAGGTGAAAGCGATCACGTCGGAGATCAGCCGCATCGACGGCGCCGGCGGGAAGATGTAGGTGCCGCGCGACAGGTATTCCTTGATGATGTCGTTCTGGATGGTGCCCGAAAGCTGAGCGCGCGGAATGCCGCGCCGCTCGGCCGTCGCGATGTAGAGCGACAGCAGCCACGCCGCCGGCGCGTTGATCGTCATCGACGTGTTCATTTTGTCGAGTGGGATGCCGTCGAGCAGCGTCTCCATGTCGCCTACATGGCAGACCGGTACGCCGACCTTGCCGACCTCTCCCTTCGCCAAAACGTGATCGCTGTCGTAGCCGGTTTGCGTCGGGAGGTCGAAGGCGATCGACAGGCCGGTCTGGCCGCGCGCCAGGTTCTTGCGGTAGAGCGCGTTGCTCTCCTTCGCCGAAGCGTACCCCGAATAAGTACGGATCAGCCATGGCGTCCCGCGCTTGACCATCTTCTCTTTTGCAGTTGCTAACTGTTCGGCCATGTCGTCCTCCCCAGGGCCAAGCGAACCCTCTTGCGACCCCGCGATTCCGCTGAATTTGCGCCGGCTGACGCTCGCCGACGGACGCTCACCGTAGCAAATTGTGCGTTGCGACGAAAGCGGCTAAGGTCTAGAAGAAAAGAGTCTTCGTCAGCGAGACGAAATGGCTTTCGACTGCTTGGCGCAGGCCGTCGTCCGCCGCGGCCGGCGACCCTGGCCGGGGCGGAATTCGCTTGTTGATCAATAGACTTAGGCACTAGCCAAGGGATGCGGAGGGACGAAAGATGGTAACGACCATGGCAAAAGAACTCTATCGAGATCGGCCAGCAACCTCCGATCGGCGAAGTGCCGGCAAAGATGAACGCATGGTTGATCCGCGAGAACCGCTTTGGTCAGCCCACGACGTCTTTCCAGAAAGAGGTCGTCGAGGTACCGGCGGTCGGCGACGACGAGGTCCTCGTCTACGTGATGGCCGCCGGCATCAACTACAACAACGTCTGGGCGGCCTTGGGTATCCCGGTCAACGTGATCAAGGCGCGGCAGAAGGCCGGCGAAAAGGAAGACTTCCACATCGGCGGCTCGGACGCGTCGGGCATCGTCTACAAGGTCGGCAAGAGACGTGAAGAACGTCAAAGTCGGCGACGAGGTCGTCATCCACTGCGCCACCTGGGACCGCAACGATCCCTGGGTCAAGGCCGGCAACGATCCGATGTACGCGCCGTCCTTCCGCATCTGGGGCTACGAAACCAACTACGGCAGCTTCGCGCAGTTCACCAGGGTGCAGGCGCACCAGTGCATGCCGAAGCCGAAGCACATGACCTGGGAGGAGGCGGCCGCCTACATGCTGGTCGCCGCCACGGCATGGCGCATGCTGCACGGCTGGCCCGAGCACAACATGAAGCCGGGCGATCCGGTGCTGATCTGGGGCGGCGCCGGCGGGCTCGGCTCGATGGCGATCCAGATCGCCAAGGCGGCGGGCGGCGTTCCGGTCGCCGTCGTCTCCGGCGACGACAAGATCGACTACTGCATCAAGCTCGGCGCCAAGGGCTGCATCGATCGCCGCAAGTTCGATCACTGGGGCATGCTGCCGCACTGGAAGGACACCGTCGGCTACAACAAGTGGCTGAAGGGCGTGCGCGCCTTCGGCGCGGCGATCTGGGAGGTGCTCGGCGAGAAGCGTAGCCCCACGGTGATTTTCGAGCATCCCGGCGAGTCGACGATCCCGACCTCGATGTTCGTTTGCGATACCGGCGGCATGATCGTCATCTGCGCGGGCACCACCGGCTACAACGCGACGGTCGATCTGCGCTATCTCTGGATGCGGCAGAAGCGCTTCCAGGGCTCGCACTTCGCCAACGACGAGCAGTGCTACGCGATGAACGAGCTGGCGCTCGCCGGCAAGCTCAACCCCTGCATGTCGCGGGCGTTCACCTATGAGGAACTGCCGCTCAGTCACCAGCTTATGCATGACAACAAGCACCCGCACGGGAATATGGCCGTGCTGATCGGCGCGCCCGGCTTCGGCCTCGGCAAGTCCGCCGCCGCGCCGGTCGCCATCAGCGAGGCGACGCTGCCGTCGGACGACCTTCACGAACCCAAGCTTCGGCACCCGTATCCGGTGTCGGAGCCGCTGCCGGGCTTCGCGGCTGTAACGGGCGAGCCCGTCATTCACGACGACGGCAGCAAGGTGCGCGAGCGCATGCATCCGGGGATCATCTCCTGCCGCCGCGGGGAGACTATCGGCCAAGCGAGCAAGACAATGATCGACAACGATATCCGTGCGCTGGTGGTGATCGACGGCGATCGCGCCGTCGGCGTGCTGTCGCAGACCGACATCGTGCTCGCCCGCCAGGGCAGAACGATAGAGGAGGCGCGGGCGTTGATCGTGGGTGAGGTGATGACCGAGGGGTGTGCCACGGTCGAGGCCGACGAGAAGCTGTCGGTGGCGATCACCGAGATGATGAAGCGGCGCATCCATCGGCTCGTCGTCTGCGAGCAGGGCAAGCCGACCGGCGTATTGTCGATGACCGACATCGTGCGCAATCTGATCGGATGAGCGCGCGCCATCGTCTGGCCTACGTCTTCCGGCAGGGCACATAGGAGATGTGGCGGCGGCGCCGAGCCGCTGGGCGCTGCCGTCCACGCCGATGATCTCTCTGCGGCGATGCCTTGCCGCCGGTTCATCTATGACGCGGACCGCGGCAGGTCCGCTCGCTCTGGGAGGAGCATGTCGCCATGGATATCGCGGTCAGCGAAACCACCACCAGCCCCGTTCTCCCGGACCTGTTTCCGAACTGCCTGGAAGCGCTGAGTTCGGCGCAGCATCTGCTGCTGGAAGCGCGGAAGGGTGTGTCGTCGCTGGTCATTCACGGTGGCCGGCTCGACAGCGTGCTCCTCGACAAGCACCAGTTCGCCACGCACGGCTACGCCTGGCTCGCGACATACGTCGCCGGGCTGCAGCAGATGCTCGTCTGGGCGGAAAGGCTGGAGGAGCTGGGGCAGCTCACCGAACTCGAGAACCTGTTGTTGCAAACCGCGTACGGCGAATATTTGGCGCAGATCGCCGGCGGCATCGCCGATGACCCAGGTCGAGGTGGTGCGGCCGCGCGACATGCGTGTGTCCGACGAGGCAATCCACGCTTTCTGGTCGCCGGCGGTTGCCAAGCTGATCAAGGGCGGCAACACCGACGCGGCGCGGATGCGTATCGCCCAACTGATCGCCGACGGCAATTACGGCAACCTCGGCATCGACGAGACGCTGGAGATGGTTCGCGACCAATTCCGTCGCTTCAGCGAAGATAAGGTCATCCCGTTCGCGCACGGCTGGCACGAACGCGATGAGCTGATCCCGATGCAGATCATCGAGGAAATGTCAGAGCTTGGCGTTTTCGGCCTGACCATTCCCGAGCAGTACGGCGGCCTCGGCATGGAGAAGATGGCGATGTGCGTCGTCACCGAGGAGCTGAGCCGGGGCTACATCGGCGTGGGGTCGCTCGGTACGCGCTCGGAGATCGCCGCCG
The DNA here is from genome assembly GCA_963786265.1 of uncultured Alphaproteobacteria bacterium. Taxonomy (GTDB): domain Bacteria; phylum Pseudomonadota; class Alphaproteobacteria; order Rhodospirillales; family Defluviicoccaceae; genus Defluviicoccus. The sequence continues at coordinate 44,003 of CAWAYT010000030.1, forward strand.
AGCTCATCCGCCTGGGCGGCACCGATGAGCAAAAGGAATACTGGCTGCCGAAGCTGGCGTCCGGCGAGATCCTGCCGACCGCCGTGTTTACCGAGCCGAATACCGGCTCCGACCTCGGCGCTCTGCGGACCCGCGCGGTGAAGTCGGACGGTGTCTATAAGATCACCGGCAACAAAACCTGGATCACCCACGCCGCCCGCACCGACCTGATGACGCTGCTCGCCCGAACGGATCCGAACACAAAGGACTGGAAGGGCCTGTCGATGTTCCTGGCCGAGAAGCCGCGCGGCACTGACGAGGAGCCGTTCCCGGTCAAGGGCATGACGGGGGGCGAGATCGAGGTGCTCGGTTATCGCGGCATGAAGGAATACGAGCTCGGCTTCGACGACTTCGAGGTGCCGGCGAAGAACCTGCTCGGCCAGCAGGAGGGGCAGGGCTTCAAGCAGCTCATGGCAACGTTCGAGAGCGCCCGCATCCAGACCGCCGCGCGGGCCGTCGGCGTGGCGCAGAACGCGATGGAACTGGGCATGAAGTACGCGCAGGAACGAATTCAGTTCGGCCGTCCGATCTTCGAGTTCCCGCGCGTCGCCGGTAAGGTCGCCTGGATGGCGGTTGAGACAATGCTGGCGCGCCAGCTCACCTACGACAGCGCCCGACAGAAGGACAGCGACCGGCGTTGCGACATCGAGGCCGGCATGGCGAAGTTGCTCGCCGCCCGCGTCGCCTGGTCGAACGCCGACAACGCGCTGCAGATCCACGGCGGCAACGGCTATGCGCTCGAATACCCGATCTCGCGCGTGCTGTGCGACGCCCGCATCCTCAACGTCTTCGAGGGCGCGGCGGAGATCCAAGCGCAGGTGATAGCCAGAGGTCTGCTCTCGGCCCGGAGCTAAATACCCGGCAACCGCCGCGCAGCGGTTTTACAGCGGATCCCGGGAAAGCGGGGGATGTCGAAATCCTCCAATCTCGATGGCAAGGGCCGCCGGGTCGACGCCGAGATCAACCGGCTGAGTCTAGAAAGGGCGCCTTTACCCGCTTCGCGATCATCTATCGCCCGAAGACCCGCCTGGTGGAGTTGGAGTCACGACAGTAAATCCGCAAACAAATGCGGAAGCTAAGCTACGCAATTCTGATCGTCCACGTCCGCCTCAAAGCTGGCGCTGACCAGGCAGCACGATGGTAGGACCGGAACTTGTAGAAGTGCTGACCCGCCGTGTGGAGAGACAAACGACAAGAAGCGCGCCAGCGGGCGGTCGTACTAACTCATATGATGCTCCAACCAGTGTCGCACGTAGAGCGTCACCCCGTAGCACGCATATAAATCGTAATAGTCGCGAATATTGAGCGCGAGATCCTGGGCATCGCACAGGAGCGCCGCATGGGCTTTCCTGTGATCGACATATTCTGGGTAGCTATGCTTCCACATAACAAACTCTTCATGCGCAAAGTGCTCGCGCGCATATGCCGCGAGATCGTAAAAGCGCGCCATGAACAACCGGCTGCCGCGGCCGATGATCATGGTCTGTATCAACTCGTCATAAACAGAGAACAAGTATTCGTGCTCGAGGTCGATGAAAGGTACGCCTAGATGTGGCGGGCGAGACACATGAAAAACCTCGTTTAGACTGCCATCCATCGCGCTCCTCCTCTAGTTCTCAGTGGCGCCCGGTTTCGCCAGGCTGAATATGCGTGCCCGAAAGCGCTCCGGGCGTGCGTTCCTAATCGTGCCGCACGCGGCGTGACTACGTCCTCCGCTCCCGGAACGACCGCTCTATCTATTCACTCCCGTTAGCTATAATATCACCCGTTCGTACAAGGAAAATTCCAAAGTCGGGATGTGGGGGGAATGAAGCCGCGCCCGTATGGATCATTCGCGAGAGCGATGACGAGAATTCGCGAAGAGGTTGGCGAACTCGAATGCGCCATGCTCGTTAAGCGATCTCCGGCGCTCATCAAGAAATGGTGTGATCCCGACCATTCGTGCCTGCCGAACCTGCGCCAATCGGTGGCGCTCGACTTGGCCTTTGTACGCGCTGTTGTCGGCGAGCCACCCATATTCGAAACCTATAGCGAAAAGCTGAGGCAAGCGCCCCAGGAAGGGCCAGAAGAACGCTTGGACGTGATGCGCTTCACGCTGCTGATTCAGTCCACGGTTGCGGATCTGACCAGGTCCGCCATGCAGGTGTCCGAAGGCCCGTCGTTCGCGGTAAAGCATCTGAATTCTGAGCAGAAGCGAGAGATAGTCGCCATTCTCGACACGCTGGACGCGCAGGTAAGGCAATTCCGGAGGTCAGTTATTCGTGAGAAGGCATGAGCGCTCATCACTTTGTTTTCGAGTGACGGCGGTCGGACCTCAGCTTATATCGTACTTATGGACACGATTCTTCCCATCCTGCTCGGCGCCGCCATGCTGGTGACCCTGGGCGTGCTCTGCGCCGGTGTCATCTCCTTCGCATTCAACACCAAGACGAACGCCAAGTATTCGAACAAGCTGATGACGGCGCGCGTGATCTGCCAGGCGGTGGCCGTGGCCATCTTCGGCATCATGGTGTTGTTGCACATCGTGTAGCAGGCAGAGGAGCAGGTCATGGTGACGCTCTCCCGCATCTACACGCGGGGCGGCGACAAGGGCGAGACCTCCCTTGGCGACGGCTCGCGCGTCGGCAAGCAAGACCTGCGGGTCGCCGCTTATGGCACGGTCGACGAGACCAACGGTGTTGTCGGTCTCGCTCGGCTGCACACCCAGGGTGAGGCCGATGCGATGCTGGCCCGCATCCAGAACGATCTTTTCGACCTCGGCGCCGATCTCTGCACGCCCGAGGGCGGCCGGAAGGCGGAAGGCGCGCTGCGCATCGTGGACGCGCAAGTTGACCGGTTGGAGCGCGAGATCGACCGGATGAACGCCGAACTCGAGCCGCTTACATCGTTCATCCTGCCCGGAGGCACCGCGGCCTCGGCCCATCTCCATCTGGCGCGCACCGTAGCCCGACGGGCGGAGCGGCTGATCTGCGATCTGGCCGAGAAGGAAGAGGTAAACCCGGCGGCGATCCGCTACATCAACCGCCTCTCCGACCACCTCTTCGTACTGGCCCGTTGGGAAAACGGCAAGGGCGCGCGCGACGTGCTCTGGGTGCCCGGCGGCAACCGCTAGAGCGACACCCCATCAGCGCCCCTGACGCAGGCAGCCGCGAGGCTCCGGAAATGCGTCGGCAAAGGTGGACCGAAGCGCCGAGTCAACCTGCGGCATGTCCGCCGGCATGCCGAGCCTGGACAGCGAGGTAACCTCGCTTCCGGCGAGACCGCACGGGACGATGCCGAGGAAGTGCGTGAGGTCGGGGTCGACGTTCAGGGCGAAGCCATGAAAGCTGACCCAGCGGCGAACACGGACACCGATCGCGCCGATTTTCGCCTCGCGCCCGTTGCCGATGTCGACCCATATGCCGATCCTACCTGGGCTTCGCCGTGCATCGACGCCCAGCGCTGCTAGGCTCTGGATGAGCCACCCCTCCATTCGCGCGACAAACAAGCGAACATCGGCCTCGCGCCGGCGCAAGTCGAGCATGACGTATCCGACCCGCTGGCCGGGGCCGTGGTAGGTGATGCGCCCGCCGCGCCCTGTACGATATACCGGGAAACGCTGTCTCTCGAACAACTCGTCGTCGCTGGCGCTCGTGCCGCAGGTGTAAATGGGCGGGTGTTCCAGCAGCCAGACCGCTTCCGGCGCATGGCCGGCGGCTATCGCCTCGACGCGCCGCTCCATGAACCCAACCGCGGTCGGGTAGGGGACGTAGGCGCGGCTCTCCAGCCATTCAACTCCGGCCGCGTCCTGCCGGTCGGTAGCGACGGCTGTGCCCCTAACTCCCTGCCGTTGACCGGCCGCCGGGCAATCCCTCACGGTATCCATGAGCCGACTTTAGCAGCAAGCCGCGCCGCGGAACATTCCCGGGCACAATAGCGGTGCGATCCTTGACGTTGCGGGCGCGTAAACCTTAGTGTGGACGCAAGGGGCGCGGGACCAGCCCCGCGGCTAGCCCTCGGCTGCGGCGCACGGCGGGGAAGCTCTTCCGCCACTCCCAACGACCACACAACCAACCGATCAGGGGCGCGGGCCGTACATGAAGATCCTTGTCTGTGTCAAACGTGTCGTCGACTACAACGTCAAGATCCGCGTGAAGGCGGACAAGACCGGGGTCGAGACGGCCAACGTCAAGATGTCGATGAACCCCTTCGACGAGATCGCCATCGAAGAGGCGGTGCGGCTGAAGGAAGCCGGGAAGGCGACGGAGATCGTGGCCATTTCGATGGGACCGCCGCAAGCGCAAGAGACGATCCGCACGGCGTTGGCCATCGGTGCCGACCGGGGCATCCTCGTCCAGACGGATCAGGAGCTGCAGCCGCTCGCCGTCGCCAAGCTGCTGAAGGCGCTGGTCGAAAAGGAGAAGCCGACACTGGTCTTCCTCGGCAAGCAGGCGATCGACGACAATTCCAATCAGGTCGGCCAAATGCTCGCGGGGCTACTCAGTTGGCCCCAGGCGACGTTCGCCTCGAAGGTGGCGATCGATAACGGCGGCGCTACCGTCACCCGCGAGGTCGATGGCGGCCTGGAAACGCTGGCGGTGAAGCTGCCGGCGGTTATCACCGTGGATCTGCGCCTCAACACGCCGCGCTACGCCAGCCTGCCCAATATCATGAAGGCGAAAAAGAAGCCGATCGAGGTCGTCAAGGCGACCGAACTCGGCATCGACATCACGCCGCGGCTGAAAACTCTGCAGGTCGAAGAGCCGCCGAAGCGGAAGGGCGGCATCAAGGTCGCGAGCGTCGGCGAACTGGTTGCAAAACTCCGGAATGAGGCAAAGGTCATCTGATGGGCGTTCTTGTCTTCGCCGAACACGACAACAACACGCTGAAGCCTGCTACCTTGAACACGGTCACGGCCGCGCTCGCGCTGGGCGCTCCAACCGTGTTGGTCGCCGGCTCGAGTTGCCAGCCAGTCGCCGCGGCGGCGGCGAAGATCAGCGGCGTCGAGAAGGTGCTGGTCGCGGACGCGCCGTTTTTCGCACACCCGCTGGCGGAGGCGGCGGCTCCGCTGATCGTCGGCCTGGCCGCGGATTTCACGCACCTGCTGGCGCCAGCGACGACAACCGGCAAGAACATCATGCCGCGGGTCGCGGCGCTGCTCGACGTCGCGATGATCTCTGACATCACCGCCGTCGTCGATGCCGATACCTTCGTCCGTCCGATCTACGCGGGCAACGCGATGGCGACCGTCAAGAGTAGCGATGCGGTCAAGGTTATCACCGTCCGCGCGACGGCTTCGACGCGGCGCCGGCGGAAGGCGGCTCGGCTGTGATCGAGGCGATTTCTCCCGGCGAGGATCCGGGGCTCTCCCGGCTGGTCGGGCAGGAACTGACAAAGAGCGAGCGGCCGGAGCTTACGGCTGCCCGCATCATCATCTCCGGCGGCCGCGGCATGGGCAATGGCGAAAACTTCAAGCTGATCGAAGAGGTCGCCGACAAGCTCGGCGCGGCGGTCGGCGCTTCGCGCGCCGCCGTCGACGCCGGCTTCGTTCCCAACGACTACCAGGTCGGGCAGACCGGCAAGGTGGTGGCGCCGGAGCTTTACATCGCCGTCGGCATCTCTGGCGCCATCCAGCATCTGGCCGGCATGAAGGATTCCAAGGTCATCGTCGCCATCAACAAGGACGAGGAAGCGCCGATCTTCCAGGTGGCCGACTACGGCCTCGTCGCCGACCTGTTCCTTGCCTTGCCGGAACTCGCGGCGGAGCTTCAGAAGTAGCGGGCGGTCGTCGCCGGGAGCCCTGGGCATGAGTGACAACAAGGTAGGCGTTATCGGCGCCGGACAGATGGGCACCGGTATCGTGGAGGTTTGCGCCGAGGCGGGGTTCGACGTTTACCTCTTGGACATCGACCAGGACAAGCTCGCCAAGGCGGTAAACAGCATCGAAGCGGATTTCGAGCGGCTGGTCGAGAAGGGACGCTGTAGCTCCGAGGTTGCCGGCGCCGCGCTCGCCCGAATCACCACCGGCGTCGATTACGAGGGGTTCCGCGACTGCCACATCGCCATCGAAGCGGCCGTCGAGGACGAGCCTGTAAAGAAGTCGATCTATAAGAAGCTCTGCGAGGTTCTTCCATCGCACGCGATCATCACCACCAACACATCTACCCTGTCGATCACCAGGCTCGCGGCGCAGACCGACAGGCCCGGACGATTTCTCGGCACTCACTTCATGAACCCGGTGCCGAAGATGGAGTTGGTGGAACTCATCCGCGGGATTGCCACCGAGGAGGACACCTACCGGGAACTGCACGACTTCGCCAAGCAGATCGGCAAGATCCCGATCAGCGCCGAGGACTTCCCGGCGTTCGTCGTCAACCGCATTCTGATGCCGATGATCAACGAGGCCATCTACACGCTCTATGAGGGCGTAGGCTCGGTCGAGAGCATCGATACGGCGATGCGGCTCGGCACGCATCATCCGATGGGGCCGCTCGAGCTCGCCGATTTTATCGGCCTCGATACCTGCCTCGGCGTGATGCACACGCTGCACGACGGCCTCTCCGATTCCAAGTACCGTCCGTGTCCGCTGCTCGTGAAGTACGTCGAGGCCGGCTGGCTCGGCCGGAAAACCGGGCGCGGATTCTACGATTACTCAAGCGATAAGCCTATGCCGACGCGATGAATGCTGACTATTGCCACCGCTCTCTTGCGCGCCCTTGACAGGCGTGCTTTTTGCTTGCAGCTACATGGGCGGTTTGCCATACCTCGCGCGCAATTTTGTCTGCGGAGGAACGCACGCCGCGAGGTCGCCGGTAGGCCTGGGCCGTTCGGAGCGCGAGTACGTGGAGCCGATACACCATAACAATTTCCAGGTTCGCCTCGCCCGCTCCCCGGAAGACCTAGACGCTGCTCAAGCTCTTCGTTATCGCGTCTTTTACGAGGAGATGGCCGCGACTCCGACGGCCGAAATGCGAGAGAAGCGCCGCGATTTCGATGCGTTCGACCCGATCTGCGATCATCTCCTGGTGATCGACCAGGATAAGGCAAACGGCGCCATAGGTGTCGTCGGTACCTATCGGCTGCTGCGGCGCTCCGTGGCGCTTCTTCACGGGGGCTTCTATTCGGCGCAGGAGTACGACCTTTCGGCGCTGCTGCGGTATCCGGGGGAGATCGTCGAACTCGGCCGCTCGTGCGTCGACTCCGGCTATCGCGGCGGCACCGTCATGCAGATGCTATGGCGCGGCTTGGCCCAGTACGTGCGGGAGCACGACCTGCATGTGATGTTCGGCTGCGCCAGCTTCCCCGGCACGAAGCCCGACGAAATGGGCGCTCAGCTGTCCTATTTGTATCACTATCACATGGCTCCGCAGTGGTTGCGGCCACGCGCCCTTGATCATCACTATGTGCCGATGGGCATCCTACCGCTCTCGGGCTTCGACGCGAAGGCGGTGCTCGCCAATTTACCGCCGCTGATCAAGGGCTACCTTCGCGTCGGCGGCTTCTTCGGCGACGGCGCCGTGGTCGACCACCAATTCAACACCACGGACGTATGCGTCATCGTCAAGACCGACCAGTTGACCGAAAAGTACGATCGGCACTACCGTCGGCCGTCGGCCCAGGGGGAGAATCTCTGATTCTATCGCGCCGATCGCGCCTGCGGGGGGGCGTGCGTCTGCTGTTGACGTTGCTCGTCAACATCGTGATGTTGCTGGCTTACGCGCTCAGCCTCGGCCCGGCCCGTCGTTGGCGGCGCCCGGTGCAAGTTGTCTGGTGTCGTGCGTTGTGCTTCCTGGCCGGCTTACGGGTGCGGCAGAGCGGCCGCGTTCGAACCGAGGGTTCGACCCTGTTCGTCGCCAACCACGTCTCGTACCTCGATATCCCGGTGATTGCTCAGTACGCCGACGCAACCTTCGTCGCCAAGGCTGACGTGGCGCGCTGGCCTTTGTTCGGGCAAGCCGCAAAGCTCACCGGCACCATCTTCGTCCAGCGGGTCGGCGCCGAAGCGCGAGCGCAAGGGCGGCAGATGCTGGACCGAGTGGCCGCCGGCAAAAACCTGATGCTGTTCGCTGAAGGCACCAGCACCGACGGTTCGGCGGTGGCCCCCTTCAAGTCGACATTGTTCGGCATCGTCGAGAACCTGCCGCCGGGCATTCATCTGGTCGTCCAGCCGGTTTCGATCGCCTACACCCGTGCCCTCGATGGAACACCCCTGGTCGGCCGCTGGCGCGAGCTATATTGCTGGTTCGGCGATGCGACGATGCTGCCGCACCTGATGCGGTTGGTGAGTCTGCCGGGGGCCGAGGTCGAGCTGTGCTTCCACGAGCCGATTGCCGCCGCCGGCATGAACCGCAAGGAACTCGCCCGGCGTGCTCAGGCGGCGGTCGCGGCCGGGGTAGCCGCGGCGAACGCGCCGCTGATCGAGGAGGTCATGCCGGAAGCGGCACATGCGGATGGCGCGCTCAGTTCAGCTCCTGACGCAGCCGCTGTCGAAACCAGTCGATCGGCACCGGCTTTCCATTGACGCTGGCGAACCAGAACTGCCAGCCGTTGCAGGCCGGCAGGTTCTGCACCCGGGCGGCGACCTGATGGATCGAACCGCGGAAGTCGGCGGTCGCGACGGTACCGTCGGCGGCGACTTTGGCGATCCAGCGGCTGCGCTGGTCGAACAGCAAGTCGCCGGGCCGCAGCATGCCTCGCTCGACCAGCCAGCCGAATGGCACCCGCGGCTCCTCCCGAGCCGCCGGCGTCGCCAGCAGATCTGCTTCGCTGGCCGCGTCAATGCCGTCGATTCGCTGGCGCGCCAGTCGGACGTAAGCTTTGTCTCTCTCGATGCCGATGAAGCGGCGGCCGAGCTTGCGGGCCACGGCACCGGTGGTGCCGGTACCAAAGAACGGATCGAGCACGAGATCGCCGGGCGCTGTGGAGGCCAGCAGCACCCTGTGCAGCAGCGCCTCCGGCTTTTGCGTCGGGTGCGCCTTGCGGCCGTCGACCTTCAGGCGCTCGCCGCCGGTGCAGACCGGGATCAGCCAGTCCGAGCGCATCTGCAGATCGTCATTCAAGTTTTTCATCGCCCAGTGATTGAAGCGGTGGCGGGCCTGGCGGTCGCGCGCCGCCCAGATCAGCGTCTCGTGCGCGTTGGTAAACCGCCGACCGCGGAAATTCGGCATGGGGTTGGTCTTGCGCCAGACAATGTCGTTCAGAATCCAGTAGCCCAGGTCCTGGAGGATTGTGCCGACGCGGAAAATGTTGTGGTAGCTGCCGATCACCCACAAGGTCCCGTCCGGCTTGAGCAGCCGCCGGGCGGCGCCTAGCCAGGCGCGGGTGAAGGCGTCATAGGCAGCGAGATCCTCGAATCGATCCCACGCGTCCTCGACGCCCTCGACGCGGCTGTTGTTGGGTCGCCGCAGTTCGCCTTCGAGCTGCAGATTATAGGGCGGGTCGGCAAACACGGCATCGACGCTGGCGGGCGGCAGCGTCGCCATCAGTTCCGCGCAGTCACCGACGAGGATACGGCCCGTCTCCTCGATGCGGCCAAGCTCCGCATTCGGGGTGGATTCAACCATGCCGCGCAGCATGCGCAAACCGGGACTCCGCGTCAATAGCAATGCTTCAAGCGACCGGCGCGGAATTGGTCGGGAACGAGAGGGAGAGCTGAGAGAGAACTTCGCGAACGGAGGGGAAACCCATGCGGTGGTGCGGCGTCGGGCCTAGGCGGAGCAGCGCCGCCCGGTGCTCGCGGGTGCCGTAGCCGACGTGCCGCTCGAATCCGTACTCGGGGAATTCAAGAGCGAGAGCGCACATCAGCCGGTCGCGGGTCACCTTGGCGGCTATCGAGGCGGCGGCCACCGACAGGCTGAGGGCGTCCCCGCCGACCACGCAACGTACGCGGCAGGGCAGGGCAGGGGCGCCCTTGCCGTCGACCAGCGCGAAGTCGGGCGGGCAAGCGAGCGCCGCCACCGCTCGCTGCATCGCCAACATGGTCGCCCAGTAGATGTTTAGCCGCTCGATCTCGACGACGTCGGCCGCGCCGACGGCGATGCAGGCGCAGCCCGGCAGCTCGGTATAGATCGCCTCGCGCTGCGCCCGGCTCAGCACCTTCGAATCATCGATCGCATCGGCGAGCGAAGCGGGCAGGCGCGCCTGGTCAAGAATCACCGCCGCGGCCACCACTGGCCCGGCCCATGGCCCACGCCCGACCTCATCGATCCCGCAAACGAGATCACAACCGGCATCCGCTTCCAACGATAGATCGGGCATGCGGCGTTTATAGCGCCAAACCCGCCCGCCGCAAATCGGGAGGCGGCCCTCGGGCGGGGTTGAAGCGCAGATCGCCGGCAATCTTAGAAATGCGATTTACGCGTCGAACCGCAAAAATGTGTTTGCGAGCCGTACCCCATTAGGGTATACAGAGGATGTCCCGCGAGCGTCCATGTGAACCTCAGGGTTCACTTAGACCTCCTCCCTTTCCAACTTAGCGCCACCCTCACGGGTGGCGCTTTTTTGTCTAAAAGGTGAACGACCGGGTCGATGCTCAAAACTACTTACTAGATCAGAGCGCGGCGAGCGGAAAGCGCCGTGGCGAGCGTAGCGTCGTCCAGATAGTGCAATTCGCCCCCGAGCGGCACGCCATGCGCGATGCCGGTTACGCTGACGTTACAGTCGTTGAGGCGATCCAGGATGTAATGCGCCGTGGTCTGGCCGTCGACGGTGAAGCTGAGCGCGACGACAATCTCCTTCACCTCGGCGCTTCGTGCCCGATCGACCAGGCGCTGGATGTTCAAGTCCTCCGGGCCAATGCCGTCGATAGCGGATAAGGTGCCATTGAGGACGTGATAACGGCCGCGAAAGCTGCCACCGCGCTCGAGCGCCCAAAGGTCGTCGACATCCTCGACAACGCAGATCAACGATGCATCACGCCGTGAGTTGGCGCAGATGCCGCAAGGATCGCGCGTATCGAGATTACCGCAGACAGAACAAACGCGAACCTGTTTTGCCGCGTCGGCGAGGGCGCGCGCCAGCGGCTCGAGCACGGTTTCCCGCCGTTTCAGCATGAACAAACCAGCTCGCCTGGCCGAACGCGGCCCCAGCCCAGGCAGCTTGGCGAGATACTGAATTAGGCGGTCGATTTCCGACATGTTGACAAAGTGCGAGCCCCGCCTTGGCAGTCTTCCCGGGTCCCGCGCGCCGACATGCTCCCGGCATCGGCGTGGATCACAGCGGGAACTGCATCCCCGGCGGCAGTTGAAGCCCGCCCGTGACCTCGGCCATGCGCTCGGCGACGTGCGCTTCGAGTTTCGCCTTTCCGTCGTTGAAGGCGGCGACGATCAGATCTTCCAGAACCTCGACTTCCTCGGGGTCGACCAGCGACGGGTCGATTTTCAGCCGGCGCAGATCGCCTTTCCCGGAGAGTGTCACCTGCACCATGCCGCCGCCCGACGAGCCGACGAGCTCGGCCTGCCCGAGCTGCTCCTGCAGCTCTCCCATCTTCTCCTGCAGCTTTTGCGCCTGCTTCATCATCTGGCCGAGATTTTTTATCACCCTCAGGGTCTCCCCACGTCGTCACCGTCGGTCCGCGCCGCCGTGTGTTCTCTATAGCATTGTCCTGCCGCCGAGTCATGGACGGGCGGCGCCTCATGTATCAGCGGCTTTTCCCACAGCCGGTAAGGATGCTTTGCCAAGTTGACGTTATAGTACCGGGGATCGTCCGTGACCTCCTCGCCCGCCCAGTCCGGTAGCTCGATCGCCTGCGCCTCGTCCTCGAACTCCACCTCGGCGACCACCAGGCCGGCGTTGTCACCCTCGAAAACATCGATGACCCATTCGCGGCCGTTGACGGTCACGTGGTGGCGCATCTTTTCGATCAGCGGCCGCTCGCAGAGAAATTCCAGCATCTCGGCGGCATCCTCCACGGGGATCCTGTATTCGTACTCGAAACGGCTGACGCCGCTCTTCGCTCCCTTGATCGTGAGGAAGGCACGATCGCCACTGATTCGCGCCCGCACTGCTCGATCGGCGAACGAGCAGAGATAACCCTGGCGTATCCGTTCGGCTGCTGCACCTTGCCGCCACGAGTTGCCCTTTACCTGGAACTTGCGCTCGATCTCCACCGCCATTGCATGTTTCCTCAGTCCTCGGGCTCGTCGGGAGACTCTGGGGCGTGCGGTGCCTCAACCTGGTTGATGCGTTCGATAATTGCTCCGGGAAAGGTATCGAGGATGGCGCGCACCAGCGGGTGAAGCGCGAGCTCCGCGTGTTGGGCCGCCTTCCGCGCGTCCCGCTGTTCCCGCAACGTCGGCTCGCCTGTCTCCCGCGAGACGGTGACCAGCCAGCGCACCCCGGTGGCCTCCAGCAGGAAGCGGCTCAGGCGCTGCGGCAGGTCGGCTGGCGCGTGCTCGCCCAGTCGCAGCTCGATGTGGCCCGCTTCGAAACGCACCAAATGCACGCTGGTCGTCAGGTGTCCATAAAGCAGGCCCTCGTTACGTTCGCGGGCGAGCTCGACGAGCTCGGCGAAAGACGTCGGCCCGATGCGCGCAACTGCCGCGCTAATCTCGGGGGCGGACACGGTTTCAGCGGGTCGCGCGTCGGATGCCCGGTACGGCGCCATCGCTGTTGAAGGGCGTGAGCCGCCCGCTCCGCCGCGAGGGCGGTCCGGCGCGGCCAACGTTGCTTGTTGCGGCCTCAATGCGGTGCCCGCCGGATGTCGTTCTCCGGCGGTTCCCCCGGCATTCGCGTGTCGGCCAGGAATGGCGCTCGATACGTCGGTCGGCCCGCCCCGCCCGGCCAGCGCTTCCAAGGCTTCCGCGGGCGATGGCAATTGCGCCGCATAGGCGAGCCTTATCAGCAGCATCTCGGTGGCATGCAGCGGGCTCGGCGCCATCCGCGCCTCCGCTAGCCCCTTCAGCAGCATCTGCCAAGCACGGGTGACGTCGGCCATTGACAGCCTTTCGGCCATGCCGCGACCACGCACCCGTTCCGCCTCCGCTACCTGCAGGCTATCGCCACTTTCAGGCGCCAGCTTCAGTCTTGTCAGCCAATGCGTGAGATCCAGCATGTCTTCGAGCAGGGTCATCGGATCGGCGCCGGCCCGGTACTGCTCGTCGAGCAGCGTAAGGGCGCTCGGAGCATCGCCCTGCATGACCGCGTCCAGGATATCAAAGCACAGCGAGCGGTCGATGAGGCCCAACATCTCGCGGACCGTCTCTTCTTCGACCGCGCCCTCGCCATGCGCGATCGCCTGGTCGAGAAGCGACAGCGCGTCACGTACGCTGCCATCGGCCGCCCGGGCCAGCAGCTGCAGCGCCGTGGACGCTACAGCCACCTGCTCGCGCTGGGCGACACGCTCCAGGTGCCGAACCAATTCCGCCGCCTCGACCCGCCGCAGGTCAAAACGCTGACAGCGCGAAAGCACAGTCACCGGCACCTTGCGAATCTCGGTCGTGGCGAAGATGAACTTAACGTGCTCCGGCGGCTCCTCCAGCGTCTTCAACAGCGCGTTGAACGCCTTTTCCGAGAGCATGTGTACTTCATCGATGATGTAGACCTTGTACCTGGCCAACGCTGGGCGATAAGGCGACGCCGTCGAGCAGCTCGCGGATGTTGTCGACGCCCGTATGGCTGGCGGCGTCCATTTCGATGACATCCAGGTGGCGGTCTTCGGCAATCGCGATGCAATGCTCGCATACGCCGCACGGGCTGACCGTCATGCCGCCGTTTCCGTCGGCGCCAGTACAATTCAGCGCGCGGGCGATGATCCGAGCGGTCGTCGTCTTTCCGACGCCGCGAACCCCGGAAAGCATGTAGGCGTGCGCGATCCGCCCGGCCCGGAACGCATTCGTCAGGGTTCGGACCAGCGCCTCCTGGCCAATGAGCGATTCGAAGGTAACCGGGCGATATTTGCGGGCGAGGACCCGATATCTCGAGTCCGCGTGAAGGGTGACGTTCTCAGGATCGGAACCAGCCATGAGTACTGCGGGGCGCTGCTGGCTAGACAGTTATGCGTCCGCGTCGGGCGGTCGCGAAGCGGGAGACTGAAGCGGCGACCCGAGCCGAAACTCGTTACGGCTGCTTCCTTCCGGATCTGACCGGGTTGGCGAGGGACCCGTCCGCCGTCAGCCTCCCGAGCGATTATATCAGCCCGGCCTACCGACGAAGCAAGAGACTTCGCCCGTTCGGACTGGCGCCCGAACAAGAAACCAACATCTCCGCGGGGGAACATGCGCCTCAACGGGCAGCGCGTTGCCGAACTCCGGGCGCTGTGTCAGGGTTCGCAGATGAACGTTCGATTGGCCTACGCTGGCTGCACGCTGGATCGCGCGACACATCTGCGCGCCGACAAAGCGGCGCTCGACGAACGTTTGCGAGAGCCTTTCACGCGTGTGCTTCCGGTCTGGCGCGATCGCAGTCTGATCGCGGCCGGTAATCGGCCTTGCTTGCGCGCCCTCGGCGGCCCGGCGGGTGAAACCGCCATATCCCTCGCCAGAGAGGTGGTGTTTCTGGGTCTCGCCTCGGAAGGGCCCGCGTGGTTTGCCTGCGACCTCTCGCATCTTGAAGAAGAGCAGCTTGCCGTCGGTGCGCGAAGGGGCGGCATTCGAGGACCTCGGGCGCATGGTCACCTTGCTCGCCGCCGACGAAGCAGCCTTGCTCGCCTACGCTCGATCTATCATTTACTGGCACCGTCGGCATCGCTTCTGCGGCATCTGCGGCAGCCCGACCACGGGTAGCCAGGGCGGGCACTTGCGTGTGTGCGCCGACCCGGCATGCGCGGCGCAGCAATTTCCGCGTACCGATCCGGTGGTGCTCATGCTGGTGACCCGGTCGCTCAACGGGTCAAGCCAGTGCCTGCTGGCGCGGCAACGGCACTGGATGCCGGGCCTTGTATCGGCGCTCGCCGGCTTCGTCGAACCGGGCGAGACGCTGGAAGAGGCGGTACGCCGCGAGGTCCGGGAGGAGACCGGCCTGGAGATCGATGCGGTTCAGTATTGCGGGTCGCAGCCGTGGCCGTTTCCGTCTTCGCTGATGCTGGGATTCCGTGCGGAAGCCAGGAACTGGCCCGAACTGAAAGTGGACGGCGACGAACTTGAAGATGCGCGCTGGTTCCATCGCGACGAGGTCGCCGCGATCCGCTCGCTCGGCTTGCGGCTGCCGTTCCGCGGTACGATCGCGCGCGCATTGATCGAGGCCTGGCTCGCGGCGTGACCAGGCGGGGTTCGGCTGAGGAGAGGGAGATGCTGGTACCGCCAATCGTCCGAATCAGGCCAGGACGGCCGGCCGACGCCGAGGCCATCGCTCACGTCTATATCGAGGCATGGCGATCGGCCTACGCTGGCCTGATACCGAACGCCGTCCTCGTTCGCATGTCGGTGGGAGCACAAGCGCGAGATTGGGCACAGCAGCTCTCGCGAAGGAAGGTCGCCGATAGCATCCTGGTCGCCGATCTTTCTGGCCACGGCATCATCGGCTTCGGCAGCTGTGGGGCTGCCCGCCGTACGGTGCTCTCCCAGGCCGGCGAAATCTACACGCTCTACGTCTCGCCGGAGCACCAGGAGCGCGGTGTCGGGCGCGCGCTGCTGTTGAGCCTGTTCGAGGCGCTGATCGACCGTGGGCTGAACTCGGCTATCGTGTGGGTGCTTGCGCAGAATCCGGCGCGCTTTTTCTACGAGGCTATGGGCGGTCGCCGCATCGCCGAAAAGAAGGAGCGGCTATGGAATACGCTGGTGCCGCAGGCGGCCTACGGCTGGGACGACCTCGGCCTGGTCCGCGCCCAGCGCGACATCGGCGAGAGATGAAGCGCGGTCGGGGCTGGGCGTTCGACGGCGGCGGGTGGGACCACGATCTCCGTCGATCTCGGCTCGCAGCTGTGGCTGGAGCCTTCGATGGCATTGCCGCAGTCAGGCGGCGCATCCAGCGCTATAATCCTATACTTGCCAATTTCGAGGAGGGGCTGGGATGAAAACCATCCTGCTGCCGTTTCATGACGAAAACGCCGGCCGCACCGCCCTTGATGCGGCGACGTTGGTCAGCGCGGCGATTCGGGAGTTATTTGGAGGCCTATTGGTGCAGGAAACGCCGCAACTCAGCTTCGATCGCGGCATGACCGTGCCCGCAGAGTACTTGACGCGACGCAACTTGCCAAGCAGTGGCGACAGTTCGCTGATGCCGCGCGCGAGCAGTTCCGGTTGATTACCGGGCAGAAGGGATTGGCGACAGGCGAACTCGAGACGGAGGCGCAGGGGCCGATCGCCGGCTGGCGCGAGATGGAGGGGCGGGAAGCTCAAGTCGTTGCCGAGTACGGCCGCCTATTCGATCTGATCGTTGTCGGCCGGACGGGTGGCGAGCCGGCGGGACGATGGCAGGAGACCTGCGAGGCGGCATTGTTCGAAACAGGCCGGCCGGTGCTGCTTGCCGCGGCGAAAACATCGTCGTGGCCTGGAATGGATCAACCGAGACAGCGCGGACAGTGGCGCTGGCAATGCCAATGCTTAAGGCGGCTTCGCGGGTCATCGTAATGAGCGTCGAAGGCGGCATGATGTCTGGCCCTTCCGGACGAGAGATGGCGCGGCACCTTGCCCGGAGCGGGATCGCCGCGGAAGACCCAAACATTAATGCGGGCGCCCGGATTGTTTGGCGAGATAATCATCGATGCGAGCGAGAAGGCCGAGGCCGACCTGCTGGTCAAGGGGGCTTACACGAAAAGCCGACTGCGTCAGGTGATCTTCGGTGGCGCCACCGAGCACGTGATCCGGCACGCTTCCTTGCCGGTACTGCTTGCTCACTGACCCGCGCGCGGGTTGTAGTGGCCATTGTGTTCTGGAAGCAACATCGGCAGAGATGCGCACCAACTCGGGAACTCTTAGTGTAAGGTTTCGGTTGTAGTGCGTATGTAGCGCTTCGGGTATACCGAAAATGCAGAGCGTGACGTTTACTTAGAAGCAGCACGGCTGGCGAAGCGGGATAAGTCGAAAAAGCGACATTAATGGCTGCGGCGGGAACGACGGCCTACCTCTAAAGTCGTACTCACGCGGCCTATGTTGAGGTCTGGGACGCGCGAGGGATAGGCCTTGATCCACTTACTGGTTGTGCTGGAGTGCGTGCTCCTGATGATCATCGGGTTCGATAAGGTCATCGGAGTGCCGGCGCCGGAGCAGGCAGTCGAAAAGTCAGCTTCGGGTTTCGAAGCCAAGAGTGAAACACAGATTGGCGGGATGCGCTCTGGCATCGTACCCGTCGCCGCCGCCGCTGGACCTGAATTCCCGCCGCCAGTCTCGTTCGAAGACGGCACGCACTCCGTGCTCTTTGTTCCACCACCGGGAGCGGATGCGCTGCTTCGTCCCGAGGCGCCCGATCAGGATCCATCCAGCTTGGGCGGGGAAGCAATGCGCGAGGCCGATCGCTTGGCGATCGCCCGCGATCTACTCGGCAGCGTTGTCGATGACCGCGTTGCAACGATCGAGCCCGCCGAGGTCAGCGCGGACATCCCGACTGAAACTGAAGAAGGACCGATTGCCGGGGTAGCCGTTCCTCTGCCGCGTCCTACGAAGGCAAGCAGGCCGAAAACTTCGCCGGCTTATATGGCTCCAGGCCAGCCGGTGGCCAGACCAGGACAGCGCGCCGACGTCAACTCGAACGAAGTCGTGCCAACGCCTACATCTAGAGGAACTGTTCGCGGCGACGCACCCGGAGAACGCGCACCGGCGCCGGCGGAGATTGCCGAAGCGCAGCGCCTACTTACGCGATTGGGCTACGAGATCGGCGACATCGACGGGGTTTTCGGCAAACGCACGGAGCTTGCAATCCGCTCCTTCCAGCAGCGTCGCGGCATAAGCGTGAATGGACGGATCAGCGGTGCGCTCATCGCTCAGCTGAGGCGGGCGGCCATCCGCAACCAACGCGCGGAGACAGCGTTGGCGCGACAGCCTGGTTACACCGTGGCGAGGCGATCGGAGAATGCCGGCTGGTTCACCTCGATGGTCGCCGGCTATCAGCGCCTCGTCGGGCATGACTTCAACAGCATCTCCCGCCCGCGGGAGCTACAGTCCTACTGCCGGCGGCAAACGGATACCTGGGTGTTCGACGAAGGCAGCGGTGGATTGCGGCATTGCGCGCAGGTGAACGCATCGAAGTAAACGCGGCATTGACGCAAGTCAGACAGGGGGCGACAGCCAGTTTTACTCGCCAGCGCTTTCCCAGCGGTAAGGGTGCTGCGAGTAAACGCCGAGAATACGGACCTCGCGGGAGAAAAAGTCCAGCTCCTCGAGCGCGAGAGTCAGGTTTTTGTGCTCGGGGTGGCCCTCTACCTCGGCGTAGAACTGAGCGGCATTGAATCGGCTGCCAACCAGATAGCTTTCCAGCTTGGTCATGTTGACACTGTTCGTGGCGAAGCCGCCAAGCGCTTTGTAGAGCGCGGCGGGTACGTTGCGTACGCGGAAGACGAAGCTGGTCATGCACGGCCCGGACTTCGGATGCGGCACCACCGGCTGTTTCGCCATGATAAGAAAACGGGTCGTGTTGTGCTTGGCATCCTCGATGTTGGCGCGCAAGCTGACTAAGCCGTAGATATCGCCGGCAAGCTCGGAGGCGATGACCGCTTGGGTAAGGTCGCTCGCTTCGGCGATCTCCGCCGCCGCGCCCGCTGTATCCAGCCGCACCACCGCTTCAAGACCGAATTCGCGGATCAGCCGCCGACATTGGTTCAGCGCATGGATGTGGCTGTGCACGTGCGTCAGCTGCTCGATACGCGCGCCGGGTAGCGCCAGCAGGTGATGGTTCACTCGCTGATAGTGCTCGCCGATGATGTGCAGGCCGGAATCCGGCAAGAGGTGGTGAATGTCGGCTACCCGGCCGGCGACGGAGTTCTCGATCGGGATCATCGCCAGCGCGGCAAGACCGTCGCGCGCCGCCGCGAACGCATCTTCAAACGAACGGCACGGTAACGTAGAAAGCTCCGGCCGTGAAGTACGACAAGCCAAATCCGAATAGGCGCCGGGCGCGCCTTGGAAGGCGATGGTGCGACCCGGGTCGGCGGCCGGAACGGAGTTGGCCTCGGCGGTCATCGGGTCGCCGCGACCATGGCGCGGGCTCGGTCCAGCTCCGCCTGAGTGTCGACGCCGAGCGGCACCGTATCGACTAAGGCGGCGTCGATGCGCATACCGTTTTCCAACGCACGAAGCTGTTCCAGCCGTTCGCGCTTCTCAAGCACTCCGGGGGGAAGCGCGACGAAGCGCGCCAGCGCCTCCCGACGGTAGGCGTACAAGCCGATATGATGGAACAAAGGCCCCTCTCCCCAGGGCACGGCGGCGCGGCTGAAGTAGAGCGCGCGGCCAAACGGGGCTTCCGGAGCCAGCGATACAGCCACCTTGACCACGTTCGCATCCGCGACCTCGGCGGGATCGCCGATTGGTGCAATCAGGGTCGCGATGTCGACCGCACCATCGGCTAGCGGCAACAGCGCCATACGCACGACATCCGGAGCAAGGGTAGGCAGGTCCCCTTGCAGGTTGATGACAATATCGTGCCGTCCTTCCGGGTCGTAGCGGGTGAGCGCCTCGAAGATTCGGTCCGATCCTGAAGCATGATCCGGCCGCGTCAGAATGGCTTCTCCGCCCGCCGCTCTGATCGCCGTGGCGATCTCGCCTTCGGCGCAGGCGACGACGACGGGCCCTACATCCGCCCGCGAGGCCCGTCGCCAAACGTGCACGATCATTGGCTCGCCGCAAATGTCCGCCAGCGGCTTGCCGGGCAGCCGCGTCGACGCCATCCGCGCCGGCACCACTATGATCGCATTGTGCGGTTGCGAGGCCATGCGATGCCACATAGCATAAATGTCAGGGCACGTGCCACTTCAGCGCGCCGGGGATTGAAGGACATCTCTCGTTCCGACTATTGTGCGGCCGAGGGTGGATGCGGGGCCCGGAAGGAAGCAACATGCACTTCTCGTTTCTCGAAAAACTTGGCGCCTCGGCGCTGCTCTGCGCCTGGCTGGTTTACGGCGCCAATTTCCTGGGCGGGACTTTGGTGCACGTGCGAGAACATGAGCCGATGATCGAGGTCGCCTCGGCGCCGGCCGGGGCGAAGCCGGGCCAGGCGACAGCCCAGCAGGAATCGGATCTCGGCACCCTGCTCTCGGAGGCGACGCCGGCGGCCGGCGAAAAGATATTCAACAAGTGCAAGGCCTGCCACGGTGTCGAACAGGGTGGGCCGAACAAGGTCGGGCCGAACTTGTGGAATGTGGTCGGCGGACCACAAGCGCATATGCAAGGCTTCGCCTATTCCGACGCTCTTGCAGGCAGACATAGCCAGACATGGACCTATCAGGAGTTGGACGCCTTCCTCGCCAATCCGAAGGCCCATGTGCCCGGCACGAAGATGACCTTCGCCGGCCTGAGCGATCCCAAGGATCGCGCGGCGGTGATCCGTTATCTCGCGGCCAATACTCAGAATGCGCCGCCGTTCCCGGAGCCGGCGCCGAAGACGGCGGCGGCCCCGGTGTCCGAGTCCGCCGCGGCCGGGACCGAAGCATCGCAGACCGTGGCGGCCACGGGTGAGCCGGATTCCGCGCAGATGCCGGCCGCCACCAGCGCTTCATCGGGCGGTGCCGCGCCTACGGCGTCACCAACGGCGGACATGAAGACATTGTTGGCGTCGGCGGATCCGGCAGCCGGTGAAAAGGTCTTCAGTAAGTGCAAAGCCTGCCACAACGCGGAGAAGGGCGGCGCCAACCAAGTCGGCCCCAACCTGTGGAACATCGTGGGCGCGCCGATCGCGCATCATGAGGGCTTCAAGTACTCGTCGGCGCTGGCCGGCAAGAGCGGCGGCAAGTGGACCTATGAGGAACTCGATATCTATCTCACGTCGCCGAAGAGCTTCGCGCCCGGGACAAAGATGACCTTCGCCGGATTGAGCAAACCCGATGATCGGGCCAATGTCATCGCCTTCCTCCGCTCCCGGTCCGATTCGCCTCCGCCGTTGCCGTGAGCGAGATCGACGACTTCGTTCGCCTTGCCGAGGCAATGGCCGACATCGTTCGGCCAGTCGTCCTCAGGTACTTCGCCGACCCCGTCCTGTTCGAGACCAAGGCGGACCTGAGCCCGGTGACCGCCGCCGACCGCGAGGCCGAGGCAATGATGCGTCGCCTGATCGAGACGGAATTGCCGGCGCACGGCATCCTCGGCGAGGAATACGGAGCGGATCGCGTCGATGCGACGTACGTCTGGGTTCTCGATCCGATCGATGGCACCAAATCATTCGTGAGCGGCAAACCGCTGTTCGGCACCTTAATCGCCCTGTTGCGCGACGGGCGGCCAATCCTCGGCGTCATCGATATGCCGGCGCTGGACCAGCGCTGGCTCGGTGTCGAAGGCCGGCCTACCATGTTCAACGGCCATCCCGCTTGCGTACGCGAGTGCGAGGGATTGCCGCGCGCGTGGCTCTACGCTACCTCGCCGCGCATGTTCGTCGGCCCGGACGGCGATGCGTTCGAGCGGCTGCGATCGAGATGTTACGCCGACATCTACGGCGCCGACCTCTACGCCTACGGGCTGCTCGCGCGCGGCCGCATCGACCTCGTCTGCGAGGCATCGTTGCAGCCCTATGATTATTGTGCGGCGGTACCGATCATCGAGGGTGCCGGCGGCGGGATAACCACCTGGGAGGGGCAGCCGCTCGGCCTATTCTCCGGTCCGCGCGTGCTGGCCGCGGGTGACCAGCGGGTGCACCGCGCCGCTCGCGAGAGCCCTTGCGCCCGGCGTGACGCGCGGCCGCCGATTCTTCCCCATGTACGACGGGGAAAGTGTCGCGTGAGGGCCCTCGGCCGGCTGCTTTGCCTACTCGCTATTCTCTGTTCCACTGGCGCCTTCGCCGCGGAGCGAGAGACTCATTCCGGTCACGCCGTCGCCATGTATGGCCAGCCGAAGTACGGTCCGGACTTCGCTCACTTCGACTACATAAATCCGGACGCGCCGAAGGGCGGTACGGTCAGGCTCGGGGCCGCCGGCACCTTCGACAGCTTCAACCCCTACATCATCAAGGGCAACGCGGCGGCCGGCGCCGACTACGAAACTCTGATGGTGGGGAGCGCCGACGAGCCGTTCACCAAATATGGCCTGATTGCGGAGTCGGTGGAGTGGCCGGACGACCGATCCTGGGTGGCGTTCACACTGCGCCCAGAGGCGCGCTGGCACGACGGCGAGCCAATCACCGTGGAAGACGTGATTTTCTCGCTGGAAACGCTGAAGACCAAGGGGCAGCCATTCTTCCGATTCTACTACGGCACCGTCGACCGGGCGGAGAAGGTCGGCGAGCGCAAGGTGAAGTTCTTCTTCAAGGAGGCAGGAAACCGCGAGCTGCCGTTGATCGCCGGCGAAATGCCTATATTGCCGAAGCACTATTGGCAAAATCGCGACTTCGAAAAAACGACTCTGGAACCGCCGCTCAGCAGCGGTCCCTACCGGGTTGCCGACTTCGAGGCAGGTCGTTTCGTCGTGCTCGAGCGAGTTCCCGACTATTGGGGACGTGAACTGCCGGTCAATGTTGGCCACAACAACTTCGAGCGCATGCGTTATGACTACTTCCGCGATGAAACGGTGCTCCGACAGGCGCTGAAGGCTGGCGTGCTCGACTTTCGCATCGAGAATCAAGCCAAGTCCTGGGCCCTCGACTACGACGTGCCAGCGGTCCGCAAAGGTTGGTTGCGAAAGGCGACGTTCCCACACGAGCGTCCGGCAGGCATGCAGGCGCTCGTCTTCAACACTCGTCGGCCGATCTTCGCCGATCGGTCGGTACGGAAAGCCCTGAACTATGCCTTCGATTTCGAATGGACCAACCGGGTCCTGTTCTTCGGACAGTACAAACGGTCGGAAAGCTACTTCAGCAACTCCGAGCTGGCCTCGCGCGGCTTGCCCCAGGGGTTGGAGGCCGCGGTGCTTGAGAAGTACCGTGGCCGTGTGCCGGATGAGGTATTCGCGCGCGAATACCGGCCTCCAACGACCGACGGCTCCGGCTGGCCACGCGATAACCTGCTGAAGGCACTGTCGCTGTTGAACGAAGCGGGATGGACTATTCGCGATGGCAAGCTGGTGAATGAACAAACCGGCGAGCCGATGCGCTTCGAGATCCTGCTGGTCTCGCCGGCATTCGAGCGCATCGTCCTGCCGTTTGTGCGCAACTTGAAGCGGCTGGGCGTCGATGCCAGGATCCGACTGGTCGATGAATCGCAGTACATCAATCGCCTGCGCTCGTTCGACTTCGATATGGCGATGCTGGTGTGGGGACAGTCGGAATCGCCGGGCAACGAGCAGCGCGACTACTGGGGCTCGGCTGGCGCGAACTCGCCAGGGTCCCGACAATTACATCGGCGTCAGCGACCCGGTGGTGGACGAGCTGATCGAGGCCATCAACAATGCGCCGGACCGGGACAGCCTCGTTGCGCGCACGCGGGCTCTCGACCGGGTGCTGCTGTCGGGCTTCTATGTCATTCCCGGCTGGCACCTCAGCGCCGACCGGGTGCTGTATTGGGACAAGTTCTCCTATCCAGATGTCTCACCGAAGCGGGGCGTGCAGTTCGACACCTGGTGGTTCGACGAGCGTAAGGCTGCGGCCCTCGCCGCCGCGATGAGTGGGGAGGGAGGCGAGCAGGCCGTCTCTGGATCACCCACGGCCGGCACCGTCGCGGCCGTCGCTGCCGGCCTCGCTCTGGTCGGTTTCTTCGTCTTCCTCCGCGCGCTGCGCAGGCGAGAGGCCTGAGCGATGACCGCCTACATCATTCGCCGGCTGCTGCTGATCGTCCCCACGCTGTTCGCGATCATGCTCATCAACTTCGTGATCATCCAGACGGCGCCGGGCGGGCCGGTCGAACAGGTAATCGCGCAACTCACTGGCGAGGGCGCCGCGATCACCGAGCGCGTCACGCAGTCGGGAGCGCGGCGAAACGTTAGGCAAGCAGACTGCCGGAACGGCGAGCCCACGGCGGCAAGTACCGCGGCGCGCAGGGACTCGACCCGGAGTTCATCGCGCAGCTGGAGAAACAGTTCGGCTTCGACAAGCCGCTGCATGAGCGCTTCTTGCAGATGCTGAAGAACTACGTCGTCTTCGACTTCGGCGAGAGTTACTTCCGCAACCGCAAGGTAGTCGACCTGGTGCTCGATAAGATGCCGGTATCGATCTCGCTGGGACTATGGACGACGTTGCTGACCTACCTGATCTCGATCCCGCTCGGAATCGTCAAGGCGGTGCGCGACGGCTCGCGCTTCGATATCTGGACGTCCGTGTTCGTCATCATCGGCAACGCGATACCGGCTTTCCTCTTCGCCGTGCTGCTGCTGGTGCTGTTCGCCGGCGGCAGTTACGTGCAGTGGTTCCCGTTGCGCGGCCTGACCTCGGAGAATTGGGCGGAGCTGGCCTGGCCGGCGCGCATTCTCGACTATCTCTGGCATCTGGTGCTGCCGATCACGGCGATGGTGATCGGCGGCTTCGCGACGTTGACGATGCTGACCAAGAACTCATTCCTCGATCAGATCAACCAGCAGTACGTGCTGACGGCGCGCGCCAAGGGCCTGGCTGAGCGGCGGGTGCTCTATGGCCACGTATTCCGGAACGCCATGCTGATCGTCATCGCCGGCTTTCCCGGCGCCTTCGTCGGCATCCTGTTCACCGGCACGGTGTTCATCGAGATCATCTTCTCGCTGGACGGCCTTGGCCTGCTTGGCTTTGAGGCGGCGTTCAGCCGCGACTACCCGCTGATGTTCGGCACCCTCTACTTCTTCTCGCTGGTCGGCCTGGTGATCAACCTCGTCAGCGACGTGCTGTACACGATCGTCGATCCGCGCATCGACTTCGAGGCGAAAAGCGCGTGACGGCAACGAGTCCCTTACCCCGTCCCTCTCCCGCAACGGGGAGAGGGAGAAGGACACGCTGTTGCGGCATCGGACCCCTCGCCCACTTGCGGGAGAGGGAGGGGCCCGCGAAGCGGGAGGGTGAGGGGTCGCTCCGGACGATAGGCGCGCCATGAGCAGTCACCCGGACCGCTTTCTCGGCCTGCGGATAACGCCGCTTACCCGGAGGCGGATTGACAATTTCAAGGCCAACCGGCGCGGCGTCTGGTCTCTCTGGATCTTCCTGGTGTTGTTCGTCGTGAGCATTGTTCGCCGAGCTGGTGGCCAACGACCGGCCGATCATTGTCTTCTACGATGGCGGCCTTCTACGTGCCGATCGTGAGGGCGTATCCCGAGACCACCTTCGGCGGTGAGTTCCCGACCGAGGCCGACTACAGCGATCCGGAGGTGCGACGGCTGATCGACAGCAAAGGCTGGGCGATCATGCCGCCGATCCCCTACAGCTACCGCACGGTCGCCTGGGACCTGCCGCTGCCGGCCCCGTCGCCACCCGATGCCCAGCACTGGCTCGGCACCGACGACCAGGCGCGCGACGTTCTCGCCCGCACGATCTACGGCTTCCGCCTGTCGGTGCTGTTCGGCTTTACCCTCACCGTCGTCTCGGCGATCGTCGGTGTCGCCGCTGGTGCCGTGCAGGGCTACTTCGGCGGCTGGGTCGACCTCGCCTTCCAGCGGTTCATGGAGGTATGGTCGTCGGTGCCGACCCTCTACGTTCTCATTATCCTGACCAGCATCGTCGAGCCCAACTTCTGGTGGTTGCTGGGTATCCTGCTGCTGTTCTCATGGATGGGCTTCGTCGGCGTTGTCCGCGCCGAGTTCCTGCGGGCGCGCAACTTCGATTATGTACGCGCCGCGCGCGCCCTGGGTGCTTCGGATCCCGTCATCATCTTCCGACATGTGCTGCCCAACGCCGTGGTGGCGACGATGACCTTCCTGCCCTTCATCCTCGCCGGCTCGGTTACCGCGCTCACCGGCCTCGACTTCCTCGGTATCGGCCTGCCGCCCGGCTCGCCATCGCTGGGGGAGTTGCTGGCGCAGGGCAAGGCCAACCTGCAGGCGCCGTGGCTGGGGCTCACCGGCTTCTTCGTCATCGCGCTGATGCTGTCGCTCCTGATCTTTATCGGCGAGGCGGTGCGCGACGCCTTCGATCCGCGCAAGGCGATCGCCGCCACGCCGCCCGCGCCCGGCCTCACCGGCGGCATCGTCGAGCCGGCGCACAAAGCGCCTCAGCCGGCGGAATGACCGACATGGCCGACGCCCCGCTGCTTCGCGTCGCTAACCTCGCCGTAGCCTTCGGCCGCGGGGAGCGGCAGGTGAACGCTGTTCGCGGCGCCTCGTTCGACATCGCGGAGGCGGAGACGGTCGGCCTGGTCGGCGAGAGCGGCTCCGGCAAGTCGGTCACCGCGCTCAGCGTCATGCGGCTGCTGCCTTATCCGCTCGCCTGGCATCCTTCGGGGTCGATCCGCTTCCGCGACGAGGAGGTGTTGACGGCGACCACCGAACGGATGCGCGAGCTTCGTGGCGATCGCATCGCCATCATCTTCCAGGAGCCGTTGACGTCGCTCAACCCGCTGCACTCGATCGAAAAGCAGATCGCCGAGGTGCTGCTGGTACACAAGAAGATGAGCCCGGCGCGCGCTCGCGAACGGGTGGTGGAGCTCTTGCATCTGGTCGGGCTGGGCGAAGCGGAGAGCCGGCTGAACGACCTGCCGCACACGTTCTCCGGCGGCCAGCAGCAGCGGGTGATGATCGCCATGGCGCTCGCCAACGAGCCGGACCTGCTGATTGCCGACGAACCCACGACCGCCCTCGACGTGACCATCCAGGCGCAGGTTCTGGACCTCCTGAAGGACTTGCAGGCGCGCATGCGCATGGCGCTGCTGCTGATCACCCATGATCTCGGCATCGTCCGCAAAATGGCCGAGCGGGTGTGCGTAATGAACGGCGGCGAAATCGTCGAACAGGGGCGGGTCGCCGATGTGTTCGCCGCGCCGGCCCATGCCTACACCCGCCGGCTGCTGGCGGCTGAGCCGAAAGGCCGGCCCCTGCCTGGACCCGCTGGCGCCAACGAGGTGGTCCGCGCAACCGACGCCAGGGTGTGGTTCCCGATCAAGCGGGGCGTGCTCAAGCGCACGGTCGGGCACGTCAAGGCGGTGGACGGCATTTCGCTGCGATTGCGCGCCGGGCACACCTTGGGAGTGGTCGGCGAGAGCGGCTCCGGCAAGAGCACGCTCGGCCGCGCGCTGCTGCGGCTGACGCCAGAGTCAGGGCTCGATCGTCTTCGAGGGGCGCGAGCTGCAGGGGCTGTCATGGAGCGCCGTCCGTCCGCTGCGGCGGCGGATGCAGATCGTCTTCCAGGATCCCTACGGCAGCCTCAGCCCTCGCATGACCGTGGGCCAGATCGTCGGCGAGGGCCTGAAGATCCACCGGCTCGGAGCGGCGGACGAGCGCCGCGCCCGGATCGAGGCGGCGCTGCGCGAAGTCGACCTGGATCCCGCCGTGCAGGACCGCTATCCGCACGAGTTTTCCGGCGGCCAGCGGCAGCGCATCGCCATCGCCCGGGCGCTGGTGCTCAAGCCGGACTTCATCGTCCTGGACGAGCCGACCAGCGCGCTCGACATGTCGGTGCAGGCGCAGATCGTCGAGCTGCTGCGCGCCCTGCAGCGGGCGCACGGGCTCGCCTATCTATTCATCAGCCACGACCTGAAGGTGATCCGCGCGCTCGCCCACGACGTGCTGGTGATGCGTGCCGGCCGGGTGGTGGAGCAGGGGCCGGCCGAGGAGATTTTCGAGAGACCCCGCGACCCCTATACCCGCTCACTGATCGCCGCCGCCTTCGAGCTGCGGACCGCCGAAGTCGCCTGAGCGGCGATGCAGCAAGCCCTCACCCCGACCCTCTCCCGCCGGGGGAGAGGGTCGCCGCAGACACGCGACATAACTCACCCTCTCCCTGGACGAAAGAGGGTGCGAGCAACGCGAGCAGGTGAGGGGAGGTGCATGGAGTGGTCGCCGGCTTACGTCAGTGCCGCGCAGGCGCGCTGGATGCGGCGGCAGGCCTCCTCCAGCAGCGCCGTCGAGGTAGCGTAGGAGATGCGGAAGTAGGGCGATAGGCCGAACGCCGAGCCCTGCACGCAGGCGACCCCCTCCGCCTCCAGCAGGTAGGTGACGAAATCGTCGTCGCTGGCGATCTTCGTACCGGCGGGCGTCGTCTTGCCGATCGCGCCCTCGCAGGCGGGATAGACGTAGAACGCACCCTCCGGGACCGCGCACTCGATCCCCTTCGCCTGGTTCAGCATGCTGACCACCAGGTCACGGCGCTCCTTGAAGACGGCGTTGTTGCCGGCGATGAAGTCTTGCGGCCCGTTCAGCGCGGCGACGGCGGCGGCCTGGCTGATCGAGGCCGTGTGCGTCGTCGACTGCGACTGGATCATGTTCATGGCGAAGATCAATTGCTTCGGCCCGGCGCCGTAGCCGACGCGCCAGCCGGTCATGCTGTACGCCTTCGAGCAGCCGTTGAGCGTCAGCGTCCGGTCGTAGAGCTTGGGCTCGACCTGCGCCGGCGTGGTGAAGCGGAAGCCGTCGTAGATCACGTGCTCGTAGATGTCGTCGGTCAGCACCCAGACGGCCGGGTGCCGCAGCAGCACGTCGCAGATCCGCCGCATCTCCGCCTCGGTGTAGGCGGCGCCGGTCGGGTTGGACGGCGAGTTGAGGATCACCCACTTGGTGCGCCGGGTGATCGCCCGATCGAGGTCCTCCGGATCGAGCTTGAAGCCGCGCGCTGCCGGGCACGGCACGATCACCGGCTCGCCCTCGGCAAGCAGCACGATGTCCGGATAGGAAACCCAGTAGGGCGCCGGGATGATCACCTCGTCGCCCGGCTTCCACCGTCGCCATCAGCGCGTTGTAGATGATCTGCTTGCCGCCGCAGCCGACCGTTACCTGCTCCGGAACGTAGGTCAGGCCGTTCTCGCGGGCGAACTTGGCGCAGATCGCCTTGCGCAGCGCCGGCGTGCCGGCGACGGCGGTGTACTTCGTCTCGCCCCGGTCGATCGCCGCCTTCGCCGCCTCGCGGATGTGCTCCGGCGTATCGAAGTCCGGCTCGCCGGCGCCGAGCCCAATGACGTCGCGTCCCGCCGCCTTCAGCTCGGCCGCCCGCTGGGTGACGCCGATGGTGGGCGACGGCTTGATGCGACCGAGACGGCTCGCGAAAAACGACATGCGAGGCTCCCTTGGATGCGAATACAGGCCGGTTCTGACCGGTCCGCGCTATCTAACCGATTGCCGCCGCGCGGTGTAGCCTTGTTTGCGCCCGTGGAGCATCGTCATTTGTCGTCATTCGTCGTCAGGCGGAGCGGAGCCGCTATAGCCAGCGCCTACCGCCATAATAGGCATGTTGTCCCATATAGGGGTAGCGGTCAAGCGGCAATGCCACGGAGTTGCACACGCAGCATTGGCACGCATCCCCGATGCTGGCATTGTTCGTAGCTCGTTTGGGTAGAGTAATCAATGACGCCGGAAGAGTTCAGCGCGAAGTGGCAGGGAGTGACTGCCGGCGGGCGGCAGGCGGCGCAGTCGCTTCGCATCTCATGCAGATCCCATCCAATTGCAAATTTTAGAGCCCTCATGATAGCACGCAAGCTCAACGATTTCGTGCGCGAACCGAGGGAGAGTTGAGCCATGAGTGAGCGTCCATCTGATGAGATTGAAGAACGTATAGATAAGCGCCTTTCGTTGCTGCGGGACAGCATCGAATTGAAATTGACTAAGGAGATGGATGCTTTACTAAAGTCGCGATTTGACACTACAGGAAAAATTTTCGGATGGGCCTTTGATCTAGTCGCAATTGTATTTGCGGGATTCGGCATAAAGACTTTTCTAGACGTTCGAGAGATGGCTCGAACGACGGCCGTTGAAGAAGTCAAAAAAAACTCGCGATCGACGATCCACATTCTGAGTTTCGGCGCGACATTGACAAGATTGTTGCGCGAGGATTAATCAACTCATACTTACTATCGATAGCAAAGCATAAGCAGGAAAGGTTTGCGCCAGACTTAGCGATATCAGAGGCTGACCTTCGCAGACTTCAAAACCTGATCATCGATCCTAGCACTAGCGCAAAGGATTTCTCGGACGCCCTTGAGGTCTTGCTTCGCTCAGAACAAATGGGTAGGAATAAATGATGGAGCGCTTGTCCAAGCGATCGGGTCAGGAGCGGAGAAATTTCGATGGATAAGCGATCAGCCGGATAAAAGAGCTGCATTATTTCGCTTGTATACGGGCGATAAGCTTGTCCGGATTGCTAGAGACATCCTTGGCGACGAAAAAACCGAAAAGGAGCTGCTAGTTGCAGCCGTAACGTACTCAGGCGACAGAAAAGATAGCCAGGCGGCCGATCTGCTCGAAGGACTTACAAATCACGGGGATGAGGATATTTCTCTACAGGCATTATTGGCTCTCGCGCGCATCGAACCCAAATCGGAAGCATTAAAGCTAGCAATCAATAAAGCACAAAATTCCAATGTTGAAAAAGATTGGGTGAAATCTGTAAGGATCGCAATTGAAATTGCGAAGCACGAGGATCCGGCTTCTTTGACCAGGATGATCCCGCTCTGGCTGAAGAACGCATCCGCGTCGCTTCCGTTGTACTGCAAGAAGCAGTGGATCATGACTACGTGTTTCGCCTATTTAGCAATTTTTTCGGCCGGTCGGCGATATGCATTTCTTTAAGAAGACCATTATCTAGTTGCTATAGTGTTTCGTCAAATCTTGTTTCGGTGCGGCGATCGGCGCTGTGCAAGATCTACTTCGTCGGAGCGCATCAGGGAGCGCATCAGATAGCAAGCAACTGTTACGTAATCTCCCGCGCATTCTGCCTAGAAGACAACGGTCAATGCTACGGTGTCGTAAGAGCCAATCTGGAACAAGGGGGGCGCATTATCCTGCAGACGGGAGTCGAGATAGAAAAGAGAAACGCTCCGGCTGGGGTGGCCCTAAGGGCCACAAACGCAAAGCCAATTCCACTATCACAGTCACCTGGACCGATGCTGATGCAGTTTCTACTAAGTCAGGCACGCTGGCAAGCATCTCCAGCGCCGAGCACATTGCCTTTTCGGTCGCAACCACACGACTCTCGGCCATGGCGAGGAACAAGAATAGGGCTTTAAGAAAGCGCTGCAGGCGACTACCTACTCGGGCTCCCTGACGCTTGCGGCAGCGGTCTGAGCACCAGAACGTATAGCTGGCCGACCGACGTCGGCGACACGAGATCCCAAGCGGCTACCTCGACCACAACCTCGCCCGCGCCGCCGCCAACCCCTTACCCCGACCCTCTCCCCGCAAGGGGAGAGGGAGCGCTGCGGGGCTGACACAGTTCTCCCTCTCCCGGCGGGAGAGGGAGGGAGCGAAAGCGAGCGTGTGAGGGGAAGGGACGGAGTGTGCTTACGAAAGCGCGATGGCGATTGCGCGCTCGGTGCCGGTGCCGTCGTCGACCACCACCCGGCCGTCGTCGGCGGCGCGGAGCTGCGCGTTAGCGTTCAGCAACTCGATTCCGTATAGCTTGCCATCGGCGCTCACGTCGATATTGACTTCTTGCGAAACGGATACTGTCTCCACCGCTTCCGCGTCCGTCTGCTCGCGAAAGCGGATGTACGCGATGTTGACGTCAGGATGGTAAGTCAGGCGCATCGTTCTCTCCGCGACCCGTGACAAGGGAGGCATTTACGTGAAGATAGGGATGTTCATAGCGGGAGCGCTGGTGCTGCTCGCGGTCGCCGCTTGCGGCACCGGCGGTCTCGAATCGGCTCCGCCGGGAGCGGCGATCACGTGTGACGCGGTCGACAGCGCCGGCGCCGCCTGGAGCGAGCTGGGCTCGAACCGCGAGGAGGCGAGCGCTGCGGCGATCCAGGACTGCCGGGAGCGCAGCCCGGACCCGCTTACCTGTGTCGTATCAATGTGTGGATTCTGCTGGAGGAATAAGGAGCCGGTGGTCGGCAGAAATTGCCGAGGTGAAGCCGGGCGCTGCCGGGTGGTCGGCAATCCTGACGTCTGATATGACAAAGAAGCTTTTTGTTCCAGCGGCTTG
This sequence comes from uncultured Alphaproteobacteria bacterium, assembly GCA_963786265.1. GTDB lineage: Bacteria > Pseudomonadota > Alphaproteobacteria > Rhodospirillales > Defluviicoccaceae > Defluviicoccus. The sequence goes on from CAWAYT010000030.1 coordinate 75,986, forward strand.
TCTCATCCGGCAAGCTGGCACGGGGATGGCATCGATGGTCCGGACACTTGCTCGTTCCGCTGTCCGAAGGATCCCCGATGCGGCGCATCGCAACCGTTCTGGTCACTCTCTCCATGCTTCTCGGCGCGGCCGCGCACGCGGCGCCTTCGCGCATCAAGGATCTGGTAGATGTCGAGGGGGTCCGGCGGAACCAGCTCGTCGGCTACGGGCTGGTGGTCGGCCTGAACGACACCGGCGACAAGCTGAAGGACGGCGGCTTCACCAAGCAGAGCCTGCAGTCGATGCTGAACCGGCTGGGCGTCAAGCCGACCGACAAGGGCACCACCTCGAAGAACGTCGCCGCGGTGATGGTGACCGCCGACGTTGCCGCCGTTCGCCCGCCAGGGCAGCCGGATCGACGTCTCCGTCTCGGCGCTCGGCGACGCCGACAGCCTGCTCGGCGGCACCTTGCTGGTGACGCCGCTGCTGGGCGCCGACGGCGAGGTCTACGCGGTGGCGCAAGGGCAGGTCGGCGTCGGCGGCTTCTCCGCCAAGGGCCAGGCCGAAAGCATCGTCAAGGGCGTGCCGACCTCCGGCCGGATCGCCAGCGGCGCCATCGTCGAGCGCGAGGTGGGGTTCGAGATGGCGCGCATGGATTCGGTCACGCTGACCTTGCGCAGCCCCGACTTCACCACCGCGCGGCGCATCGCCCAGGCGGTCAACGCCTTCCTGCGCGAGCCGGCGGCGAAGCCAGCCGATCCCAGCACCGTGCGCATCGACCTGCCGGCGTTATACGAGGGCAGCGCCGTCACCGGCGTGGCGCGCAGCACGATCGACCGCGGGCTGGCGGAGCTGCGCGGCGATGCGGCGCCTGCTGCCGCACCCGAGCGGGTGCGCCGGCAAGGCGGTGGGCGCAGGCCGCTGGTCGTCACCGGACCCGAGCCTGCTTGCCGACCTCGAAGGAACTGGTCGAGCCGACGACCCGCGGCGACCCGAAGGCGCCGCTGCTGTGGACGGCCAAGAGCCTGCGCAATCTGGCGGCCGGGCTTGCGCGAGCTGGGCCATCGCGTCGGCCACAACGTGGTCGGCCGAGCTGCTGCGCGACTGGGCTACAGCCTGCAGGCCAACCGCAAGACCCGCGAGGGGACCAGCCATCCCGACCGCGACGCCCAGTTCGAGCACATCAACGCCCAGGTGAAGCAGGCGCTGGCGGCCGGCGAGCCGGCGATCTCGGTCGACACCAAGAAGAAGGAGCTGGTCGGCGACTTCAAGAATGGCGGCCGTGAGTGCGCGCCCGAAGGGCCAGCCCGAGCCGGTGCGGGTGCACGACTTCCTGATCCCCGAGCTCGGCAAGGCGGTGCCGTACGGCGTCTACGACATCGCCGCCAATGCCGGCTGGGTCAACGTCGGCATCGACCACGACACCGCCGAGCTTCGCGGTCGAGAGCATCCGCCGCTGGTGGCACGCGACTGGGCGCGCGCGCTATCCGCAGCGCCACGCGGCTTGCTGATCACCGCCGATTGCGGCGGCAGCAACGGCGCGCGGGTGCGCCTGTGGAAGCGCGAGTTGCAAGTCCTGGCCGACGAACTCGGCATCGCCATCACCGTCTGCCATCTGCCGCCCGGCACCAGCAAATGGAACCGGATCGAGCATCGGCTGTTCGCCTTCATCACCCAGAACTGGCGCGGCAAGCCGCTGGTCAGCCACCAGGTCATCGTCCAGCTGATCGCCGCCACCACCACCGAGACCGGCCTCACGGTGCACTGCCGAGCTCGACGCCAACACCTATCCAGAAGGGCATCAAGGTCTCCGACGCCGAGATGGCCGCCATCAACATCCAGCGCCAGACTTCCACGGCGACTGGAACTCAACCTGGTAACCGATATCGAGCAACTCCGCATCGAGCCCGACCTGCCGGCCCGGGTGGTCATCGACGAGGCCTCCGGGATCATCGTCATGGGCGAGAACGTGCGCGTCTCGACTGTTGCGATCGCCCAGGGCAACCTCACCATCCGCATCACCGAGCAGCCGCAGGTCTCGCAGCCGCAGCCGTTCGCCGACGGCGCGACCGTTGTGGTGCCGCGCACTGACATCAGCGTCGACGAGCAGCATGATCGCCGGCTGGGGATCGTCGATGGCGGGCGTGACCCTGCAGCAACTGGTGGACGGCTTGAACGCGCTGGGGGTCGGGCCGCGCGACCTGATCGCCATCCTGCAGGCGATCAAGGCGGCGGGCGCGCTGCACGCCGAACTCGACGTGATGTAGAAGAGAGGCACTCGAAATGAACGAGATATCGATGCTTTCCATGTCGTCGATGACGCCCGCCGCCGACGCCGGCAGGGCGCCGCGCGGGGGCGGAGAGGTGGATCGTCAAACCCTGCGCAAGCGGGCGATCGAATTCGAGGCGGTCTACCTCGCGCAGATGCTGCAGCCGATGTTCGACGAACTGAAGTCTAGCGGGCCGTTCGGCGGCGGCTTCGGCGAGGATGTCTGGCGGTCGCAGCAGGTTCAGGAATACGGCAAGGCAATCGCCCAGAACGGCGGGGTAGGGATCGCCGATGCGGTCGCCCGGGAACTGATTCAGGCGCAGGAAGCGCGGGAGGGGGCGCGGTCATGACGATGCTCCCCGCCGCGGCGATTGCCGGCGTGCTCGCGGCGATCGACCGGCTTAGCAACAGTGATCGAGCGCGAGAACGCCGCGTTCGCCGCCGGCCGACGGGAGCCGATCGAAGGCCTGTTGGACGGCAAGCGCGCGGCCTGCCGCGCTTACGAGGAGGCAGTCAGGGCGATGTTCGCGAGCGGTTCCGATACTGGCGGCATGGACGAAGCCTCGCGCCGCGCGCTGCGGCCGGCGGTCGAGCGGCTGAGCCGCGTCTCGGCGGAAAACCGGCGCCGTCTTGCCGCCGCGATCGCCGCGCACAAGCGGCTGCTGGACGTGGTGGCCACGACAATGCGCGAGCATGACACCGTCCGCCAGCGGATATGTCCGTGGCGGGGCGCCCGTCGCGCGGCGTGACCTCGCCGATCGCTCCACCAGCGGTGAGCTTCGACCGGGCGCTGTGAGCGAAGGGAGGCCAGTGATGTCCGGCGATCTGACGCAGGCTCTTCGCACCGCGCACAGCGGCCTGTTCACCAGCCAGCAGGCGCTGGACACGGTTGCGCGCAACGTCGCCAACGTCAATACGCCCGGCTACTCGCGAAAGATCGTCAACCTCGAGCAGCGCACGGTGGCCGGCGTCGGCGCCGGCGTCGACTTTGGTGTGCTCACGCGTCGCGTCGATCGGGGTCTTTCAGACAGCCTGCGGCAAGAGGCCGGCGCTCTGGGCGCCTCGAACGTCCGTAAAAACATGCTGGATCGCATCCAGGACCTGTTCGGCACACCGGAGAGCGACACTTCGCTGACCCACTCTCTCACGGATTTCCAGATGGCGGTGGAGTCGCTGGCGGCCGCGCCGCAAAGCGAACTGCAACAGCGCGATGTCGTGCGCGCCGGCGCCGAGGCGGCAAGCCTGTTGCGGCGCTACAGCGCCGGCATTCAGCTCGACTTTCCGCAATTTGATCGGACGGAGGCGGCGGGACCGGAGATGATGGTATCGGTCGCCATGCCGCATCATGGGCTTCTCGGCGAACTCGTGCCACCGGGGGTGCGCTGCGCGGCGGCGGCATGTGGTGGCGGCGACGGATCGAGGGACTCTTGCGGTCCCGCCGCAACTCAATTCTACGGATGCGATGACGACACATCGCTCCCCCGCCGCCGGTCCGGCCCTGGTGCCGCCGGTACTCGCCACTTGGTTGTCCGCCTTCCGCGACTGTTTCACGGCACCGGTCTGGAAGCACGTTCTCGTCCTCGTCGCCGGGGCGGTGCTGGCACCGGGCAAGCGCACGGTCAGCGAGGCGCTGCGGGTGATGGGGCTGGCGGCAAGACCGGGCTTTGCCCGCTACCATGAGGTGCTGAGTTGGGCGCGCTGGAACGGCCGTGCCGTAGCGCGCAAGCTCCTCGCCCAGGTGCTCGACGTCTTCTTGCCGGCGGGCGAGGTGGTGATCGGCATCGATGACACGATCGAGCGGCGCTGGGGCGGCAAGATCAAGGCGCGCGGCATCTACCGGGATCCGGTGCGCTCGTCGCACGGCCACTTCGTCAAAGCCAGCGGCCTGCGGTGGCTGTCGCTGATGGTCGTCGTACCGATCCCTTGGGCCGGCCGACGCTGGGCGTTGCCGTTCTTGACGGTGCTGGCACCGTCCGAGCGCTGGAGCGACGCCCGTGGGCGACGCCACAAGAAGCTGACCGATTGGGCGCGGCAAGCGATCCTGCAGGCCAAGCACTGGCTGGCGAAGCGCCGCGTGATCATTGTCGCCGACTCCAGTTTCGCCGCACTCGACCTGATCGCGGCGGTGCGACACCATGTCTGCTTGGTCACCCGGTTGCAACTCGATGCCGACCTGTTCGCGCCGACGCCGGCGCGGCAACCGGGGCAGCTCGGCCGGCCACGTCTCAAAGGAGCGCGCTTGCCGAAGCTTGCCGCGGTGTTGGCCGATCCCAGGACGGTCTGGTCGTCGATCACGCTGCCGGAGTGGTACGGCGGCCAGCAGCGGACGCTCGAGATCATTTCCGGGATGGCAGTGTGGTATCACAGCGGCCTGCCGCCCGCGCCGATCCGCTGGGTGCTGGCGCGCGATCCCGCAGGGAAGCTCGCACCGCAAGCGTTTCTGGCGACCGACATCGAAACCACCCCAATCGAAATTCTCGGCTGGTTCGTCTCGCGCTGGCGCGTGGAAACGACGTTCCAGGAGGTCCGCGCCCATCTCGGCGTCGAGACGCAGCGCCAATGGTCCGATCTGGCGATCGCACGGACCACCCCGGCGCTGCTCGGGCTCTTCTCCTTGGTGACGATTTGGATGAACGGATTGATCGAAACCCGTGGCGCCGTCATCCGTCCCCGGACGGCCGGCTGGTATGGCAAGCCCGAACTGACCTTCAGCGACGCCATCGCCACTGTCCGCCGTCTCCTCTGGTGCCCGCCGGATTTATGGATGTCTCGGCATGACGCGGAAACCGTGGAAATCCCCGCTGGCCTCCTCCGAAGATTCACCGAGACTCTCTGCTACGCCGCATGAAATGCGGAAAGTCGAGTTCAGAACCTGCGCGCCGAGGCCGACCAGCGCATCGGCAAGGCTGTCGATGAGATCAACGGGCTGCTGACCAAGATCGCCGACCTGAATGATAAGGTCTTGCGCAACAGCGCGATGGGGCAGAGCGTCGCCGATCTCGAAGATACACGCGATCAAGCGATCGATCGCCTCTCGCAACTGATCGACATCCGCGCGGCGCAGCGCTCCGGAGGCGATGTCGTTGTTTTCACGACGGGCGGACGAACGCTCGTCGACAGCACCGCCGCGAGCTTGACCCACAATCCGGCCGCGACCGCAAGCGCCTCGATGAGCTACGCGGCCGGCAATTTCGACGGCATCTACGTCGGCGACCAGAATCCCGGCAACGACATCACCGGCTCGATCCGGGGTGGCGAACTCGCCGGCTTGATCGAAATGCGCGATTCCACGCTGACCGACCTTCAGAGCACGTTAGACACGCTCGCGGCTCAGCTCCGCGATACCGTCAACGCCGCGCACAATCGCGGCGTCGGCTTCCCCGGCCTGACCAGCCTTTCCGGCTCTCGTTTCTTCTCCGACCCCGAGAACCAAACCATCACGTTCGACACCGAAAGCGACACAGCGCTGGTGCTGTTCGATGCCAACGGCAACGAAGTCCGGCGCACTACCCTGCGCGCTCTCCTTCTCGATAGTTCAACCGTCAATATCCAGGTCGATGTCACCTTGCCCCCGATGGTCAACATTCAGGGGGATCCGGACACGCCCGAAAACGAGGGTATTGACGAAGTCATCGACGGATGGCTCGGCGCGGATGGAACCGCGAAGGTGCTAGACGGCCGCCTCGTCATTAGCGTCAATTCGGGCCGAACTTTGGCGCTGCGCGACCAGACGATGGGCATTGCTGGCGACCCCGCGCAGGACGCGGTCATCCGGTTCGATGCCGACGGCGACGGCGCGAATGAGGACTACGCGGGCTTCTCCTCGTTCTTTGGCCTTAACGATTTTTTCGTCGATGATAGCCCGGACGCTACTGGGCGGCTTACGGTCGGGTCGGCTTCCACGATCGAGGTGCGATCGGACATCGTCGCCAACCCCAGCCTGGTTTCACGCGGGACCGTGCAGTGGGACGAGAGCCGGGCGCCCTCCGGAGCATATGCCCTCAGCGCCGGCGACGACACGGCTGTCCAGCAAATGGCCGCGGCGCTCTCCTCTACCGCAACCTTCGGCGCCGCCGGACGTCTGCCGGCGACGAACGCCGGGCTCGCCGATTATGCGACATTGCTGATCAGCGACGCGTCCGCGCTCGCCGCCGAAAGCAGCAGCACGTCGGAGTTTCAGCAGGACCTCGTAAATACCCTGCGGCAGAAGTCGGACTCGGTGCGCGGCGTCAACCTGGACGAGGAACTGAGCAACCTGATGCTCTACGAGCAGTCCTACTCGGCTGCGGCGCGCGTCGTGCAGGCGATCAAGGAGATGTTCGATGTGCTCGATCGGGCGATGGGCTGAGGAGCTTGCTAGATCATGACCCGCATCGCCAGTTTAGCCGCGAATGAACACCTGCTGGGCATGCTCGCCCGCACGCAGAGTCAGGTGCAGGATCTGCAAACCCAGGTAGCGACCGGCAAGCGCGCGCAGACCTATGCCGGCATCGCCGAGGATACGCGCGAGCTGCTGGGTCTGGAGAGAAGCAGGCAGGTGCTTCAGCGGTTCGATCGCAACAACGATCTGTTGAAGACCCGCCTGGATGCGACCACCACGGCGGTCGACGGCATTGCCGAGACGGTTCGGCAGCTACGGGACCAACTGCTGACCCTGAACTCCGGCGTAGGTTCGCAAGATGCTGAATGGATCACGGATCCTGAGCTGGTCAGCGACTTGGAGAACATGCAGAACGCCGCATTCAGCGCGATGCAGAGCACGGCCGCTGATCTGAACACCAAGATCGACGGACAGTACCTCTTCGCGGGAAGCCAAGTACGGACGCGGCCTGTCATGCTGCCCGCGGCGAGCGCTCGGGCATTCCAAAGCGTATACGATGGCCAAGCCGTCATCTATCCGCCGACCGCCGATGCTCAGCTCGGCAGTCGAGGCGTGCTGACGACATCCGATACTGGCGATCTGACAATGAGCGACAGTGACGCCGATACGCATCGGCGACAGCATAACCGCGAGCGTGCCGGGCATCTTCGCTAGCCTCAAGCCAGGGCATGACGATCACCCTGGCCGCCGGCAATAGCGGCAACAACAAGACGTTTACTGTTGCCTCCATTGATGCGACAGGAACGACCATTGCGATCAATGGGCAACTGAAGGACGCTGTCGGCAACTCGGTCGGTACGCCACCGCTGATGACGACCAATTCCGTTGCAACAGGTACCGACACCACGGCGTCGATCACCATCGGCAACTGGTATCAGGGTGACATGCTGGGGCAGACGCATCGCCTGGACGAGGACCGATCGCTGTCGCTCGATCTCAACGCGACGGATCCGGCCTTCGAAAAGGCGATGCGCGGCTTTGGGATGCTCGCCCAGGGCAGCTTGGTCGTTGCCGACCCGGCCAACCCCAAGAGCGGGAGGGTGAGCACCGAGGAAGCCAAAAAGCGCATCGAGGGAACGCTGGTTCTGTTGAACAGCGTGCTCGATCGCGCGGCGCCGCTGAATGGCATCTACGGTGCGGAAAAAAGCGGCGGTGTTGATAATGTCTCCACCGTCCTCGGCTTTCAGCAGGTCGCGTTGCAAGAGGCGCAGAATCTTCACCAGCATATGGCCGGCATTTTCGAGGATCGGTCCGCCAAGCTGGAAAATGCCGACAAGACCGAAGCGATCACGCGGCTGCTCAACGGAACGCAAGCTCTGGAGGCTTCGTATCAGGTGCTCGCCCGTGTGCAACAGCTCAGCTTGACCAAATTTCTGTGAACTTAAGGTTGGCGAACCGATCGGCCGATGACCGAACGCCGGATGCCTTCGAAGTAGTCCTCCAGGGCTTGGCGGGCGCGGCCCTGCCCGATCGCCCTTCCGAGGCTGCCTAAGAGTCCGGGAATCGCATCCGTGACGGTGCTGTTCAGCGCAAGGATGATCGAGCCTTCGCCTTGCGGCAGGGCGATACCGATCTGCTGCAAAACGTTGTACGAGTGCCCGACGTAGAACTCCCGGAGGACGAAGGCGACGCCGTTCTGCCTCTCTTCCACAAGAACGTGCGCCAGGATGAAGGTCGGCCGATCGTTCACACTCGTCTTCTTCCAGTAGAAACGTTGGTTGATTGCGCTCGGCGGCGGTCGTGGAAACGCATGGAGGGCGCCGAGCAGTGGCGCCAGCGCCGGGACGGGTGCAAGCGCCGTGCGAACGTGAAGAAGCTCGTCGCGCGGCGACGATGAAGAACCGTCGCCACGATCATACGCCGCTAGACCGGCTAACCCGCGCTCGCGGTACGCGCGAAGCCGCCCGGCTAGCACCATGCGGTATGCCTCCGAAGCCGCCTCTAATGCATCGCGCCCCTCGCGCGCCGAGGGGTTGACGCCGAGCCGCTCGCGAAGGAAGGCGATCTCCGCGGCGGAGAAGTTGAACTCCGTGCCCGCCTGTGGATGAAAGAGCCGCAGCACCTCCTCTCGTTCGATCGAGGAGAAGGCGGCGCGCTCCAAGTTTATCTCGCTAAGCTCCTGGTCGATCTCTCCGTACTCGGTCATCCCCGGGTCGGCGGTAATATTGATGCCGCTCCGGATACGTAGCGCGAGTTCGCTGATCCGGGTCGGCAGCCGCATCGCCACGGCTCCCGTCAGCTCCTTCCGAAACGCCGAACTCGGCGGCCACCGAAACGATCGCTCCATCCTCCAGCTGCTTGCGATGCTTGCCGGAAAATCCGAACTCAGAGAGCACACCCAGCAGGCTGGAGGCCTCTTCGACGTTGTCGGCTAAGGCGGCCGGGTAGGTCGATAACAGGATGAGCGCCGCGATAGCGATGATGAGCGAAAGCGGGCCAGGGAGTTGGTGATCGATCAACGCTGACTTCCTTGCACCCGTGCGTAGCGCAATCGCATGCTTAAGCAAGCGCCCCGCATAGCGCCGACGATCTTCGCCCAAGGCGGGCCGGGGAAGAACACAAAAGAACGCCTTTGCAAACCGCCGCCGAGCGGCTTGGCGGAACCGGCCGCGAGAGGAGGGGTTTCGTTCTTCGGTGTCGTCGCTCGTCGCGCGTCGCCGTACCGTCGGAACGGCGCAAGTCAAGTCGCCGTAGGCTAAGTTGTCGAGAGGGAAACGTCATGAGTGATGTAGCGGACGCGGGTCAGATCCCATCGCCGGTGACAGTCCCCGGCGTCACCATCAAAGGGCCGATGCGGCAAGGATACGACAGAGTGCTGAGCGCCGAGGCACTCGCCTTTATCGCCGAGTTGGAGCGACGGTTCGGCGCCGAACGTCGCAAGCTGCTGGAGTTGCGCGACGAACGCCAGGGGCGGCTGGACCGGGGCGAGTTTCCCGGACTTTTTGCCGGAGACCGAGGATGTACGGCGTGGGCAATGGCGCGTGCCACCACCGGCGCCCGACCTGACGGATCGCCGGGTCGAGATTACCGGTCCAGTGGACCGGAAGATGGTGATCAACGCGCTGAACTCTGGCGCAAACTGCTTCATGGCCGACTTCGAAGAACTCGCTGACGCCGACCTGGGCCAATCTGATCGAGGGGCAGAACAACCTGATCGACGCCGTGGCCGGCACGATCACCCACACCGACGGCGGCAAGTCCTATCAGCTAGACGATAAGGTCGCGACCTTGATCATACGACCGCGAGGTTGGCACCTTGAAGAGGCGCACGTGCTGGTGGACGGTGCGCCGATGTCCGGCGCGCTGTTCGACTTTGGTCTTTACCTATTCCACAATGCCAAGGCCTTGCTGCGGAAGGGGTCTGGCCCGTACTTTTATTTGCCGAAGATGGAGAGCCATCTGGAGGCCAAGCTGTGGGCCGACATCTTCACCGAAGCCGAGCGAACGCTGGACCTGCCGCACGGCACGATCCGCGCCACCGTGCTGATCGAGACCATCCTTGCCGCCTTCGAGATGGAAGAGATCCTCTATCAGCTACGGGACTATGCTTCCGGCCTGAACTGCGGCCGTTGGGACTACATCTTCAATTATATAAAGAAGTTCCGGAATCACCCCGAGTTCGTCCTGCCTGATCGCAACGCCGTGACGATGACGGCGCCGTTCCTCCGCGCGTATAGCCTGCTACTGATCCAGACATGTCACAGGCGGGGCGCGCACGCTATGGGCGGCATGGCCGCCTTCATTCCGATCAAGAGCGATCCGGAAGCCAATGCGGCTGCTATCGAGAGTGTCCGCGCCGATAAGATACGCGAGGCGAGCGATGGTCACGACGGCACCTGGGCGGCGCACCCGGGGCTGGTGCCGATCGCCAAGGAAGTGTTCGATGAATACATGCCGCGACCGAACCAGCTCGACAAACTGCGCGAGGACGTCTCGGTCACGGCCGCCGATCTGATCGCCGTGCCGGAAGGACCGATCAGCGAAGAGGGATTGCGCAACAACGTGCGGGTCGGCATCCAGTATATCGAGGCGTGGCTGGGCGGCTTGGGCTGTGTTCCTCTCTACAATCTCATGGAGGATGCGGCCACCGCCGAGATTTGCCGAACCCAGGTTTGGCAATGGTTGAAGCACGGGGCCAAGCTGGATGACGGGCGGCCGGTCGATGAGGCGCTCGCGCGCCACCTCACCGGCGAGGAGATGGCCAAGCTGAAGCAGGTGATCGGGGCCGACCGGTACAGCAACGGTCGTTTCCCCGAGGCCATCGACTTGTTCCTGAAGGTTGCCGTGCCTCCCGAGTTCATCGACTTCCTGACGCTGCCGGCGTACGAGAAGGTGACGGCCCTTGAGGACTGAGCGACTCACTCGGATTGTGACAGCGGTTCACTTGGACGTTTTCGTGTGGACGACCCGCGCGGGGGATAAGCTCGGCACAATCAGCGCTCCGGTACCCGAACTCGAGCGCCGCTAGCTCGACTTGCAAGTTCGGAATGACGGCAAGTGGCTGAGTCGCCGCGTGTTTGAGGAGCTGTATATTAGCGCCGCCATAGTTCTTGCTTGGCGCCGGCGCCTTTTGTAAATACTTGCGGCTCCTACACCAAGACTTGCTGGACATACGGCACCCCTTGGATCGTCATTGGCGCCAATGAACGCTCATCCCATAGGAATAACATCAGAAACCGAGGATCGCTTCAATCCCCCGCCAAAGCAACGCTGTTAGGCTGGACAAAGCAGTCATTTGCATGTCGCGGCGAGAGATAGCCTAGCCGGGTGAAGGCAAGGGTCGCCTCCGGTTTTAGCCGGATGGAATGCCCATCGTCATTGGTGTCGACTAATCGATCTGCCCAATCCGCTTCTTCGAGCACCGGCTCCGGCTCGCTGGCGACGGCGAGGAGATGGCGGCGGCTCCGACACATATCGGCGACGTAATGCTTCCAGCGAATCGTCTCGATCGCTGTCCAGGCGGCGGTCAGGCGGCCGGGGTTGCCCTGATGCTCGTGTAGCTGGCGGATAAGTCGCCGCTCGTGTTCGCTGGCCGGCAGCCGGCGAAAGGCATACTCGATACGCCGCTCGGCCGGAAGCTTGACAAGGAAACTCAACTCGCGCCTTTCCAGCGCATCCAGTTCAGCGAGCACCCGCTTCGCTTCTTGCACGACGAGCGTGTCCCTGGAGCGTTGCTTTGCCCGCAGACAGTTTTGACGGAGCTGCATGCGCTCCTCCGCCGTCATCGAGGGTAGGTTCTCGAGTATCTTCTGGCACATCGGCCCCTCGCTGTAAGAACGATCCATCAGCGATCGAAGCACGAGTTGGGTTAACGAACAGCGAACGGCATTGATGGTTTGCGCCCGCGGCGCCACTTCAAGGCGTCAAGGATAGTTTCGAGGTACGTCTCTGCTGTTCCCTCTGCTGATCGCCAATGACATTTTCCGCGTTTCCAGGCACGCGGCGGGCCATCCGCTGGCAATTCCCCGAGTCTCGCTCGCCATCGATCTGTGCCGCGCCCTGGGGTGGCTTTCGAACGGCGCGTATCGGGAAGCGCCCATCGCCAGCGTGACTGAACTCGGCGAATTCCACACGCCGGAGTACGTCAGCGCGGTGATGCGGGCCGAGGCGGCGCAGGCGATCTCGGACGAGGAGCGTCTCCGCTTCAACCTCGGCGTGAACGGCAACCCCATCTACGGCGAAGTGTTCAGGCGACCGGCAACAGCGTGCGGAGCATCGCTGATGGCGGCCCGGCTGCTCGAGAAGGGCGGCATCGTCTTCAATCCCGCCGGCGGCACTCATCACGGCCAGCCGAGCCGGGCGAGCGGTTACTGCATCTTCAACGACCCCGTTCTGGCTATCCTGGAATTGCTGCGCATCGGCCTCGCGCGGGTCTTTTACCTGGACCTCGACGCGCACTTCGGCGACGCGGTGCAGCAGGCGTTCCATCGTGACGATCGGGTTTTCACGCTATCGGTGCATGAAGCGGGACGTTGGCCGATGGCGCGCGACGGCGACCCGCTGTTCGGTTTCGGTGGCTCCCGTGATCGCGCCGGCGGCGCGGCGCGCAACCTGCCCGTGCCCGCCGGGTTCAACGATAGCGAGATGGCGACGCTGGTGGAGGACGCAATTGTTCCGTTGATCGAGCGGTTCGCGCCGGATGCCATTGTCGCGCAATGTGGCGCCGATGCTCTCGCCGACGACCCGATGACCAAGCTGGAGCTGTCGAATCAGGCGCTATGGCGGGCAATCGCGGCGGTCATGCCACTTGCGCCCAGGCTCCTCGTGCTCGGCGGCGGCGGCTACAATCCCTATGCTACCGGACGATGCTGGGCCGGCATCTGGGCGACGTTGAACGGTTGCGCTATCCCGGAGCGGCTGACCGAAGCGGCGGAGGCCGTTCTCCGCGACGTATGCTGGCGCCATCGGCTGGGCAGAAGACCCGTCGAACGATGGCTTACCACCCTCGCGGATCCGCCTCGATACGGACAGTTACGCTCCGAGATCAGGACGCTGGTGGCGATTGCCCGCGAGCACTGAGAGACTACCGCCACCTCCCGCTCCCGTCGGCTTGCCGCGCCTTGACCTTCCACGGTGCCTCAGTGGTAATAAGCGGCGAACGTTGCGCTCCGGTGCGGTGTGGGTGGCGTTTCGAATGACCGAGAGGAGCCGATAATCCATGAACAGTTTGCTGAGGCGGGCGATGGCGGCGGCCATGCTGATCATCTTTTCGGCGTCCGGGGGCAACGCCGGCGACATCACCGTCGATGATCCGTTCGCCCGTGCCTCGGTGGGCGCCGTCAAGGTGGGCGCCGTGTTCATGACGCTGAAGAACTCCGGGCCGGCCGCCGATGCTTTGGTGGCGGTGGAATCGCCGGTTGCCGCGCGCGCCGCACTTCACACGCACATCGAAGAGGGCGACATCATCCGCATGCGGCCGGTCGAGGCGATCGATGTACCGCCCGGCGGGGCGGTCAGTCTGCGGCCGGGAGGCCAACACGTGATGTTGATCGACTTGCGGCAACCGCTGAAGCAGGGAGAAGTGTTTCCGCTTACGCTGACTTTGGCCAAAGCCGGAAAAATGACGATCGAGGTGCCGGTAAAGTCGGCAGCGGAGATGCCGCCGATGCCATCTCATCAGCACTGAGCGCGTGCCCTGCCCGAGGAATCCTGGAAACACTTAGAGGACAAGGAGCGACAGCTCCTCGACTTCTGGTTCGGCGCGCCTACCGCCGACCGCGGCTATGAGCACCAGCTCCGGTGGTTCCGTGCCGATCCAGCATTCGACGCTGAATGCGCCGCCCAGTATGTGGAGCTCTGCGCGCGAGGGGCCAGAGGCGAACTAGATGGCCTGCAAGCCTCGGCCGAAGGCAGTCTGACGCTGGTCCTGTTGCTCGATCAGCTGCCGCGCAACATTCATCGGGGGCGCCCGGAGGCGTTCGCCGCCGACGAGAAGGCTCGGGCGGTGGCGCGGAGGGCGATCGAGCGTGGCTTCGATAAAGAGCTGGCGAAGCCGCAGCGGCTCTTCCTTTATCTGCCGTTCGAGCACAGCGAGTCGTTGGCTGATCAGGACCTGGCGCTGGAGTTAATCAGCCCGCTCTGCGACGAGGAACAGACCTATTGGGCCCGCCGCCACCATGACGTCATCGCCCGCTTCGGCCGTTTTCCACACCGCAACGGCATTCTCGGTCGCGGCAGCACGGCGGAGGAGATGGCGTTCCTGAACAGCCCAGAACCGTCATTCTAGGACGAACTCCTACGCGGGGCTAGAATTGCTCCTCGCCGGTCTGGCGATGCGGGTCGGGGAAATCGCGATAGAGAGCGAAGACGGTGTCTTTGACCTTGCTGTTGAGCGCGTGGTGCAGCAACTCGATGTTGCCCGATCGGGTCGATACGGCGCGGAACGCCGCTTCCAGTTGCGCGAGATCGTTGGTCTCGACGAGGAAGTGGAATTCGCCTAGCGCCGCGGGCGCGAGGCCCAACTTGCGCCGCAACAGCCGCCAACCGGCAATCAACCCGCGTTGTTGCAGGTCTTGCATGTACGCCTCAAATGCGGCCGCGACCTCCAGGTCGAAAGCCCCTTCGCGCAGGTTGAACCAGCCTTGATAGACGTTCATGCCCTTTGCCCGAGGAATTGGCGCGGCGTATGAGCGTCTGACCTTACGTTCCTGTCAGGACCGAGAAGCCGCAGTCAGAACTGCCGGGCCTGCACGAAGACGGCGGTGATCGTCTGTTCGCCCAGCGCCTTGCAAGCTTCCAATCGGTACAAGCCCTCGACGAGAACATAGCGATTGTCGTCGCGACGAACCCAGATCGGGTTCTGCTGGCCGTTGGCCAGAATGTCTTCCGCCAGCGCCTCGACGCGTCCCCGGTCCACCCCATGCCGCCGCTTCATCGGGATGTAGATCTCGCCGATCGGGATCTTGTGCTCTCGCATCACCATCGGCCCGCCTCCCGGCTCGCGCTTGGGTTCTCCGTTCCGCGCCCCGAGGAAGTTCCACGCGCCGACGTTGGCGAGCGGCCCGCCAACGAGCAACTCAGCTGGCCGGCGCCCGGTCCGCCGCGGCGTTCGCCAACTCGCCTTCCGACGAATGCTTATGGCTCGGGGGCTCCGGCGGCGTTGCGCGCGGCGTTGGTGTGACCAGACCACCGGAGATCACCATCTTCAGCGCCTCCTCCACCGACATGGCGAGCGGGATGACGTCGTCGCGCGGCACGAACAACAGGAAACCCGATGTTGGGTTTGGCGTCGTCGGCACGAAGACATTGATCATGTCGCCATTCGTTAAGATCCCGCACCTCGCCCTTGGTGACGCCGGTAAGAAAGGCGATGGTCCAGAGTCCCTGGCGTGGATACTGCACCAGCACGGCCTCCCGGAAGGCGTGCGACTTCTGCGCCAGCACGGTTTCCATGATCTGTTTGACGGCGACGTAGACGCTGCGAACCACCGGCATGCGCACTACGGCGGCATCGACATAGCGGGTCAGCAGCCTGCCGAAATAGCCGGCGGTCGAGGCGCCGATGACGATCAGGGCGATGACGACGATCAGCACGCCAAGACCGGGTATGGCGAACGGCAGATAGCTCTCGGGATTGAAGCGCCCCGGGATCAGCGGCGTCACTCGCGAATCGACGAAGCTGACGAACAGCCACGCCAGATAGATCGTGATGGCGATCGGCGCGGTGATCAGAATGCCAGCGAAGAAGTAGGCGCGCAGCCGGGCTATGAGCGCGAGCCGCATCGCTTCGCGGCGGACCCGCGACGGCGGCCGGCCCGGTACATCGGCCGAGGCATCGGCTATGGCGGGTTGCGGGTCGAAACCGGGCGATCGCGCTTCGCTGGTCATACTACTTGCTGGTCACGCCAGAAAGAACGAGAGCAGTTCCGCCAACGTCTCCTTCGGCTTCTCCTCGGCGAGGAAGTGCCCGCAGGCCAACTTCCGCCCTCGGACGTCCGAGGCGCGCTCACGCCAGGTTGCCGGCACGTCATAGTGGCGTTCCATCAAGCCCTTCTCTCCCCACAATACCAGCAGCGGGCATTGCAATTTGCGATGCATATCGGCCTCATCGTGCTCGAGATCGACGCTGGCCGCGGCGCGATAGTCCTCGCACGAGGCGTGAATGCAGGCCGGATCGCTGAAGCAGCGGATGTACTCCCGCATCGCCCGCCGATCGAACGCATTTGCGTCGCCCGCCCACTGCCGCAGCTTTGCCTGCAGATAATAGCCCGGGTCGTGGCCGATCAGCGTCTCCGGCAGGCCATTCCCCTGGATCAGAAAGAACCAGTGATAATAGCCGGTCGCAATGTCCTTATCGACGGTCGAAAAAACCTTATGTGTGGGCACGATGTCGAGTACGGCCAGCTTTTCGACTCTGTCCGGGTGGTCGAGCGCCATCCGGTGCCCGACCCGGCCGCCACGATCATGGCCGGCGACGAGAAAGCGGCGGAAGCCGAGGCTCTCCATCAGCTCGATCTGGTCCCTCGCCGTGGCGCGCTTGCAGTAGACGAGGTGCCGTGGATCGGATGCGGGCTTGCCGCTATCGCCGTAGCCGCGCAAGTCGCTGGCGACGACGGTGAAGCGCTCGGCCAGCCCAGGAGCGACCTCGTGCCACATGGCGTGCGTCTGCGGATACCCGTGCAGCAGCAGCAGCGGCGGCCCGGACCCGCCGACGACGGCGTGGATCGTGGTCTCGCTGGTCGAGATATTCTTGCTCTCGAAACCCTCGAACATGCCGCCTCGCTGCCTATGTCGTCCCGGCGTCGGCGTTCCCTTATAACACGCCGATATCGCCAACGATGGAGATTCCCATCAGATGTCGCGCGAGTTCCCGAACGTCCCGCTGGTCGGCGTCGGTGCCGTTGTCGTCCGCGACGGGCGCGTGCTGCTGATCCGCCGCGCCAAGGCGCCGCGCCGGGGCGAGTGGAGCCTGCCGGGCGGACTGCAGAAGCTGGGCGAAACGGTCTTCCAA
Organism: uncultured Alphaproteobacteria bacterium; assembly: GCA_963786265.1. Lineage (GTDB taxonomy): Bacteria > Pseudomonadota > Alphaproteobacteria > Rhodospirillales > Defluviicoccaceae > Defluviicoccus. The sequence continues at coordinate 93,065 of CAWAYT010000030.1, forward strand.
GCGGCCAGCCGCGAGGTGAGGGAAGAAGCCGGCATTACCGTACAGCCGCTGGCTGTGGTCGACGTCGTCGATCTCATTGAATGGGACGAACAGCGGGTGCGCTACCACTACACTCTGATCGACCTCCTCGCGACCTTCATCGATGGCGAGGCCGTGGCCGGAGCCGACGCGGCGGAGGTGCTGTGGGCGCAACAGGCGGAGGTGGAGCAAAAGGTCCTTTGGCCGGAGACGGTGCGAATCATCGACCGTGCATGCCGGATGTATGCCACGCGTCGGAGCGACCCGACCGGCTGAACAAGTGCGGCCGGATTCCAAGAGCCAGATTTCAGCATTTTGTTACGGCTCATACGATGCGTATTCTCGCCCGAGATCATTCGTCTCGTCGTCGCGCCGCGAACCGACGATCGGGCGCCGACAGCTTACCGGCTCGCCTGCAAGGTGCATCGCGATCGATGGACATCTACCTTCCCATCGCCGAGATGGCGGTGAACGTCTTCGTGGTTCTCGGCCTGGGAGGCTTGGTCGGTTTCCTCTCGGGGCTTTTCGGCATAGGCGGCGGCTTTCTGACCACGCCGCTGTTGATCTTCATCGGCATTCCTCCGCCGGTCGCGGTCGCCACCGGCGCAAATCAGATCGTAGCCCCTTCGGTTTCCGCCGTCCTGGCGCACTGGCGGCGCGGCAATGTCGACGTAAAGATGGGCCTGGCGCTGCTGGCCGGCGGCGTGACCGGCTCGGCGATCGGAGTCGCCGCGTTCGCCATTCTGCACCAGCTGGCGCAACTGGATGTCGTGATCAAGATCTCGTACGTGCTCTTCCTGAGCGCAATCGGTCTGTTGATGCTGCGCGAAAGCCTGCAGGCGCTAGTGCGAAGCCGCAGCTCGGTAGCCAAACCGCGAGGGCGCCGCACCTGGATCGACGCGCTGCCGCTGAAAGTACGGTTCAGGCGTTCGCGACTCTACATCAGCGCGCTGTTACCGGTGGCCGTGGGCCTCCTGGTCGGCGTGCTGGCGGCGATCATGGGCGTCGGTGGCGGCTTCATCATGGTGCCGGCGATGATCTATCTGCTCGGCATGCCGTCGACCGTCGTGGTCGGAACCTCATTGTTTCAGATCATCTTCGTCACCGCCACCGTCACCGTCCTGCAGGCGGTCACCACGCAAACGGTCGACATCGTGCTGGCTGTGCTGCTGATCGCCGGCAGCGTCATTGGCGCGCAGTTCGGCCTGCGCGCCGGCACCATACTGAGAGGCGATCATCTTCGCGTCTTGCTCGCGGCCCTGGTACTGGCGGTCGCCGGGAAACTCGCGTTCGACCTGGTGGCGACGCCGGCCGATCTCTATTCGGTGACCGGACTGCCTGATCTGCGATGACCCTCCGCTTTCGTTTGGCCGCCGCCGTTACATTCGTCATTACAACAACGGCGCTCGCGCCGGCCAACGCGCAGCTGGTCGCGGCGCTCTCGAACCATCTGGTGGCGATCACGACCGGGTTCAGCGGAACAGATGTTCTGCTCTTCGGAGCGACCGACGGCACCGGCGAGGTTGTCGTGGTCGTCCGTGGTCCGGAGGGCGTGGCCACGGTTCATCGCAAGGGCCGAACGTTCGGCATCTGGGTAAACGAAGCCGACATGGACTTCGCCAACGTCCCCGGCTTCTGGGCGATCGCCGCCAGCCGGCCGCTGGAGGAGCTGGTTCCGCAGAGAGTCGCCGATTTTCACCAGCTCGGGCTGCAGTATCTGCGGCTTTTGCCGTTGGAGCGGTCCAGCGAGCGGCGCATCCGCGAATTTCGCGATGCACTGATTCGTAACAAGCAGCGGGCCGGTCTTTACGCCGAGACGCAGGGAAACATCGCCTTCTTGGGCAACCGCCTGTTCCGAACAGATCTGTGGATTCCCGCCAACGCGCCAATTGGCACTTACACGGTGAACGTCTACCTCGTCAGGGATAACGACGTGGTCAGCGCCGAGACGACGCCACTGGTTGTCGGCAAAGTCGGGTTCGAGGCCAGGGTTTTCGATTTTGCTTACCGCGCGTCGGTGGGTTACGGCATCCTTGCCGTGCTGATCGCCGCGATGGCAGGATGGGTCGCTAACCTCATGTTCCGCAAGGGCTGAGCGGTGAGCATCGAAGATCAGGATGTCGAATTCGGCGCCTCCGGCGAAAGTTCTCCTTCGCCGCAAGCGCCCGGTCGGACCTTCCTCTGCGTCGTCGACGAGACGGAGGAGTTGCACCAGGCGCTGCGCTATGCCTGCAGGCGGGCGAAAAGCACGTCGGGGCGCGTCGCGTTGCTCTACGTCATCGAGCCCGTCGAATACCAGCACTGGATGGCGGTCGGCCACCTGATGGCGGAGGAGCGGCGCGAGCAGGCGGAGGAGATGTTGCAAGTGGTCTCTTCCGTCGTCCAAAAGCTGTCCGGGACGACGCCGGTTATCTTCATCCGAGAGGGGATGCTGACCGAGCAATTGATGCACCTGATCGAAACCGAGCGCGACCTTTCGATTCTCGTGCTTGGCGCCGCCCCGCGTTCGGAGCAAGCCGGTAGCGTCATCTCCCATGTCCTGAAGCGGGTGGGCAAGCTGCCGATCCCCGTCACCATCGTTCCCGGCGGCCTCAGCGACGAACAGCTTGACGCGATCAGCTGATCCGCCGAAGGCTGGTGGTCACTCCCTGACAATCGAGCGGATCGCCCCGGCGGAGATGCGCAGGGAGTAACAACAGAACGCCTTCCCCCAACACGGCCATCATATCGTGCTGGGGCGCAAAGCGGCGATCGAAGCGGCGTAGTCGTGGTCGTGAAAGACGGCCGAGCCCGCGACCAAGACGTCGGCCCCCGCGTCGATGATCAGCGGCGCGGTCTCGGGATTGACGCCGCCATCGACCTCGAGCTCGATCGGTCGCGTACCGATCATCGCCCGGACGCGGCGGATCTTTTGGACTTGCGCCTCGATGAACGCCTGGCCGCCGAAGCCTGGATTGACGGTCATGATCAGGATCAGGTCGAGACGGTGCAGGATGTGCTCGATCACCGTCTCCGGCGTGCTTGGGTTGAGCGATACTCCCGCCTTCTTGCCCAGCGAGCGGATCACCTGGAGGCTACGGTCGAGGTGCCGGTCGGCTTCCGCGTGCACGGTGATGATGTCGGCGCCGGCCTCGGCGTACTCCGCCAAGTAAGGCTGCGCCGGGTCGATCATCAGGTGCACGTCGAACGGCTTGCCGGTGTGCTTGCGGATAGCCCGGATCACCGGGGGCCCGAACGTCAGGTTGGGCACGAAATGCCCGTCCATCACATCGATATGCACGTAGTCGCAGCCAGCCGCGTCGATTGCTCGGACTTCGTCACCGAGGCGGGCGAAGTCGGCGGAGAGGATCGACGGCGCGATCTTGACTGAGCGAGTCGAGGGCGATGGCATCGCCTAGGCAGCTTCGCTGGTATAGGCGCCGCGAGCCGCCAGACTGTTCAGGCGGGCCCGTCGCAACAGCCGTTCCTGCGCCGCGGCGCGGTTCTCGGCCTGTCCGCGCCAAGCTTTAAGCGCCTGGTTTTGCAGCGCCCGGCCATAAGAAAAGCTTAGTGGCCAGGGGTGCGGGCCGTAGGCGTTCATCGCATTGAGGTGCGCGGTAGCAAGCTCGCTGCTCTGCCCGCCCGAAAGAAAGACGATGCCGGGAACCGCAGCCGGCACGGTGCGCCGCAAGCAGCGCAGCGTGCGTTCCGCGACCTCCTCCACGTTCGCCTGGTAGTCGCAGTCCTTGCCGGATACGGCCATGTTCGGCTTCAACAGCATGCCCTCGAACACCACCAGTTGTTCGACCAGCGCGTCGAACACCCACTTCAGCGTCGCCGTCGTCACCTCCTCGCAAGTATCGATGTCGTGGCCGCCGTCCATCAGCACCTCCGGCTCGACGATCGGCACCAGGTCCTGCTCCTGACAAAGCGCCGCGTACCGGCCGAGCGCGTTCGCGTTTGCCGAGAGACAGGTGCGCGACGGCATACCATCGCCGATCTTGATTACCGCCCGCCACTTGGCGAAGCGCGCTCCGAGGCCGCGGTACTCCCGCAGTCGCTCCCGAAGCCCGTCGAGCCCTTCGGTGACGGTTTCTCCGGGACAGCCGGCGATCGGCTTGGCGCCGGTGTCGACCTTTATGCCGGGCATGATGTTGTGGTGTTGAAGAAGCTTCACGAACGGCGTGCCGTCGGCGCTCGTCTGCCTGATGGTTTCGTCGTAGAGGATGACCCCGCTGATGTAGTTACCGAGGCCAGGCGTGGCGAACAAGAGCTCGCGGTAGGCGCGGCGAGCGTCTACGGTATTCTCGATCCCGATGGCGGCGAGTTGTTTGCCGATCGTTCCCGTGCTCTCGTCGGCGGCGAGAATGCCGCGTCCCTCGGCCACTAAATGTTGCGCCGTCTCTTCCAGCTCGCTCCGCATATTTCTCTCCTCAGAACCTCTGAATGCCTGGCCATGGAGGTCTCCCGCCAGCTCCCGCGCGGGACAAGGCTGTCGATTATACGACGTTCTCCCGTTTAATTCTGAGTTTAACTCCGGTCTCTCCGCTCGGCTGGAACTACTTTGCTGAAGTTTCGTTCATTCCATCGAAGCGCCGATGGAGGCTATCGCCCAGGGGCTATCGCCGTGGAGGCCTGGAATGCTCGCCCACTACCTCAGTCCACTCCGTGGTCATCGCGAGAACGCCTTCAACAGCGCATCTCCGCATCGGCGGCGCGACCTACGGCTGCTTCCCAAGCAGCTGCTCGTCGAGACCGGTCCTGTCGATCACGCTGATTGGAACAGCCGTCTATTGCTCGGGTGGATCTCGCGTCAGCGCTTCCGAATGGTGCAATCACAGCTTCCGCAGGGGCGAGTCGGGCGACTTCTGGAAGTCGGTTACGGGAGTGGTGTGTTCTTACCGGAACTCGCCCTGCACGCGCGCGAGCTGTACGCTTTGGATATTCACGAACGTCAGCACCAAGTCACTCGTGCCCTCGCGAAACACGGGGTGCAGGCGCGCCTGTATAGCGCCATGGCCGAGAATATGCCGTTCCCCGCCGGTCGATTTGATACTGTCGTGGGCGTAAGCTGCCTGGAATTCATCGCCGACCTGGGCGCCGCGGCCCGGGAGGTGACCCGCGTCCTAGCTCCTAACGGGGTCTTCATCGCCGTCAGCCCAAGCACCTCGCGACTTATCGATGCCGGCTTCAGCCTGCTCACCGGCAAGAATCCCGAAGACGATTTCCAAGGCAGACGTCAGCGGGTGTTGCCAACTCTGCTGCGGTACTTCGAAGTCGAACAACGGACGGTTTGGCCTTCCGGTCCGATGCCGCTATATTCGTGTTTGCGTCTGCGGCCCAGGCGAGAGTCCAGTCATGCATGCAATTCCGCCAAAGCCGCCGAGTAGCGAGCGAATTGCGTTCCGCGCGGCTGCAGGACGGTAATCAGCGGTGGCCTAGATGGCTAGGCTGCCGGGCTTCGACCATCACCCTTATCCGACGACGTCCATGCCATACCTTCTGTCGCGGCGGCGGTAGATGTCGGCGCGGCGGGCGAGCGCCGCCTTGATCTGCGTCACGACGTTTTCGGCAGTGATGCCGAAATGGCGAAACAGTACTTCCGCGGGTCCAGACAGGCCGAAGCCCTTCAGGCCGACAAAGACGCCATTCTCGCCGATGTAGCGGTCCCATCCAGGCGAGATCGCCGCCTCGACCGCGCCGCGCACGCATTCCGGCCAAGCCGGACCGAGCACCTCCTTGCGATACTTCTCCGGCTGGATGTCGAACAGTTCCCAGCACGGCATGGAGACAACGGCGGTTGGAATGCCGTCGGCCTGCAGCCTGGCGCGCGCTTGCACGGCGATGTGCACTTCGGAGCCGGTCGCGAACAGGGTCACCTCACGCTCGCCGCCTTCAGCCTCGTGTAGTACGTAGGCGCCGCGCGCGGAGAGATTGACGCTCTCATGCTCAAGGCGCACGGCGGGCACCGCCTGACGGCTCAGCACCAGCGCCGATGGCATGTCGGATTCGGTGAGCGCGATCACCCAGCACTCGAACGTCTCGACTGCGTCCGCCGGCCGGAACACGAGCATGTTCGGCATCACCCTGAGGCTCGCCAGCGTCTCCACCGGATGGTGAGTCGGGCCGTCCTCCCCAACGCCGATCGAATCGTGCGTGAGCACGTAGATTACCCGCTGGCGCATCAGCGCCGACATGCGCATGCCGCCGCGCATATAATCGGCGAAGACCAGGAAGGTGCCCCCGTAGGGGATGAAGCCGCCGTGCAGCGCCATGCCGTTCATGATCGACGCCATGGCGTGCTCGCGCACGCCGTAGTGAATGTAGCGGCCGGTATAGTCGCCGGGCGCCACTGGAGCGAGACACCTGGTCCTGGTGAACACCGAGTCCGACAGGTCGGCCGAGCCGCCGATCATCTCCGGGAAGGTGGCGGTGAGGATCTCCAGCGCCTCGCCCGAGGCCTTGCGGGTCGGCCACTTCGGCTGTTCGCCGGCGAGCTTGCGCTTGAAAGCGTTGAGCGGCGCCTGCCAGCCGGAGGTCAGCTTGCCGGCGGTGGCGCGCCGAAACGTCAGCTGCTGCTCGGCCGGGAGCGCCGAGAAGCGCTGCTCCCATGCCTGACGCTCGGCGACGCAGCGTTGACCTGCCTTGCGCCAGGCGGCGAGAATATGCGGCGGGACGACGAACGGCGGGTGCGGCCAGTTCAGCGTCTTGCGGACCCCGGCGACCTCCTCGTCGCCCAACGGCGCGCCGTGCGCGGCTTCGGTGCCGGCCTTGTTCGGCGCGCCCTTGCCGATGATGGTGCGGCAATCGATCAGCGACGGCTTGTCGGAGAGCCGCGCCTTGGCGATGGCCGCCGCGACCGCCTCGGGGTCGTCACCGTCGACCACCTGCGCGTCCCAGCCGGATGCCTCGAAGCGCGCGAGCTGATTGTCGCCGGTGCTGAGCGATGTCGGACCGTCGATCGAGATGCGGTTATCGTCCCACAACACGATCAACTTGGATAGCCGGTGAAATCCGGCAAAGGAGATCGCCTCCTGGCTCAGCCCCTCCATCAGACAGCCATCGCCAACGATGCAATAGGTATAGTGATCGACGATGTCATCGCCCATGCGCGCGTTACGCAGCCGCTCGGCCAGCGCCATGCCGACCGCATTGCCGAGACCTTGCGCGAGTGGCCCGGTGGTTGTCTCGATGCCGCGGGACACCTCGTACTCCGGATGCCCGGGAGTCTTCGAGCCGAGCTGCCGGAAATTCCTGATCTCGTCGAGCGTGAGCTCCTCATAGCCGGTCAGATACAGCAATGCATACAGCAGCATCGAGCCATGGCCGGCCGACAGGATGAAGCGGTCGCGATCCTCCCAATCGGGCTTGGTCGGGTCGAACTTCAGAAATCGCGTCCACAGCACCGTCGCCGCGTTGGCCATGCCCATCGGCATGCCGGGATGGCCCGACTTCGCCTTTTCCACCGCGTCGGCGGCCAGCATGCGGATGGCGTTGACCATCTCCTCGTGCGTGGCAACCGGCTCCAGGGCCGGTTGTTCCAACGTGTCCGAAGCCGGTTTTAGTCGTGCAACGGTCATCTTCTGCTCTTCCTCACGTCGCATGGGCATCGACAGCCGCATTCAGGAGATAGTGAGCAACCAACAGTTGGGACAGGGCGAGCGGACCGCTGTGTTGCGGGGTATTGTTCGCGTCGCGGAAGGCGCCGACCCGTAGGCGCGCGGGATGGCGATCCGGCAGCAGCCGCCACAGGTGATCCTCAAGCGAGGCGGCCTGTCGATCGCTCATGCCGCCGTAAATGTGCAGAGCGTCCGCCGGGCGGCCATCAATGTCCCGCGCCAGCTCCAGCTCGAGGCCGTTGTCGGCGCCGGTTTCCAGTACGGGCGCCAAATCGACGTAGGGCAGGGTCGGCCGCAGTATGTGACGAACGTTGAGCCCGGCCCCGCTCTCATCCTGGCGCTCGTCAGGCGCGTAGAAACTGACCACCATGTCGGCGAAATCGCGCTGGGGAGCGATGTAGAGAGCGCTGTCGCGGTTGAGTTTGGGCAGAAGCGACATCGCCTGCTCGACGGTGTAGCCGAAGCCTCCGGGCCCGGTATCGCGTTGGAATTTCCACCGCAGGCGAAGCTGTTCCTGCGGTTCCATATAGAATTTCAGGTCGTAGTGCTCGCGCAAGCGCGGCGTTGCATAGCCGTGCAGTCCCTCCAGGATAATGAACCGTCGGGGCGTGACATACTCGGGAGGCTCCAGTACCCCGCCCTCGTGGTTGTAGACGGGCTTGAGGATCGGCTCGCCTTCGCGCAGCAGGCTGATGTGCTGCTCGAGAATGTCCAGGTAGTTACAGGCGGGGTCGTGCGGGGTCAGTCCGTTGATCGACCGCGCCTTGCGCGAATAGCGATGGTAATCGTCGATGCAGATGACCAGCGTGCGCTCACGCCCGAGCACGTCGCCGAGTCCCGCCGCGAAGGTCGATTTGCCGGAACCGGAATCGCCGACCATGCCAATCATGATCGGCCGCTCGCGCCGTTTTCGTACCGTGTTCACGCTGTTCTCCCGGCCGGCCTTCGTCCATCCACCTCACGACGACATGACCAACAAACAAATTACAGTATGCCGGAGCCTTTGCAATACTATATAGCGTCCGCGCCGTCCCCTCTCGACCAGATGTACCCCGAACCGGACGCTGTTGCGGGGGCGACAAAGCCGAATGTGGTGAGCTGGGGCGAGAGACGGGATTCGAACCCGCGACACCCGGGACCACAACCCGGTGCTCTGCCAGCTGAGCTACTCCCGCCACAGAGGTTTCGGTGATCTAAACCCAGCCCCTCCGACGGTCAAGCGCGTCGACCGCCCCGTCATATCGTCGAAGCCAAACAGCAGATCGGGACCCGACGCTACGGCTGCAAGCGGAACGTGCCCTTTCCGGCGGGGTTCCAGTGATGGCTGTGACTTGCCGGCACAGGGGCGGCCGCATCGCGTCTACATTTGACCGGCTCGCCGATATTCGCCGCCGGCGACGTGCAGGCTCTCCAGGATTTCAGGGGTTCTCGTGGTCCTGGAATGGTCGATGCCGAACGCCCGCTCCGAAACCGCCTTGGCGTGCCTATACAGTTGCTCGGCCAACCAATCCTTGCCCTGTTTCCGACAGACGTCGGCAAGGCTGCGAAGAGTGTCGGCGCACAACGGGTGATCGGTCGGCAGCGCTCGTTCGCGGATCGACAACGTTCGCCGGTAGAACATTTCGGACTCGTGATAGTTGCCGGCGAGGTCGCAAATCCCGGCTAGCTTATTGAGGATATTGGCCACGTTCAGGTGATCGGGCCCCAGCACCCTCTCTCTGACACTAAGTAGCCGCCTGTACAGCAACTCGGCGTCGGAGAGACGCCCAACGCGGCAAGAGCTTCGCGCCAGATTGTATACTGCGTCGACCACATCGGGATGATCGGGTTCGAACGCGGCCTCCTTGATCATCAGAATGCGGCGGAACGAACGCCATACGTGTTCGTGCTTCTCTTGCTCGTTATAGACGCCCGCGAGCTTTTCCAAAATGACCGCGACATCGGGATGGCTGGGGCCGGATATCCCCTCGGCGATCGTCAAGGCCCGCTCGTAGAGCATCTCAGCCTCTTCGTACCGCTGTTGGCGGCGATAAAGCCTGGCCAAGCTCCGTAGGCTGCCGACCGTGCGTGGATGATCGGGTCCGCAAGCTCTTTCGTTGAACCTCAGCGCGCGTTGGTAAAGTTGTTCGGCTACAGCGGGTCTGTCCTGGACTAGCAATAGCTCTTCCAAGACCGTCAGCGTGGCGGGCGGAAGCGGCTCGGCGTCGACGAGCGTGACCACGATGTCGACCAACTCCGCTAAACTTGCATTTACGCGCAAGTCATGCGGTGCAAGCTCCGATGCCTGTCTCAAGTGGCTCAATCCCTTCCCGTAATCGATATTCGCCAAGGCAAGCCGGCCTAGCCGATAATGCGCTTCAGCTGTCCGCGGTATCTCAATCGCCGAAGCGGCGACCCGTGCGAAAATCAGCTCCGCCGGCCGGGTGTCCCCACTGTCGAGCGCCTTTCGCGCGCCGATGATCTCAGATCGCGACGCGTCGCACAGTATCGACGCCAGCGCCGAGCCCGCCTGAGCAAGCTCGCTCTTCAGCACGAAAAATGCCTCGGCGAGATTGGCCAGGCGATCTTCGACGGCGGCTAACTCCGCCTTGAGCAGTGCCAGCCGATCCCCAGCGGCGCTGGGGATCGCCTCACGGATCTTCTGTTCACGGCTGGTCAGGACGGCACGGTAATCATCGAACAACAGCAGTCTGTTCGGTGGCCGTGATCGCGCGTCCGTGCGCCGTTGCAGCCGCCTCGACAGCCACTCGGCGGCCAGCATGCCGGCACTGAGTGCCACTGCAAAATGGGTTTCGACCAGTTCCCGCGTTCCCGGAAAACTCAGTGTATGCATCTTCGTACATCTGTGCTGCATGAAGGTACCCTTATGGATAATCCTACTCTTACCCCAGAAGAAGCCATTTTGTTCCCGCAGGGGGTCAATACATTAATCGCGATAATGTCTTCGTCTACTACATGTATTCCGAGCATGAAACTGAGTCGCGGAACGCCAATGTGGTCGCGCTTGCAACCAGCGGAAAAGGAGCGGATCCCTGTGGACACCCATCGGCTGGCGCCGCTTGCCGATAGCGGAGTGATGAACAGGCCGACCGGTACGCATGGCGCGACCGCGGGGCGTCGCGGGGCGCTGGTCACGACCAACGATTCAGTCGTTCGCCGAACACGGATCCGTCATCTATCGATATGCAATTGAGAGCGGCGATTTGCGACTGGCCGGAGATGCAATAAGATGCGTCGTCGGACTGATAGGCCAATGGGCAAATGCCGATATCCTGGTCGCCTCGCCACTCGAGAGGGCCAGCGGACAATTTTGGCTTGTACGCGGAAGCCGTGAACGTTTTGAGCGGAGCACATTTATTTGGCGCTTGGCACGGACCGTGCTTAGCTGTGTGCGTAAACTTGCGATGGCAGTACTGACGGCGATCTCCGGGATACCGACGGTTTCGGGCCGGCTTGATCAACAAAGCGAAGAGGCTATGTTTGATGAAAAAAATCGAGGCGATCATCAAGCCGTTCAAGCTTGACGACGTTAAGGAAGCGCTTCACGAGCTCGGCTTGCAAGGTATAACCGTGCTCGAGGCGAAGGGGTTCGGCCGCCAGAAGGGACACACGGAACTGTATCGAGGCGCCGAGTATGTCGTCGATTTCTTGCCCAAGGTGAAGATAGAGTTGGTCGTCGAGGACACCCTCGTCGAACAGGCGGTCGAGGCGATACAGCAGGCCGCGCGCACCGGGCGCATCGGAGACGGCAAGATTTTCATCACCACGGTGGAAGACGCTATCCGCGTGCGGACTGGCGAGCGCGGCGTCGAAGCGATATAACACTGTCGCTTCCAGGCCGCTTTATCGAGAGGGCGGCGACGCGCTCTTCTATAACCACCTCAGCAATGCAGAGGGATCGAGGAACTGAACGATGGCACTCAACTGTAAAACGCCGGCGGAAGTGCTGCAGGTGATCAAGGAGAACGAGGTCAAATACGTCGATCTGCGCTTCACCGATCCGCGCGGCAAGTGGCAACATCTGACGATGACCGCCGACTTCGTCGACGAGGACTCGTTCAGCGACGGGATCATGTTCGACGGGTCGTCAATCGCCGGCTGGAAAGTCATCAACGAATCCGACATGGCGCTGATTCCGGACGCCGGATCGGCGGTCATGGATCCCTTCGCCGCGCAAGCGGCGCTGATCCTGTTCTGTGACGTGGTCGAGCCGTCGACCGGTGAGCCGTACCTCCGCGATCCCCGGTCCATCGCCAAGAAGGCGGAGGCCTATGTCGCTTCCGTTGGCGTCGGCGATACCGTCTATTTCGGCCCAGAGGCGGAATTCTTCGTCTTCGACGATGTGCGTTACGAAGTGAAGATGAACTCGTGCTTCTACGAGTTCAGCTCGGATGAGGGCCCGTATGTCACCGGCCGCATCCTGCCGGAGGGCAACGCCGGCCACCGTCCGCCGATCAAGGGCGGCTACTTCCCCGTCCCGCCCGTCGATTCGGCGATGGATCTGCGCGCCGAGATGGTGTCGACGATGCAGGAGATGGGCCTGACCATGGACAAGCACCACCATGAGGTGGCGCCGAGCCAGCATGAGCTGGGCCTGGTGTACTCGACGCTGGTCAAGGCGGCGGACCAGGTCCAGATCTACAAGTACGTGACGCAGATGGTCGCGCAGACCTACGGCAAAACGGCGACCTTCATGCCGAAGCCGGTGACCGGCGACAACGGCTCGGGCATGCACACGCACCAGTCGATCTGGAAGGACGGCAAGCCGCTGTTCGCCGGAACCGGTTACGCCGATCTCTCCGACCTGGCGCTCTACTACATCGGCGGCATCATCAAGCACGCCAAGGCGCTGAACGCCTTCACCAACCCGTCCACCAACAGCTACAAACGGCTGATTCCCGGGTTCGAGGCGCCGGTGCTGCTGGCGTATTCGGCGCGTAACCGGTCGGCGTCGTGCCGCATCCCGTTCACCTCCAATCCAAAGGGCAAGCGCGTCGAGGTTCGTTTCCCCGATCCGACCTGCAACCCCTACCTCGGCTTCGCGGCGATGCTGATGGCCGGCCTCGACGGCATCCAGAACAAGATCCACCCCGGCGACGCCATCGACAAGAACCTCTACGACCTGCCGCCGGAAGAACTGTCGAACGTCCCGACTGTCTGCGGCTCCTTGCGCGAGGCGCTCGGCAACCTCGACGTCGACCGCGCCTTCCTGAAGAAGGGCGATGTCTTCACCGACGATCTCATCGACGGCTACATCCAGCTCAAGTGGGAAGAAGTGTACAACTTCGAACACACCCCCCACCCCGTCGAGTTCCAGATGTACTACAGCTCATAATTTGCGTTCCCCGGGCATCTCGAACCGTCCCGGTTCGTAACCGCCACGTTTGGCGCGGTGTGTCTCCCGTGTCGCCCCTCTCCCGTAAGCGGGTCTGCCGCGAGCGGGGAGGGAGTTCCGGCGACTGTATCGAAACCCTCGCGCCCAACCAGAAAGCCGCATTTGGCGGTGATCGCTCGGCTCGTCGCGCCGCTCGAAAGCAAACATGATGGCCACCGTTGCGGGCGGCCGGGGTTCTGGCCAAGATAGCGCGGGCGGCTGAACATCTACGGGAGACCGAAGCATGACCAAACCGCTGCTGCACCTCGTCTTCGGCGGGGAGGTCGCCGACCCGCGCGGGACGGATTACCTCGACGTGAGGGGTCTCGACCTCGTTGGCATCTATCCGAACTATGCGGAGGCCTTCAAGGCGTGGCGAGCCGCCAGTCAGAGGCATGTCGATCAGGCGAACATCAAGTACGTGATCGTGCACCTGCACCGGCTGTTCGACCCGGCGGAGCTGCACGGGCAGGCGCCAATCGAAGACGAGAGCTGACTCAGCCGAGGGCTGCCCATTTGTCGACCTCTCCCTCGACGCGCGTGGGGGAGAGGATCCGTGCGGGCGGCCCGCTTACCCCTTCGTTATCGCGCCGAGGATGCTCGCGAACACGGCTTCGAACATCGGGGGCGTGAGCCGGCCGGTGTTGGTGTTCTGCCGCGAGCAGTGATAGCTGTCGGCGAGCAGCAGCCCGCCGTGTAACCTATGCGAAGCCGCGTGCGCGAACGGGAAGCGGGAACGCGGCAGCTCGAGCGCGTCGAGGACGGCGTTGTGCGCCACCTGACCCAGAGCGATGATCGCCTTCAGGCGGGCGAGGCCGGCGATCTCCTCGCGTAAGAACACCCGGCACGCGCGCGCCTCGACCGGCAACGGACGGTTGAGCGGCGGAGCGCAGCGCACGGCATTGGTGATGCGGCAGCCTCTCAGGCGCAGGCCGTCGTCGCTAGCGCCCCTATATTCTCCCTCGGCCAAGCCGAACTTCCGGAGAGTTTCGAACAGCAGCTGGCCGGCGAAGTCGCCGGTGAATGGCCGTCCGGTGAGGTTGGCGCCACGCAGGCCAGGCGCGAGCCCGACGATCAACACACGCGCGTCCTCTCCGCCTAAGGAGGGAACCGGCGCATTGTGCCCCCCTGGAAACCGGGCGCGATTCTGCAGACGGAAGCTCAGGAGCCGGGGGCAACGCGGGCAGTCTCTGTCGGGCCGGAGCATAAGCCCAAGCTGACGTAGGCCAGCCGTCGGTGCGCGCATGGCCGATGCGGGTTCAGGCGTCCTCGAACAGCCCCACACTCGGTGTCGCGGCGTTGCCGTTTGCGTGTCGATCCTCGCGGGGTCCGGCGTCGCGGGCCGGCATGACCCGCGTAATCGCCGGCTGTAATTCCTGAAGCTCGACAAAGTTGTCGGCCTGCCGACGTAACTCGTCGGCTACCATCGGTGGCTGCGAACGGATGGTGCTTACGACGGTCACGCGTACGCCGCGCCGTTGGACCGCTTCGACCAGGCGGCGGAAATCGCCGTCCCCGGAAAACAAGACCACGTGATCAAGGTGCTCGGCCATCTCCATAACGTCGATGGCCAGCTCGATGTCCATGTTGCCTTTGATCTTGCGCCGGCCGGAAGCGTCGGTAAATTCCTTGGTAGGTTTGGTCACCATCGTGTAGCCATTGTAATCGAGCCAGTCGACCAATGGCCGGATTGGCGAATACTCCTGATCCTCGATCAGCGCCGTGTAGTAGAAGGCTCGTATCAAATGGCCTTTCGCCGCGAACAGTTGTAACAGTCGCTTATAGTCGATGTCGAAATTCAGGGCCCGCGCCGCAGCATACAAGTTAGAGCCGTCGATGAACAATGCGATACGCTCTTGTGGGTAGAATACCATTTGGGGAAGTCCTCAATTTATGTGTTCTTCAGTGTAGGTGTTCGTGGCGCACTCGGGTCAGTGCCGGTACCAGGACCGATCGGGCCTCTATTACGTAAGAAAGGGCCGCAATAGCTTCAAGAGCATAGGCCGTGAACGAAGACCATGTTTTCATCGGAATTGGCGGCAATCTATCGAGCAAGATGATTGGTTCGCCGCTTGTGGTTATGCGGGCGGCGCTTTGTGCTTTGCCGTCGATGCGCATCGTCGTCCGGCGCCGCTCGCGCTGGTACAGCAGTGCGGCCGTGCCGCCTTCCGATCAGCCGCCGTTCATCAACGGCGTGCTGGATGTTGAGACGCCGTTGGATGCGAAATTGCTGCTCGAAGCTCTGCACCGGGTCGAAGCAGCCTTCGGCCGGGTGCGCCGCGCGCCAAATGAGCCGCGAGTGCTCGACCTCGATCTTCTGGCTTTCGGCCCAATGGTCGTACAAGCCGACGCTGGTCTTTGCGTTCCGCATCCGCGCATGCATCTGCGCGCATTCGTGCTCAAGCCCCTAGCCGAACTGGCGCCGGACTGGCTGCATCCGCGGCTAGGCTTGTCGGTGCGGGAGATGCTTGCGGCGCTGCCCGCCGGGCAATCGGCCGAACCGCTCGATGCGAGCCTCCAAGAAAGCGTAGCCGGACTACCTGACTTGCCATCGGCCGGTGAGAGGGCCTAAATTAGCAAGGCGCTCCGAGAAGCGAGCGAGCAATGGAGTAGTCGGCATGGCGCGCGTAACCGTCGAGGATTGCGTCCTCAAGGTTCCCAATCGATTCGAGTTGGTGATGGTCGCGGCGCAGCGCGCGCGCAATTTGGGGGCCGGAGCGACTTTGACTGTCGATCGGGACAATGACAAGAACCCGGTCATTGCTCTGCGCGAGATCGCCGAGGGCAAGGTTGATCTCGAAGCATTGGAAAACAGCCTGATCCGGGGGCTGCAGAAAGTAGTCGAGACGGACGAACCGGAAAGCGACGATCTCGATGCGCTCGGCATGCAGCAGATCGGCCTGGCCGCCGACGAGGTCGCGATCGCGGAAGAAGTCAGCGAGGATCAACTCCACATCGAGGGCGAAGACGGAGAAGAACTCGGCGAGGACGACGAAGGCCCGGCGTTCGATGCCGGCGTGCAGGAGGAGGATTAGAGCGCGTCACGGCCCAGATCCTGCCCGATCACCGGTCCCCGAGACTGATGCGGTATTGATCGCGCGTCGGGTTCGGTCGCGTCCGGCAAGACCCGCGAGCGGCGGCGGGAAGGCGTTCCGGCGAGGACGGCAATGATCCGGCAATTCGAGCTGGTCGATAGAGTCAAGGCCTACGATCCGCAGGCGGACGAAGATGCGCTCAATCGCGGTTACGTGTTCGCGATGAAGGCGCATGGTTTGCAGACCCGCGCCAGCGGCGACCCATACTTCTCGCACCCGCTCGAAGTCGCCGGTATCTGCACCCACTACCGGCTCGATACGGCCTCCATCGTTACCGCGCTGTTGCACGACACCGTCGAGGATACGGGCGCAACCCTCTCCGAGATCCGCAATCTGTTTGGACCCGAGGTGGCGCGCCTCGTCGATGGCGTCACCAAGCTCAATCGCATCGAGTTGCAGTCGGAGCATGCCCGCCAGGCGGAAAACTTCCGGAAACTGGTGCTGGCGATGTCCGAGGACATCCGGGTGCTGCTGGTCAAACTCGCCGACCGGCTACACAACATGCGCACTTTGCGGTTTCTCAACGACCATGAGAAGCGGCGGCGGATCGCCTCGGAGACCATGGACATCTATGCGCCGTTGGCCGAGCGCATGGGCATGCAGGAGATGAAGAACGAGCTCGAGGACCTTGCCTTTGCCGAGATAAACCCGCACGCCCGCGATTTGATTCTCGCACGCCTGAATTTCCTCCGAGACCATGGGGGCGTACTCATACCGCGCGTTATCGCGAAATTGCATGAAACGCTGCGCAAGAACGACCTGGAAGGCGAGATCGTCGGCCGCGAGAAGACTGCCTACTCGATCTGGCAGAAGATGCAGCGGAATAACCTCAATTTCGAGCAGCTCTGCGACATCATGGCATTTCGCCTGATCGTGCCGACGCAAGAGGACTGCTATCGCGGGCTCGGCATAATGCACGGCGAGTATCCGGTCATCCCCGGCCGGTTCAAGGACTACATTTCGACGCCGAAGCCGAACGGCTATCGCTCGTTGCACACCGGCGTGTTCGGCCCGGAGCAGCAGCGGATCGAGATCCAGATTCGAACCGCCGAGATGCATGAAATCGCCGAGTACGGCGTCGCCGCGCACTGGCAACACAAGCAGGGAGTTACGCAAACCAACGGCCGGCAATACCGTTGGCTGCGCGAACTGCTGGATATCCTCGAGCACGCGGGTGGGCCGGAGGAATTCCTCGAGCACACCAAGCTCGAGATGTTCCAGGACGAGGTGTTCTGCTTCACTCCGAAAGGCGACCTGATCAACCTGCCGAGCGGCGCCACCCCGGTCGACTTCGCTTACGCCGTGCATTCGCAGATCGGCGATAGATGCGTCGGCGCCAAGATCAATGGCCGGCTGATGCCGCTGCGAACCGTGCTGCAGAACGGCGATCAGGTCGAGATCATCACCTCCAAAGCGCAGACGCCGTCTCCGACCTGGGAACGCTTCGTCGTTACCGGCAAGGCGAGGGCGCGGATCCGCCGTTTCATCCGATCGAAGGAGCGGGAGCAGTACCTAGAGCTCGGCCGGTCAATACTTGACCGCGCGTTCAGCGCCGAGGGTTACGAGTGTTCAGATAAGGCGCTGGAAGGCGTGTTGAGGAACTTCAAGCAGGCGAGCGTCGACGACCTCCGCGCGCAGGTCGGCGCCGGCAACTTTAACGCCCGCGCCGTCGTCGAGGCGGTGCTGCCCGGCATCCGCAAAAAGCGCAGCTTCGTCGAGAAGGTGGTGCCACTCGCCCGCGCCCGGCACAAGAAGCCGGCCACGAAGGGGCAGGGCATTCCGATCCGCGGCCTCATCCCGGGCATGGCCCTACATTTCGCCGGCTGCTGCCATCCGCTGCCTGGAGACCGCATCGTCGGCGTCGTCACCACCGGCAAGGGGGTGACCATTCACACCATCGACTGCGAGACGTTGGAGGAGTTCGCCGATACGCCCGAGCGCTGGATCGATGTGTCCTGGGATGTAGGGGACGGCGAGGCCGACGGGGCGGTACACGTCGGCCGCGTGCAGGTGACGGTACTGAACGAGCCCGGCAGCCTCGGTAGCCTGACGACGGTGATCGCCAGGAACGAGGGCAACATTTCCAACCTGAAGATCACCAACCGGACGATGCAATTTTTCGACATCCTGGTGGACATCGAGGTTCGCGACGTTGCCCACCTGGTCGATATCATCGCCGCCTTGCGGGCGACGCCGGCCGTCAATTCCGCCGACCGCGCCCGTCGCTAGCCTGATGGTTTCGAGCCCCGGCCGCCGTGTCCGCTTGAGAAAGCTAACGCGCGCCACGATGAGGAATGGCAACAGAAGGCCGAGCTTGACAATGCCAGCCGCTTGGCCAATACGCCACGCTCATGACTCCCCACCTTCGCCTAGGCGTCAACATCGACCACGTCGCCACCATCCGCAACGCACGCGGCGGCCAGCACCCGGACCCGGTGCGAGCAGCCACGCTCGCGGTGCGCGCCGGCGCCGACGGCATCACCGCGCATCTGCGCGAGGATCGCCGGCACATCTCCGACGACGACATCACGCGGCTGGGCCGAGAGGTGGACGCGCCGCTGAACCTTGAGATGGCGGCGACCGACGAGATGCTTCGCATTGCCTTGCGCCATCAACCTCATG
Organism: uncultured Alphaproteobacteria bacterium; assembly: GCA_963786265.1. GTDB lineage: Bacteria > Pseudomonadota > Alphaproteobacteria > Rhodospirillales > Defluviicoccaceae > Defluviicoccus. Next base: position 111,772 of record CAWAYT010000030.1, read on the forward strand.
CCGTGTGCCTGGTCCCCGAGCGGCGCGAGGAACGAACCACCGAGGGCGGGCTGGACGCCGTGGCCGGCGCCGCGAGCGTGGGGCCTGTCGTTGACCAGCTCGCCGCGGCCGGCATACGCGTAACCCTGTTCATCGAGCCGACCATCGCTCAGGTCGAGGCGGCCGCGGCGCTGGGCGCGCACGCGGTCGAACTGCACACCGGCGCTTGGTGTCACGCCGGCCCCGAGCGGGGCGCGATGGAGATCGCGCGCATCGAAGAGGCCGCGCATTGCGCCAGTGCCCGGGGTATCGAGTGCCACGCCGGCCACGGCCTCAGCTATGACAACGTCGGTCCAATCGCCGCCGTGCCCGAAATCGTCGAGCTCAACATCGGCCACTTTCTGATCGGCGAGGCGATCTTTCTCGGGCTGGAGGAGAGCATCGCGCGCATGCGGGCGCTGACGGATCAAGCCCGGCGACCCGGCTCGCGATGATCGGTTGGCCGCCGAGGTCCAACGAGTGATTCTCGGAGTCGGGACCGACCTGCTCGACATCCGCCGGCTGGAGCGAACGCTGGAGCGATGGGGTGAGCGCTTCTGCAAGCGCGTCTACACCGATCTGGAACGCAGCCGCTGTGACGGCCACGTCAATCTTGCCGCCCGGTACGCGCAGCGCTACGCCGCCAAGGAGGCCTGCGCCAAGGCGCTCGGCACCGGCTTTCGCCAAGGCGTCGCCTGGCGCGACATGGAGATCGACAACCTGCGATCGGGCAAGCCGTTCATGCGCCTCTCCGGCGGAGCCGCCAGCCGCCTCGAATCGCTTACGCCACCCGGCCTGTCACCTGCGATCGAGCTGTCGCTAACCGACGAGTACCCATTCGCCCACGCCCTGGTGGTCATCTGGGCTACTCCGAGCTCGTAATCCAGCCAATCGGACCTCCACGCCGACCCGCAACGCTACCCGGGAGGACGGCGTCATCGTAGACTTCGACCTGCATGCCACGGCGAAACCCTGAACGGCCTGGAGTTGGTATCTCGTCGGATCGCCGATCCGGCGACCATCTTGCGGCTCCTTATTCAGCACAACTGACAGGGTGGATAGATCCGCCGCTCCGTCCCCGCTACGCCGCGAGCGAGGCCACGCAAGAACCCTCGGACATGCCTGCCTTTCGCAAAGGCGAAGTTATGTGCGTCAAGTTCAGCAGAATGGTTTTGGTTGCGGATGTGGTTGCGCCTGTGGGGAACGCGGAGCGTTATCCACAGGCGTGGTTCAGGCCGCTTTGCGGAGCGCCTCCTTCTTCAGCTCGCGCAGATAATCCATGTTCAGGTAGCGGTGCGCTTCCAGCCAGTTCTCGTGAGTCTCGACGCAGAGCGCGCGGACCAGCCGCAGACAGCTCTCCGATCCCTTGCAGACGCGCTCGCGCAGGCCGAGGAGGAAGTCCCGCCAGCTCGATCGGCTCTCGCGATTGGCCAGCTCGACGCCGAGCACCTGGCGCCGGCCGTCCCAATCGACGCCGATGGCGATCAGCACCGCCTGGCCCGCGATCACGCCAGCCTCGCGCACCTTCTCGTAAGCTCTTCGGTGATCGTCTTCACTTTGCGCGTCGACACGCCTTGCACATACATCTCCGCCAAGGCCGCTACCAGCGCTCGCTCCGAACGCCGATAGCGCTCGAACAGTTCGGTCGAGAACCGGCCGTCCCGATCCTGCGGCACCCTGAGCTCCAGCTTGCCCACCCGCGTGATCAGCGTCCGACCATAGTACCCCGAACGATAGCCCACTCGGCTCGGCGTCCGCTCCCCCTTGCCGGCACCCACCGTCTGGGTCATCTCCGCTTCCAGAACCTCCTGCAGCGCCACCCGAACCACGGCGCGAATGAACGCATCGTCGCCGGACAGCACCGCTTTCACGTCGATACCTTCCTACCTACTCTTCCGCTCGGTCATGGTGTGCATCCTCAGCCAAGGATCGGTGATCTCTTTAATCACCCGCATACCATGACCACCCTGCCGATCACCCTTGCTGAACCTTCGGGACACTACCAAAGGCGACATACCGGTTGACGGCAAACGAGGGGCGCTCGTCAGCGGCAGCACCATCCGCCAATTACCAGTTCTGTACACGTGATGCGGTATCCGGATTGGCGACGAAGGTGCCCTTTAGAAAAACCGTTCGTGCTTAGACAATACGCCGCCATTTTACTTCTTTTGGTGCATCTTAACTAATCAGTAAGGGCGCGCCACCAAAGGGCTGCGTACCACGGCCGGGCCCTTGACGTTTATGCATTTTTAGCGCATTGTTACAAAATTCTTCCGCTCGCAACAGAATATCAACGTCTCTCATATACATTTGCCATAGTCGAGTTAATATGGGGTGAGCTACTATGCGGGACCTGCGGATAGATCTCCTGCGCGGCCTTTCATTGATCGTAATATTTATGGACCATCTTAGCGACACCGCTCTTTCTTTTGGCGGCACCGGTAATTATTATTTTCCGACCCTAAGGAACTTCGGTTTGTGTTCCGCAGCGGAGTTTTTTGTGTTTTTCTCGGGATATGTTTTCGGCGTTGTTTACATCAAGAACCTGGCGCGGCTCGGCTTCTGGCAATGCCAACTGAAGGCTCTAGCGCGCGTCCGCTATATATTCATAGCCAATTTCATTATGTTCACCATAGTAGTCGGGCTCACCTTCTTATTTCCGTATAAGTCGCAAACATATATGGAATACTCCGAATTATGGTTGTTATACACTGATTTCGGGACGGCCGTGGCGAAATTCTTAGTTTTTCAGTATTTTCCTGTGTATACTGATATACTTCCTCTCTACATGGTGCTTCTTGTATTCGCGCCCGGCATGTTGCTCCTTGTCAAAACACGCCCCCTAGCTGCAATGGCGCTGTCTCTCGCGCTTTACGTCGCGGCTGCCCGTGCACCCTGGCTCAACCTGCCTCTGGTATCCGCCTCTGGAGACCATTGGTTGTTCGACCCGTTTTCATGGCAACTACTTTTCGTCATGGGTATGGCGCTCGGTTCCAGGGAGACCTTTGCCCGCTTTAATCTGCCACGCAAGCGGACCTTGTTGTGGATCATCGGTTTCGCCCTCGGAACGATCGCGATATGGAAGAGCCTAGCGGTGGTGGGCAAGATCTACCAGATTCCCGACCTCGCCGTACTCAGCTTGCTTTCAGATCTGCCGGGCATGGACCTGAGAACAGTCGGGATAACGCGCCTATTGTATTTCATATCTCTGTTGGTCTTGCTCATTGGGATCATGCCATCTACAGAATATCTACGGCAGCTGAAATTCGCGAAGCCGGTGATTGCCTGCGGGCAAAAGTCGCTGGAGATATTCTGCCTTAGCACGCTGCTTTCACAGCTGGGCGCTCTAGTGCTGTTTGAGATCAACGGCAACTATCTCTCCTACCTTGTCGTCATTATGATCGGGTCGTTGGTAATGTTTGTAACGGCGCTATTCTTAACCAGCTCCGTTTCCATAACGCAGTCTTTGCGTTTAGCTCATCTGCGGCGGCTTACACCCCGAGCTTGACTTTGATCCATTCGATGATTCGAAGCGGTCGTGCGAGGCCGCTTTTCGGGAGCAAGGCTTTCACCGCTTGTTCGTCGCTTGCAACGGGCCGCCGTTTCCAGGATGATCGCCCCTCATCGTGGTCAGAAGGCCGTCGATGCAACGCGCCCATAAAATTCCAGCCGAGCGGGCCGCCCTTCTGGCGACGGAAGTCGTTGATCGACCGCGCCGAACCTAGGTGTTTCGTTTACATGTATCCTCTACACGATACGCCTGGAAGTCCTGCCTCATCGACCACTCGCCGAGCTACAGCGCAGACGATGCCTTGACATCGGCGCGGTGCGAATGGCTTGATCCGGGCCGCATCGATACGCACACATCCATAATGAATTCCGAAACCTGAACCCGGAAAGCTCGACGACCCTCCATGGCGACCAGCAAATCGCACGGGTTCTGGGAACTCGTCAAAACCATCGTCTATGCCGTCCTCATCGCGGTCGTCGTCCGGACTTTTCTGTTCGAGCCGTTCAGCATCCCATCCGGATCGATGATCCCGACGCTGCTCGTCGGCGACTACTTGTTCGTATCGAAGTTTTCTTATGGATTTAGCCGTTACTCGCTGCCGTTCGGCTTGCCTTTGTTCTCCGGGCGGCTTCTCGCGCGGCCGCCGGAGCGGGGTGATGTCGTTGTCTTCAAGCTGCCGACCGACAACTCGACGGACTATATAAAGCGAGTCATCGGCCTGCCCGGAGATCGCGTGCAGCTGCGTGCCGGCATCGTTCACATCAATGGTCAGCCGGTTCGGCGGGAGGCGATGAGGCGGTATGTCGTGCCCAACGGCTCGGCGGCGGCGCCGGCCTTCCAGCTTTACCGGGAGATTCTGCCCAACGGGCGCGCGCATGAGATCATCGAGATCAGCGATAGCGGCCCCTTCGACAACACGGGCATCTACACCGTCCCCGAGGGGCACTACTTCCTGATGGGCGACAATCGCGACAGCTCGCGCGACAGCCGATTTCTCGGCGAGGTCGGCTTCGTGCCGTTCGAAAACCTTATCGGCAAGGCTCAAGTTATCTTTTTCTCCGTCGACGGAGATGCGCTGAAGGTCTGGCAGTGGTACCGGACCGTGCGCTTCGATCGGTTGTTTCAGGGCATCGAATGACCGCCCCGGCGATCGGTCCTGATCCCCAGAGCGATCGCTTGCATGCGTTGCGGGACCGGCTAAGCTATATGTTCCAGCGCGAGGGGCTGCTTGAAGAGGCTCTCACACATCCGAGCTTCCAGGGCGAAGCGGGACGGCGCAGGCAGTGCAACGAGCGGATGGAGTTTCTCGGCGACCGCGTGCTCGGGCTGGTGATCGCGGAGTTGCTGTTTCACAAGTTTCCGCGCGAGGAGGTTGGCGCACTGGCGCGCCGCCACGCGGCGCTGGTGCGCCGCGAGGCTCTTGTGCAGGTCGCTGACGAGATCGGACTCGCCGCATGCATCCGGCTCTCGCGGGGCGAGGAGGAAGCAGGCGGCCGAAACAACCCCGGTCTGCTCAGTGATGCCTGCGAGGCGCTGATCGCCGCCATCTACCTCGACGGCGGCTTCGAGGCGGCGCGAGAGGTCGTCCGGCGGCTGTGGTGGCCACTGGTCGAGCGCGATGCCTCGCCGCCGAAAGACGCCAAAACCGTGCTGCAGGAATGGGCGCAGGGTCAAGGCTTGCCGCTGCCGCTGTATGTCGAGACGGACCGCACCGGCCCGCCGCATGCGCCAGTTTTTCGTGTCCAGGTGACCGTCCAGGGGTTCGCGGCGGTGACGGCGTCCGGATCCTCGAAGCGCATGGCCGAACGCGCCGCCGCCGAGGTGATGCTGATGAAGGTGCGGCCGGCTGATGGCGGCTGAGGATCCATTATCCGAGCCCGATCCGGCCCAGCTACCCGCGGGAGCGCGCGAAACCGCGCCGGCGCCGGCGACCCGCTGTGGCTTCGTCGCGATCCTGGGCTCGCCGAACGTGGGCAAGTCGACGCTGGTCAACCGCCTGGTCGGCGCAAAGGTCAGCATCGTCTCGCCAAAAGTGCAGACGACCCGGGCACGCGTGCTGGGCATCGCCATCGTCGGTTCGAGCCAGATTCTGCTGGTCGACACTCCCGGCATTTTCCAGCCACGGCGGCGACTCGACGCGGCGATGGTGGAGGCAGCCTGGGAGGGCGCGCGCGGCGCCGATGAGATCACCCTGGTCATCGATAGCATCCGCGGCATCGACGATGGCGCGGAGCGGGCGATCGAGTGGTTGCGGCAGCGCCATAGGCAGGCGATTCTGGTGCTGAACAAGGTCGACGCGGTGGCCAAGCCCGGTTTGCTGGCGCTGGCTCAGGATCTCGCGACAACGGAGGTGTTCGGCCGTATCTTTATGCTATCGGCGCTCACCGGCGATGGTGTCGCCGATTTTGCCGCGTCGCTGGCCGCTCTGGTGCCGCCCGGCCCCTGGCTCTACCCGGAGGACGAGGTCTCCGACATGCCGGGGTGGCTGCTCGCCGCCGAAATTACCCGTGAGAAGCTGTTTTGGCAGCTACAGCAGGAGCTACCCTACTCGATCGCCGTCGAGACCGAGAGCTGGACCTGGGGCAAGGACGGAAGCGCCCGTATCGAACAGGTCATCTACGTCGAGCGCGAGGGGCAGCGCGGTATTGTCATCGGCAAAGGCGGTCAGCAGTTGAAGCGGGTCGGCGAACTGGCGCGCAAGGAGATGCAGGACGCCTTCGAGCGGCGCGTCCACCTGTTTCTGTTCGTCAAGGTGCGCGGAAGTGGCGCGAGGATCCCGCCTTCCTCCGTCTCCACGGTCTGGGAATTCGGGACTGAAGCAGCAGCCCGGGCGCGCGGCCCTCGCATAACGCCTACTCCACCCGAGGTGTGATATGATCTCCTCGTGCCCTTGGACGCGGAGGTCGATATCCTCAAGGGCGAGCGCCGGCGCCGGCGGGTTGTCGATCTCTTGGCCGGAATTCGGCAGAACCGGCGTTCAAAGCTTTTCCTGGTCTTAGGAGACCCCGGATCCGGAAAGACCGTGGCGCTCCGCAAACTGTGCCGCGACCTGCTGGAGGAGGTGGATCGGACGGGCAAACTTCCGATCTAAGTCAACTTGCGAGAGTGGACGAGCGGGGCCGCTTGGACACACGACGACCCACCGACCGAGGACGAACTCCGCGATTTTATTTTTCAAGAACATCCGTGAGCCTCTCTCGAACCGTTCCAAGGCGTTCCTGGATCTCTATTTCCACAGAATGCTGGATCACGGTCGACTGTCTGGTCCTGAACTCCTTCGACGAAATTCCCCGCGTCATGGACGTAGGCGAAGCGTCCTGGCTTATTGGCGAGCTCTCTCAAATTATGACGCGGTTGCTCGTAAGCGGGAACGATGGCCGGGGTGTCGTCGCATCGCGCTACTTCCGCCGTCCCCGTTTCACGCGAGAGGATCGGACCGTCCTCGAAATCCGGCCATTCAGCGAGATATATTTACTTTGCGCTGTTGTGATGTGCTGTTGTTGTACGTTGTAGTGTCTGAGTAATCTGTATCAATAGAAATGTCTTATCGCTGTTGTAAATAGATCTGTGTGTCGAAGTAGATGAGAGTGTAAGTCATAGTAGAGCTGTACATGTGATCGCTGCACAACCTGCGATTTCTCTCGAGTTCCTTCCGCGACTGCAATCAAATTCTGTAACATTTAGAGCTATAACTGTAGAGTCTGATACAAAGAGCTCAGTGTAGAAGATATGTTAGTGCAAGAAGAGATGAGAGAGAGATGTTATATAAATGTGAAGTAATATGTGTGAGTAATGTTTAAAATGAGTGTTTTAAAAAAAATAATTTTATATAATAATTATAGAATAAAAAAAATAAAAAAAATAAAAAAGTAAAGAAATAAAAAATGGCGGGAGGACCCCGTGTTCTTCCGCCTGCACGGGCTTGTGCCTTCGTCGTCGTCCTCCGGCCGCTGATGCCGACCTTGGGAGGATCAGACGGCCACGGCGACCCCGTTCAGCGAGCGCACGGCGTCGTTGAGGGCGGCATCCTCGCTCTTGAATGCTCTTTCGGCATCGGTCAGTGGCAGACCGTTCTCGTCAATTTGCCGCCAGACCCAGTATTCTCCGGTGTTCGATGTCTGAATACGGGCGTAGAGCCGGCGAAAGAAGCCGCGCCGGCACGGGTGAGGTTCGGTGATCACGATGTCGTGGACGCCCACGGCGGTATCCCCTCTTTGCTCGTTGAACATTATGCGCCGTGCTGCTTGGCTCGGCGGCGGATGTGGAGCACCGCCTAGCTATGCACAAGCAATGCCAATTTCAGACATCGACAGTATGACGAGCATAATCAGTGAATTGCATGAAGGCTATAATGTCTTTGCCGCCATGGCCGTTGCCTACAACTTGCGCAGGCTGACCAATGCCGGAGCAGGCCGGCGCCGCTACTTGGGCTGAGAGGCGGCCATGGAGTGGAGCGACGAAGGCATCGTGCTCGCTGCTCGTGCGTTCGGCGAGACATCCGTGGTGCTGTCGCTGCTGACGCGCGGCTATGGCCGGCATTCCGGGCTGGTGCGCGGCGGCATCGGCCGGCGTAACCGCGGCATGTTACAGCCCGGCAGTCGGGTCAGCGCTCGCTGGCGGGCGCGGCTTGCGGATCACCTCGGCACGATGAGCTGCGAGCCGGGCCGGGGTTTGGCGCCCAAGGTGCTTGCCGACCCATCGCGGTTGGCGGCGATTGCCGCAGCCTGCGCGGTCACGGAGACGGCGCTGCCGGAGCGCGAGCCGGCGCCGGCGATCTATCGCGCGCTGGCTGACCTGTTCGCGGCTGTCGAAGCCGAAGCCGGCTGGGCTGCCCGCTATGTCCGCTGGGAGGTCGAATTGCTGGCGGAGCTTGGATTTGGGCTGGATTTCGGGTGTTGCGTGGTGACCGGCACGACCGGCGATCTCGCCTACGTTTCGCCGCGCTCGGGGCGCGCTGTCTCGGCCGAGGCCGGCGCGCCGTGGCACGACCGGCTGCTGCGTCTGCCCGGCTTCCTGGTCGACGCCTCGGCGGAGAATGCCGAAGCGATCGCCGATGGTCTGGCGTTGACCGGCCATTTCCTGCTGCGGCACGTGTACGCCGCGCAGGGCCGGGCGTTGCCGGCTGCCCGGGCGCGGCTGGCCGAGCAAATCGCTCGCGGCGCGCACCGTGAAGCCAACTCGAGGGGGTAGTGCGGGTGGCCGAGAATACGAGCGGCGGGCTAGTCGAGGACATTCCACTCAGCGACGCGATCACCGAGCGCTATCTGGCGTATGCTATCTCGACGATCGTCGGCCGATCGCTGCCGGACGCGCGCGACGGGCTGAAGCCGGTGCACCGGCGGCTGCTGTACGCCATGCGGCAGCTCCGCCTCGATCCCTCGTCCGGGTTCAAGAAGTGCGCGCGCGTCGTCGGCGACGTGATCGGCCGTTACCATCCGCATGGCGATAGCGCCGTCTACGAGACGCTGGTTCGACTCGCCCAGGACTTCGCGGTGCGCTATCCGCTGGTCGAGGGGCAGGGCAACTTCGGCAACATCGACGGCGATGGCGCGGCGGCGATGCGCTACACCGAGGCGCGATTGACCGCCGTCGCCGAGGCGATGCTGGACGGACTGGACGAGGACGCCGTCGACTTCCGCCGGACTTACGATGGCGAGGACGAGGAGCCGGTGGTTCTCCCGGCGGCGTTTCCGAACCTGCTGGCGAACGGCGCGCAGGGCATCGCCGTTGGCATGGCGACCAGCATCCCGCCGCACAACGCGGCCGAACTCTGCGCCGCGGCGCCGCCATTTGATCGAGCATCCCGATGCGACGATCGAGGATCTCGGTGGCGCTGCTGCCGGGACCGGACTTCCCGACCGGCGGCGTGCTGGCCGAGGATCTCGCGGCCCGCATCGAGGTCTATCGGAGCGGCCGCGGCTCGCTGCGGCTGCGCGCGCGCTGGAGCATGGAGAAGGGCGCCGACGGTGCGCCGCTGCTGGTTGTCACCGAGATCCCCTACCAGGTGCAGAAGGCGAAGCTGATCGAGCGGCTGGCCGAGCTGTTCGGCGGAACGCAAGCTGCCGTTTCTCGCCGACATCCGCGACGAATCGACCGAGGCGGTGCGGATCGTGCTGAAGCCGCGCGGGCGCCCGGTGGACGGCGAGGCGATGATGGCCGAGCTGTTCCGCCTGACCGACCTCGAAGTGCGGATCGGCGTCAACATGAACGTTCTGGTCGACGGGACGACGCCGCGTGTGCTCGATCTCAAGGAGCTACTGCGCGCATGGTTGGGGCATCGCCGCGAGGTGCTGCGCCGCCGTAGCCTGCACCGCCGCGCCCGCATCGAACAGCGGCTGGAGCTGCTGGCCGGATTCCTCATCGTCCACCTCAATCTCGACGAGGTGATCCGCATCGTCCGCGAGGAGGACGACCCGAAGCAGGCGCTGATGCTGCGCTTCGCGCTGACCGGGGCGCAGGCGGACGCGGTGCTGAACATGCGGCTCCGCCAGCTTCGCAAGCTCGAGGAGATCGAGCTTCGCCGCGAGCAGGAGGGCTTGCTGGCGGAGCGCGCCGACCTCGACGCGCTGCTCGGCGACGAAGGCCTGAGCTGGCGGCGGATCGCCGAGGAGATCGGCGCAAATCGGCGAGCGCTTCGGCAAGGCGACCGATCTCGGGCGCAGGCGTACATTGATCGCCGATGCACCGGATGCCGTCGCCGTGCCCCTACGCGCGCCGGACGCGGCGCGGCCGATCACCGTGCTCTGCTCGGAGAAGGGCTGGCTGCGGGCCGCGCCGGACCACCTCGTCGATCCGGCGGCGGTGCGTTACAAGGAGGGCGACGGCGCCCGCTTCGTCCTGCACGCGCTGTCCACCGACCGGCTGCTTGATCTTCGCCGAGAACGGCCGCTTCTATTCCCTCGCCTGCGACCGCCTGCCTATAGGCCGCGGCTTCGGCGAGCCGCTGCGGCTGATCGTCGACCTGCCGCACCCGTTCGAGCCGCTCTCGGATCGGCGTGCACCGGCCGGGCGGACGGCTGCTCATAGCATCCGATGGCGGCCGCGGCTTCATCGTCGAGGAAGACGAGGCGCTGGGCGAAAGGCGCGCCGGCAAGGCGGTGCTGCTGCTGGGCGAGGGCGAGCGCGCCGTCATGTTGCGGGCGATCGCCGACGGCGACGACGCCGTGGCGGTGCTCGGCACAACCGCAAGCTGCTGATCTTCCCGCTCGCCGAGCTGCCGGTAATGGCGAAGGGCAGGGGCGTGCTGCTGCAGCGGTACCGCGACGCCAAGCTGGCGGACATCACCACGTTCAAGATAGCGGACGGGCTTGTCTTGGCGAGCGCCGGCGGGGAATGCGCACCGAGACCGACCTGCGCCCGCTGGCTCGGCAAACGCGGCCAAGCCGGCCACACCGTCCCCCGCGGCTTCAACCGGTTCGAGCTGTAGGAAGAGGAAGGGCCTGAGATGCGCACACGTGTGGCAATCTACCGCCGTGTGAGGTCGGTCAGAACGCGATCGGCGTATTCTTCGCGGCAATGCTCGCTGCAGTCACACTGTTGCCAGAGCGGCGCCCCACGCTCTCTTCCGCTCAGCAACCGTCTCGAAGGATGGCCTGACCGCGCGGAAAGGCATTGATCGTGAGGGTCGTGGAGCGCCCGGTGGGCGCTCCACTCAGAAACACTCGGGTCACAGGGCCGCAAGAAAGTTGACCAGGTCCTGTTCCTCTTGTGGCGTTAGTCCGATCGCAAACCGTTTGTCATAGAACTCCACCACGTCCCTTAGAGCCGCCGCCGATCCGTCGCGGAAATACGGCTCATGCGCGGCGAGCGCCCTCAGGCCGGGCACCGAACTCGCGCCGATGTCCTTGCAAAGGCCGGTAATGACGGCCAGGCCAGGATCATTGGTTCGCACGGTATCGCTGCCGTTGTTGAAGGGTATGGGGCCGGTCTTGCACCTGACCTCGAAGATCGGGAGATCCGTGGCCGGCGCGAAGTTGGCCGCGTGCCCGCCGATACCGATATCCATCAGGCCGCTCGGGGCGATGTTGGTGCCGGCATGATTGACGTTGTGGCACGTCGCACACTGTCCGGGCACGTTGTTGCCGAAAGTCTCGCTGACGCCGCGGACATCGTTGATGATGAAGGTCTTGGTGTTGAACAGGACCTGCCCGCGAGCGATGGACTGCCTCGTGGCCGTTTCGCTCGGCGAGTTCCAAGTGTCGTATTCATCGAACACCGGGGCCGGCGGGTTGGATTGACCTGGCGGCTCGGCAGAGAGGGCGATCGGCCCGCCCGTCGCGCCGTTGGCGGTCAGCCTACCCGCCTGTCTGTCGCGGATCTGAGCACTGGAGATCCCGGTCTCGAAAGTGACAATTTGATCTATCTGCTCTTGCGTTGGCGGGTTGATGGCTTGTGCATGGCCCAGGGTGGCGCTCACAGCCTGAGTACGGAGCGATGGCTCCCGGCCATCCCACATTATGCTCCCGTTAGTTTTCGAAGTTCAGGTCTGCAGAGATGAGCGGCCGCCGGAACATCGAGATGACCCGCTTGCCGGTGCTGTCCTGATTGTATTCCGGATCGAAATTGCAGGTTGTCGGATCGCTTACCGGCGTGATTTCGATCTCTCCCCCGCCTCTGACATTCACCGGTAGGAAGATCCGGAACAGTCCTTTCTGTAACAGCAGGGAATGTGCTTGCGCGAAGGCCCTATTGCCTCTGCCTCTCCGGCCGCCGAAGAGCGATCCGGACGTCTCGCCGGCAGGCACGAGATTCGGGCAATTCGCGCCGTCAACCGGAGCGAAGATCGGATCTCTGGCACCGAGCACCCTCCCGCGCGTCCTGATGTTACGGAGGCTGACGCTCATGCCGCTCGGGGGCTGATGGCATGTGACGCACGCTCGGCCATTCGTGCCCAAAGACTGAAAGAAGGCATTGTCCGCCGTACGTGTGGGGCCGCCTGGTTGGAATGAGCCAAGGTGTCCGAAGGGATTGCGGTCTACCTCGAGGGTAGGAATGATGGGCGGAATCCCGCCTTGTCTGAAAATTGCTCTCGGCAGAGGCGCACTCAAGAACAGATGAAAAATTCGCCTGAAATAGATCGCAGTCTCGGCAGGCAAGGCAATATTCGAAGGCGCGACGCTGTCCGGCCGTGGCGTAGGAGCAACATTTCCAGGCCGGTCGAGGAATTGTCCCTCCACCTCTGCTTGAGCAGTCGCGGAGTTCGGCGCGGACCACAGACATAAAAAACATGTACTCGTAATAGCGGCGGAACGCGTGAATCCACTTATCCACTCGCCCATAATTCCCTCCACTTAGTTCGCACTAGAGATCAATTGGAATGAATGCAGAAAAGCGAGTTGCGATCAGCGATGCACTTCACACATGCACGAATTGTTGGCTCAGGCCGTCGTCGTGGGAGCCGAACTTACGCTCGCTGCTGACGTCCAATCGGGCGGAGCGTTGCTGGGGAGGGCAGGGGGGTGCTGCTGCAGCGGTACCGAGACGCCAAGCTGGCGGGCATCACCACCTTTAGGATAGCGGACGGCTTGTCGTGGCGAGCCGGGCGGGGAACCCGCACCGAGACCGAACTGCGCCCCTGGCTCGGCAAACGCGGCCAAGCCGGCCATACCGTGCCGCGCGGCTTTCCCCTCAGCAACCGCTTCGCCGGGTAGGGAGTACGGGACAGCATTGGAGCGAATGCGGCGAGTGGGTCGCGTCACCGCGTCGGATGGCTCCTATCGGGTTCTCTTTCGCGACAACGAGCGGCTGTGCTGGCCGGACGCCATCAGCGCCGGGCCGGATGGATTCAGTACGTCACCGTGGAACAAGCTGCACCGCACTGCCCAGCTCAACGCCGGAAGGGACGAGTTGGAGCCGCCGTACTACATCATCCGCTTCCGACCGCTCGCACCGGCCGTCCTCGGGCGGTGAGGGGGTATTGCCGCAGCCCTGTCGCGACGCCAAGCTGGCCGACCTCACCACCTTCGCCATAGCAGACGGCCTTCCCTGGCGCGGCGGCCGCGAAAGCGCATTGAGACCGACTTGCGTCCGTGGCTCCGCATCCGGATCTTCCTGAAAGACGGCGTTCTACTCCGGGGGAGCCGTGTGGACTACGATGCCTTCTGACGCCCACATATAGCGGCAACACGCCATCGCTCGGCACATATGGCCGCCCATGAATATGTTGCGTTCCTTCTTACGATCTGTCAATATATAGCCGTCTATACCGTTCCGTTGCTGCCTGGGTCCTTGGATGCTGGCGCAGTGGCGGGCGGACGTCACGACGGGATGACCGCCGTGGCGGGGATCGTCGCGGCGCAAGACCCCGGTCGAACGTCGTGCTCCTAGAGACGCCGGCCCTCATTGTTGAGCCTCGAAGCCGAGGCCGCGCTGCGCATCAGCGTACATTCATCGGCGAACAGGCTCTTTATAACGGGAGGGACGGAGGTCCGGGCAGCGTTTTCGCTTGACAATCTGAAAAACCTGCTACGTTGCAGGCTGGAGAAATGCCGATGACCCGCTCGAAAAACGCCCCCTGGTGGGGCTTTCTTGGATCGCCGCCAAAGTGGTTGCGATCACGGCCTTTAACGCCTCGTTGCTGCCTGGGTCCTTGGATGCTGGCGCAGTGGCGGGCGGACGTCACGACGGGATGACCGCAGTGGCGGGGATTGTTGCGGCGCAAGACCCCGGTCGAACGTCGGTGCTCCAGCAAGACGCCGGCGCTTGGAGGGTCGGGACCTGCGCGGCAATTGATGAGCCCAACCCAGCACAACCGCCACAACGTACTTCTGGAGAGAACAACATCTCGGCGAGCGCTCAATAAGGCTTGGCTGAACGTAAAATCCCGCGTTAGTCACTCTAAGGACACAGAGGCGAGGGCCGCGGCGGCATCATTTTCGGAGGATGTCGACAGAAGCATTGCAGCACTACAGCGACAACTTCGTTCAGGCGGCTTTATATTTGAACCTCAGCGGGGCATGCTGAAGAGAAAGAGGGCGAACCCTGGAGAGCCCAGGAAAGAGCCACGTCCGATCGTCGTTGCGCCCGTGCTCAGCCGAATTGTCCAGCGCGCGATCCTTGACACCTGTCAATGTGAAGAGAAGAAGATTGTGTGCCGACTTGGTGCACTTCCCACAGTGATTGCGACACCGACCAGCGTAGGAGGGCTGCCAGGCCGCGGCGTCCGGGAGGCCATTTCACTCATATCTCAAGAAATCGCTGGCGGGGCGAGATGGTTCGTCCGATCAGATATTAAGCGATTTTTTCAAACAATACCGAAGCAGCAGATCAAGGGCTTCCTTCTAAAGAACATTGCCGAAGGACTATTCGTGGATTTGTTCATGAGAGCGCTACATACTGAACTCGCCAATGAAAGTGAGGTCAGAGATCTAATTCATCTCTTCCAATCGGCCAGATCGGCGTTCCACAGGGTTCTGCACTATCGGCCTTATGCGCAAACATCGTTCTGGCCGAATTTGACAAGTCCCTCAATGAACGAGGTATCCGGACAATTCGTTACCTCGACGATTTCCTCATACTTGGGCGAGATCGCAAATCGGTCTCAAAGGCTTGGGGGAACGCGCAAGAGATTCTAGATTCCACTGGGCATGGAGTGCCACGACCCGAAGGTGCGCAGGGCAAGGCAGCGATGGGTGAGATCGCCGACGGTCTTACTCTATCCTTGTACATCGACGACAAGGATATTTACCCTTCCAAAGAAGCCCGGCTACAAGTTCTCTCGTGGACTTACGGACTACGATTAGTAATGCAAAGCAGAAGATAGGCGCAGTTAAGGATGAGCCACGACGCGACGAACCGCGGTTCATTCAATCGCTCAACCTGCTGGATGATAAGATCAGGGGGTGGGGCGATGCCTTCAGTGTGACTACCAAGCGTCTCGTGTTCTCCCAACTCGATGTTCAGATTGATGACATGCGCACAGAAGGTTTGAGGTGGTTTGAGCGTGTGCAACGGGGCCGGAGCATGATGCACCAGCGACGCTTACTAGGGTTCGCGCTTCTCATAGATAGCAAAGAGAACGGGAACACCAATGTTGTAGTCAATGAACCCGGCTTCATACCAACGGCGTTTCGATCTTTAGCTTCGCCGCACCAGGCCAACGTGTAATATGGATGCCCTGTTAATTTTGGACCACTCGCGTTATAGATTTGGCGCCGCTCTCACTTCTCGCACCACTTCAAATCGGCCATTGCGGGGGGAGGCGGCCGCCGATGCGGAAGGGGGCGATGCGGCGGGCGAGGCCGGTTTCGTCGTCGGTTTCGAGGTAGACGGCGCACAGCGTGGCCTCGCCGTCGGCGGGCTCGAGGCGGCCGGTCGGCAGCTTCTTGACGAAGCGGGCGATCGCCGACGCCTTGTCCATGCCGATCACCGAGTCGTAGTCGCCGCACATGCCGATGTCGGTGATGTAGCCGGTGCCGCCCTTCAGGATGTGCGCGTCGGCGGTCGGCACGTGGCTGTGGGTGCCGGCGACCAGGCTGACGCGGCCGTCGAGAATGTGGCCCATCGCCATCTTCTCGCTGGTGGCCTCGGCATGGATGTCGGCGACGATGCAGTCTACGCGAGTGGCCGAGCCGGTGATTGCGCAGCGCCCGCTCGGCGGCGGCGAACGGATCGTCGAGCGGATCCATGAACAGCCGGCCCATCACCTGCAGCACCATCACTCGCCCGCGCCGCCGTTGACGGAATAGACGTTGGCGCCCAGCCCCGGCGTTCCTTCCGGGTAGTTCAGCGGCCGCAGCAACGCGGTCGTCCTGGTCGATGTAGTCCAGCGATTTCGCGGCGGTCCCAGACGTGGTTGCCGGTGGTGACGACATCGGCGCCGGCGTCGTAGAACTCGCGGCACATCTCCGGCGTGATTCCGAAGCCGTGCGCCGCGTTCTCGCCGTTGACGATGACGAAGTCGAGTTCGAGGTGACGGCGGATCTGCGGCATCCGCTCGCAGACCACCTGTCGGCCGGCGCGGCCGACGACGTCGCCGCAGTAGAGGACTTTCATAGGCGCGCCCGATCGAGCGATCGCTCCGTCAGGATCCAGTCCACGTTTTGGTCATCCGCGGTCCACGGTACGCGTTCGATCCGCTGCACGCCGTAACCGACGCCGATAGCCACCACCGTGCCCCGCGAGCGCAACGCCGCCAGCGTCCGATCGTACCAGCCGCGACCGTGACCAAGGCGATGGCCCTGGCCGTCGACCGCCAGCAGCGGCACCAGCAGCGCCTCCGGTATCACCGCCTCGGCGCTGGCAAAGGGCTGGCGCGTATCGTACTCGCCCGGTTCGAGATCGTCGGTCGGGTTCCATAGACGGAACGCCAGAAGCGGCTCGCCGGCGATGATCGCCGGCAGCGCGCAGCGAAAGCCGCGCTCGTGCAACCGTGCGAGCAGCGGGCGGACGTCGATCTCGGTCGAGATCGGCCAATAGCCGGCGACAGTCGCGCCGTCCTCCAGCCGTAGTTCCGGCAGCGCCGAAAGAACGTGGCGGATCAGCGCGAGGGCGGCATCCGGCCCTTCCTTCTGGTCGGCGACCAGGCGCAGCGCCCGCATGCGCTTGCGTAGTCGCCTCTTCTCCTCGGCGAGGCATGGCTGCTGCAGGTCGGCGGGAATGGAAGGCAAGAACGCAACCGTGTGATTGGCAACCGGGTGAAGTGTGGGCGGCGCCGCACAGGCCGTTGGTCGGGTGATCCTCTCTGGCCTGCTTACGCAGGTGGGCGCCGTGTGCCGAACCCACGAGCTCGGCGGGGACAGCTCCCTCAAGGTCACTGTTGGCCGGAGGGATTGAGAGACCTGACGAGCAGCGCAGCGACCGCCCACACTCTTATCTAAGCAGGTCCTGGCGTTTCGGCAATCGTTCGTTCCGAGACGAGACGCTGAGCCATCGCTTCGATGCGTTCGGCCAGACCGTGCAGTTCCTCTCCGAGCGCGCCACCATCGGCCCGGCTCGGCGAGCCAGAGGAGGGCGTCGGGAAGTTCGCCGGTACGGGCGGCGGCCAGTTCCTGCTTCAAGTCGGCGAGCTGATCCGCGAGCAGAAGGCTGGCGAGCAGCAGCAGGCGCGCGTCGCCGACCTGTCCGACGCTCGTCACCAGGGACGCGACGCGCCGATCGACTTCCTCCGCAAGCCGGAAGAGATGGGTCTCCTGCCCATCATCACAGCTGATCTCGTACTTTCGGCCATTCACCGTCACGGAAACTTGCGCCATGAAGTCAATCCCCGATAGTCTCTTTCAGGCGGGACGATGGCCGCATCGAGGCGGTGAGCTAGCGTGTGCTGCAAGGCCCGCAATGCGTCCGCCTCGCGTTGCATCTGCTCGGCCCGCGACGCTTGCTCGGCGGCGGCGCGCTCGTAATCGCCGAGCGCCGCCTCCAGGCGCCGCACCGCCCGCTTCAAGCGATCGATCGCGGTTGGCACGTTGCACGCTTCCGACCCGATCGAATCGCTCACGTCGACCTCCCGCTGCCGAACGATCGGCGACGCAAGATAAGGGTCCGGTTTCCGGCGCGTCAACGTCCATGGCAGCCCCTGGCGCGTCGAGGTCGATGGGGCCGGAAAAAGCCGTTGACGGAGCCCCGCGATCCGACGATTGTGCGGCCCGCGGACCAACAATGACGCCTTCCCACGCATGCTGGGGATGCGCGGCCGATTCACCGGCCCTGTGCGGGAGCCCACCTCGAACAAAAAAACCCACCGGGCGAGGCGTCCGACTTTATAGCAAGGAGGTTACCAATGGCTGTTCGGGTTGGCATCAACGGTTTCGGGCGCATCGGACGGCTGGTCCTGCGCGCCGCGATGGAGGAAGGCCGCAACGACATCGAATTCGTAGCCGTCAACGATCTGGGCGACGTCAAGACGAACGCTCACCTGCTGAAGTACGACTCCGTGCACGGCACCTTCCCGGGTGAGATCAAGTCGGACGACAAGAGCATCACCGTAAACGGTCACAAGGTCGACGTGCTGGCGCTGCGGGATCCGACCAAGCTGCCGTGGAAGGACCTCGGCGTCGACATGGTCCTCGAGTGCACCGGCATCTTCAGCGACCGCGACAAGGCCGCCGTGCACCTTGAGGCCGGCGCGCCCAAGGTCCTCGTTTCGGCGCCGTCGAAGGGCGCCGACGCCACGATCGTTTACGGCGTAAATCATAAGGTGTTGTCAGGCGCGCAGAAGATCGTTTCCAACGCATCGTGCACGACCAACTGCCTCGCGCCGCCGGCCTACGTGCTGGACAAGGCGCTCGGCATCGAGCGCGGCTACATGACGACGATCCATGCTTATACCGGCGACCAGCGGATCGTAGATACGCTCCATAAGGATTTGCGGCGTGCTCGCGCCGCGGCTCTGTCGATGATCCCGACCTCGACCGGCGCGGCCAAGGCCGTCGGCTTGGTGCTGCCGCACCTCAAGGGCAAGCTGGACGGCTCGGCGATGCGCGTGCCGACTCCGAATGTCTCGGTCGTCGACCTGGTGTTCATAGCGAAGAAGTCGACCACGGCCGAAGAGGTCAACGCGCTGATCAAGGAAGCGGCGGAGGGCGAACTGAGTGGCATCATGGCCTACAACACCGAGCCGCTGGTCTCCATCGACTTCAACCACGACGCGCACAGCTCAACCTTCGATGCGACGCAGACCCAAGTCGTCGACGGCACGATGGTGCGGATCATCGCTTGGTACGACAACGAGTGGGGCTTCTCTCATCGCATGTCGGACACGGCGAACGCCTGGATGGCGCAGTCGTAAACACTCTCATTGAGGCATCCTGAGCGGGGCGGTGACGCCCCGCTTTTGCTTTCCGTGGCGGGCCCGAGCGGCGGGCCGGGCGATGGCGGGTGAGGGCGGAAGTTGGCGCCGACGATCGTGGTTTACGGTTTCGATGACGCCGTGGCGGCGCTCGAGGCAGCTGCTTGGCTGGGCCAGTCGGTGCGGTTGAAGAGCCCGTTCGCGGTGTCGGCGTCGTTGGGACCCCAGGTGGCGCGGTCAATGTTCCGGCAGGCCTCGGCCGCCGTGCCCGGCGTGGCGGCGACATGGGTGCTGGACTGCGGCGACGATCCCGGGACCGCCATGGCAGCCCTGCGGGCGGGAGTTCCCGAGATGCAGGTAGCTGTATCGGGCGAGGCACGGGCCCGTCTGGCCGACATCGCCGAGCAACGCGGCGCCCGCATCGCCGAGGATGCTGAAGACTCGCCCATCCTGGATCTGGCGGATGCGGAAGATTCGGTCTCCGCCTGCCGGCAGTGGCTACAGAGCGTGAAAAACGCGCCGGATCGCGGCAGAATGCCACGTTGCCAACGTTAGACCAGTCGTGTATCTGAGATTGGGCTTTTTCGCGAAAGATGGGGAGACGAGAGATGAAGGTCACGCAACGCGTCAAGAAAATCCTTGACAACTACAGCAGCGACAGTCCGGGCACTAAGACGAATATTGCGCGGATGCTCTGCACCGGGCGCCTCGGCGGCACCGGCAAACTGGTCATCCTGCCGGTCGATCAAGGATTTGAGCACGGTCCCGCGCGCAGCTTCGCGCCCAATCCCGCCGGTTACGACCCGGCGTACCACGCGCAGGTTGCCGTAGACGCTGGACTGAATGCCTACGCCTCGGTGCTCGGCATGATCGAGGCGGTGGCCGATGAGTATGCGGCGCAGATCCCTCTCATCCTGAAAGTGAACAGCTCGAACAGCCTGTCCCGCGCCAAGGAAGCGCCGACTCAGGCGATCACCGCCTCGGTCGATGACGCCGTACGTCTCGGCTGCGCGGCGATCGGCTACACGATCTATCCGGGGTCGGACCAAGCCTTCGACATGATGGAAGATCTGCGTGAGCTGACCGCCGAAGCGAAGGCGAAGGGGATCGCGGTCGTTGTCTGGTCCTATCCGCGCGGCGGGGCTCTCTCCAAGGAGGGCGAGCTGGCGGTGGACGTCGGCACGTACGCGGCTCACATGGCCGCCCTGCTCGGCACCCATATCATCAAGGTCAAGCTGCCGAGCGATTACCTCGAGCAGGGTGAAGCAAAAAAAGTCTACGAAAAGGAAACGATCGACATATCGACACAGAAAGCGCGCGTTCGGCATGTCATGCAGGCTGCCTTCAACGGCAAGCGGATCGTCGTATTCTCAGGGGGCGCGATGAAGGGTGCCGACTCCGTCTATCAGGACGCACAGGATATCTACGACGGCGGCGGCAACGGCCAGATCATCGGCCGTAACACTTTCCAACGGCCGCGCGAGCAGGCCCTGGAGATGCTGGACAAGATCGTCAACATCTTCCTCGGCAAGATACGTCACGAGGCGGTGGCCCAGGCCGCGGAGTGAACCCGCAGCCTCACTGCCAACTGTATCTGATCACGCCGCCGCGTTTCGACGCGGCGGCGTTTCCGACTCTGCTGGAGGAAGCGCTCGACGCCGGCGACATCGCCTGCGTGCAGCTTCGCCTTAAGGACGCGAGCGATGACGAGATCAGGCGGGCGTGCGACGTTCTGCGGCCAGTGGTCCAGTCCCGTGGGGTCGCCTTCATCCTAAACGATCGTCCCGATCTCGCCGCCGCGTGCGGCTGCGACGGCGTGCACATCGGCCAGCACGACACGCCATATCCCGACGCACGGCGTCTGGTCGGCGACGCGATTGTCGGAGTAACCTGCCACAATTCCCGCCACCTGGCGATAAGCGCTGCCGAAGCCGGCGCGGACTACGTCGCCTTCGGCGCGTTCTTTGCTACGACAACCAAGGATGCCAAATCCCGCGCCGACCCGGAGATCGTTGCCTGGTGGAGCGAGCTGATGACGGTGCCATGCGTCGTTATCGGCGGCATCACCGTCGCGAACTGCCGGCCGCTCATCGAAGCCGGCGCGGACTTCCTCGCTGTCTGCACCGGCGTTTGGCAACACCCCAACGGCCCGGTCACGGCTGTGGAGGAGTTTCAGGGCCTGCTGCATTCCGCTGGCGTAGCACCCCGCCTGAGGGTGTCCAGCGAGCGTTGATCGCTGTCACTGGGGCCACATACAGGGCTTCAATCCGCGGCCTCATGGACCGATCGCTCGGCCACGTACTCGGCGATAGCCAGCGACGATGTCAGTCCTGGGGATTCGATGCCGAACAGGTTGAACAGACCCGTAACGCCGTGCGCTTCGGGTCCCTGTATCACGAAGTCGTGCGGTGGCTCGCGCGGCGATTGGATTTTCGGGCGAATGCCGGCATAGTCCGGCTGGAGCGCGCCATTCGGCAGCCCGGGCCAGTAGCGGCGGATCGAGGCGTAAAACAGCTCCGCGCGGCTTGCGTCGACATCGTAGTCGATCGTCTCTACCCACTCAGCATCCGGCCCGAAGCGGCCGCGACCCGCGAGATCGCGTGTGTAATGCAGGCCAACGCTGGCATGGTCGGGTGGGGGATAGACCAGCATGGTAAATGGGGGCCGCGTTGCCAGGGAGAAGTAGCTGCCCTTCGAATAGTGCAAGGGCGGGATGAGTTCCGCCGGCATGCCGCGGATCGAGCCGGCAACGTCCTGCGCACCCAGACCGGCGCAATTGATCACCGTCCGGCACAACAGCCCGATGTTGTAGCCGTCGTTGGTCACCGAAAGGGCGAGGCCGTCCTTGCGAGACGCGCCGCCGGCAACCTCGGCGTGGAATGCATAGGCGGTCCCATGGCTCTCCGCTTCACCCTTAAGACTGAGCATGTAGGCATGGCTGTCGAAGATACCCGTCGAGGGTGACAACAGCGCCGCTCGGCATCGCACCTCCGGCTCCAGCGCGCTTGCTCCGTCGCCCGATAACCAGCGTAGATCATCGACGCCGTTGGCATGCGCGCGTTGCTCGATCTGTCGCAGCACCTCGATTTCGTGGCTGTCGGTCGCAACCACCAGCTTGCCGCAGCGTAAGTGCTCGATGCCGTGCTCTTCGAGATAGCGATAGAGCAGGTCTCGTCCGCGTCGGCACAACCGCGCCTTAAGGCTGCCGGGGGGATAGTAGAGGCCGGCGTGAACCACTTCCGAGTTGCGGGAACTGGTCATCGTGCCGAACGTTTCCGCCGCCTCGAGAACCAGTACGTCGCGCCCGGCAACGGCGAGTTGGCGAGCGACGGCGAGCCCGACAACACCCGCGCCAATCACGACACAATCGCATTTCTCAACCATTGATCTCCTCATCCCGCTCGGTCGCGTTGCCAGGCAGCTTTCCGGAACACCGGGCCCTCGCAATCGTGCGCCGCCTGACTTGTAGTTGCAGGTAGATAATCGTCTATAGGCGACCATCTTATGAGGGCAAGAGGGTCGCCGTGCGGCAACGGCCTCGAAATGAACGATAGCAGGAAACCACTCACCACCGACGTCTCGGGATCGGAGATCGACGCCTTTTTGCGAAAGCTGGCCGCCGCTCCGGCGCGCGCCGAAAAGGCGCGTGGCAGATTGCTGTTCGGCCTGGATGCCACCGCAAGCCGTCAGCCGACGTGGGACCGGGCGGCACGCATTCAGGGCGATATGTTCCTGGCTGCATCGGCGTGCGGCGGATTAAAAATTCAGCTCTGCTTCTATCGAGGGTTCGGCGAGTTCAAGGCGAGTCCTTGGACCTCCAACGCCGCCGACCTGGTCCGGATGATGACCTCGGTTGCCTGCCGGGCGGGGGAGACGCAAATCCGCAAGGTTTTGCAACATGCCGTGAACGAGGCGCAGAAGGAGCGGATTGGCGCGCTGGTGTTCGTTGGTGACTGCATCGAGGAAAATATCGACTTGCTCGCCGGGGATGCCGGGCAGCTCGGCACGATCGGCGTGCCGGCGTTCATGTTCCATGAGGGAAACGATGTACGCGCCGCGCTCGCCTTCAAGGAGATCGCCCGACTGAGCGGCGGCGCATACTGCCAGTTCGACGCGGGTAGCGCCGATGCGCTGCGCGATCTGCTTTGCGCGGTCGCTGTCTACGCGGCCGGTGGCCGGTCGGAGCTCGACCGCCTAGCAGTGCGCGGAAGGAACGAGGTAAAGCGCATCGCCCATCAGATGCAGAGGCGCTGAGCGATGCTGCCGATGCTGATCGCCGGTTTCTTGCTCCTGGCCTGCCTGTTGCTGTTCATACGCTGGTTCGCCGCCGCCGATCCGAGAACATTGACGTTCGCCGCCAAGGCGACGGGCGCGGCCGTTCTCGTCGCCATCGCCGGTTATCTGTCGTTGACCGGCCGCATCGCCTGGATCATCGGTCTTTTCCCGTTTCTGCTGCCGTTTCTGTTGAGGAAGGTCAACCTGGGCGCGGCCGGCAATTTCGGCGCGTTTGCCGCAGGGGCGCAGCCGCGAATGTCGAACGTGCGCACGCAGTTCCTGGAAATGCGCCTGGATCACGAGACCGGCGAACTCGATGGTGAGGTACTGCAAGGACCGCACGCTGGCCGGCAGATGAGCGCGATCAGCACGGATGATCTCTTACAACTGCTGCATTGGCTTCGTGCCAAGGACCACAAGTCAGCTCTACTGCTGGAAGCCTATCTCGACCGGCGTTGTCCGGATTGGCAAAACAAGTGCAGCGACCCTGACCCAAATCACGGCCCGGAGCAAGACCACTCCGACTCGGCCGGCGCGATGAGCGTCAAGGATGCTTATCGTGTCTTGGGCCTGGAGCCGGGGGCGGGCGACGCGGAAATCCGCGAGGCGTATCACCGGCTCATCTCGAGCGTGCATCCGGACAAGGGTGGATCGTCCTTTCTTGCCGCCCAGGTCAACAGAGCCAAGGACATCCTTTTGGGCGGCAAGTCGGGCCGCTGATCCGGCCACCCTCATCTCGGCTCGGCTCTTTGGTGCATATGCGAAGGCATCATTGCCGCGCGTTCACGGCTGTGGCACAAGGAGGGTCCGTACCCATCGCTACTCCCTCCGACGAAGTTCACCAAGGGGTTCGACTAATGCCCAAACCTGTTCGCAAGGCGGTGTTTCCGGTGGCCGGGCTCGGCACGCGATTCCTTCCCGCCACCAAGGCGTTGCCGAAGGAGATGCTGCCGATCGTCGATAAGCCGCTGATCCAATACGCCGTGGAGGAAGCGCAGGAGGCGGGCATCGAAGAATTCATTTTCGTCACCGGCCGGGCGAAGAGCGCGATCGAGGACCATTTCGATCACAGCATAGAACTGGAAACGGTGCTGCGGGAGCGGGGCAGGGTGGAATCGCTGCACTCGGTCACCGACTGGATGCCGCCGCCAGGGCACATCTCGTACACGCGGCAGCAAGAGCCGCTGGGTCTCGGCCACGCCGTGTGGTGCGCGCGCAACTTCGTCAGTGACGAGCCGTTCGCGGTGCTGCTCGCCGACGATCTCATTCTCGCCCAGCCCGGATGCCTCAAGCAAATGATCGATGCGCATCGGCGGGTTGGCGGCAACATCGTCGCGGTCGACACGGTGCCGCGCGACATGACCGATCAGTACGGCATTCTGGACGTCTCAAAGGAGGACGGCGCGCTGGTAAGCGCCAAGGGGGTGGTCGAGAAACCGGCGCCGGCGGAGGCGCCTTCGACGCTCGCGATCATCGGCCGGTACATCTTGGAGCCGATCGTCCTGACCATCCTCGAGCACCAGGAGCGCGGTCGCGGCAATGAAATTCAGCTTACGGATGCGATGGCCAAGACCATCGGGTTGATCCCGTTCAATGGCTACCGCTTCGAGGGGCGGCGCTTCGACTGCGGCAGTAAGGTCGGCTATCTCGAGGCGAACCTGGCGTATGCGCTGGAACGGGAGGACATGCGGCCGCGCGTGCGCGAGATGCTCTCGCAGTTCAATTGAGTTCCGCCGTTCGCCCCCGTTGAGATCGGCTTGCCGGACAACGGAGTCGAGACATGCGCATAACAATGATCGGCGCGGGCTACGTGGGACTGGTCTCGGCGGCCTGCTTTTCCGAGTTCGGCATCGAGGCGACCTGCGTCGACCAGGACGTAGAGAAGATCGCTCGCCTGAACCGAGGCGAAATTCCGATTTTCGAGCCGGGCCTGGCTGATCTCGTCTCCAGCAACATGGAGGCGGGGAGGCTGAAATTCACGTCGGACCTCCCGTCCGCGGTAGCGGCAGCCAATGCCGTCTTTATCGCCGTGGGCACGCCGAGCCGACGCGGCGATGGTCACGCCGATCTGACTTATGTCTACGCCGCAGCCGAGGAGTTAGCGCCGTTCCTCGACGGCTATACCGTCATCGTGACGAAGTCCACCGTGCCGGTCGGTACAGGCGATGAAATCGAACAAATACTGCGCGCGCGTCGGCCTGATCTCAACTTCGACGTTGTATCTAATCCGGAGTTTTTGCGCGAGGGCTCGGCGATCAACGACTTCATGCGGCCGGACCGAATCATTATCGGTACCGACAGCGAGCGCGGCCGCGACGTGATGCGGCAGCTCTATAGAGTTTTGTACCTCATCGAGACCCCAATCGTCTTTACGTCCCGGCGTACGGCGGAAGTGATCAAGTATGCCTCCAACGCCTTCCTGGCCACCAAGATTACCTTCATCAACGAGATCGCCGACCTCTGTGAATCGATTGACGCCGATGTCCATGACGTAGCCCGCGGCATGGGGCTGGACGGAAGGATCGGCCGCAAGTTTTTGCATCCGGGCCCCGGATACGGCGGTTCCTGCTTTCCCAAGGATACCCTGGCGCTGGCGCAAATCGCCGAGGACACCGGCATGCAACTTGGTATCGTCAAGGCGGTGATCCAGATCAACGATGCCCGCAAGAAGCGGATGGCGACCAAGATCATCGAGGCTTGCGGCGGTTCCGTTTACGGCCGAACGATCGCCGTGCTCGGCTTGACCTTCAAGCCGAACACCGACGACATGCGCGAAGCCCCCAGCCTCGATATCATCCCGGCGCTGATCCGCGCCGGCGCCGGCATACGGGTATTCGACCCCGAGGGCATGGGCGAGGCAAAAAAGCTGCTCGAGGGCGTCGTCTGGTGCGGTAGCGCCTACGAAGCCGCCGCCGGCGCCGATGCGCTCGCCATCCTTACCGAATGGAACGAGTTCCGCGCGCTCGACCTTACCCGCCTGAAGGGCCTTATGCGCGCGCCTGTCATCTGCGATTTGCGCAACATCTACAATCCTTCGCAGATGAGCGCCGCTGGATTTCATTATACCTCCGTCGGAAGGCCGGCGGCCCGTCCGGCGACGCTCTTCAACGAGCCCGTCCCCTGAAGGGAGGCCCCATGCTGGATCCAAATATCCTCCGCGAATACGACATCCGCGGCGTCGTTGGCAAAACACTGAAGCTGGAGGACGTGCGCGCGATCGGGCGGGCCTTCGGTACACTGGTCGTTCGCGACGGCGGACGTTCGGTTGCCGTCGGTTATGACGGACGCCTCAGCTCGCCCGCGCTCGAGGCGGCCCTCGTCGAGGGTCTTGCCGCGACCGGGGCGGACGTCTATCGCATCGGCCTCGGCCCGACGCCGATGCTCTACTTCGCGGCGCATCACCTCGACGCCGGTGGCGGGATGATGATCACCGGCTCGCATAACCCGCCAGAGTACAACGGCATCAAGATGATGAAGGCGCATCGCGCTTTCTTCGGCGAGGATATCCAGGCGCTCGGGCGCATGATCCGCGCCGATGACTTCGCCATCGGTCGTGGCGGCGTCGAGAATAAACATGTCGCGGAAGCCTATGTCGACAGGCTCGCTCGTGATATGCGGCCCGGCAAGGAGCTGGCTATCGCCTGGGATCCGGGTAATGGTGCTGCCGGCGCCGTGCTGCGCAAGCTCTGCGACCGCCTGCCTGGCCGTCATGTCATTATCAACGAGGCTGTCGACGGCACCTTCCCGGCGCACCATCCGGATCCTACCGTCGAGGAGAACTTGCGCGACTTGAAGCGAGCCGTCGCCGAGCACCGGTGCGATCTCGGCATAGCCTTTGACGGCGACGGCGACCGCATCGGCGTAGTCGATGGCGAGGGAGGGGTGGTCTGGGGCGACCAACTTCTCGTCATCCTCGCTGGCCCGATCCTCGCCGAGCGGCCGGGGGCGACGATCATCGCCGATGTAAAGTCCAGCCGCGTCTTCTTCGAGGAAATTGAAAGACGTGGCGGCAAGGCGCTGATGAGCCGCACCGGCCATTCGCTGATCAAGAGTTCTCATGGCGGAAATCGGCGCGCCGCTCGCCGGCGAGATGAGCGGCCACATCTTCTTCGCGGACCGCTACTATGGCTACGACGACGCGCTCTACGCGGCGGTACGACTACTTTCGGTGCTGGCGAACTCCCCGCGGAGTCTCGCCGCGATGATGTCAGCGTTGCCGGCGATGGTGAATACGCCGGAGCTGCGCATCGACTGCGCCGACGATCGAAAATTCGGGGTGATCGAAGAGGTGCGCGGCCGCCTGCGCGGTGTCTCCGGAGTGACCGTTCAGGAGATCGACGGCGTTCGCGTGTCGAACGACGATGGCTGGTGGTTGCTGCGCGCCTCCAACACGCAGCCGGTGCTGGTCGGACGTTGCGAGGCAGCGACGCGGGACGGCTTGCGCCGCTTGACCGAGCAATTGGTCCGACAACTCTCGATCAGCGGCATCGACGCCAGCGGGATTGCACACCCACACGCGAGATAACCACCTTTAGAATGGTCGGAGTACTGGCCATGCAGATGCAGATCAGCGGAGCGTTGGAACTCGTGTCGCAACTTCAAGACGAACTGCCGGTCGCCGCGGCTCCTGTGTCGCTTGCCCGCCGCCGCGCCGGCTTGGTGATCATCGATGAGCAGAGGGGGTTTGCGACTGTAGGCGGGGGCGCGCTTGCTCCCGCCGAGCCGAATGCGCGGATCGCGAGGATGATCGCGGAGACGGACCTGCTGTCGCGATCGTTCGTCGACCGCGATCTGCCGATCGCGGTGTTCCTGGACTATCATCATCCGGACCGGCCTGAACCGCCTTACCCGCCGCACTGCATCGCCGGCAGCGGCGAGGAGGATCTCGTCCCGGAGCTGCAGTGGCTCGTGGACTCGCCGCGAGCGACGCAGATGCGCGCCGACTGCATCAACGACTTTGTCGGCGCCATCGATCTGGAGACCGGTCGCAACCAGATCGTCGAGTGGGTCAACGATCAGCTTCTGGACACGATCGTCGTCGTCGGCATTTGCACCGATATCTGCGTCGCCGAGTTCGTCTCGACGATGCTGTCCGCGCGCAATCACCGAATGATGCCGCGGCTGAACGATGTCGTGGTGTACGAGCCCGGCTGCGCCACCTACGATTTGCCGAAGGCGAGAGCCGTCTCCCTCGGCCTGCCCGCCACCGCGGCGCACCCGCAGGAACTCGCTCATCACCTCGGGCTGTACATGATGGCCTCGCGAGGCGCTTGCCTCGCTTCACAGATCAGATGAGCGGCGGTTGCGGTTCTTCTTTTACGGTACGCTGATCGATCCCGAGATCCTGGACGCGGTGCTGCGCAGGCCTGTCGACCTGATACGGCGGCGCGCGGCGGTGCTGGAAGGATACCGATGCGTGTGCCGGCGGGGCGCGTGTTATCCGGTCCTCGTACCAGAGACGACGGCGCGGGTAGTAGGAACCGTCGTCGCGGCGCTGACGAGTCGCGATGTCGCGTTGCTGAGGCTGTATGAGGGTCCAGATTACGAGATCCACGAGATGTCAGTGCGGCTCTCAGGCTGGCGTTCCCACCGCGTTCGCGCCAATGCGTTCCTACCGGGACCTGGATGCGAAGCCACATCCGAGATTTGGACACTAGAGGATTGGCAAAAGCGGTTCAGGCAGACGTTCGTCAGGCGCGTTCGCCGCCATCGGCGGGCAAACCGGTCGCGGTAGCCGGAACCGCGGCAATATCGGCAACGGGGCGTGTCAGGAAGACCGTTTGCGTCCGCCTTCGGCGACCCGGACTTTCGACTTTTCCCCGATGCTCGATAACTTAACGACGCGTGTCCCGGCTGGCTTGCGGCTGGAATCAAACATTTTCAGCTGCGATCGACTTACAGGGGTAGCCACTACGGCCGGCTTACCGCGCATGGCAACGACCGTCATCGCCTGACGTGCACGACCGGCGGCGGACTGCTTGTGAGACCCGGGCTGTGACATCGTGGCCTGCTTGACATTCCTTCGGCTACCCGAAGTAGCCGATCGGGGAGATCGCATTGGGGTGCTCGACAAGCTGGCCAGCTTCAGGACGGTATGCTTTGAGCGCTGCTTCTGGGCCCGCGCCACCCGGACCGGAGCGCGCGTCGAGGCTTTCTGGGCGCGAGGGGCGCCAACCATCATCCTTGGCGGTGCCGACCGCGTTGCAACCACCTCGGCCATCTCCGTTCCTTGTGCTGATGCTCCGGCGAACTGGATCTGTGCCGGCGTCGCCGGATCTTCTTCTTGCGCCTCGATGATCTCGCCGCCGTCAAACGCCTGGTCCAGCAAACCCACCATGATCATGCCGCGGTCCACCGGCGAGCGGGCACCGAGAACCACGCCGATGAAGCGACGGCCATCCCGGAACGCCGACGCGACCAGATTGTAACCGGAAGCGGAGGTGTAGCCTGTCTTGATGCCGTCGAGACCGGAGTACGACCCGAGCAGACGGTTGTGGTTGGCATGCACCGCGCCGCCGTAATAGAAGCGGTCGGTGCTGAAGTAATGATAATAGTTCGGGTAATCGTACAGCAGAGCCAGACCGAGGGTCGCCATATCGCGGGCTGTCGTTACCTGGTCTGGATCGGGAAGGCCGGAAGCATTGACAAAGGATGTCCGGGACATGCCTATTTGGTGTGCTTTTTCCGTCATTGACCAGGCGAATCGTGACTTGCTTCCGCCCAGATACTCGGCCACCGCCGCTGCAATGTCGTTCGCCGATTTCGTGACCAACGCCAGGATCGCATTCTCGACCGAGATGCTCTGGCCAGGCCTGAGCCCAAGCTTGGTCGGCGGCTGTGACGCCGCGTGCGCGGAAATCGGCAGGGTCTCGTCCAGCGTCACCGAGCCTCTCTCAAGCGCCTCGAATAGCAGGTAGAGCGTCATCATCTTGGTCAACGACGCGGGGTAACGAGTGAGATCGGCGTTGGTCTCGTGCAGTACGCGACCGCTGGTCGTATCTATGATTAGCGAAGCATAGTTGGCCAGCGCTGGCCCGGCGGAGACTATAGTTGCGACGAACAGAATGAAACTCGCGACGACTCTGGCGCGCATTCCTTCCGTGGACACTCTGCCGTCCCGAAGGACGCGGATCTGGCTTCTCATCGCGGTCGCGGTAGCCTTCCGTGAAGTTTATGGACGGTACGCTGCCCATCTTCCGACTTTGGCAGTCTAGCGGCTGAGATTTTAGGGCGGCGACACCTGCGAGTTATAGTTTGATTGTGGCGGATATTAATGATCAAACGTTTAACAACAGAATGCCG
Source organism: uncultured Alphaproteobacteria bacterium (assembly GCA_963786265.1). Taxonomy (GTDB): domain Bacteria; phylum Pseudomonadota; class Alphaproteobacteria; order Rhodospirillales; family Defluviicoccaceae; genus Defluviicoccus. Next base: position 142,602 of record CAWAYT010000030.1, read on the forward strand.
CCATGTCAAAGGACTTGCTTTCCCCCAATCTGCCATAATGTGGCAAGCTGTTGGCAGCCGAAGGCTTTCCGCCGGCCGGTCTCAAGGCGGTTGGCGCTTCTCGAGGGACCTGCTACCTTCCCGGCGAGTCTCGAACGCCCTCCGATTTCTAAGCGGGAAAAGATATGCCTTCGATTTCTGTGCCAACGAAGCCTTACGATGGGCAACGGCCGGGCACATCCGGGCTACGGAAGAAGGTGTCGGTATTCCAGCAGCCGAACTACCTTCAGAATTTTGTTCAGGCGACGTTTGACTGCATAGAATCCAAGGCGGGAGGAACGTTGGTCGTTGGCGGTGACGGCCGCTTCTTCAACCGTGAGGCAATCCAGATCATCGTGAAGATGGCGGCCGCCAACGATTTCGCGAAGGTCCTCGTCGGTCGCGGCGGCATCCTTTCGACACCGGCGACCTCCTGCATCATCCGTAAGTACAAGGCGGTGGGTGGCATCGTTTTATCCGCCAGCCATAATCCGGGCGGCCCGCACGCCGACTTCGGCGTCAAGTACAATGTCGCCAATGGCGGTCCGGCTCCCGAATCGGTGACCGAGGCGATCTACGCGCGCACGCGCGGTCTCCAAGCTTATTCAACAGTCCAGGCGCCTGACCTCGATCTCGACAGGCTGGGTGCAGAGGCGGTGGACGGCATGGCCGTCGAGATCATCGATTCCGTCGCGGACTATGCCGAGCTGATGCAACGTCTGTTCGACTTCGAGGCCATCCGCGAGCTGTTTCGCTCCGGCCGCTTCCGCATGAGCTTCGATGCCATGCACGCGGTGACCGGGCCTTACGCAAGGACGATCATCGAAGGCCTGCTCGGCGCCCCCGAGGGAACGGTGATCAACGGGACGCCGCTGCCGGATTTCGGCGGCGGCCATCCCGACCCCAATCTGGTCTACGCGCACGATCTCGTCGAGTTGCTGTTTGATCCCGACGGGCCCGACTTCGGAGCGGCGTCCGACGGCGACGGCGATCGCAACATGATCCTCGGCAATCGCTTCTTCGTAACGCCATCGGATAGCCTGGCGGTACTGGCGGCGAACGCCGGAGTGGCACCCGGCTATAAGGGCGGCCTGAGCGGCATCGCCCGCTCAATGCCGACCAGTCAGGCGCCGGACCGCGTGGCTGAACGTCTGGGCATTCCATGCTTTGAGACGCCGACGGGCTGGAAGTTCTTCGGCACGCTTCTCGACGCCGATATGGCGACACTTTGTGGCGAGGAGAGTTTCGGCACGGGCTCTAATCACGTACGCGAGAAGGACGGCCTGTGGGCTGTGTTGTTCTGGCTGAACGTGTTGGCGATACGAAAAACTTCCGTCGCCGACATTGTGCATCAGCACTGGCGCGGCTTCGGCCGCAACTTCTACTCTCGGCGCGACTACGAAGCGATCGACAGCGCGGCGGCGACGGATTTGATGGAGGATCTGCGTCGTCAACTCGCCGCCTTGCCGGGCGAGCGGCTCGGTTCCTTCGAGGTCGCCTACGCCGACGACTTCGCCTATACCGATCCGGTTGACGGCAGCAAAACCGACAGACAGGGTATTAGAATCGGCTTCGCCGATGGGTCGCGGATCGTCTTCCGCCTTTCCGGGACCGGCACCGAAGGAGCGACGCTGCGCGTCTATCTGGAACGTTTCGAGCCGGATCCAGCTAAGCATAATCGCGAAACTCAGGAGGTATTGAGTGATCTGATCGTCATCGCGAGCCAATTAGCTGAAATCGAGAAACGCACCGGACGAGCGGAGCCGACGGTCATCACCTGAGCACAGCCGACGCGGAACTTGATGGGGAGGTTGAGCGCTCTCTGCGGTAGCCGTTCGTCCGCGGCTGCACCAATGCGGAAACGTCCTTACGCAATCCATTCTTCGCGCGGTTGTGACGCGTCGGACGCTCGCCGTCCATTCGCTCTGCCCTTCTTCTGCTATAATGTCCGCTCGAGGATCGGAGCTTGGAGCATGGTGGAAAACCTGTTGACGATGATGCAGCAGCAGATGGTGGAAATCATCGGCGCGCATGCATCTCATGCGCGTGAGCAGATTGGTAAAGATGCGATCGATACGCGTATTCTCGAGGCGATGGCGCGCGTTCCGAGACATGAGTTCGTGCCCGTCGAGCTGGCCGCTTACGCGTATGCCGACCAGCCGCTGCCGATCGGCTACAACAAAACCATCTCGCAGCCGTTCATCGTCGCGCTGATGACGGACTTGCTTGCCGTTCCGGCTGACGGGACAGTACTCGAGGTGGGTACTGGACTCGGCTATCATGCCGCTGTCCTCGCGTCGCTCGGCGCCCATGTTTATACCATCGAGATCATCGAGGAACTCGCGACACAAGCCAGTAAGAGGCTCAAATCTCTTCGCATGGCGAACGTATCCATGAAGGTGGGCAACGGTGAGTATGGTTGGCCCGAGCATGCCCCGTTCGACAGGATCCTGGTTTGCGCCGCATCCGAACTTGTTCCGGCGGCGCTGCTCGGCCAACTGAAGTCAGGTGGCAAGATGGTCGTGCCAACCGGAGTGGCGGAGGCTCAGGTGCTGAGCTTGGTCGAGAAGTCGGCAACCGGGCGGATCAGCGTGAGGGAGATAATGCCGGTACGCTTTGCCGTATTGGAGACGACCAACTGATCTCATCTGCCGCTCCCCGACGGTCGAGAGCCGAGGTGATCTTATAGGTTGAGACCCCCGCAGGCCTGGCTAACACGTCTTGATACCCCAAAGCGCGTTCTATTCTGGACGATAAGCAATGACAATCGGCCGATTCCGCGCACGCTGGAAAGAAGCTCGTTCGCCAGCACTATCGGAAAAAGCGAAAAATCACGGTGTTAATATGTAGCTGTTTATGGTTAGATTTGACTTCGGTGCTGCAGGGCATCTTGGGCGTCGCGAAACGCAACGCGACCCCGCCGACGAAATGTGCGGAACAACGGACGCGAGTCACCGGTCAAGCAGATGCTGAACTTGCCGAATAACGGCTACAAGATCTACGAGGTTCAACTCTATAATGAACAAGTGCGTGAAATGGCGCAGCGCCGGAAGCGCCATTGCTTCTTCGACCGCCTGTGGGCAACGCCGCAGGTACGCGACGTAGTCGCGCGCGACGAAGCCGAGGCTTGGGCGCTCATTGCCGAGCGCTTCCCGCGCGAGGACGGCTTTGTCGTGGAACGGATCAGCACTAGCCGGTGTTAGAAGCCGCCGCGGCCGCGGCCAATCCGGGCACAGTCTCTGAGGCGCTTAAGCTTCGGCGAATCACATGCCAGGAAATAGCTGTCGGCGGCGCCGCGATTCCGGGCGATCAATCGCCGAGATCAGCTCAGCGGACCCCCTCAAGCAACTGTTGAGTCCTCCTTCCAGTCTCGGGAAGGCGCGGCGGGCCGTGGTTCTGCGCGTTCCGGCACGGTAACGCCGGTGAGCGTCCCCCCGTCTGGGGTTTCACGATAAGCCGCAGGCAGTCGCTCCGATTGTGCGTCTTCGTCCGATGTGGCACAAGGAGTGTGTGGCTCAGCAACTTGACCCGTGGTCTGTGGTTTGAGGAAACATACGATCATCCGCGCCTGCATCCTCGCTAGCGCGATGTTGGGCGCTATGCTTCTCGTCGCCGGGCCTGTGTGCGCCGCGCAGGAGGGCTTCGAGGCGTGGCTTGAGGGGATCAGGGCGGAAGCGGCCAGCAAGGGCTTGGCCGGCGGCGCGATCGACGAAGCGTTGACTCGGGCGAGGCACGTGGATCGCGTTGTCGAGCTGGATGGACGACAGCCCGAGCTAACCCAGACCTTCTGGCGGTACCTCGACGCGCGGATCACCTCCGAGCGGGTAGCCACGGGGCAGGCCAACTTCCATGCCTACGAACCGTTGCTGAAGGAGATCTATCAGCGCTACGGCGTACAGCCGCGCGTTCTCGTGGCACTCTGGGGATTGGAGAGCGACTATGGCAGGTCGCAGGGAGACTTCGAGGTTATTTCCTCGCTCGCCACCCTGGCTTTTGATTCCCGCCGGAGCGCCTTCTTCAAGCAACAGCTGTTCGCCGCGCTCGAGTTGATCCAGCGTGGCGACGTACCCGCCGACATGCTCGGATCATGGGCTGGCGCGATCGGTCAGCCGCAGTTCATGCCGACGAGCTTGCGCGACTACGCTGTTGATTTCGACGGCGATGGCCGGCGCGACCTTCTCGGCAGCCTTCCAGACGTCTTCGCCTCGGCCGCCAACTATCTCGCCATGAGCGGATGGGATAAGCACGCGAGTTGGGGGCACGAGGTGTGGCTCGTTCCGGAACAGTTCGACTACTTCGAGACCGGCCTGCAGGTCGAAAGGCCGGTTTACGAGTGGCAGCGACTTGGCGTGCGGGATATCAGTGGCGGCAATCTGCCGGACAGCGACATCAAGGCTTCGGTGTTGCTGCCGGCCGGCGCGAAAGGGCCGGCGTTCCTCGTCTACCGCAACTTCCGTGCGATTCTGCGTTGGAATAATTCCGTGCTTTATGCGCTGGCCGTCGGCCATCTCTCCGACCGTATCGGTGGGAGCGGGCCGCTTGCCTGTCCGCGTCCGCTGGAGGAGGTTCCTCTCAGCCGCTATGACGTGATCGAAATACAGTCCATTCTGACGGGCCTTGGATTTGAGGCCGGCGCGCCCGACGGCATCATCGGCGAGAACACGCGTCGGGCAGTACGCATGTTCCAAAAGAGCGTCGAGCTGCCAGCTGACGGATATCCGGATGCAGGACTGCTCGAACAGCTTCGCACTCACTTCGTCAACTAAGAAATGGGGAAGGGATCGGCAGCCTGATGCACTTCGCGAGACCGACTTGTCGACTTAGCCCGCCGATCTCCTGCGAATCCGGACGATGGCCTCTGCCGCGAAGCTGGGCGTCGTTTTTGATGGTGCTTCTGCTGATTGGGTGCAGCAGCACGTCCGAGCAGGCCAATGCCCCTCAGAATGGGCCGTCGGGCGTGCGGGGCTACAAGGTCGGTAGCCCTTATCAAATCAGAGGCATATGGTATTATCCTAACGTAGATTATGACTACAGCGAGGTCGGCGTCGCTTCCTGGTACGGGCCTGGATTCCACGGCCGCTCGACCGCCAACGGCGAACAATATGACATGAATGACCTGACGGCGGCGCATCGGACCCTGCCGATGCCAAGCGTCGTGCGGGTGACCAATCTCGGAAACGGCCGAAGCATCAAGCTCCGGGTGAACGATCGAGGCCCTTTCGTCGGCAATCGCATCATCGACGTCTCACGGCGGGCCGCGCAACTGCTGGGATTCCACATGGATGGAACGGCGCGCGTTCAGGTTGAGATTGTCGCCGACGAGAGTAAGCAGCTTGCGGCCGCGCTTGGCGTTCCGATCGCACCTTCGGCGCCGGAACGCCGGGCCGACCAGCCGGTAACCGAGATCGCCGCCGCTTACGAAGTCTCAACGCCGGTTCCGCCGTCGCCGATGCCCGAGCCGGAAGTCCAACCGGAAGCCCAGCCGGAGGTCCAACCGGAAATTCAACTACAGCCAGAAACCCAGCCCGAGGTCCGACCGGAGCCGCGGATGGGCGAAGCCGCCATGGCTTACATGCCGGCCACGGTGCCGGAGGAAACGCCAGAGACGCGATATACCGAGCCAGAAGCATCGGCGCTGACCCATTCCGCCTCGCCGGAAACAGGTCCTGCTCCAGAGTTGCGAAACGCTTCGAGCATGTATGTGCAAGCGGGCGCATTCGCCGATGCCGATCGCGCTGACCTCGCTCGCCAGCGATTATCGCGGATCGGCCCGATCATCATGAGCCCGTCGCGCGTGAACGGCCGCGAACTGCTGCGGGTGCGTGTGGGGCCGCTGTTTTCCGACCACGAAGCGGAGCGGGTTCTGGCATCGGTGAGTAGAGCCGGGTTTCCCGATTGTCGCCTGGTTATCGAGTGAACGTAAGCAGAAGGGTATCGACGGCGAAGGCCGCCGCAAGCGGATACTCCGCGGTTTCTTTGTGCTTCAACGGAATCCGGGTAAGTCCGCGCGCAGCAACATCGAGGGGGAACATCATGCACGCTTTCTCAATCCACCTTCGCACCGCATCATGGGCTTGCATAGTCGCGGTGATCCTGGCGCTCGCGCAAACCTGCCCGGCGGATGCGATCGAGACAATGGCCCGCGAAGCGCTGCTGGTTGATATGGACACTGGCGCCGTGCTGCTCGAAAAGAACGCGGACACGCCGATGCCGCCGGCTTCCATGAGCAAGATTATGACCACGTACATGGTCTTTTCGCGCCTGCGAGAGGGCAAGCTGGCTATGGACGACACCTTGCCGGTTAGCGAGCGCGCCTGGCGCAGGGGCGGCTGCGTCAGCGATGGCTCGACCATGTGCCTGAAGTTGGGTGAGCGGGTGAAGGTGGAGGACCTGCTCCAGGGCATCATCGTGCAATCGGGCAACGACGCCTCGATCGTCATCGCCGAGGGACTTGCCGGAAGCGAAGAGGCGTTCGCTTCCGAGATGAACAAGAAGGCAAAGGAGATCGGCCTGAAGGGATCCGTCTTTCGCAACTCCACGGGCCTTCCCGAACCGGACCACGTCATGACGGCGCGCGACCTGGTTGTTCTCGCGGAGCGGACGATCGAGGACTTTCCCGAATATTATCATTTCTATGGCGAGAAGGAGTTCACCTACAACGGCATCAAGCAGGGCAACCGCAATCCGCTGCTGTACAAGAGCGTAGGCGCCGACGGCCTCAAGACGGGGCACACCAAGGAGGCCGGCTACGGCCTGACCGCCTCGGCGAAACAGGCTGACCGGCGGGTGGTGCTCGTCGTGGCCGGATTGCCGAGCATGGCGGCCAGAGCGGAAGAATCCGTACGGCTCATCGATTACGCATTTCGCGAGTTCGAAAACGTGCCGCTGGTCAAGGCCGGCGAGCAGGTCGAGACCGCGTCGGTCTGGCTCGGGGACGGTGATACGGTGCCGCTGCAGGCCACCCAGGATGTCGTTATCACCGTGCCGCGCCGCGCGCGATCGGACATGAAGCTCGCCGTGGTTTACGACGGGCCTGTACCAGCGCCCATACGCAAGGGCGACCCCCTGGGCAAGCTCGTCATGTCGGCGCCCGGTATCGCTCCGGTCGAGGTGCCGCTGGTCGCGGGCGGCGACGTCGAGCGCCGGGGACCAATCGGCAGAGCGTTAGCGGCGCTGGGCAACCTGGTCCATCGTGTTGTTCCTTAGACGCAGCCGACGCTCTTGAGGGAGCGCGGCAAATTCATCGTGTTCGAAGGCGGGGAGGGGACCGGCAAGTCGACACAGGCACGACTCCTCGCCGACGCACTCGGCCAAGCCGGACACGGCGTCGTACTCACGCGCGAGCCGGGAGGAGCGCCGGGCGCCGAAGCGCTGAGGGAGCTATTGGTCGACAAACCGCCGGTGCCGGGTTGGACGCCGCTCAGCGAGGCGCTGCTGCACTACGCTGCCCGTAGCGAGCACCTGGCGAAGACCATCCGGCCGGCGCTGGCGCGCGGAATGTCGGTCATCAGCGATCGCTTCGCCGATTCGACAAGGGCCTACCAGGGCGCCGGTCTCGCCGTCGGCGGCGACGTTCTCGATTGCCTGAGTCGGCTGGTAATCGGCGAGCTAACGCCCGATCTTACGATCATCCTCGACCTAGATACCCAGCAAGCGCTCGCCAGGGCGGCGGCACGCGGTGCCGTTCACGATCGCTACGAGAAAATGGATATCGCGTTTCATCAGAGAGTTCGAACGGCATTCATCGAGATTGCGCGGCGCGGCGGTGAGCGTTACGCGTTGATCGACGCGGCGACGGATTCGCGCCAGGTGCAGCAAGCCGTCCGTGATGTCGTTCGCATCCGCCTTGGCATTGAAATACCCGGTTGTTGATCCGGATGCCGCAAGAAGCCGCCACGGCATCACCGCCTAGAGCTAATCCGCTACTGCTCGGTCACGAAGAGGCGGAACGCCGCGTCGAACAGTGGATCGCCCAAGATCGTCTTCCACAGGCGCTGCTCATCTGCGGTCCATGGGGCATCGGCAAAGCGACCTTGGCATTCCGCATCGCGCGCAGACTGCTGCGGCGAGCCCCACGGCGATGCCCGCCGCTCACGCTCGCGCCGCGGCAACTTTCGTCGGCAGTGGAGGACCCCCCGGAGATGGAAGCGCTGGACGAGACGGTCCGCTGGATCGCCTCCGGCACACATCCGGACCTGCTGACGGTGGAAAGGGGCTTCGATGAGAAGCGAGGGCGCGCGTTGTCGGAAATCGTCATCGGCGACGTCCGCAGGATCGGCGTCTTCCTGACCTCGTCGCCGGCGATGGGCGGCTGGCGCGTCGTCGTTGTGGACGCGGCGGACGATATGAACCGCAATGCCGCCAACGCTCTTCTCAAGATACTCGAGGAACCCACAGCTAAGTCGCTGCTTATATTGGTTGCTCACCAGCCGGGGCTGGTTGTCGCCACAGTCCGCTCGCGCTGTCGCAAGCTTATCCTCCGGCCGCTGAACGACCGAGTGCTCGGCGACCTGATGGCCCAGTTCGTGCCTGACCTTCCCGTCGAAGATGCAGCCTTTCTGCGCGAACTCGCAGAGGGAAGTATCGGCCGCGTGTTACAGCTTGCCAGGCATGATGGCCTGACGGTCTGTCGGTCGCTCCGGGCGTTTTTCCATGCGCTGTCGAACAATGACCGCAAGACGCTTATGGCGTCAGTCGCGAACAGCGGGCTCGGCGCGGATGAAGAGGGTTTTCGGGTCGCCTCGCACATCCTGTTGTGGTGGGTGCGCCGCATCGCCCGCGCCAGTCTCGGCCGGTTTCCTCCTGGTTCGCCGGAAGCGGGCGAGCAGGAGGGTGCGATCGGCCGGGCGGCGGCGGCGGCCGCCCTTGATCACTGGCTGAAGGTATGGGACAAAACCCATCATTTGGCTGTCCAGGCCGATGCGGGCAACCTTGATCGCAAGCAGGTGCTAACGACGATTCTGCTGGACCTTCAACGTGCGCCTCAGGTCGCGCGCTCCTGAGAAGCGAAATCTCCGTCCCGACTAGGCAGCACTGTAAAATGACCGCACCGGCGCACTATTACATCACAACGCCGATCTATTACGTGAACGATGTGCCCCATATCGGTCACATGTACACGACGCTTGCGTGCGACGTCATCGCTCGTTTCAAGCGGCTCGACGGCTATGATGTGCGCTTCCTGACCGGCACCGACGAGCATGGTCAGAAGGTACAGAAGGCGGCGGCGGCGGCCGGCATGTCGCCGCGGGAATTCACCACCCGCATGTCGAGCAATTTTCGTGAACTCGCGGCGCTGATGAACTTCTCCAACAACGACTTCATCCGCACCACCGAAGCGCGGCACACGCGTGCCTGTACGGCGCTTTGGGAAAGGCTGGCCGAGCGGGATCAAATCTATCTTCAGACCTATGCCGGCTGGTACGCGGTTCGCGACGAAGCGTTCTATGCGGAAGGCGAGCTGTCGAGAACCGCGGCCGGTGAATGGGTAGCACCGACCGGCGCGCCGGTGGAGTGGGTGGAGGAACCGAGCTACTTCTTCCGCTTGTCCGCCTGGCAGGACCGCCTGCTACGGTTCTATGAGGAACAGCCGGAGTTCATTCTGCCGGTCAGCCGCCGTAACGAGGTGACGAGTTTTGTAAGAAGCGGCCTGCAGGACCTCTCCGTATCCCGGACAACCTTCGACTGGGGAATTCCGGTGCCGGGCAATCCCGCGCACGTCATGTACGTCTGGCTGGACGCTCTGGCCAACTACCTCACCGCCGTAGGCTTTCCGGACACTCACCAGGAGCCGTTCACCACCTACTGGCCTGCCGATCTGCACATGGTCGGCAAGGATATTCTGCGCTTTCACGCCGTCTATTGGCCGGCGCTTCTGATGGCGGCCGACCTGCCGCCGCCCAGGCGGGTGTTTGCGCACGGCTGGTGGACGAACGAGGGTCACAAGATTTCGAAGTCGCTCGGCAACGTTATCGCCCCCAGAGGGCTGGTCGAACGCTACGGGCTGGACCCCGTCCGTTACTTCATGATGCGGGAGGTGCCGTTCGGCCAAGACGGCGACTTCTCGCATCGCGCCATGGTGGGACGGATAAATGGCGATCTGGCCAACGACTTCGGCAACCTCGCGCAGCGCGTTCTTTCGATGATCGGCCGCTACTGCGGTGGACGCGTGCCGATCCCGAACGGCTTCGCCCCGAGCGACATCGAGTTGCTGGATGCCGCCTCCAGCCTGCTGGACCGCGTCCGCGCCAATGTCGACTCGCAGGTGCTGCACGCCGCTCTGATAGACATCTGGCAGGTGATCGGCGCGGCCAACGGCTACTTCGCCAGGCAGGCGCCCTGGACGCTGCGCAAGAATGATCCACAGAGAATGCAGACGGTGCTCTTCGTTGCCGCCGAGACCTTGCGCCGGTTGGCCCTATTGGCGCAGCCGTTTATGCCGCAGTCGGCGTCGCGAATGCTCGATCAGCTCTGCGTTCCGCGGGAGTCGCGGACTTTCGCTTGCATCAGCGCCGATCATGCCGTGCTGCCCGGAACGCAACTGCCGCCGCCGTCCGGCATTTTCCCGCGATATGTGGACCGTGAAGAGACGGGCACCGGCGGATGATGCTGGTCGACAGTCATTGTCACCTCGATCACCAGGATTTCCAGGACGAGGTCGACGCCATTCTGCTGCGGGCGCGGCAGGCAGGCGTTTCCGCGATGCTGACCATTGGTACGACCCTCGCGGGCTTTCCTCGCGTCTTGGAGATTGCCCAGCGGGAACGGGATGTCTTCTGCACCGTCGGCGTGCACCCGCATGACGCGGCTAACCATCAAGGGCTTGAAGTTGATCGCCTGGTGCAGTTTTCTCGTCATCCGAAGGTTGTTGGTATCGGCGAATGCGGCCTCGACTATCACTACAATATAAGCCCGCAAGATGTTCAGGTAGCGACCTTCAAGGCGCACATCACCGCCGCGCGCGAAGGCGGTCTACCGCTCGTCGTGCATACCCGAGACGCCGACGACGAGATGGCGTCGATCCTGGAGCACGAGGCGAGCATCGGGCCAGTGACGGGCGTGCTGCACTGTTTCACTTCCAGCCGGGCACTGGCGGAGAAGGCGCTGGAACTGGGCTTCTACATCTCGTTTTCCGGGATCCTGACGTTCAAGAAGAGCGAAGGGCTGCGAGAGATCGCGGCGGCGGTGCCCGCGGACCGGTTGTTGATCGAGACCGACGCGCCTTACCTGGCTCCGGTGCCGATGCGCGGTCGCCGCAACGAGCCGAGCTTCGTCGCATATACGTTACGCGCGCTCGCGGCATGCCGCGGAGAAGACGAAGGCCAGCTCGCCGAAACGACTTCCGCCAATTTCTTCCGACTGTTCCCGAAGGCGGCGCGCATCGAGGCACGATAGCCGGTTCCGGAAAGGGGCCGGAACACAGAGCTTCAGGGTGCTTTTCCGGCTTTGTGGTGTTACTTTTCATAATATATCTTATGCGGTTTGAGCGCCTTCGTGACGAGCGAACCTCGGCCGCTCCTTCGGAGCTCAGGGATGTTGCGTCAGTGCCCAGGTCCCTCCGTGCCGCGACCGTGGTGACGGCGGCGAAGGCTTGATGAGATGGCGAGAGATCGCCATCAGCGTCGCCACAAGAAGGTCGATCCGTTCGATGCTCTTGCTTTTGCTGGGGCGAATGTCACCCGACGCATCGACATGCGGAATGGCGTTCGAGGCGCACCATCGCAAGACCGGATGACCGCCGTGACGCAGCTTACCTTCGGCGAGGACGCGCTCCAGATCGCGAGCCGGAGCATTCATCGCGCTGTTGCTCTGCGCGACTGGAACGCATGTCAGGCCGTCGCTGACCAGCCGATTGATCAACATCGACGAGTTCCACCGATCGTAGGCAAGCTCGCGAATCCGGTAGATGCGGGCGAGCTCCAGGACCTTCAGCCGGATTGCTTCATGATCAATGGTGTTGCCCTCGGTGGCGATCAGTAACCCCTGCTCACGCCAGCTACCGTAGTCCACCCGATCCCGGCGCTGGCGTTCCGGAATCGTCGCCTCTGGACAGAACGCGAATGGCAAAACCGTGTAGCCGCCGTCTTGGTCGCGGAAAACGAGCACCAGGGCAGATAAGTCAGTCGTCGTGCTCAGATCCAATCCGGCCCGGCATTCGCGCCCGGCAGGCTCCGGGTCGACCATCAGCATGTAGAGCCCGATCGCCGCGGCGAAGGTGCTCTTGCCGGCCTTGCGTGGCACCTCGAGCCATACGTAGCGATAGCGCCGCGTCCCGTCCGGGCGCTTCAGCCGAAGAGATCGGAGACGATCTGGTGCTGCCATGGTTGCAGGCGGAGGCTCTCGCCCGCCAGCGGCCCTTTGACGTGACGGCAGAACTCCTGAATGAAGAATCCGGCTCGATCGGACTCCCGATGGTTGAACCAGTCGGCGCTATTTGAAGACGCGCCGCCGGGAACCCTCGCCTCGCCGCTCACCCAGAGATCCTCCTATAAGGCCGAGCTGCTTCGCCAAATGCCGGGCAGCAGTCCACCCCTCCGCGGCATCCTGGGCTGCCGGGATGCCGCCTTCGCATGAGCGAGCCTCGCTTGGTTCTTGTCTCGTAGTAGCGACCCTCTACGGCCAGGATATGCTCCGCCCTGACGGCTCTCAGCGACGGCGTTGCAGTACCCGGCAGCGAGCGCTGTGCCAGCGAGAGCGCAAGCGATCCTTCGTCGAACAGTGCCGAGACACGATCCCATTCTTCGCGTGCGATCTCGTCGGTCAGAAAGCCCGGCGGCGTCGTGCCGACGGTTCGCGCGGGCTCCGGGTATCGCTGTTCAAGCTTCAACAATGCGCCACCTGAGGCTCGCGCTTTCGGCATCTTGACCAAGTCACCATCCATCGTGTTCCCCTTGGGAGATTTTCCGGATCTCCGGACAACGGCCAGTATGGAAGGCGCCGTGTCCTCCGGAGGATCGGCATAGCGCCGGCCCTGCTCTATGTTGCGGCCGGAAAGGTTCGCATGGCGAACCAGACAGCAACGATCATGTCCAAAGATGTGCGCACCTGAGCCCCGTTTGGGTATGCAACCATACCCCATCTAACACGAGCCCGCCTACCCCCTTTTTCTGGAGTCCATGAGTTCGAAGCCGTTCCGGATGTCTGTTTTCGGAACACAGTCCGCGCGGCTGAAGGCCGAACGCGCCGGCAAACGAGGTCCCTCAGGATAGCCACGGACGCGGCGACTTGCCCGGATGCGAGCGGTCTAGAAATGTGATAGAGGTCTCCGCGATTCCGGCTGTTAGCCGAGGCCCAGTCGCCGATGAAAGTAGTTACACGTTTCGCCCCCTCCCCGACCGGCTTCCTGCACATCGGCGGCGCGCGCACCGCCCTGTTCAACTGGCTTTTTGCGCGCCATCATCGGGGTCGATTTCTGCTGCGCATCGAAGACACCGATCGGGCCCGCTCGACCCCGGAGGCAGTGGCGGCGATCTTCGATGGCCTGCGTTGGCTCGGTCTCGACTGGGATGCAGACCCGGTCTTTCAATCGTCCCGCCTGAGCAGGCATGTCGAAGCGGCGCATCAGCTATTGCAGGCCGGTTTGGCTTACCATTGCTACGCTAGCGTGGAGGAACTCGCGGCAATGCGGGAGCGCGCCGTGAAGGACGCAATGCCGTTCCGCTACGACGGTCGCTGGCGCGACCGAGACCCGGCAACCGTACCGCGGGGGATTGCTCCGGTAATACGTTTCCGCGCTCCGCAAATGGACGAGACGGTAATTCACGACCGCGTACAGGGCAAGGTGACCGTCGCCAATGCGCAACTGGACGATATGGTGCTGCTACGCGCCGACGGCACCCCGACGTACATGCTGGCGGTGGTGGTCGACGACCATGACATGGGAATTACCCATGTCATACGCGGCGATGATCATCTGTCGAACGCCTTTCGCCAATACCAACTCTACCGGGCCTTCGGCTGGCCGGTGCCGGAATTCGCGCACGTACCGCTGATCCATGGACCGGACGGAGCCAAGCTGTCGAAGCGGCACGGCGCGCTCGGCGTCGATGCATACCGCGAACTTGGCTACTTGCCGGAGCCACTCTGTAACTATCTTCTGAGGCTCGGCTGGAGTCATGGCGACGATGAGATCATCACCCGCGAGCAGGCGATAGAATGGTTCGAGCTCGACGCGGTAGGTCGCTCCCCCGCCCGCTTCGATTTCGCCAAATTAACCAATCTCAACGGTATTTATATGCGCCGTACCGACTTATCCCGTCTTCTCGATCTGCTAGTCGAGCGCCTTCGCGCACGGCTCGGTGAGCGTTACTCCGCCGCTGGACGGGATCGGCTGGCGCGCGGTCTCGAAAGTTTACGCGAGCGCGCAAGAACACTGAACGAACTCACGGAAAACGCGCTCTTTTACGCAATGGATTGCCCGATCTTGTTCAAGCCCGAGGCCAGGGCCTTGCTGACGCCGGTAGCGACCGCGCATCTGCGACGGTTACGGGCCGTGCTCACGCAGGTCTCCTCCTGGAAAACCCAGGAACTAGAAGCGGCGACACGCATCTACGTCGAACAACAGCAAGTCCCCGCCAAACTCAAGGAGGTCGCGCAGCCGCTGCGCGCGGCACTCACCGGCGCCGCCGTCTCTCCACCGGTTTTCGAGGTGATGGATATCCTTGGCCGCGAGGAGACCTTGGCGAGGCTCGATTTCGTTATAGAAACTAGGGAAACTGTTACGCCGAACGTATTGTCGGCGTGATGGTGCGGCACCATCAATCCGCAGGCGATCGATGATCGAAGGGAAAGTTAGGGATGAGTGAGACGACGTCTGCCGCTCAGGCAACGAACAACACCATCACGATGATCGATAACTCGACTGGCCGACGCTACGAGCTGCCGATCCTCAAGGGAACGACCGGTCCTGATGTCATCGACGTTCGCAAGCTCTATCAGGACACCGGCTACTTCACTTTCGACCCAGGCTATACCTCGACGGGTAGCTGCAAGTCGGCGATTACCTACATCGACGGCGAAAAGGGCGTCTTGCTCTACCGCGGGTATCCTATCGAGGAATTGGCGGAACATTCCGACTTCATGGAGGTCTGCTACCTTCTGCTTTACGGGGATCTCCCGAACGCCGATCAGAAACGCAAGTTCGAGCACGACATCACCTATCACACGATGGTGCACGAACAGATGCACAAGTTCATCGAGGGCTTGCGGCGGGACGCGCACCCCATGGCGGTGATGGTAGGCATGGTCGGAGCGCTGTCCGCCTTCTATCACAACTCCACGGACATTACGAACCCGCGTCATCGGATGGTCGCGTCCTACCGAATGATCGCGAAAATGCCTACGCTCGCCACATGGGCGTACAAATACTCGATCGGCCAGCCCTTCATTTACCCGCGCAATGACTTGCGCTACTCCGAGAATTTCCTCCACATGATGTTCGCGACGCCTTGCGAACCGTATAAGGTCAATCCGGTGCTCGCCAAGGCGATGGATCGGATTCTGATCCTGCACGCCGACCATGAACAGAACGCCTCGACCTCGACGGTGCGGCTGGCCGGGATCCAGCGGAGCCAATCCGTTCGCCTGCATAGCCGCCGGCATCGCCTCGCTGTGGGGTCCGGCGCACGGGGGCGCCAACGAGGCAGTGCTCAGGATGCTGGAAGAGATCGGCGATAAAAGCCGCGTGCCGGAATACCTCAAGCGCGCCAAGGATAAAGACGATCCCTTCCGGCTGATGGGTTTCGGCCATCGGGTCTATCGCAACTATGATCCGAGGGCGCGAATCGTGCGGCAGTCCTGTTATGAGGTGCTGGACGAACTCGGGGTCCGCGACGAACCGCTGCTCGACCTGGCGATGGAGATGGAGCGCATCGCGCTAGAGGACGAGTACTTCGTCTCGAAAAAGCTTTATCCGAACGTGGACTTCTATTCGGGCATCATCTTTCGGGCGATGGGCATTCCAATATCTATGTTCACCGTGCTGTTCGCGGTGGCCCGCACCGTGGGTTGGGTCGCGCAGTGGAACGAGATGATCGAGGATCCGACGCAGAAGATTGGCCGTCCGCGCCAGCTCTACACCGGCCCGACCCGGCGCAACTTCAAGCAATTGGCGCAACGCGGCTGAGCAAGCGACCTTTGTTCGCTCAGCCGAGATGTGAAGCTGACGTGTGTCCTCTCTTCAGCCGAGAATCTTTCGTGCTGGAGTGCCTCAGGGTCGTCAGGTCTCAACGGATCATGGCGGTATAAACGGCTTCCGCCACGGTCACGCCATCCACACGCGCGTTACCGCCGAAGCGCCAAACGGAGCCGCGCTGCCGCTGCTTCTCGACATGAAGGTGAAGGGTATCGCCTGGGACGACCGGCTTACGGAACCGCGCTGAGTCGACCGACATGAAATAGACCAGCCGCCCTTCCTTCTCCGGGCCGAGTGTCGCTACGACTAGAACTGCCGCGGTCTGAGCCATCGCCTCGATTATGAGCACGCCCGGCATGAGCGGCTCTGCTGGGAAATGGCCCTGAAAGAACCATTCGTTGATGCTGACGTTTTTTATCCCCATCGCACGTACATCCGGCACGACGTCTAGCACCCGCTCGATCATCAGCATCGGATAGCGATGCGGGATCATCTGCTGAATGCGATGGTGGTCTATGACCGCGCCGGTCGTTAATATGTCGGCATCCATTCTTTCTGCCCTCAACGCGCTTGCCGAGCACGTGGCCCAACCGAAACACCATGCCGAGACGCTTTACCGCCGCGTTCGCGACCTGTCTATCGGCCAAGCAACCGGCATGCGGGCCAGACACGCCGCGTTGTCACCACAGCACTGCGCGCCTGTTATACAGCACCGTTCCGGGAGTCGGGAGACTCTGTTCTGGTCCGGGGAGAGATAGTTCACCGTTGGCGGTAGCGATCAGCCGCCGGGATCCGAAATTTGCACGCTGGGAAGACGCTGATCCAGGCGCTTCAAAACCTCGTCGGTGATCTCGATCTCGGGGGACGCAAGCACCGCCTGATCCTTGCGTACGATCAACGTGAGTTGCCGCTCCGCCGCGACTTCCGCGACGATCGCCTCCAACGCCTGCTTCACCCGTTCCATGGCCTCGACGTTGACCCTCTCCAACGCCTGACGGCGTCGCTGTACACGTCCCTGAGCGTCCCCCAAGCGGTCCTCGAGATTTTTTCGTTCCGCCGCGTAGTCCTCCTGGGAAACGGCCGATCGCTTGCGGGCGAGTTCCTCTTGCGCTGTCCGGATCTCCTGTTCTTCCTTCTGAGTATCGGCGCGATAGACATCCAGGTACGTTCCAAGCTTCGCGCGGATGGCCTTGACGGCCGCCGCGTTCAGTCTCACTCGCTCGATATCGAGTACGGCGATCCGCACATTCGAGGACGGATCGGCTCGTAGCGGCTGAATGCCGGCGAGCAGCTGTAGAGCAAGACAACAAACGAAGAGCAACCGACACATTTGGCTAAAATCGCGTTCCGAAATTGAGCCGCAGTATCTCGGTGTCGTCGAAGTTTTCCTTCAGAACCGCGAAGCCCAGGTCGATCCCTAGCGGACCGAACGGCGATACCCAGGTCAGGCCTGTACCGATACCTACGCGTGGGGCCGCTGTATCATCTACCGGCGGGCCATTTTCCTCCATCTTCCATGAACTTCCGACATCGGTAAAGACGCGGCCACGGATGTCGAGTTCTTCAGGCAGGCCCAGCGGGAAGCTCAATTGTACCGATCCGGCGTAGAAGAACTGGCCACCCAAAGCGTCGTCGGTATCAGCGTCGCGTGGCCCGATACCGTCGATGGCAAAGCCGCGGACCTCGTTCCCGCCGATAAAAAATCTGTCGAGAAGATTTACGTCGCCGCCGAGACCGTAGACGTACCCACCCGAGCCGGATAGCGAGGCCACCCATTTCTCCGCGACCGGATAATAGTATCCGCCGTCGGCACGATTACGCAGATATTTCGCCGATCCGCCCAGTCCCGCGACATCGGTGGTCAACCTTGCGAAGTAGCCTTCCGTCGGATTGATGCGGCTGTCGCGACGATCGTAGGTCAGGCTGTGCGAGACCTCGGAGTAGCTCTCCTTGCTCTCGGCATCCTTGATATATTGCGAAGCGTCATTTGGAACATTTCTTACGTCAGTCTGCTTCAGCGTGTAGCGCCAGCCCTGGGTGAGGTGTTCGGTGAGCGGATAGCTTGCCCGCACGTCGCCGCCGATGGTCGAGGTGTCGAAGGAGCTCTCGCTTTGACGATCGGTCTGAACATAGAAGACGTCGCCACCGGCGGCTATCTCCTTGCCGAGAAAGTACGGCTCGGTGAACGACAGGTCGATTTGCTGCTGCCGCTGACCGAGCAGAAGACTTGCCTGCAGGTCTTGACCGCGGCCCAGGAAGTTACGCTCGCGTATGCTGAAGTCGCCCAGAAATCCACTCCCGGTCGAGAAGCCGGCGCCGACGGATAGCGATCCGGTCGACTTCTCCTCCACGGCCACCTTTACCACGGCCTTATCCGGCGCCGATCCAGGGACCTGTTCCACCGAGACCTTCTCGAAAAAATCAAGGTCCTGGATTCGCTGACGAGACCGCCGAAGTTTCGCGGCGTTGAAGGCATCGCCCTCGACGAAGCGAAACTCGCGACGGATGACCTCGTCCCTCGTTCTGACGTTGCCGCTGATATCGACTCGCTCGACGAACACGCGTGGGCCTTCCCGAACGTCGAACGTGATGTCGATTTTCTTCTCTTCTCGGTTCCTGTCGAGCCGCGGCCGGATATCGACGAACGCATATCCGAGGGTGCCGATCTCGTCCCCCAGTCTTTCAATGGATTTTTCGACGGCGCTGGCGTCGTACCAGTCGCCATCGGAGATGCGTAGGCTTCGCTTCACCTCGTCCCCTTGCAGCCCCGGGAGCGTGGAAGCGATAGTCACGCGTCCGACCCTATAGCGCTCACCCTCGTCGATGGTGAACGTCAGGAAGAATTGCTCGCGGTCGGGCGTCAACTCCGCGACAGCGGACTGCACGCGGAAGTCGACATATCCCTCAGAAAGGTAAAATCGCCGTAGAAGCTCGCGATCCAGCGCCAGACGGTCGGGGTCGTAGGTGTCGTCGGACGACAGAAAGCGCCACCACCGAGTCTGCTTCGTGCGAATTACTTCGCGCAATCGTGAGTCGCTGAATGCCTTGTTGCCGACGAAGCGGATGGACTCGATCTTCGTCACCGGACCTTCGTTGATCTCGAAGACGACGTCTACGCGATTTTGTGGAAGCTCGATTACCTTCGGTTCGACGGTCGCGGCGAAGCGACCGCTCTGTCGATAAAGCGTCAGAATGCGCTGCACGTCGCTCTGTGCCTTACTACGGGTATAGATGACGCGCGGTCGCAGGCTCACTTCTGACTCGAGGGTCTTGTCCTCGATTTTCTCGTTTCCTTCGAAAGCCACGCGGTTGATGATTGGATTTTCCACTACCCGGACGACTAGCGTGTCGCCGACCTGCTGGATCATGACGTCGGTGAAGAGGCCGGTCGCGTATAGGCTCTTCAGTGACCGGTCGATGCGCTCGGCGTTGAACTCGTCGCCCTCCTGCACGAGCAGGTAGGAGCGCACGGTATTCGGCTCGATGCGCTGGACCCCCTCGATGTCCACCTCGCGAATAACTTGCCGGTCTTGCGCCAGGGCGCGGCCGATGGTGCTTTCGCCAGCGAGTGGCAAAATGACCGCAAGCATCGCGATCAACCCTAAAAAGAGCGCTCTCAAGTGGCCGCCCTCCCCTTCTTGTTCTTTAGCTGACGAGTCTACGGAAGAAGTCGACCACCTGTAGACTGATGAGATCATTCCACGTCGCGAGCAGCATTAGGCCCAAGACGAATACCATACCCGCCCGAAACGCGTACTCGATGACCAGCCTGTTTAGAGGTTTTCCCCGGATGGCCTCGACGGCATACAACATAAGATGACCGCCATCCAGCACCGGGATCGGCAGCAGATTTATCAACGCCAAGTTGACGGACAGCGCCGCCATGAAATAGAGCAGGTTGACGATGCCGTCTTGCGCGACTTGGCCCGAAATCTGCGCTATTCGCAAGGGTCCGCCGACCTCGTCGAGCGCTTGGTTGCCCGAAACCATGTTGCCTATGGCGCCGAGGATCTGTGTTGCGAGATTGTAAGTCTGGCCGACCGCCGCGACGACGGCCTTCGGAAGCGAGAGTTCCTCGTAGCCCATACGCGCGAGATCCGGACGAATGCCGAGAAGCCCGACCTTACGGGCCGGGTCGTCGGTACGCGACGCGGACTCGCGGGGTGTCGCCGCGATCTCGATCTGGCTGTCGCCACGCAGTACCTGGATGTGCAGCGTTACACCGGGGTTGGCGTTGACGATGCGCCGAACGTCTTCAAACCACGCGACCTTCTCGCCATCGATCTCGAGGATGAGGTCGCCGGGCATGAACCCCGCCTCGGCGGCGGCGCTATTCTCCTGGACAGCGCCCACGGCGGGTAGCGGCGCCGGCGCGCCGACAAAGGCGAACAGGGCCAGCAAGAGTGTAAGCGCGAAGATAATATTGGCCAGTGGGCCGGCGGAGACGATTGCCGCGCGCTGCCGCAGGGTCTTATTGCGGAACGAGAGATGGTCGCCGCGATCAGCGGATGCGCTCTCCGGGCCTTCGTCCTGGTAGGTGTCTTCTCCACGCATCTTGACGAAGCCGCCGAGCGGGATCGCGCTCACTCGCCAGCGCGTGCCTGCCCTATCGGTGCGTCCGAACAGCTCCGGGCCGAAGCCGATGGAAAAGACCTCGACCATGACGCCGCACATGCGCGCGATCAGGTAATGACCGAGCTCGTGCACGAAGATAAGGACGGTGAGAACGACCAGGAAAGGCAGAATCCAATCGACGATGTAATGCATGGCGGCCACGATAGTTGTTGGATTGCCTGAATATGAGGCTCGGTGCCGTTACCGGCCAGCCCGTATGAGCGAGCAAGCCCGTGCTCGCGCTTCTTCGTCGATGTCGATGACGTCGGCCAGCGAACTAAGCCGAACGGCGTCAGCCTTTTCCATCGTCTGCTCGACTATCCGCGAGATATCCAAAAAGCCGATCTGCTCGGACAGGAAGCTCTCGACCGCGATTTCGTTGGCGGCATTGAGCACGATGGGCGCGGCACCCCCCAGGCGGAGCGCCTCGCGCGCCAGTCGCAGTGCCGGGAACTTCCGTTCATCGGGCGCCTCGAAGGTGAGATTACCCACCTCGCTGAGACGCAGTCGCGGAGCCGGCGCCTGCATTCGGTCGGGCCAGGCGAGTGCATAAGCTATCGGCGTCCGCATGTCCGGCTGTCCCAGCTGCGCTAGAACCGAGCCGTCGACATATGCTACCAGGCTATGAATTACCGACTGCGGATGCACGACAATTTCAATCTGCTCTATCTCGACTGGAAACAGGTGAAAAGCTTCGATGAGCTCGAGTCCCTTGTTCATCATCGTGGCCGAGTCGACCGAGATCTTCGCGCCCATATCCCAGTTCGGATGGGCGACGGCCTGGGCGGGGGTAACCTTCGCCATCTCGTCGGCCTCCAGGCAGCGGAACGGACCACCCGAGGCGGTAAGGATGATCGTCTCCACCTTATCGGCGTTCTCAAAGTCGAATACCTGGTAGATGGCGCTGTGTTCGGAATCGACCGGCACCAGCTTCGCGCCATAGGTCTTTATGTCGGCCATCATGAGTTCGCCGGCGCAAACCAGGCACTCCTTGTTTGCCAGGCCGATGATGGCTCCCCGGCGTATCGCGGCCATCGTCGGTTCGAGACCCGCGGCGCCGACGATTGAAGCCATAACCCATTCGGCCGGCCGGCTTGCCGCCTCGATGATCGCGGCGGGTCCAGCGGCGACTTCGATCGACAACCCGGCAAGTGCGTCTTTCAGGTCAGCGTAGAGGCTGCCATCGGCGATCGCCACCATGCGCGGCCGAAGCGCCCGTGCCTGCTCCGCCAGAAGCGCGACGTTACGGTTGGCGGTCAGAGCCTCGACGCTGAACTTCTCGGGTTGACGCGCCAGCAGGTCCACGGTGTTGCAGCCGACGGATCCCGTCGATCCAAGAATGGTGACGCTGCGGCAGCGGGGCTGCCGTCGCGCTTGGGTTGCGATCACAGCCATCGGAAAAGAGCCCCCTTATCGGCAGCAGCAATCAAGGCCACGACCAGAACCACCATCAACAGACCGTCCACACGATCCAGCAGCCCTCCATGCCCGGGTATCAGCTTGCTGGTATCCTTCACGCCGAACTTTCGTTTCACCCAGGACTCGGCGAGGTCGCCAGCCTGCGCGGCGAATCCCATCACGGCACCGACCGCCGCCGGCGCGAACAAGGACGGTTGGCCGCTCGCCCCGGCGAACCCGGCGCTGGTCGCCGCCGCAAGCCCGACGCCACCCGCCAGCCCCGCCCATGTCTTGTTGGGGCTGACGTTGGGCGCCAGGCGGGGTCCACCGATCAGCCGTCCGGCGATGTAAGCGCCGGTATCGGCGGCCCAAACGACGATCATCAACCAGAAGACGACCTCGCGCCCGGCCGAACCGTCGTTGCGGAGCCAGATCAGCGCCACGCAGGGCAAGCCGAGATAGATCGTGCCGCCGGAAAGCCAGGGCTGGCCCCTGCTGACCAGCAGCAGGGCTACCGTACCGACGACCAATGCGCCGACCGCCTGCCTAATGCCGAGACCGGCCGCGGCCGCGACCGCGATCAGCAGCACGGCGGCGAGCGCATAACCTAGGGTGCGCGGCAGACCGTCACCGCAAAGATGGAACCACTCCCAGGCAAGCACCGCCGCCGCCGCCGCGATCATCAGCTCGAAGACTGGAGAGCCCAGATAGGCGGCAAGCAGAACCGGCAGCCCGAGAACAACAGCGGAAGCCGCTCGTGTCAGAAGCGGCGAGGTAACAACCATAATTATAAAGCCGACACGGCGCCATACCGCCGCTCGCGACGACAAAAGTCGCCGATTGCCCGGTCGAAATCTTCCCTCGAGAAGTCGGGCCAAAGCGTTTCGATGAAAAGCAACTCAGCGTACGCCACTTGCCATAGAAGGAAGTTGCTGATGCGTCGTTCGCCGCTGGTCCGAATGACGAGGTCTGGGTCGGGCATATCGAAGGTATAGAGGAAACTAGCGAACAACGTTTCGTCAATCTTGGCGGGATCGATGCGGCCGTCGATCGCCTCTCTCGCCAAGCGGCTAACAGCCTGGCATATCTCCGCCCGGCCGCCATAGCTCAGGGCGATGGTCAGGGTGAGACGCCTGTTGTGGGCCGTCGCCTTTTCGGCACGGTCGATCGACCGTACGATGTCGGGGGCCAGTCGAGTCCGGTCGCCGATCACCCGCAACTTGATCGAATGCTCCTGCAGGAAGCCCACCTCACGCTGAAGATAATGTCGCAGCAAGCCCATGAGATCGCTGACCTCCCACTCGGGGCGGCCCCAGTTCTCCGATGAGAAGCCGAATAGCGTGAGATAGCGTACGCCTAGACGAACAGCAGCCTCCGCCGCCGTCTTCACCGCCTCGGCACCTCGCCGATGCCCCGCGGTACGCTTCAGACCGCGCGCCGCCGCCCACCTTCCATTGCCGTCCATGATGATTGCGACGTGCAGGGGAACGCCGGCAATATCCGTCGGCGCGGGAAAAGCTTCCATGGCATTCAAACCTGCAGGATCTCGGCTTCCTTCTTGGCGAGGAGGTCGTCGAGCATCTGAATATGCGAATCGGTCAGGTCCTGGATTTGCTTTCCGAGATCGCGCACCTGATCTTGCGAGATGCCCCCGTCCTTCTCCGCCTTCTTGAGTTCGTCCATCGCATGCCGCCGAACGTTGCGGATGGCAACCCGCCCCTCCTCCGCGTAACGCGACGCGATCTTGGCGATCTCGACACGGCGCTGCTCGTTGAGCGGCGGGATGGGAATCCTGATCGATTGACCCTCGGCGATCGGATTGAGGCCCAAATCGGCTTCCTGGATTGCCCGCTCTACCGCCCTGACCACCCCTCTGTCCCAAACCTGCACGGTCAACATGCGCGGCTCGGGAGCGGCGATCGTCGCCACCTGCGGCAGCGGCATGCGGGCACCGTAGGCTTCGACCGTGACCGGCTCCAGCAGGCTCACCGAGGCGCGCCCGGTGCGCAGTCCGGCGAACTCCTTCTGTAGAACCTCGACCGCCGAATGCATCCGGCGCGCCGCCTCCTTCTTGATCGCTTGAATGTCTGTCGTACTCACGTATGCGTTCCTCAACGAACGATGGTGAACCGGCCGTCGCCGCACACCGCCGAGGCGAATGCGCCGCGGGTATGGATGGAAAAGACGACGATCGGGATACCGTTGTCCCGCGCC
Organism: uncultured Alphaproteobacteria bacterium; assembly: GCA_963786265.1. GTDB lineage: Bacteria > Pseudomonadota > Alphaproteobacteria > Rhodospirillales > Defluviicoccaceae > Defluviicoccus. The sequence goes on from CAWAYT010000030.1 coordinate 166,978, forward strand.
AGCGCCACGGCGGACGTATCCATCACCCGAAGATCGCGGGCCAGCACGTCATGGAAGGTGAGATGCTCGTATCGCTGGGCATCGGGCACCTTCTTCGGATCGGCACTGTAGACGCCGTCAACCTGCGTCCCCTTCAGCAGCGCATCGCAGCCCATCTCCACCGCACGCAACGCCGCCGCCGTATCCGTCGTGAAGAACGGATTACCGGTGCCGGCGGCAAACACCACGATCCGCTCCTTCTCCATATGACGAATGGCGCGCCGACGAATGTAGGGCTCGCACACCGTCGTCATCGGAATAGCGGACTGCACCCGCGTATGCAAACCACATCGCTCAAGAACGCTCTGCAGGGCCAGCGCGTTCATCACCGTCGCCAGCATGCCCATGTAGTCGGCGCTGGCGCGCTCGATGCCGGTTCCCGCCGTCGACACGCCACGGAAGATGTTGCCGCCACCGACCACGAGGCACACCTGCACGCGCATCGCATGCACCGCCTTTATGTCGGCGGCGATGGAATTGACCATGGGCAGGTCGATGCCGTAGCCCGACCGCCCCATTAGGGCTTCGCCGGAAAGCTTCAACAACACGCGTCGATAAAGCGGAGTGGCTGCCATGATCCCCTGCTCTGGTCGCCCTCGACCTTTGCCGGGCCCGGTGCGGACGGAGCCAAGCCGCTGTTCGGCCCCGCTGATGGCCACGCTCGGCGGGTCGGATTACTTACCGGTAGTCGGCGGGTTGCGGCACTGTTCAGGGCTGTCCCCGAGCTAAGCCGCCGCCGGTTCTTCGGTTCGTGGCTTGCTGACGCCCTCCCCCAACGCATAGCGAACGAAGCCGCGAACCTGCAGAGGGCAGCCGAGGTCTCGCCCCGCCGCTTCCAGCAGCGCGCCTATCTTGGTCTGCGGGTCCATGACGAACGGCTGTTCCAACAAACAGACCTCCTCATAGAACTTCGCCAGCCGCCCCTCGACCATCTTCTGGATCACCTGCTCGGGCTTCCCCGAGCCCCGCGCCTGCTCGATCAGCACGGAGCGCTCGCGATCAAGCGCGTCCGGAGCCAATTCGGCGCGGGAGACCGCGAGCGGATTTGCCGCGGCGACGTGCATAGCCAGCTTTTTCGCGAGATCCAGCACCGCCTGATCCGCCTTTTCCGCCTGCAGCGCGACCAGCACGCCAATCCGGCCAATGCCCGGTCCTTGCGCGCTGTGCACATATGAGGCGACGAGTCCTTTTTCCACGCTCAGCGCTTCGGCACGACGCAAGGTGATGTTTTCGCCTATTGTCGCCGCGAGGTGGGTAAGCTCCTCCTCGACGGTACGGCCGCTCGGCGGAAAGATCGCCTGCCGCATGGCGTCCAGGTCGCCGCCACACTCGTCGGCGATCCGCGCCACCGTCGCCACGAACTCGCGGAAGATGGAGTTGCGGGCGACGAAGTCGGTTTCCGAGTTGACCTCGACGACCGCCCCGTGCGCTCCAGAACCGGCGACCGAGACGCCGATCAGACCTTCCGAAGCGATCCTGCCGGAGCGCTTCGCCGCCGCCGCCAATCCCTTCTTGCGCAGCCAGTCGACCGCCGCCTCGAGGTCGCCGTTCGTCTCGGTCAGCGCTTTCTTGCAATCCATCATCCCGGCGTTGGTCTTGTCGCGAAGCGCCTTGACGAGGCTTGCGTTAATTTCGGCCATTCGTAGCTTTCTCCACCTTGCAGCCCTTCACGGCCGTCGGCGACCGTCGTTCGTATACGGCAGAAAGCCGATGCGTTCGCCGATGGCGAAGCTTCAGCCTCTCCTCAAGTCTTGGTTTAAGTAACGGGGGCCTCCGACGGCTCCCTGCTGGCGGCTTCGGCGGCTTCCGCTATGCCGGAATCGTTGATTGCGACATCCTCTTCGACCTCGCCGGGAGGTGCAGCGACCGGCTCCTCCGAGGCGCCAATATCGACGCCGGCCGCGACCATCTCCTGCTGAATCCCGGCGAGAACCGACTCGACCACCAAGTCGCAGTAGAGGCTGATCGCCCGCAGCGCGTCATCGTTGCCGGGGATCGGGAAGTTGATGCCGTGCGGGTCGCTGTTGGAGTCGAGCACGGCGACCACCGGGATGTTCAGCTTGTTCGCCTCGGCGACGGCGATCGCCTCCTTGTTGGTGTCGATCACGAACAGGATATCTGGCAGACCACCCATCTCCTTGATACCGCCCAGCGCCCGTTCGAGCTTGTCGCGCTCGCGCGTCAGATTAAGCGTTTCCTTCTTCGTCAGGCCTTGCGTCGACTCGCCCAGCCGCCCGTCCAGCTCGCGCAATCGCTTGATCGAGTTGGAGATGGTTCGCCAGTTGGTCATCATACCGCCGAGCCAGCGGTGGTTGACGTAGTACTGGCCGCAGCGCTTGGCGGCGTCCGCCACCTTCTCGCTCGCCTGCCGCTTGGTGCCGACCAGCAGCACCCGCCCGCCGCCGGCGACCACGTCGCGTACCGCCGCCAGCCCGCGATGCAACAGCGGCACCGTCTGTTCCAGATCGATGATGTGCGTCCCGTTGCGCACGCCGTAGAGGTACGGCGCCATCTTCGGGTTCCATCGCCGGGTGCTGTGGCCAAAGTGAACGCCGCTCTCCAGGAGCTGGCGCATGCTAAACGCCGGGATTGCCATGAGGATGCTCTCTTTTCCGGTTGAGCCGCCGCGGAACTGGCTCGGTCGCAACCGAGCACCGGAACAGCCGCCACGCAATCGCGCGCGCGGCCGATGCTTCCGCGTGTGGAATAGCCGCTTAGATATCCCCGGCCCGACGCGAATGCAAGGAGGGATGGGCTGTGCTACCTTGCGTCGCCTTTGATCCTGTCTGCCATTGTCGATTAGGCGGCGGGGACGACATTTGCAGAGTCTGCATCAGCTTCGGGGTTCACTCATGAAACTCACTGCTATCATCGAGCGCGAAGGCGATGGCTACGTATCGCTCTGTCCCGAACTCGACGTGGCAAGCCAGGGCGATAGCGTAGAGCAAGCGCGCGAGAATTTGCGGGAAGCGCTTTCATTGTTCTTCGAGTGCGCCTCCGCGGAGGAACTTGCGAGGCGCCTGCGCAACGAGGTCTACGTTACCCAGGTCGAGGTCACGGTTGGCTAGGCTGCGCGTTTTCTCCGGAATCCAGATGTGCGACAGCATGGCGTGAGACCAAAGCCGGCGATTCAGATTAAGGAGCTCTCGGATTGCGCTCCGCTTCATCTTCGCTGCGTTTGCTTCGATTACAGCCGTTTCGCCATTCTTTCTCGCTCGGCTGCTTATTGCCATTGAAGGTCCAGGATAGAACCGTCGCTCGACGGTATGGTGAAGCACACTGCCGTGCTCTCCTTACGTGGCTTGATATATAGTACCTAGCCGGGAGTGGATCCTCACATCCCTGAAGTGGCAAGGAGAGAGGTGGCCTGGGGAATCTGGACAGGAGGATAAGTGGATTTTCTGCCTGAGTGCGGCGAGGATTGCCGCGGATCAGGAGAGAGCATGACCAGACGGGCACGCCGGAACCACACACCGGCATTCAAGGCGAAGGTGGCGTTGGCTGCGATCAAGGGTGAGAGGACGCTGGCGGAGTTGGCGCAGGTGTTCGACGTTCACCCGAACCAGATCACCAACTGGAAGGCGCAGCTGCTGGAGGGCGCGGCGGGCGTGTTCGGCTCTACCGCGGCAAGCACCGAGGCCGCGCCTGCGGTGGATTTGAAGGCGCTGCACGCCAAGATCGGGGAGCTGGCGCTGGAGAACGATTTTTTGGCCGGCGCGCTCGGCAAGGCGGGCATGCTGAGCGCAAAGCGATGATCGAGCGTGAGCACGAGCTTCCGCTGACCCGGCAGGCGGCGGTTCTGAAGCTGAGCCGAAGTGGCCTTTACTACTGTCCGCGGCCGGCGGCGCCGGCCGATCTGGCGGTGATGCGGCGGATCGACGAGCTGCATCTCGACTACCCGTTCGCCGGCAGCCGGATGTTGCGCGATCTGTTGCGCGGCGAGGGCATCGCGATCGGCCGGCAACGCGTCGCGACGATGATGAAGCGTATGGGCATCGAGGCGATCTACCGCCGGCCGAACACCTCCAAACCCGCGCCAGGCCATGAGATCTACCCCTATCTGCTGCGCTCGCTGGCGGTCGAGCGGCCGAACCAGGTGTGGGCGATGGACATCACCTACATCCCGATGGCGCGCGGCTTCGTCTATCTCGCCGCCGTGGTCGACTGGTTCAGCCGTCGGGTTCTGGCCTGGCGACTGTCGATCACGATGGAGGTCGGGTTCTGCCTCGAGGCTGTCGAGGAGGCGCTGGCGAAGCACGGCAGGCCGGAGATCTTCAACACCGACCAGGGAAGCCAGTTCACCAGCACCGAGTTCACCGGCCTGCTGCTGAAGCACGCCATCGCGATCAGCATGGACGGCAAGGGATCGTGGCGGGACAACGTCTTCGTCGAGCGGCTATGGCGCTCGGTCAAATACGAGGAGGTCTATCTCCGGGCCTATGACAGCGTCGCCGAGGCGCGCGCGTCGATCGGCCGGTATCTGGACTTCTACAATCGCAAGCGTCCGCATTCGAGCCTCGGCGCGCGGACGCCCGATCTCGCCTACTTCGACCACCTGCCGCAGGCCGCGGCAGCATGAATTTCACGGCGGTTTCGGGCATCACTCTGGTCGGGCTACGCCCTCCCGGCGTGCCACCCCGAAACCGGCACACCACATCGGCAACCGGCAGAGCGTCCACTTATCAAGAGCGAAACGCTGTCCAGACGAAGCCAGCCACCTCTCTATTCCACATTCAAGGCCTGCGTTCGGCGCGGGTTTTATCCCGCCGACTGGCTTGGACCATCGGAACAAACATTATCCGCCAACGCCGCCGGGGAATGACACCATCCGGCGGGTTACACTTCGCTTTGAACCCGCCCTACGCGGGCTGCTATCATCGAGCGCGAAGGCGATGGCTACGTATCGCTCTGTCCCGAACTCGACGTGGCAAGCCAGGGCGATAGCGTAGAGCAAGCGCGCGAGAATTTGCGGGAAGCGCTTTCATTGTTCTTCGAGTGCGCCTCCGCGGAGGAACTTGCGAGGCGCCTGCGCAACGAGGTCTACGTTACCCAGGTCGAGGTCACGGTTGGCTAGACGGCGCGTTCTGTCCGGGACGGAGGTCTGTGCCATTTTGACGAAGCACGGGTTTATCGAGGTTCGACGACACGGCAGTCATGCGATTATGCAGAAACGAACACCCGACGGGACCATCACGGTCCAGGTGCCGCTTCATAAGGAGATCCGTATCGGCACTCTCAATTCCATCATCCGCCAGTCGGGGATACCCCGCTCGGAATTCGAGAGCTGAGCTCAGAACGCTTTTAGGAAACGTCATCGCCGGGCGTGTCCGACGTGTCCCGGCCATGACGGAGGGCGATTGGCCGGGTATATGGCCATCGCGACTACGCGAGCCGGGATGGTCGGATGGAGGAAGAACTCAGAACCACACGCATAGATAAACAAAGATTCCGATACACGCTATATCGAGAATGGGTTGGGCGGCCAGCATAAGCGCGATACGCTCTCGACCCCCGAATGCAGCTATCACAAGGCTGACACCTAGAAAGGCTAAGATCACCCACCACCACGAGAACTCTGATGAAGCCCCATATCAACGCACCGACTAGTGCGAAAAAGCCAAGAACACCGACTGCGGAGCGAAACATACCTTGGGAATCTAGCGCTTCAATGCCGCCGCGAGCCATTACACGCGTGGTGTAGCTTGAAGTGAGACCGGCCGTCAGCGCTAGAATCAACCAGACTAGTGCACTAGGCATTGTACTACCTCTGACCAGACGCGTACCTTGATTGAGTATTCAACACGACCTGCTGCGGTATGCTTGCAACAGAGCTAGTGGGTTCACGCACGTGAGAGATACGAGGTACCTTGTCCTAACTTGCAAGGTTACGCTCACGCAACTCGGATTCGCCCTGTATGCTACACTGCACGGCGTCACTCCTCAACGTTCATGCCCCAAAGAGGGAGACAGCGATAGCCGGAAAGGGGCGGGGCGCAACCGCAAATCTCAACGCGTATCGTTGTGATCCAAAAGCGGGAGAGTCGTAGGGTGGAATGAGCGGAGCAAATTCCACCACCCGTTCGCTCCTCTGTTTACACGCTTCGCACAGCGATGGTGGTATCGCTTCGCTCCACCCACCCTAGTTCTGCTACACCTCGCGGACGTCGCGGACGCCGGGGATGGCGCGAAGTTGGCCGAGCAGCGCCGCGCTGATGCGGTAGGGGGTCGGGCAGCGCGATTTCGACCTCTCGGGCGGCGTCGAGCCAGGGGATCAGCTTGATCTGCCCGCGCCCGGCGCCGGCGTCGGCGAGCGCCGCGCGAATGGCCGGCAGCGGCGCCGCGGAATCGAAAAAGATGTCGATGCCGTCGGCGAGGCGCTCCATCGCCTCGTCCAGCGCCTCGATGCGCTGCGCCACGCAGCGCACGGAATCGCCCTCGGCCTGCGCGTTGACGTGCAGCAGCAGCGAGCATCCCGGCTCCAGCCTGTCGCGCTCGGAAGCCAGCAGTTCGGAGAAGACCGTCACCTCGAACACGCCCGACGTGTCGGAGAGCTGCACGAACGCGTACTTGTTGCCCTTGCCCGAGGTCCGCTCCTTGCGCGAGATCACCGTCCCGGCCAAGGTCGCCGGCCCGGACTGGCCGGAGGCCAGCAAGTCGCCGAAGCGGATGCTCTTCAGCCGCTTCAACTTCGGCCCGTAAGTGTCGAGCGGGTGGGAGGAAAGATAGAATCCGACCGCCTCCAGCTCCTCGCTCAGCCGCTCCATCGGCGGCCAGTCCTGCACGTCGGCCAACTGCAGGCGCGGCGGCTGGAAGCCGGACGGCGCCGAACAGCCCGATCTGCTCGCTGGCCCGGTCGGCGGTGGAGGCGGCGGCGCAGCGGGCGATCGCCTCGGCGCTGTCGAACACCTGGCGCCGGTTGGCGTTGAGCGATCGAACGCGCCGGCGCGCGCCAGGTTCTCGATCTGCCGCTTGTTGAGATAATGCGGATCGAGCCGGCGGGCGAAGTCGGCCAGCGAGGTGAACGGACCGCCGCGGCGGCGTTCGTCGACCACTGCCCGCGCCGCCGGCTCGCCCACCGTCTTCACGCCGGCCAGCGCGTAGCGGATGCCGCCGGCTCCCGGACGGCCCGTCGTGCTCGACGCTGAAGATGGCCTCGGACGCGTTGATGTCGGGCGGCAGCAGCCGGATGCCGAGACGGCCGAGCTCCTGGCGGAAGCCGTTGAGCTTGTCCGAGTTGGCGAGGTCGAGGGTCATCGACGCGGCGAAGAACTCCAGCGGATAGTTGGCCTTGAGGTAGGCCGTCTGATAGGCGATCAGCGCGTAGGCGGCCGCGTGCGACTTGTTGAAGCCGTATCCGGCGAACTTGCTGACCAGCTCGAAGACCTGGCTCGCCTTCGCCTCGGGCACGCCGCGCGCGACGGCGCCGCTGATGAAGGACGCGCGCTGCTGGTCCATCTCCTGCTTGATCTTCTTGCCCATGGCGCGGCGCAGCAGATCGGCGCCGCCGAGCGAATAGCCGCTCAGCTCCTGGGCGATCTGCATCACCTGCTCCTGGTAGATCATGATGCCGTAGGTCTCGCGCAGGATGTCCTCGAGCGTCGGATAGAGATAGTCGGCCTGCTCCTCGCCGTGCTTGCGGCGGATGTAGCTCGGGATGTTGTCCATCGGGCCCGGCCGGTAGAGGGCGACGACGGCGATGATGTCCTCGAAGGTGTCGGGCTTCAGCTTGCGCAGCACGTCCCGCATGCCGGCGCTTTCCAGCTGGAACACGCCGACGGTGTCGCCGCGGCCCAGCAACTCGAAGGTGGGCCGGTCGTTCAGCGGCAAGTGTCCGAGGTCGATCGCCTCCCCTCGCCCGCCGCGCACCAGCTCGACCGTGTGCGACAGGACGGTGAGCGTCTTCAGGCCCAGGAAGTCGAACTTCACCAGCCCAGCGGCCTCGACCCACTTCATGTTGAAGCCGGTGACCAGCAGCTCGGAGCGCGGGTCGCGGTAGAGCGGAATCGAGTCCATCAGCGGCCGGTCGCTGATCACCACGCCGGCCGCGTGCGTCGAAGCGTGGCGGTTGAGACCCTCCAGACGCCGGGCGATGTCGACCAGCCGGCTGACGGTCTCGTCCTCGGCGACCATCGCCTGCAATTGCGGCTCCGCCTTCAGCGCGCCGTCGAGGCTGACCGGGTTGGCCGGATTGTTCGGCACCAGCTTGCAGATCCTGTCGACCTGGCCGTAGGGCAGGCCCATGCACCCGGCCGACGTCGCGCAACACGGCGCGCGCCTGCAGCTTGCCGAAGGTGATGATCTGCGCCACCCGGTCGTGCCCGTACTTCTGCTGCACGTGGCGGATCACCTCGTCGCGCCGGTCCTGGCAGAAGTCGATGTCGAAGTCCGGCATCGAGACGCGCTCGGGATTGAGGAAGCGCTCGAACAGCAGCCCGAAGCGCAGCGGGTCGAGATCGGTGATGCCGAGCGCCCAGGCGGCCACCGATCCCGCGCCCGACCCGCGGCCGGGGCCGACGGGAATGCCGCGCTCCTTTGCCCAGCCGATGAACTCGGCGACGATCAGGAAGTAGCCGGCGAAGCCCATCTTGCAGATGACCTCGAGCTCGTACTCCAGCCGCTCCAGGTACTCCCGGTCTCGATGCCGTCGCGGCTCCGCCTCCGGCAGTGCGGCGAGCGCCGCCAGCCGCGCCTGTAGGCCCCGCCGGGCCGCTTGGCGAAGCGCCTCCTCCTCGGTCACGCCCTCGCCGCAGTCATAGGGCGGCAGCATCGGCCGGACCGAATCGATGGCGAAGGCGCAGCGCCGCGCGATCAGCCCGGTGTTGGCGATGGCGTCCGGAAGGTCGGAGAACACCGCGCGCATCTCCGCGCCGCTCTTGAAGGAGTGCTCCGGCGTCAGCCGGCGGCGGTTGGTGTCGGCGAGGTGCGTGCCCTGCGAGATGCACAGCAGCGCGTCGTGCGCCTCGTACATATCCGGGGTCGCGAAGTAGGCGTCGTTGGTGGCGACGATCGGCAGACCAGCTTGCCTCGCGATCGCCAGCAGAGCCGGCTCGGTCGCCGCCTCGCTCTCCAGCCCATGTCGCAACAGCTCGACATAGAGGCGGTCGCGCGAATGCCTCTTGTAACTGCGCCACCAGCTCCATCGGCGGCCTCCCGCCGGCCCTCCAGCAGCAATCGGCCGATGGGCCCTTCCGGACCGCCGGTGAGGACGATCAGTCCTTCGGCGTGCGCGCACAGATCCGCGAGCGGCACGCGCGGATCCGACTGCGCGTCCGCCCCATAGGCGACAGCCAGCAGCCGAAGCAGGTTGGCGTACCCCCGCGCGTTCTGTACCAGGACGACAACCGCGTCCCGCCCGGAAGCGGCTACGCCCTTCCCTCCCCCTTGCCGCAACGCCGCCTGCGTCATCGCCAGCGAGAGCTGGCAACCGATGATCGGCTGCACGCCGGCCTGCCGCATCGACGAGGAGAATTCCATGCCGCCGAACAGGTTGTTGGTATCGGTTATGGCCACCGCCGGCATAGCCTGCTCGACGCACAGCTTCGCCAAATCCTTGATGCGGATCGCCCCCTCGGAAAGCGAATAGGCGCGTGTGGACCCGCAGATGAATAAACTCGTACGGCTCCATGCCCACGCCTCGCTAGTCCGCCATCGATCCGGGCGGATGATGTAGCATGAATGCCCCGGCTTCCGCTCACGTTTACCGTTTCTAAAGCCCGCCCGCCGCTGTCCCTTGGGGCGCGCCATCTGGACGTCCGCTTGCAGGAGTGGAAGCATCGGGTCACCGGCTATTTCTCATCCTTCTCATCAGTCACCGAACCGGGAGGAGAAGAAGCCGTTACATCCGAGGAGGACTTCCATCATGGACGCCGACGAACTACGCGAGCTGCAGGCACCCATCAAGCAGCGATACCGAGAGACTCCCGAAGCCGCCGTGGTCACGCTGCGTGCGGCCGGCCGGTTGGATGAGGCGGCTATCGCCTGCAACGTCGAGACCGGGCGGGCGCTGACCGCGGCGGGCCTGCACCCGGCCAGCGGCGGAGACGGCAGCTTCGCCTGCTCGGGCGACATGCTGCTGGAGGCGCTCGTCGCCTGCGCCGGCGTGACGCTGAAGGCGGTAGCCACGGCGCTCGGCGTCTCAGTGGAGGGCGGAGTGGTAACGGCCGAGGGCGACCTCGACTTCCGCGGCACTCTCGGCGTCGACAAGCATGCGCCGGTGGGCTTCCGCGATGTTCGGCTGCGTTTTGAACTCGATACCGACGAACCCTCGGATCGTATCGAGACGTTGCTGCGGCTGACGGAGCGCTACTGCGTGGTGCTGCAGACGCTACGCACTCCTCCCGCCCTCTCGACCTCCGTCATACTGTCCCCGTCCGAGAAGCGAATCAGAATGGGAGGCAGTGAAGGTACTTGACCGAGCCAATCGCTGTCCGGTGACGGCGCACAAGGATCGCAGCTCCGGCACGGCGGTTAGCTCCCAGAACTCGCCCCGGGCAATCGGACCCAGCGCCAGCAAACCCGGCACCGGCCGTCCATCACTACCCATTGCCTCGCCGAGCGGGCTCGTGGCGATGCCTAGGCCGAGCGGGTCGGGCCGGATCAGCCCCTGATTCAGCAACGACCGCGCCAGTGGGTCGGCGATGCAGGTGAAATCGCACTCGGGACCGGCGCAGTTGATGAGCACATCGGCGGCGAGCTGGCTGGTCGCGCCGCCGCCGCCACGCGGGACATACTGGGTAACCAATCGCTGGTCGCGAAAGGCAATCGATTGTATCCGGCCAGCGAGGATCGAGAGTTTGCCCTTGCTGATAGCGGCGTCCAGGCGCTTTGCCACCGCCGGGGCTGTCCGATGCCGATGCACCTCCCAGTACGGACGCACATGACGGAGGAAGCGGCGCCTTTCGACGCTATCCAGCGCTTGCCAGATTGCCTGGATGTGAGGCCGGAGCGCGTCGACGACGCCGCGCCAATCGCATCTTGCTGTCTTGGCCTTGCGGACCTCGTCGCGAATTAGCATCAGGGCTTCCAGCACCCGCCCCGGCAGCGGGCGTTCCGCCAGGAAGTCCGCGTAAGCGCGCGTCTCCGCATGCGGCATGGGCAGCAGTCCGCGACGGGAGAGAGCGACTATCGGTCCCGAGTGCTTCCGATCGAGAAGACTCAAGACAACGTCGACCATGGTCAGACCTGTGCCGAGGACGAGGACGGACGCTTCAACCGGCACGTGTGTCAATGCTTCGGCGGGCCAGGGATTGTCGATGATCCGTTCGATTGGCAGATCGCGCGGCGCTCCATCGAGAGGCAGTCTCGGTGGAAAATGTCCGAGGCAGAGCGCTACTCGTTCGGCGCGGCGCCGGTCTCCTTCAGCGAACACGAGTTCGAATCCCGCGTCGCAACGCCGGACGTCGACCAGTTCGGCCGCCAATCGTTCGCAGATCACGCCAGGCTCCGCATCACTGATGGCGTCCTCGAGTTGCTCCTCGAGGTACCGCCCATACAAGCCGCGCGGCACGAAAGCGTGCCCGCTGGGCGGGATCGAACTCGATGGCGCGGCAAGGTCGTCCCGTCGCCAGAGCCACTTCACGAAATGGAACGAGTTGTCAGGGAAAGCGCTCATGTTCGCCGCGCGAACATTCAACATATGCGAGGGATTGCCGGTCGAATACGCGACCCCGCGGCCGAAAGCGCCTCGCTTCTCGACGAGAAGGATCGACACGGGCGTCTGCGCGTGCCGAAGGATATGCACGGCCAATACCGTGCCGGTGAAGCCTGCGCCGACGATAGCGATTGATGTCACGCCGGGGGACTTGATCATTCGATCACACGTTTCTGGTTGTCGCGGAGTTCAATGGTGCTTCTTCGTCCCTTCATACTGCCATTGAGGTCTGCCGCACGGAGACGCCCGCGGATGGAGGAACGAAGGCGCTATCGATGTCGTCATAGCGCGTTCGGCAAATCTCCAAGAATGGCGCCCCATACACGTGGATGCTCAGCGCGGTCGTCCGTTTCGCCCGATTGACGATTCGATGGATGTCCCCGTACGTCGGCGAAAGCCACGCGGTCCGGCCCGCGGGCACCGTGTCGGTTGACACCTGGCGTAACTGACCAGACGGTTCGGCAACGAAGTTGTCCGAGGCCAGAGAGCCGCGGACCACACCGACGACGCCCCAGCACGAATGATCATGAACCGGCGTTTCTTGCCCAGGTTTCCAAACGAAGCTGCCGACGCAGAAGCGGCCGGCCGGATCCTCGTGGATACAATGTCGCTGATAGCAATGCTCGCTGCCGACCTTGGCTTCGGGTGGTAGCCAGTCGGGCCGGAGATATCTGTGCAACCGCTTGGCGATGATTGAACATCGCACGGCGTCGTCCCCGATGTTCTGCGACAGCAAGAGGTCCAAATTGGAAATCAGCGTGTTTAGGGAGATCACGGCAACATTCCTTATTCAGCCTATCTGGTGAGTAGGCTAATCCGGCTGTCTGATCAAGTGCTGATTGGGTCAGCCTGTGCAACAACGTACGATCGGACGCTGGCTTAGCGCGCGGCGTCGGTGAAATCGCACCGGGAAAGCCGCAGCGGCGGTGTTTTCGCCCCTCGGAAAGCCGCGGAAGCGCCAGGGATGTCGCCCACACCCGACCCGGCGGGACGAAGCGGCGCAGAGCGGGTTGGGGGAAACCCTCAGATCAGGCCGGCGAGCGGCGAGGACGGATCGGCATAGCGCTTCTTCGGCATGCGTCCGCCGAGATAGGCGAGGCGGCCCGCCTCCACCGCCAGCCTCATCGCCCGCGCCATTCGAATCGGATCCTTGGCCTCGGCGATGGCGGTGTTCATCAGCACGCCGTCACAGCCGAGTTCCATGGCCACCGCCGCGTCGGATGCGGTGCCGACCCCGGCATCGACCAGAACCGGAACCTTCGACTGCTCGACGATCAGCCGGATATTGACGGGGTTCTGAATGCCTAGGCCGGAGCCGATGGGCGCCGCCAGCGGCATGATCGCGACACAGCCGAGATCTTCCAGGCGCTTCGCCAGAATCGGATCGTCGCTGCAGTAGACCATCACCTTGAAGCCTTCGGCGATCAGCGGCTCGGCCGCGCTCAGCGTCTCGATCATGTTGGGGAACAACGTCTTCTGATCGCCCAGCACTTCCAGCTTTACCAGATCCCAACCTCCCGCCTCGCGCGCCAGCCGCAGCGTGCGAACGGCCTCGGCCGCCGAATAGCAGCCGGCGGTATTCGGCAAGTAGGTGTATCGTTTCGGATCGACGTGATCGACCAGCATCGGTTGCTTGCGATCGGTGATGTTGACCCGCCGGACAGCGACGGTGACGATCTCGGCCCCGGACGCCTCGATCGCCCGCGCCGTCTCTTCGAAATCCTTGTACTTCCCGGTGCCGACGAGCAGTCGAGAGCGATAGTGTCGTCCCGGCCACGACTAGCGGATCATCATCGACAATGGGCTGAGTGGCCGAGGGCACGGTGTCCGGGGCGCCACCGCCGATGAAATGGACGATTTCGATCCGGTCCCCGTCGCGGACCATCTCGACGTCATAGCCCGAGCGCGGCACGATCTCGAGATTGCGCTCGACCGCGACCTTGCGCGGCATCGAGCCCGCAGCCGGCGAGCAACTGCGCCACCGTCAAGGGCTGGGAAAACGCCTTCGTCTTCGCCGTTGACCGTCACATGCATGGAAATGAGCGACTCTGTGGATCGAGGAAGAAAGCCTAGCTTTACCGGCGGCTGCCACACCGCCCGCAAGTTTAAGATATTCAAACGCGGCTTGTTACACAAGGGCGACGCCGTGCTATAAGCCCGAAACAAGCGTCCCGAGCGGCAGAATGCATCCGAACATCTTGGTTCTGAATGGGCCGAACCTGAACCTGCTTGGAGCGCGCGAGCCGCGAGATTTATGGCCGGATGACGCTCGCCGATATCGAGGACGCCTGTCGCCGGCGCGCCGCCGCGTTGGATCTCGCCGTGGACTTCCGCCAGAGCAACCACGAGGGCGAACTCGTCGACTGGATTCAGCAGGCACGCGGCGCGCATGCGGCGTTGATCATCAACGCCGCCGCCTACACGCACACCTCGATCGCCCTGCTCGACGCCCTCGCCATGCGTCGACATGCCGGTGATCGAGGTCCATCTCTCGAACATCTTCCGGCGGGAATCCTTTCGCCGGCACTCCTACGTCTCGACGCTCGCGCAAGGCATGGTTTGCGGCTTCGGCGGCTTCGGCTATGAGTTGGCTCTGGAAGCAGCGGCGCAGCTGTTGAACCTTCGGCCGCGAGCTGATTTCTCGGGCATCCCATGACGCAGACGAAGAAGCGCTCCAGCATCGACCTCGAGATCATTCGACAGCTCGCGGCCGTGCTGTCCGAAGCCGGGCTGAGCGAAATCGAGTATGCCTCGGGCGACTGCCGCGTCCGGGTGGCCAAGATACTCGACCCCGGCGGCGCTTCCGGGGGCCGGGACCCCGAGCGCGACGGTGATCGCATCGACTTCGCTGACCGAGAAGGACGGGCCGTCGCGAAGCGAAGCCGATGCATTCGCCGATCATCCTGGCCTGTTGACCTCGCCGATGGTGGGCGTCGTCTACACGTCGTCCGAACCGACGGCGCCGCCGTTCGTCAAGATCGGCGACAGGTGGCGGCCGGCGACACGGTGTTGCTGATCGAAGCGATGAAAGTGTTCAACCCGATAAAGGCGCATCGCGCCGGCACCATCGAGCGCATCTTCGTGACCAGCGGCATGCCCGTCGAATACGGCGAGCCGCTGCTCCTGATCGCCTGACCTGGACGTGTTTCATAAGGTTCTGATCGCCAATCGCGGAGAGATAGCACTCCGCATTCTCCGGGCTTGCCGCGAGATGGGGATTCGCTCGGTCGCCGTGCATTCGACCGCCGACGCCGACGCGATGCATGTCCGCCTCGCGGACGAATCGATCTGCATCGGCCCGCCCGCGGCGGCGGAGAGCTACCTCAATGCGGTCGCCATTCTCACCGCGGCGACCATCAGCAACGCCGAGGCGATCCATCCCGGCTACGGCTTTCTTTCCGAAAACGCCGACTTCGCGGCGATGGTGGAGGAGCACGGCATCACCTTCATCGGCCCGTCGCCGGAACATATCCGGATGATGGGCGACAAGGTCATGGCCAAGAAAATCATGAAACAAGCCGGCATTCCCGACGGTTCCCGGCTCCGAGGGTCCAGTCGCGAACGAGGACGAGGCCCGCGCCGTGGCCGCGGCCGTCGGCTATCCCGCTGATGGTCAAGGCCGCCGCCGGCGGCGGTGGCCGCGGCATGAAGGTTGTGCACGCGCGCGGATCAACTGGCGCCGGCAATGGCTACGGCGCGCGCCGAGGCGCTCGCCGCGTTCGGCAACGGCGAACTTTACCTCGAGAAGTACCTGGCGCAGCCTCGACACATCGAGGTGCAGATCCTCGCCGACCTGCACGGCACCGTGGTTCATCTCGGAGAGCGAGACTGCTCGCTGCAGCGGCGCCATCAGAAGGTTCTCGAGGAGGCGCCCTCGCCCGCCCTCGACGGCAGAGCCCGGGTCCGGATTGGGCGGCTTGCGGCGAAAGCGGCGGCAAGCGTAGGTTATCGCAGCGTCGGCACGTTCGAGTTTCTCTACGAGGACGGCGAATTCTACTTCATCGAGATGAACACGCGGCTGCAGGTGGAGCATCCGGTGACCGAAATGGTCTGCGGCCTCGATCTGGTGCGCGAGATGCTGCGAGTGGCGGCGGGCGTTCCGCTCGGCTTCGGACAGAACGACATTCGCTTTTCCGGTCACGCCATCGAATGCCGGATCAACGCCGAGCATCCGGAGACCTTCGCGCCCTGTCCTGGCCGCATTACCGACTACCATGCGCCGGGCGGCCTCGGCATTCGGATCAATTCAGCGCTCTACTCGGGCTATAGCGTGCCGCCCTACTACGACAGCATGATCGCCAAGCTGATCGTCCACGCGCCGGACCGCAACATCTGCCTGATGCGGCTGCGGCGCGCTCTGGATGAGTATGTGATCAGCGGCATCGACACCAACATCCAACTTCATCAAAGATTGCTGCAGGAACCAGTGTTCATCGACGGGGATTACACCATCCACTGGTTGGAACAGTTCGCGCGAGGCGGCGATTAGGCGGACTTCCGGAACATACCGGCTGACGCCGGACATGGTCATTCGCGCCTATTCCATCGGCATCTTCCCGATGGCGAGTCCGAAGGGCGGACCCGTCCGTACACTGGGTGGCGCCACCGATGCGCGGCATCCTGCCACTGACGGCGCTTCATATTCCCCGCCGCCTTCGCCGAACGTTGCGCGCGAAGCCATTCGAGATCCATTGCGACAGTCGCTTCGAGGAGGTTGTCCAAGCCTGCGCGGCACCGCGGGAAGGGCACCCCGAGACCTGGATCAACTCGGAGATCTGCCGGGTATTCTGCGAGCTGCACGGCTTGGGCCACGCGCACAGCGTCGAAGCATGGCGCGACGGAAGGCTGGCCGGCGGCCTCTACGGATTGGCGGTGGGCGGCGCTTTCTTCGGTGAGAGCATGTTCTCGATCAACCCCGACGCCAGCAAGATCGCGCTCGTTCACCTGGTCGCCCGGCTGATGAATGGCGGTTTCGCGCTGTTGGATATTCAATTCGTCACGAAACACCTGCGACAGTTCGGGGCAATCGAGATCCCGGCCGCGATCTACCTGCAGCGGCTGGATGAAGCGCTGCGGCTGGAGGCCCGTTTCTATGGTGACCCGCCTGGCGCGGCGCTGGGCAAGCTGCTGACGCAATCGACGACCCACAGATCATAGACGGGATGCTGCATCGGCGACAGTCCGGGGCTGGACGCAAACATCCAGCCGCGAAAGACTTCAACGGGGGCCTGCCCGGCACGCTGTTCAACGATGTCGAGAAATGCCGCGGAGTTCTGGCGTCTCTTCGGGGGGCCGCTTCTCGCAAACAGCCGCTCTGATTTCCAGCGTGCCGAAGCGCACGGTTTCTCCGACCGGCGCTTGCAGGGTGATCACGCGCGCGGTGACCTTGTCGAGTGCCTGCAACAGGGCGATTGGGTAAGTCTCGGCCGAGACTGGCGAGACCACCAACGCCAGCAACCCTGCAGCAACGACTTGCGGCAGCATCACGATGACACGTCGTCCGGTTTACTCGCGGCAAACCGCAGTCGGACGTAATCGAGCCGCCATATCCCGTCAGGAGAACACAGGCGAGACGCCAGGCCATCTCGCACCTCTTGCTCGACCATCCGGCGATCGTCGACGGTCAGTCCATCGAGAAACGGTCCGGCGAACGTGCCGAGCCATTCCGTGATATCGCCCGGCAGAGCTGTCGGCCGCTGAAACCTCTCCAGCCGGTTCACCCGGAACCCGGCGCCTCGCGAGCAGGTCGCCGAACGCCTGGCTCGAAGGGAAGACCCACGGGTCTAGCCGATCCGGGTCAAGGCCACGAGCGCGCAGAGCAGTGCAGATCGCCTGGCGGACGATAGCGACATTGCCGGCGCCGCCGAGCTCCCCCACGAAGCGCCCACCTGGCCGAAGCGCCCGGAACACGCCCACGCTGACCGCGGCAAGGTCGCGCATCCAATGCAGCGCCGCATTCGTGAAGACCGCATCGAACTCCTCGCGGAAGGTCAGGTTCACCGCATCCATGACACGGGCGTCGAGGCCACGAGCCCGCGCTGCCGCGACCATTTGCTCGCTCGTATCCACACCTACTACGATTGCTCCCGCGCACACCAGCCGCTGTGTCAGCGTGCCATCGCCGCAGCCGAGATCGAGAATGCGCTCGCCTCGACGCGGCTCCAGCAGCGCCATGACAGGCGCGCCCAACTCGGCGACGAAGCCGGCGGCGCGCTTGTATTCCTCGGCATTCCAGCGCTGACCGGTCAATTGGCCTACTCTGTCGCTTGCCCCTGCCTGCCGGTGGCGAGAAAAATGATCTCGCCGACCTGATCTTCCAGAGAACGATAGCCGCGGGTTTGCTTGATGGTGCCGCCGGGCGCGAGCGCGGCGTGCGACGTTCCCGGTTCCAGTCTGACGTAGCGGCCGCCCAGCGGACCTTCGCTGGCGACGCTGGCGATCGTATCTTCGGGCAGAACCACGCCATGGTCTATGGTCATCGTCACGACAGCCGCATAAGTCTGCGGATCGAGGGAACGCGCCGTTACGTTGCCGATCTTTATGCCACTTATGCGAACATCGCTGCCGACCGCCAGGCCGCCGATCTTGCCGAAAGACGCATTGACAGGATATCCAGGCGCCGAGCGGACCTGGGCGGTATCGTAGGCAAAGTAGACGAACAGCGCCGCGACGAGCAGCACCACCGCGCCCATCACGGTTTCAATGAGGTTGCGTCGCATCGGTTTGGCCCCGCTCCTCGACGGCCCGCCGCGCGCGGCCCTCGGCAATTATCAGATCGAGCAGTTCGCCCACGATCAGCGAATCCTGCGTGAATGTGATGACGCCGCCGTCGGCGAGCATGGCTTCCGCGCCGCCCGGATCCAGCACCACGAACTTGCGGCCGAACAGGCCGTCCGTTTGGATCGACACCGAGGTGTCCTCCGGGATGCTGCACATCCTCGGCGATGCGGAAGCCGACGCGCGCCCGATAGTTCGGCCCCAGCGTCATCGAATCAACCTTGCCGACCGGAACGCCGCCCACCTGCACGTCGTCGCCGATCGCCAGCCCGTCGATGCGGTTGAACATGGCGTAGAGATGGTAAGAAGACGATTGTCCAGGGTTCACCACCACGCCGATATAGGTCAATACCAGGACGGCGCCGAATACGAATACGGCGGTTGCGCCGACAATGATCCGCCGCATCTCTTCTCGAGCAATCGATTGATCGCTGTCGGAGGAACGGCGGAGGCTGCTCCGCGCTAATCCGGTGTCCACGGTTCGTAGTCGCCCGTGGAGTGCGGGCGCTTGCCGCCGCGCAGCTCATGTCCTTTCGGCCGGTAGGCAAAAGGTGTCCCCGTGAGATTCGGCAGGTGCGGCTTCTGCCACGGCCGAGCCTTCTGGGGGAACGCAATCAGCGGCGCCTCGCTGATGTGATGCAGCCAGGCATGCCACTCCGGCGGAACCTTGCTGGCCTCGTCGATTCCCTTGTAGATCACCCATCGACGCTCGCGGCCGTTCCGCTTGTGGCTCGCCTTGCGCGAGCGGTAATAGCGGTTGCCGAACGCGTCGTTCCCGACGCGCTCCCCGCACAGCCACGTATAGATCAGCGTTCCAATGGTCGACATTTGCGTAAGAATCAGCGTGCGCTTGCGAGAATCCGCTGCGGAGCGGCCGGCACTATGGCATTGGCCACCACGGCCGTCCAGCCTTGCCTCGGAGCCCTCCCCAACGCCAAATGGCACACGACATCTTGTGCGCAAATGGCTGGATCTGGCACATATAGTTGCGTGTCTCCTCGTTACCGCATATAGTAGGCTGGTCGATCGCGGCCGATGATGTTGTCACGAACGACGCGCCTATCGAGAAGTTTCGAAACCTCCGAAGGGACGAGGCCGCGCGCCGGAGACCTCCACCGCGTCGCGCCCTTTCTCGACCTTCGGTCCAGCGTCGGCAACCAAGACTGAGGCTCTTACCATGCGTATTCCGCGGCTGTTCACCGATCCCGACCGTTCCCCGTACGCCAGCATCGAATTCCGCGCGGCCTGCAGCGAAATTCGCAATCCAGACGGCTCGGTGGTGTTCCGCCAAGACGACGTGGAGGTGCCGGCGGCGTGGTCGCAGGTCGCGTGCGACGTGCTGGCGCAGAAGTATTTCCGCAAGGCGGGGGTGCCGGCGCGGCTGACGGCCGTCCGCGAGAACGGCGTGCCGGCCTGGCTGTGGCGGAGCGTCGCCGACGAGGCGGCGCTGGCCGCGCTGCCCGAAGCGGAGCGCAGCCGGCGGCGAGCGCAGCGCGAAGCAGGTGTTCGACCGGCTGGCCGGCACCTGGACCTACTGGGGCTGGAAGGGCGGCTACTTCGATTCCGAGGGCGACGCCCGCGCCTTCTACGACGAGCTGCGCTTCATGCTGGCGACGCAGATGGCGGCGCCGAACTCGCCGCAGTGGTTCAACACCGGGCTGCACTGGGCCTACGGCATCGACGGGCCGGCGCAGGGGCACTTCTTCGTCGATGCCAAGACCGGCCAAGCGCAGGCGTCGTCTTCCGCCTACGAGCGGCCGCAGCCGCACGCCTGCTTCATCCAGAGCATCGACGACGATCTGGTCAACGAGGGCGGGATCATGGACCTGTGGGTCCGCGAGGCGCGCCTGTTCAAGTACGGCTCCGGCACCGGCACCAACTTCTCGCGCGCTGCGCGGCGAGGACGAGCCGCTGTCGGGCGGCGGCAAGTCGTCCGGCCTGATGAGCTTCCTGAAGATCGGCGACCGCGCCGCCGGCGCCATCAAGTCCGGCGGCACCACGCGGCGCGCCGCGAAGATGGTGGTGGTCGACATCGACCACCCGGACATCGAGGAGTTCATCGACTGGAAGGTGCGCGAGGAGCAGAAGGTGGCGGCGCTGGTCGCCGGCTCCCGCCTCGCCCGCCAGCATCTCGACGCGGTGTTGCGGGCCTGCCGCGAGCCGATGCACGGCGACGCCGAGGCGCCGTTCGATCCGAAGCGCAATCCCGCGCTGCGCCGGGCGATCCGCAAGGCGCGCGCGGCGATGGTCCCGGAGAGCAGCATCCAGCGGATGATCGAACTGGCTCGCCAGGGACGCGAGGACTGCGCCTTCCCCGAGTTCGACATCGACTGGGATTCGGAGGCCTACCGCACCGTCTCCGGCCAGAACGCCAACAACAGCGTGCGCGTGACCAACGCATTTCATGGAAAAGGTGATGCGGGACGGCGACTGGGAGCTGACCCGCCGCACCGACGGCGCGATCGCCCGGCGCCTGCCGGCCCGCGAGCTGTGGGAGCAGATCGCCGAGGCCGCCTGGGGCTGCGCCGATCCCGGCCTGCAGTACGACACCACGATCAACGAGTGGCACACCTGCCCCGCAGAGCGGGCGCATCAACGCGTCCAACCCGTGCTCGGAGTACATGTTCCTCGACGACACGGCCTGCAATCTCGCCTCGCTCAACCTGCTGACCTTCCAGAACGACGACGGCACGCTCGACGTCGACGGCGTTCGCGCACGCCGTCCGGCTGTGGACGATCGTGCTCGAGATCTCGGTGATGATGGCGCAGTACCCGTCGCGCCGCATCGCCCAGCTCTCCTACGACTACCGCACGCTGGGGCTCGGCTACGCCAACCTCGGCGGCTACCTGATGGCGGCCGGCATCCCCTACGACTCGGAGGAGGCGCGCCAGCTCTGCGGCGCGATCACCGCGCTGATGACCGGCGACCGCCTATGCCGCCTCGGCCGAGATGGCGGCCGAGCTCGGCGCCTTCCCGCGCTTCGCCGAGAACCGCGAGCGCGATGCTGCGGGTGATCCGCAACCACCGGCGCGCCGCGCACGGCGAGGCCGCGGGCTACGAGAGCCTGTCGGTGCCGCCGGTGCCGCTCGACGCGAGCCGCTGTCCCCGACGAGGCGCTGGCCGAGGCGGCGCGCGACGCCTGGGATCAGGCGCTGGCGCTGGGCGAGGCGCACGGCTTCCGCAACGCGCAGGTCACGGTGATCGCGCCGACCGGCACGATCGGCCTGGTGATGGACTGCGACACCACCGGCATCGAGCCCGACTTCGCGCTGGTCAAGTTCAAGAAGCTGGCCGGCGGCGGCTACTTCAAGATCATCAACCGGATGGTGCCGCTCGGCGCTGGCGCCGCCTCGGCTACGGCGGCGACGAGATCGAGCGGATCGTCGCCTACGCGGTCGGCCACGGCACGCTTGCACGGTGCGCCGGCGATCAACCACGCGGCGCTGCGCGCCAAGGGCTTCACCGACGAGGCGATCGCCGCCGTCGAGCGGGCGCTGGCGGACGCCTTCGACATCCGCTTCGTCTTCAACAAGTGGACGCTGGGCGAGCGCTTCTGCGTCGAGCGCCTCGGCATCGACGCCGAGCGCGCTGGACGATCCCGGCTTCTACCTGCTCTCGGCGCTCGGCTTCTCCCGCGACGAGATCGAGGCGGCGAACGTCCACGTCTGCGGCGCGATGACCATGGAAGGCGCGCCGGACCTGAAGCCCGAGCATCTGCCGGTGTTCGATTGCGCCAACCTCTGCGGGCGGACCGGCACGCGCTACCTCTCGGTCGAGAGCCACATCCGGATGATGGCCGCCGCCCAGCCGTTCATCTCCGGCGCCATCTCCAAGACCATCAACATGCCGCACGACGCCACCGTCGAGGACTGCGCGCAAGGCCTACAAGCTGGCCTGGCAGCTCGGCCTGAAGGCGATCGCGCTCTACCGCGACGGCTCCAAGCTGTCGCAGCCGCTGTCGGCGGCGCTGCTCGACGACGAGCCGACGAGGACGACGGCGGACGCTGATCGAGGCGCTGGTCGAGCAGCCGGCGGCGATCCGCGCCGAGGTGCTGGCCGAGCGGGTCGTCGAGCGGCGTGGTGCCGCGCATGGAGCGGCGCGAGCCTGCCGAACCGGCGCAAGGGCTACACCCAGAAGGCGAAGGTCGGCGGCCACAAGGTCTACCTGCGCACCGGCGAGTACGAGGACGGCCGGCTCGGCGAGATCTTCATCGACATGCACAAGGAAGGCGCCGCCTTCCGCTCGCTGATGAACAACTTCGCCATCGCCATCTCGATCGGCCTGCAGTACGGCGTGCCGCTCGAGGAGTTCGTCGACGCGTTCACCTTCACCCGCTTCGAGCCGCCGGGCATGGTCGAGGGCAACGACACGATCAAGATGGCGACCTCGATCCTCGACTACATCTTCCGCGAGCTCGGCGTCTCCTACCTCGGCCGCTACGACCTCGCGCACAATCTCGCCGCAGGACATCACCCCCGACACCGTCGGCCGGGGCGAGAGCGAAGGCGGCCCCTTTCGCGACGGCGACGATGCCATGCCGGTGGTGAAGCGCCTCGCCTCGAAGGGCTACGTGCGCTCCCGCTTCCGCGTCTACGAGGGCGCGCGCGCGGCGCGCGGCGCGGCGGCAGCGCGGGCGCGGAGCCGATCGCACCTCATCGCCGCTTCCGAGACGACGGTGCTGGTCGCCGGCTCCGCGGCGCTCGCCGAAACGGTCGAACCCGCACGCCGACCTGGCGCGGGTCGCCCGCCTGAAGGGCTACGAGGGCAACTCCTGCGGCGACTGCGGCAACTTCACCCTGGTCCGCAACGGCACCTGTTTAAAGTGCATGACGTGCGGCTCACGACGGGGTGCTCGTGATGCCGCAAACTTCTACCCCTTCGGGAGTGTCTTACCCGACGTTTTGTTGAGGATTTCTGTATCTCGCTTCTATTGTGGAACAAGATCATGAAAAGCATTTGCATATTTAATAACAAAGGCGGCGTTGGAAAGACTACTCTGACGTTCCATCTCTCGCACGCTCTTGCTGGATGGGAAAGAAGACACTTATCATTGACCTGGATCCACAATGTAATCTGACTATCTTCGGTATGGATGCAGAAACACTGCATAGAATTTGGGAGGATGAAGATGATTACATTGACGATCTTGAGCGTGCGCGGGACGCTGCTGGACAGGATAATTACGGCAAACTGCTCTCAAGTGTTCGCTCTGTCCACTTCCTTCTTAAACCGACTGAAGACGGCACTGCCGATCTCACGCGCTTACCTCCGCCGCATAAGATGGCGTCGGGACTTGGGCTGATTCCCGGTCGCCTAACGATGCACATGTATGAGGACAAAATTGCCAGTCGTTGGATCAAGTCTACCAAGGCGACCCGCTTGCGATCAAAACCGTGACGCGCTTGCGATCTACGGCGGCGCAGTACGCTCAAGAGCATGGCTATGAATATGTTATCATGGATACGTCTCCAAGCCTCGGCGTAATGAACAAGGTGGCGATATCAACGACAGATGGTTTCCTGATTCCTTGCGCGCCAGACATGTTCTCGCTGTATGGAATAAGGAGAACATTGGAAAGTCCTTAGCACAGTGGAAAAAGCAATTTGATACTATTTACTACCTGCTATCAATAGAAAAACGAAACAACTTTCCAAGCAATTTTGTCCAGTTCATAGGCTACACCATCTATAATGCGCGCAAGTATACAGGCAATAATAAATGGGACCTTGCCTTAGCAAACTATGATTACGCAATTAAGATACCTGATACTATAAAGAAGTACATGACAACGAACGAATTACGATTTCACCTTGACGAAAATATGTCAGGAGCCAGTAGGTGGAGTGTCGATAATGCATTCACACTCGACGCTACCCAACATGGCGCAGAAGTATCACAGACCTATCTGGGCAATTCCTTCTCATCCGGCACTCGAAAGTGATGATAAAGGAACCATTTCTGGCAACCGTTCTGCTTACGAAAAGACGCGAGAGACGTACATAGCCTTCGCTCGTGACGTCATGAAAAAAGAGTTGACCTGCTGGGTACATCGGGCTGATCTCATGTACGTCACCGACATAGATAACCTTATGCAAATCATTGAGACACGTCGGTATGAGTTCAACATATATGCTAGCGGTATTAAAGATTTTTTTCTGAACCATCCCAAGCTAACGCATGGCGATCTGCCATCAGATCCATTCCGTACGTTGGCGTATGAAAGAACCTGATCATCTACAGAGAGAAGCTTGAACGTAAGATCGCACAAGGGCGAACAATCACCTCGGATAACATCTTCACACACATTACCGATATCGCCGGAGTTAAGTCCTTCACCTTCATCAGGAACAGCTGACACCCATACACGAGGTCATTGTAAGTCGTGTTTCAACAGAAGGACTGGGTTCTTGCGAAGAGCCCAAGGCCTATACGTGGGACCCCGAGGCGGTTGATTATATGAAAAGGTTGGGTCTAAGAGTTGAGCAGAAAGAAAGTTTTTACACCAGCGTGCATTACGTGGTTAGACCAAGAGTGGATGCGGACGTTTCCTGTGAGATACGGGTAAGAACCCTGTTCGAGGAGATTTGGGGAGAGATAGATCATTATTTGAAGTACCCGAAATCGACGTCCAATATCGATGCCGGGAACAGTTAAGGGTGTTGGCAAAACTCGTTGGCGCCGGCAGTCGCCTAGTTGACTCCATATTCAGGACACGTGGTGCCGACGCCGTGTAATGCGTATGGTGGAATGAGGCGGACGCGAATTCCACCTTCTTTGATGCGTCCCATTCGCTTGCCGCTCGGGTTCGATGGTGATGGTGGGCATCGCTCCACTCCACTTCCGCCGATTTCGGTATGGGGAATGCGCGAAGTCGAATTTCACCGAATGCTCTGGCGATCACCGCGCTTTCCACCCTCACCCGGCTCGCTTCGCTCGCCGCCCTCTCCCGTCGAGGGAGAGGGATTCGCGGTCGCCGTCGCGGTTCTCCCTCTCCCTTGCGGGAGAGGGTGGGGGTGAGGGGGCTGCTCGGCCAGGGTGTCGGCGATCGTTTGCAGAACGCCGTCGAGGTTGTCGAGGACCTCGTTGTTCCAGAAGCGCAGCAGACGAAAGCCTTGCGCCCCGAACCAGCGGTCGCGACGCGCATCGGCGGGAACTCATTGCGTGCTGACCTCCGTCCACTTCGATCACCAAGCGCGCCGCGAAGCACACGAAATCGGCGACGTAAGGGCCGATCGGTACCTGTCTGCGGAACTTGCATCCGGCGAGTTGGCGGTCTTGCAGGCGGCGCCAGAGCAGCCGCTCCGCCACCGTCTGGCGCCGGCGCAGTGCGCGGGCGCATCCCGGAGAAGCCTTTCGCTCGTTCCATGCCCGTGGCCACTACAAGACTTATCCGGCAGTCTGCGGCGGAAAAATCGCGAAATCGTCAAGGGGAGGAACAGAGGCGCCCGAATGCAATGGTCTGGATGAGTTCTCCACCCTCACCCGGCTCGCCTTCGCTCGCCACCCTCTCCCGTCGAGGGAGAGGGAGATATCGCGCGTCGCGCGATCAGGCTCCCTCTCCCCCATGCGGGAGAGGGTTGGGGTGAGGGGCTTGCTCGGCCGAAGGCTTCCCACCCTCACCCGGCTCGCAGGCGGTATTACCGGCTGGTGCGCAGCAGCCGCGATTTCTGCCGTTGCCAGTCCCGGTCCTTGATCGCCTCGCGCTGGTCGGCCTTGCGGCGGCCCTTGGCGAGCCCGAGCGCGATCTTCGCCTGGCCGCGGTGGTTGAAGTAGATGGAGAGCGGCACCAGGGTCATGCCCTCGCGGCGGATCGCGCCGGTCAGCTTGTCGATCTCGCGCCGGTGCAGCAGCAGCTTGCGCGGCCGCCGAGGCTGGTGGCCGAAGGTCTTGCCGGACTCGTAGGGCGCGATGTGCGCGTTGAGCAGATACAGTTCGCCGCCCTGGTCGCTGGCGTACGATTCGGTGATCGAGGCGCCGCCGCGCCGCAGCGATTTCACTTCCGTGCCGACAAGGACGATGCCGGCCTCGACGGTGTCCTGGATCGTGTAGTCGAACCGCGCGCGCCGATTCTGCGCGACGGTCTTCCTCCCCTCCTCCCCCTTCTTGTCGGTCACCTCGAACGCGCGTCCCCGGCCGGTCAGTTGATCAAGCCGACCGCGGTCATCGCCCGGCGCACCGTTTCCTTGCTCGCCTCGCTCAGCGGCGCCAGCGGCAGCCGCGTTTCGGGCGAGCATCGGCCGAGCAGGCTCACCGCGTACTTCACCGGTGCGGGGTTGGATTCGCAAAACAGCGCGGCATGCAGCGGCATCAGCTTGTCCTGCATCGTCATCGCCGTCGCCAGATCGCCGCGACGCCAAGCCCGCTGCATCTCCGCGCATTTTGCCGGGGCGACGTTGGCGGTCACCGAAATGCAGCCATGCCCGCCGGCGGCGAGAAACGGCAGCGCCGTTCCGTCTTCGCCGGAAAGCTGGCAAAAGTCGGCACCGGCGGCGAGCCGGGTGCGGATCGGGCGGGTCAGGTCGGCGGTAGCGTCCTTGACGCCGATGATGTTGGGGAGCTTCGCCAGCCGCGCCATCGTCTCCACCGACATATCGATCACCGAGCGGGGGGGGATGTTGTAGATGATGATCGGCAGGTCGACCGACTCGGCGATCGCTTGATAATGGCGAAACAGCCCCTCCTGCGTCGGCTTGTTGTAGTACGGCGTGACAACCAGCGCCGCCGCCGCGCCGGCGTCCTTCGCATGCTGGGTCAACTCGATTGCTTCCGCCGTCGAATTCGAGCCGGAGCCGGCGATCACCGGCACGCGCCCGGCGGCCGCCTCGATGCAAACCTCGACGACGCGCTTGTGCTCGGCGTGGTCGAGGGTCGGCGATTCGCCGGTCGTGCCACACGGCACCAGCGCTTCGGTGCCCTCGTTGATCTGCCAGTCGATCAACGCCCGATAGGCTGATTCGTCGACGCCGCCGTCGCGAAACGGCGTTATCAAGGCGACGATGGAGCCCCTGAACATACGTACTCACTCCTCTGATGAGCTTGCCGCAGCCGGACGGGACCTTAGCCGCCGCCGGCCGCCTTGCCTATGCTTTGAATCGTGCGCACGGCTCCGCCCGAGAATCGGAGCGACCTCTTCGGCACCGTACCGCCCGTCGAGAATGCCGGCTGGCTTGACGGTGAGGTGCCCGCGCTCTAGCGGCCGGATTCCCGCCGTGGGTGAGCCGCTCAGGCGATGAGGATATCGGTGGTAAAGTCGCTCTCGCCCAAGTCATAGACGCCCCACACCAGGGCGAGACTCTCGTCACCGTCGCGGATGATGGTGCCGCCTGCCGCCTGCGAGACCTGCAGGGTCAAATCCCCGAAGGTGAGCCCATCCAGGTTGAAGACATCGACGCCCTTCTGAAAGTTGGTGACCGCGTCAAAGCCGTCGCCATCGCGAAGCACGAAGTGGTCTCTCGACACGTAACCGGTCAGAACATCGCTCCCCTTGCCGCCATCGAGGATGTTTTCCTTTCCGCCAATTGCGATGAGCAGGTCGCGACCCGAGCCGCCATACAGTTCGTTACGGGACTGCAACATCGTCGCGGAAGGATCCAGGACATTTGCTTGGCCGATAATGATGTCGTTGCCGGCATCTCCATGCAGTATGTTGACGCTGGGATTGCCGCCGATACCGGTAAGCCGACGTCTCTGCCTTCGCCCTGATCACGTCGTTGCCGGAGCCGCCGTGCACTTCGCAGGTAGCACTCACACCATATCCGCTGAACATCGAGGCGTGAACGTCGATGTCATCATTGCCGCCGCCGCCGTGCACCGTGATTTTGGGGAAACCCTGCTCGGCCGTCGCGCGTATCTGATCGTCGCCGGCTCCCCCTTCCAGCGTGATTGTATTGTCGCCGCCCGGCTTACTGGTTGCACTCGCGACTGCCCTACTGAAGGCGGTCAGCACGTCGTCGCCGGAACCGCCATCGAGAAGCGTCTGCGCCACTGGGCAACAGCCGTGACTGGCGACGACGTAGGCGTCCAGGACGTCGTTGCCGCTATTGCCGAAGAGCTTGAGTGAACTATCGCCATTGACGACGAAGCCGTTCGTCATATCGACTCTGGCATTGATCGCATCGTTGCCGGATCCGCCCTCGAGCCGGCCGACAACGTGCGCCGCCTGAGGAGCCGGCGAGTCCGTGGTCGAGACCGACAACCCTAAAGCATCGTCGCCGTTGCCGCCGTAGAGCGCATTGTCAGTCACGGGGGCCGTGAGCAACACGGGCAACGTCGTCGTATCTCTTAGCGAATCGTTGCCGTCGCCTCCGTAGATTTTGTCGCTTCCCGCCAGACCATCCGACGTGTCATTTCCGGCGAGCAGCGATATGAGATCATCGTTCTCGGTACCGTCCAGCGAGTCGTTTCCGGGTGTACCGATGATGCGGTTTGCCATAGTCCCCTCCCACGTTTCAGTAGCCCCATTGTACCAAAATCACTGGTCCGTGACACGGCTCCCGCGAAGGACGCCTTCGCTTAATCCGGTGGGATGGTTTGCGTGCGAGGTTGAGGGCGTGCGTTTGTCCGTCGGACAGACCCGGGGTGACCACTTGCCCGCTATCCCCACAAAGCATAATGTTCGCGCGCTGGAGCGGCCCGCGAGAGCGCCGCCTGCGGGGCCGATTTTGGTTTTTCGGAGGCGAAGGCTGGTGTTGGCGAGTCTCGGCTACCGCGTGGCTAGCATGGCGGTCGCTGCCGTCGTTCTTTCGGTGGCGATTCCGGATCGAACTTGCGCCGAAATCTCGGCGGCGGCAATAGAAGCGCTGCTGGCCAGCGGCCACGGCGACTTCGCGCAGGCGCGGCAGCTCGCCGCGCTGTCTGAGGATCCGGTCGTCGACAAGCTCGTCCTCTGGATGGACGCCACTAGTTCATCCCCGAGCGCAAGCTTTGCCGAGATCACCGGGTTCGTCATCGACAACCCCGAGTGGCCGCAGCAGAAGCTGCTTCGGCAAAAGGCCGAGCAGAAGCTCGATCCCGGCACATCCGATCTCGCCGTGCTTTCGTGGTTCGAGCACAACGAACCACTGACCCTGCCCGGCGCCAAGCGACTCGCTTAATGCGTTGATCGCGGCTGGCGAGGATGCCCGGGCCGGAGGAGGTCGCGCGCACGGCATGGCGAAACGCCGACGCGCAGGCGATCGAGGACGAAGACGACTTCTACATCGCGTTCGGCCATCTTCTGACCAACGAAGATCACGCCCAGCGGATTGACCGGCTGTTGTGGGCCGGTCGCTTGGCGCCGGCGCAGCGCATGTTCGATCGCTTGGATGCCGGCTATCGGGCGCTCGGCGAGGCTCGCGTGGCGCTGCGTCAACTCAGCGGCCACGCTCCCGACATGGTTGCCGTCGTTCCGGCGGAACTGCAGGGCGAACCCGGACTGGTCTACGACCAGGTGCGCTGGTATCGGCGCAAGGATTACGATGCCATGGCGAGACAACTGCTGCTGCGGTATCGCGTCGACGACGCGCAACCGGAGCAGTTCTGGCAGGAGCGTGGACAGCTCGCTCGCGGCGCGCTCATCGAAGGCAACCCGGGCGAGGCCTATCGGGTCGCCAGCGAGCACGGCTTCACCCAAGGCAGCGAGTTCGCCGACAGCGAATGGCTCGCGGGTTGGATTGCTCTGCGCTTCCTGCAGCGGCCAGAGGTCGCGGCGGCGCACTTTTTCACCATGTTCGAGAACGTGACGCACCCGGTGAGCCGGGCGCGCGGCGCCTACTGGTCAGGGCGCGCCGCCGCGGCGATGGGTGATTCCGAGGCCGCCACGCTGTGGTATCGGGCGGCGGCCCAGCACGGCGTAGCCTTTTATGGTCAGTTGAGCCATGCCGAGTTGTACCCCGACCAGCCGTTGCGACTTCCTCCGGATCCACCCGTCAGCGACGCCGATGCGCGGCAGTTCGAAGATCACGAGCTGGTCCGGGCAATCCGTTTGCTCACCGCGGCGGGCGAGCGGGAGCGGCTGCGCGTGTTCGTGCTCCGGCTGGCCGACCTCAGCGATGCCGGGAGCTGGAAAGACATGGCGGCGTCGCTCGCGCACGAGATCGACCGCCCCGATCTCGCCGTCGCCGTGGCCCGGCAGTCGATTCGCGCCGGCACGCCGCTGGTCCGCAACGGCTACCCCGTCCTTTCCGTCGCCGAAACCGGCGCGGACCTTTATGCCGTCGAGATGCCGCTGGTGCACGCGATCGTGCGCCAGGAGAGCTCGTTCGATGTTCGCGCGGTGAGTCCCGCGGGCGCGCAGGGCTTGATGCAACTGATGCCGGGCACGGCGCGCGGTGTCGCCAGTACGCTGGCCCTACCCTACTCGCCCGGCGAGCTGACCAGCAGTCCGGAATACAACGTCAGCCTCGGCCGCGCTTACATCGGCAGCATGCTGAGCCAGTTCGACGGCTCCTACATTCTGGCGCTCGCCGCCTACAACGCCGGGCCGAGCCGGGTCAATCAGTGGCTGAGCAGCAACGGCGACCCTCGGACCGGCGCCGATGCGGCGGTCGACTGGATCGAGTTGATCCCGTTTTCGGAAACCCGCAATTACGTGCAGCGGTGCCTGGAGAATTTGCAAGTCTACCGTGCCCTGACCGGCGGCACCATGCAGCTTGCGCAGACGCTGGACGGCGGTCTGCTGCGATGAACGCCGACAGTGATACACCGGCCCGCCTGGCGATGGGCGGAGGCGCGGCGCTCGAGGGTATCGGCGCCTGCGTGTTCGACGCCTATGGGACCCTGTTCGACGTATCGGCGGCGACGGCGCGGTGCCAGGGCGCGCTCGGCGATCGCGCCGAGGCGCTGACGGAGCTCTGGCGATCTAAGCAGCTCGAGTACTGCTGGCTGCGCAGCCTGCGCGGTGACTACGTCGACTTCTGGCACATCACCGGCCAGAGCTTGGATTATGCGCTGGCCACTCTCGGTCTGCACGAACCGGCGCTGCGATCGCGTCTCATGGAGATGTATTTCGTCCTCGATGCGTATCCCGAGGTTCGCGAGACGCTAGGGACTTTAAAAGCGGCGGGAGTTAGAAGCGCCATCCTGTCGAACGGCTCTCCCAGCATGCTGACCGCGGCGGTGCACCGCGCCGTGCTGGAGAAATTTCTCGACGCGGTGATCTCCGTCGATGCGGTGCGGATCTACAAGCCGCACCCGATGGTCTACCAACTCGCTGTGGACCGTCTCCGGATGCCGGCCGAGAAGATTTGCTTTCTGTCGTCGAATTACTGGGATGCTTCGGGCGCCGCCCTCTTCGGCTTCCGCGTTGTCTGGATCAACCGCACCGCCGCCAAACCGGATCCGTTACCGGGCGAACCCGAGCGGGAAATCGGTTCGCTGTCGGCGCTGCCTTCCCTCCTCGGCGTTGCCGCCTGCACTCTGGAGTGATCTGTCGATGTTCAATCGGGAGCACATGGAGCTCGCGAGCCTGGTTCTCGATCGCTGCCGAGACCGCGGGCTACATCTGGCGACCGCCGAATCCTGCACCGGCGGGCTGATCGCCGGCTTGCCTCACCGGGATTCCCGGGTCGTCGCACGTCGTCGACCGCGGCTTCGTCACCTACTCGAACTCGTCGAAGACGGCGATGCTGGGCGTGCCGCCCGACATGGTCATGAGTTCATGGCGCGGTGAGCGAGGAAGTAGCCCGCACAATGGCGGAGGGTGCTCTGGTGGAGGCCGGCGTCGATATCACCGTCGCGGTGACCGGCGTCGCTGGACCGGACGGGGGCACGTCAGACAAGGAGGTGGGGCTGGTTCACATCGCGGTCGCCAAGTCAGACGCCGAGACACTGCATGAGCGGCACGTGTTCTCGGGCGATCGCGATGCCGTCCGGCTGGCGAGCGTCGGGGCGGCGCTGCAATTACTGGCGCGGCGGCTCGCCTGAGGCGGCGATTTCCGGTTGGCCGCCGATGTGAGGGCGCGGCGGCGCCGGCGCGGTAAAGTTGCGCGGCGCGGCGTTCGAAGGCGCTGACCATTCTTTTCACGGCTTCATTGAACAGCCTGCCGATCAGCGCCTGCAGCGCTCGCGACCGGAACTCGAAGTCGATGTAAAAGTCGATAACGCACATACCGCGTGCATCAGCCTCGAACCGCCAGTGATTGGTGAGATAGCGGAAGGGCCCGCGATCGTAGACAACATCGATGCTGTGCGGATCGTGCAGCGTCACCTCCGAGGTGAACTGCTCGCGGAACATCTTGAAGCCGATCATCATGTCGGCGATGAAGACGTTTGGCGATGGGCGTCGCACGATGCGGCAGGCGATGCACCACGGCAGGAACTGCGGGTATCGCTCGACGTCGGCGACCAGGTCGAACATCTGTTTCGGGGTGTAGGGAACGGTCCGCTTTTCCGCGTGCGTGGGCATGCCGAGACGAATTGCCTCTCCTGCTATCGGCGGGTCAACTGTTCGTGACGCGCGCCGCGGAGCGCCTCGAAGTCGCGATCGGCGTGGTAGGAGGAGCGGGTCAGCGGCGACGAGGCGACCATCAGGAAGCCCTTGGCCTCGCCCACCCGCTTATACTCCTCGAACTCATCGGGCGTGACGAAGCGATCGATCGCCGCGTGCTTCGGCGTCGGCTGTAGGTACTGGCCGATCGTCAGGAAATCGACGTGGGCCGAGCGCAGGTCATCCATCACCTGCAGCACCTCGGAACGCTGTTCGCCGAGCCCAACCATGATCCCGGATTTGGTGAATAAGCGAGGGGTCGAATTCCTTCGCCCGGTCGAGAAGCCGTAGCGAGTGGTAGTAACGCGCACCCGGCCGGATGCCGAGATAGAGCCGCGGCACCGTTTCGAGGTTGTGGTTGAACACGTCCGGTTTCGCCGTCACGACCGATTCCAGCGCGCCGTCCTTATGCCGGAAATCCGGCACCAGGATCTCGATGGTGGTCGCGGGCGAGGTCGCGCGAATGCGCTCGATGCAGCGGACGAACTGGTGGGCACCGCCGTCCGGCAAGTCGTCTCGGTCGACCGATGTGATCACCACGTGCTTCAAACCGAGCTTGTCGACAGTGTCGGCGAGGTTGTCCGGTTCGTGCGGGTTAACGGCGCCAGGCTTGCCGGTAGCGACGTTGCAGAAGGCGCAGGCGCGCGTGCAGATATCGCCGAGGATCATCACCGTCGCATGCTTGCGCGCCCAGCATTCGCCTATGTTCGGACAGCCGGCCTCCTCGCAGACGGTGTGGAGCTTGTGTTCGCGGATGACCCGGTGCGTTTCGCCGTATCCCGGCGAGGTCGGCGCTTTAACCCTGATCCACGCCGGCTTGCGCGGCGATGGGTTGTCGGAGCGATGTTGCTTTTCGGGATGACGAACCGGAGCTGAACTGTCCATCATTTGCATATGGCTGACCCGGTCGAACCGGTCAAGCACGCTCTACCGACAGCCGAATTTCGAGTCCTTCTCAGGAAGGGCGGCTCGGTCATCGCCGAGACGTTTCCATGCAGGCGCTCCGCCATGGAACCCCGTCTGCGCTCATCAAGTTACGCTTGCGCAAGCTGGAGGAGTCGGGCAATGGCGGACGAAGAAGATGAGAAAACACGAGGGAATGAGGGCAAGGAGCCTGAGGTTGAGGTATTTCCGCCGAAAGGACAACGTACCGGCCAGCCTCGCAAGCCGGTGATGCCGATCGGCGCAGCCGGTCCTGCCCCGGCCGAACTGAATCCGGGCTCCTCGTCCACCGCCAGCGTCGCACAGGCGCCCGACACGGAGGAAAAGCCATAGCCGGCGACGCCGGGGCGGCTCATTCCCGGCGGCAGCCCGACTTCGGCAATCTCGCGAACCGCATGCTGCTCGGCGCTCTCGCCGGCGTGGTCGGTACGGCGGCTATGACCGCGACGATGCGGGCCTTGCACCGGCGGCTCCCGCCTGCGGAACGCTATCCATTGCCGCCCCGCGAGATCATAGAGCGGGTTGTGCCGGAGGGCGTCTCGGAGCAGACCCGACGCTCATCGACTATCGCCTCGCACTTCGGCTACGGCGCCGGCATGGGGGCTGTCTTCGCGCTGGCGCCTGTAAACAAGGGAACGCTGACCGGCGCCGCCTACGGGGTACTGGTGTGGGCCGGCAGCTACCTCGGCTGGATCCCCTCGGCAAACATTCTAACCAGCGCTACGCAGCATCCGCTCCGACGCAACTTGCTGATGAGCGGCGTTCACCTGGTATGGGGAGCCGCAACGGCACTGACCTTGCGAGAACTCGATCGCGCACAGGCCGAAGTCTTCTCTCAGGGTGAGCCGCGCGACGCACCCTCGATGGAGAGAACCGGCGAAGCCCTGTCCGGAAGCCGGTCTTCGAGAAGTTGCTCGACCGTGTAGCCGGTCGCGCTCGATCTCTATACGCGCTTCAAGACTCACTTCGCCTCGCTCGGCCAGCACTTCTGCGACGGACTTGACGGCGCGCGGCCACACAGCGGACGCGATGCCGGCGACCTCACCCCTGAGACTCGGGCTATCTTCCAGAAGAAGCTCGATCTCCCTTCGCTCTCTGCCGACCGTCTCTAGCCACCCTGCGCGAGGCTGCGATGCGGAGGAGAGTTCCAGCTTCAGTAAATGCTCGGTAAGATTTCCAATGCGGCTCTTTAGTTCGCGGCGCTCCGCCCTGCCCAAGCTCTCAATTTCCTCGGCGATATTGACCCAGTCGAGCGGCAGGTTAGACGCCGGCGTCCGCGGCCCGGCGCAGCGCGCCGGCCTGCGTTTCGGCCCACTGGACAAAGTCCTCTTCGTAGAGACCTGTTTGCACGGGCAGTCGGTGCTTTCCTAAAAATGTATAGCCCGGCCGTAGGCATCGAGCACCGCCTCGTGCATCATCTCCGACAGCGTCGGGTGCGGGAAGATGGTGTGCATCAGGTCGGCTTCCGTCGTCTCCAGCGTCTTCGCGACATTGTAGCCCTGGATCAGCTCGGTTACCTCGGCGCCTACCATGTGGGCGCCCGAGCAGTTCGCCGCTCTTGGCATCGAACACCGTCTTGACCAAGCCTTCCGGCTCACCCAGCGCAATCGCCTTGCCGTTGCCGATAAACCGGAAGTGGCCAACCTTCAGCTCGTAGCCCTGGTCCTTCGCCGCCTGCTCGGTGAGGCCGACGCTGGCGATCTGTGGGCGGCTATAGGTGCAGCCGGGGATGCGAGAGACGTCGAGCGGGTGCACGTCGTTGAGGCCGGCGATCTTCTCGACGCAGATCACCCCCTCGTGGCTCGCCTTGTGCGCCAGCCAAGGCGGGCCAACCACGTCGCCGATGGCGTATACGCCGGGTTCTCCCGTCCGGCAGTACTCGTCAATGACGATGTGGGCTCTCTCGACCTTGACTTTGGTGCCGTCGATGCCCAGGTCCTCGACGTTGCCGACGATGCCGACCGCAAGGATTACCCGGTCGGCGGTGACGTCCCAGCTCTTGCCGTTGCCCTCCAACGTCGCCGTCACCGAGTCGCCGTTCTTCTTCAGCGTCTTCACGGTGGTCCCGGTGTGAATCTTCATGCCCTGCTTCTCGAACTGCTTGTGGGCGAAGGCGGAGATCTCCTCGTCCTCAACCGGAAGGATGCGCGGCAGGATCTCGCAGACGGTAACCTCGACGCCCATCGACCGATAGAAGCTCGCGAACTCGATGCCGATGGCCCCGGATCCCACCACCAGCAGCGATTTCGGCATGGTCTCCGGCACCATAGCCTCGAAGTAGGTCCAAACTAGATTACCGTCCGGCTCCAGGCCTGGCAGCGAGCGGGGCCGGGCTCCGGTGGCGAGTATGATGTGCTTGGCCTGCAGGTCGGCGACGCCTTTGCCGTCCTTGCTGACCGCCACCTTACCCGGCCCGTTCAGCCGGCCGCGGCCATCGAACACCGTCACCTTGTTCTTCTTCAAGAGGTGGCCGACGCCGCCGTTGAGCTGCTTCGCGACCTTACGTGAGCGTTCTACCACTTTCTTAGCATCGAAACCGTAATCCTTGGCATACAGGCCGAATTCGCCGGCATGCTTGATGTTCTCATAGACTTCGGCGGTACGCAGCAGCGCCTTCGTCGGAATGCAGCCCCAGTTCAGACAGATGCCGCCCAGGTGCTTCTCCTCTACCACGGCCGCCTTCATGCCGAGCTGAGCGGCGCGAATCGCGGTCACGTAGCCG
Organism: uncultured Alphaproteobacteria bacterium; assembly: GCA_963786265.1. Lineage (GTDB taxonomy): Bacteria > Pseudomonadota > Alphaproteobacteria > Rhodospirillales > Defluviicoccaceae > Defluviicoccus. The sequence goes on from CAWAYT010000030.1 coordinate 203,574, forward strand.
CCAGGGCCGGTGCCGATGACGACGACGTCGAACGATGTGTCTGCCATGACTTCCCGTTCCTTTACAACATCATCCGCAGGGGATCTTCAATCAGCTTCTTAAGGACCTGCAGGTACTCGGCGCCGACCGCGCCATCGACCGCGCGATGATCAATCGACAGCGTGCAGCTCATCATGGTCGCGACCGCCAATGCGCCGTCCTTGACAATCGGCCGCTTCTCGGCGGCGCCGACCGCGAGGAGGCAGGCCTGCGGCGGGTTGATCACCGCGGCGAAATCCTTGATGCCGTACATGCCGAGGTTGGAAATGGTGAAGCCGCCGCCCTGGTACTCCTCGGGCTTCAGCTTGCCTTCGCGGGCGCGCGCCGCGAGTTGCCGCACCTCGTTGGAGATGGCGGCAAGCCCTTTCTGGTCGGCGTTCTTGACCACCGGGGTAATCAGCCCGTTTGGCGTCGCCACTGCTACCGCGACATCGACGGTCTGGTAGTAGCGGGTGGCCTCCTCCGTCCACGAGCAGTTGGCGGCCGGATAGGCGCGCAGCGCCAGCGCGACCGCACGGACGACGAAGTCGTTCACCGGAGATCTTGAAGGCCGCTTCGCCCTGCGTCGCCCGGCTGTTGAGTTGAGCGCGCATCTCCATCAGAGGGTCGATGTCGCAGTCGACCGTGAGATAGAAATGCGGCGCATCGCGTTTCGACTGGGTGAGCCGCTTGGCGGCCACCTTTCGCATGGTGCTGTTCGGCTTTTCGACGTACGGCGGTCCGACCTCGGGTGCCGAAGGTTTCGGCGCCGCGGGTGCTTGCGCGGCCGGAGCTGGCGCGGCCTTCTCGGCCGGCGGGGCTGCCTTGGCTTTCTCGACGTCGGCCTTGATGATGCGGCCATGCGGGCCGCTTCCCTCGATCCGGCTCAGATCGAGTCCCTTCTCCTTGGCCAGGCGCTTCGCCAGCGGACTCGCGAAAATGCGGCCACCACCATCCGCCTTTCGCGAGGCCGGCGCAAGCCCGGTCGCGGGAGCAGGTTCGGCTGGCTTGGCGGGCTCTGGTGGCGGCGCCTTCGTTTCCTGTTTCGCGGTAGGAGGAGGCGTTCCGCCGTTCGCTCCCTGTAGCGCCGAAGCGTCCTCGCCTTCTTCCAGCAGCAACGCGATCGGCGCGTTTACCGCAACGCCTTCGGTTCCTTCGGCCACCAGGATCTTGCCTAGCGTTCCCTCGTCGACCGCCTCGACCTCCATCGTCGCCTTATCGGTCTCAATCTCGGCGATGACGTCGCCCGACGAGACCTTCTCGCCTTCCTTTTTTGCCCACTTCGCGAGTTTGCCCTCGGTCATCGTCGGCGAGAGCGCGGGCATCAGCACTTGGATCGGCATGACTCAGGTCCTCCCCGCCTCAGCGATAACACACGGCCTTGACGGCCTGGACGACCCAGTCCGGCTGCGGCAGCGCCAGCTTCTCGAGATTGGCCGCGTACGGCATCGGCACGTCGGCCCCGCAGACGCGAACGACCGGCGCGTCGAGGTAGTCGAAAGCGTGTTCCATTGCCAGCGCCGCCATTTCCGAGCCGACGCTGGCCACCGGCCAGCCCTCCTCCACGCTGACGAAGCGGTTGGTCTTCTTGACGGAGGAAATGATCGTGTCGACATCGAGCGGACGTAACGAGCGCAGGTTGATTACCTCGGCGTCGATCCCCTCCGGTTCCAGCAGCCGCGCCGCTTCCAGCGCGATGTTGACCATTCGCGAGTACGCGGTAATCGTCACGTCCTTGCCGGACCGCTCGATCTTGGCGCGGCCGATCGGCAGCACGAACTCCGGGTCGGTCGGCACCTCGAAGTGCTGGCCGTACAGGATCTCGTTTTCCAGCACGATGACCGGGTTAGGATCGCGAATTGCTGCTTTCAGCAGGCCTTTGGCATCGGCACCCGACCATGGCGCCACCACCTTCAAACCTGGGCAATGCATGTACCACGAGGCGTAGTCCTGCGAGTGCTGCGCGGCAACCCGCGACGCAGCGCCATTCGGACCGCGGAAGACAATCGAGGCGCCCATCTTGCCGCCGGCCATGTACAGAGTCTTGGCGGCGGAGTTGATGATCTGATCGATCGCCTGCATGGCGAAGTTGAAGGTCATGAACTCGACGATCGGCCTCATCCCGGCCATGGCGGCGCCGACACCCAGTCCGGCAAAGCCCTGCTCGGTAATAGGGGTGTCGATGATCCGCTTCGGCCCGAACTCGTCGAGCAATCCCTGGCTGACCTTGTAGGCGCCCTGATACTGCGCGACTTCTTCGCCCATCAGAAACACCTCGGGGTCGCGCCGCAGTTCTTCCGCCATCGCATCGCGCAGCGCTTCACGAACCGTTAACTTGGCGGTCGGACCGGTATACTCCGCCTCTGGCGGCGGCGCCGGGGAGATCGCTTCCTTCGGCGCGGCCGTGGTCGCCGTCTGCGGTCCGGGCGACAGCGCCGGCTCTTTATCGGCCATTTCCGGGGCGTCGGAGACCGCATCCAGCGCGCTCGCGTCCTCGCCGTCTTCCAGCAGCAGCGCGATTGGCGTGTTGACGGCGACGCCCTCCGTTCCCTCTGGAACGAGGATGCGGCCGAATATGCCTTCGTCGGCGGACTCGACCTCCATCGTCGCCTTATCGGTTTCGATCTCCGCGATCACGTCGCCCGAGGAGACTTTATCGCCTTCCTTCTTCGCCCACTTCGCCAGCTTGCCCTCGGTCATCGTCGGCGAGAGCGCGGGCATTAAAACTTGCACCGGCATTCGTTCCTCCCGTTTCCCCGTTCGGCCTTTTTGGTTCGATTACGCTTCGATCAGCACGTCGGTCCACAGTTCGGAGGGGTCGGGCTCCGGGCTGGATTGTGCGAATTCCGCGGCCTGGTTGATGATGTCCTTGATCTCGCGATCGATCGTCTTGAACGACGCCTCGTCGCCCATGCCGTTCTCTTCCATGTAGCTCCGCAGTGCATCGATCGGGTCGCGTTCCTTGCGGTAGCTGCTGACCTCCTCCTTGGTCCGGTACTTGGCGGGGTCTGACATCGAATGGCCGCGATAGCGGTAGGTCTTCAGTTCCATAACGTACGGACCATTGCCGCCGCGCACGTGTGCGACCACCTTATCGGCCGCCTTTTTCACCTCGATCACGTTCATGCCGTCAACGGCCACGCCCGGAATGCCGAAAACTTCGCCGCGCTTATAAAGCTCGGTGGTGGCCGAAGCCCGCTCGACAGAGGTGCCCATGCCGTACTTGTTGTTCTCGATGACGTAGATGATCGGCAGCTTCCATAGCGAAGCCATGTTGAAGGCCTCGTACACCTGTCCCTGATTGACCGCGCCGTCACCGAAGTAGCAGTAGTTGATGCCGCCATCCTCGCGGTACTTGTGCGCGAAGGCCAGCCCGGTGCCGAGCGGCACCGAGGCGCCGACGATGCCGTGGCCGCCGTAGAATTTCTTCTCGCGGCTGAACATGTGCATCGAGCCGCCCTTGCCCCTGGAATAACCAGTGGCGCGCCCGGTCAGCTCCGCCATGACGCCCTTGGGGTCCATGCCGGTTGCCAGCATGTGGCCGTGGTCGCGGTAGGTGGTGATCACCGAGTCCTTGTCGGTGGCGGCGGCGTGAAGGCCAACGACCACCGCCTCCTGGCCGATGTAGAGGTGGCAAAAGCCGCCGATCAAGCCCATGCCGTAGAGCTGCCCCGCCTTCTCCTCGAAGCGGCGAATCAGCAGCATCTCCCGGTAAAATTCTAGGAGCTCGGCCTTGTCGGGTTTGAATTCAGTTGGGGTCTGCGCCTCCGATGTCGGCGCCTCGTCGCCGCTTTTGGCGGCCGCCGCCTCCGCTGCCATCACACGTGTCCTCCTGGCTAGATACCGCCATCGCCAGTCATTGCCTGCAGGTGGAAAGGGCGATCGCGGAAAGTTATTGTTGATCGATGCTATTGCGGGCGACTTCAGACACAAGGTGTATCGAGTTTCTCGCTGACTATAACGCTCGAGGTCGGGAAAAGACGCATGCCCAGTCCCAGATCCAGACCACTTGGACTACCGAGCGAGTAACGGTCCTACGCCCGCGCCACCGTAGAGCGTAGCCGCCGACGCGGCTGAGGGGCGATCCGACCTCGTCCAGCGAGAAAGCGCCGCCCGGCTCTCGACGACATCGAAGCCGGGCGGGTCCTCATGCGATTTTTGATCGATGATCAGGGAGCGCGGTAGACCCGAACCCAATCAATGTCCAGGTACTTTCCGCTTACTGAAAGGCCGGCCGGACCAGCCCACGGTCCGCCCACGGCGAGATTAAAGATTAGATAGAAGGCCTGATTGAATGGAGCGCCGGGTTCTCTGCCCCGAGCAGACCATTCCTGTTTCGTGATCTCGCCGTACTGCACGTCGTCCACGTAGAATTGGAAGTACTCTCGGCCGTCTGGGGTCTTGTCCCAGAGACATCCCTATGTGTGCCAATCCTGTGACCAATCCCTTCCAGTGGCCGCCCGAAACCGCTGTTCGTGCGCGCCTCCGCCATTCGCAAAGTGGATCGCGCCATTTCGTTGAATTGAACGTGTCGAAGTCGGTGGCCCAGAGCAGAGGTCCGCGCGGCGGAGCGGCATGCGCTTCGCGTTGGGAAAAGAAGGAAGGTACAATGGCTGCGCTTGTGGCGGCGAGAGATGTTGTTGTTATGGCACGCAGGAGTGATCGACGGTCCATAGTGGCCGGAGTCGGGTTCATATTTTTCACCAAGTGGCTTAGTCATTACGTTTTATAACCCCACATGAGTGAATTGTGGCGGCTTTGAGATTCTGAAACCGGTTCGCGCAGATCGATGCTCTGGGCGTGCAGGAGGTTCCCTTGGCCTTGGGAATCTCGAATTTTTTGATGGAGGCTATGTGGCCAGCCTACCTGTGATCAGGAAGAGCGGCACTTGTCGCAACACTGATGGCGGAAGATGGCAGGCGGAACGAAAGCAGGATGCAGGCAGAGGGGCCTCCCGCGGATGGCGAGTGCCGGTATCTGTTTATCTTAGCTCCAGCGGCGCGCTCGCCCGAACCTGCCGCCTCTCCCCTTCTCTTCTCGCGGCAAGATAACGAGGGTTTGTCCGCGCAGGCGAGCAGGGGCGGACGTACGCACAGGTTTGCGCGCCACGCTTGTCTTGCTCCGAGGGCGATGACTACCGGGAGTTTCGAAGGCAAGAGGCTGGCGGGCAGGCCGCGCCCGCCAGTTTCTCACTGTGTTCGCGCTTCACCGGTCAGGATGACGCGTTTCTCGCGCGCGCGTGCGGGTGATATCGACCCGCTCGGTCTCCACCCCTAGAAGCCGAGCGGGTTCTCATGCGATTACCTCAGTTTACCAGCGCTCGCCCGTGCTGCTCCTGGGCGGGGCGCCGCCGGTCCAACGAGAACATAGGCTAGGTGCGGATTCACGATCTCTCGTAGACACGGACGTAATCCACAAGTATACCATCAGGCAGCATGTACGCATCATTCAGTATGTTCTGATTGATCCCCCAGGCGTCTCCAGGACCTTGATCATATTCAATGGACAAGATGAGCGCCTGCTCGTTGCTGGTAGATATCCCTCTCGTCGTTCTCCAGACTTCTTTACGGTCCATATAATAGATGAGCTCACTTGAGGTCCATTCAACTCCGAAGGTATGCCAGCCGCGTCTCATATCTTTACCAAGGGCACCCACATCGATGATTTTTCCTTCGCTGGTCCCCCAGTGATTAGCGACGTTGTACCTGTTCAACATCCAGCCGCCGTCCACGATGTATTCCATGATGTCTATTTCTGTACCGTTGCTCGGATTACCGTCATAGGTGTCGGACGGGTCAAACAACCAGAACCCCGCCCATGGCCCGCGGGCGTGCATGCGGCTCAGGTCCATTCGAGCTTCGATATACTTGCCATTGCCGGGACCGAAGGTCGTCCAACGCGATTGCGGAACCTGCCAGCTATAGGTCTGCAGGTAGGAGGTGAAAAACTTGCCATCCCTCACGCGCGCCCGCATGAACAGGTTTCCGGATCCGTCAAGATAGGCATCCCTGTCGGTATAGTATCTCGCCACTTGCCGCTTCCCCAGCCATCGAAATAGTACCAGTGCGGTGCCGGTCTCGATCCTGCTCCGCCTTCGAACTCATCGCCCCATATTTGCCGATAACGGCCAAGGTCTAGCGCATTGGCTGCGTGGGCCGGGATTAGCGAAAAGCAAACTGCTGCTACAGCTGCGGTACTTACCCAAGATCGACGAGTTCGTGCGGCTGTTCTGTCCTTCAAAGAAGTTCTTCCGAGCATTGCTTTCTCCAAGTGTGGTCGTCTTTTGACGCACCTTTCGCTTCTTCCGTTTCGTGCGGAAGTGCGGGTGCTTTTGACGTGATGTCTGGCGCGTTGAACAATCCGGTCGACGGATCAGCTACCGATGCGGCTGACTATTACCGCAGCTTGGCACGCGCCCGATCCAGCCCTAGAGTCCTTGCGAACCTTTGGCCGAAAAGGAACGAGTCCGTCCTAACGTGATTGTTGGCGGCGCGCCGGAGTTCAGGAACTCGGGTGGGGAGTACTTCTGCCGTGTGCTGCTGGATGACGCGCCGCTGGGCGCTCATTCTCGATGCGAGAGGGTGAAGCCATCGCAGGGGGAAAGGACGCGATGGTCATCTTCCGTAGTCTCCAATTTGCAGTGGCCAGTTGTATTCGTTCATTCTTTTACCCTTAAGGGTTAGACTGTAAGTTTATGTCCTCCCTAATGCTTCTCTTTATAATTATCATCGAGGCTAAGAGTGACTCGCGGAAGCGATTTTGCGTCGGACAGACGTGGGAAACAAGATAAATCTCTCAAGCTCGTCTAGACTTTCCTCAACAATCCTTGCGCCGGTTGAATATGCCGCGAGTTGCACCTGAAACTGCCGGCTCTCCCATTCGCTTCTCGCGGCAGAATAATCAGCGTTCGTTGATGGCAGGCGAGCAACGGGGGCAGTGCGCACACTTTTGCGCGCCGCGCTTGTCTTGCTCCGACATGCAAGGCCGATGACTGCCGGGAGCTCCGAAGGCAAGAGGCTGGCGAGTAGGCTACGCGAACCAGTTTCTCACCGCCGCCGCGCTTCCCCGAACAGGATGACGATCTCTTCCGGCCGGCCGTAGTTCAACAGCCGTCTCGCCGATTCATCAAGCATGTCCGGATCGAGGCTTTCCGAATAGAGCAACTTAACCCGATGCTCCAGCGTTTCCCGCGCGCGGCGCGCGCGGTTGAGATCGGCCCGCTCTCTCTCGACCCGTTGCTCAAGCTCGCGCCAAGCAAGTAGGCCGCGGTCACCGTTGATCCCATGGTAGGCAAAGTAGAGGATCGCCGAAACGCCAAACGCCGGGAACAGCACGTGGCGCGCACGAACGCGTAATTCGGTCAGCAGGCTCATGCCGTGCCCCGGCTGTGTCAGACGGTTGCCCGTGCGCTAGGCGCCGTGGCGGAGCCGACGATACCTGAATCTGGATAAGTTCGAAAGTAACAGCCGACGGCTGGTTGACGGACGTACCGACTCTGGCTGCGGTCGGCGCGAAAAGCTAGGCCGGGGGCGGGTTTGCCGCCCGCCCCCTACTTGGCCAACTCTATAGCCGGCGCAGCGCGGCCTTACCGCCGTAGCGCGCCGCGGAACCCAGTTGCTCCTCGATTCGGATCAACTGGTTGTACTTGGCGATGCGATCGGAGCGGCTGAGCGAGCCGGTCTTGATCTGGCCGGCGTTCGTTGCGACCGCGATGTCGGCGATCGTCGCGTCCTCGGTCTCGCCGGAACGATGAGAAATCACGGCGGTGTACGAGGCCTTGTGCGCCATCTCGACCGCGGCCAGCGTCTCGGTCAACGAACCGATCTGGTTGACCTTGACCAGAATGGAATTGGCTATGTGCTTCTTGATCCCTTCCTCGAGACGTATGACATTGGTGACGAACAGGTCATCGCCGACCAGCTGACACCTGTCGCCAATCTCGTCGGTGAGGATCTTCCAGCCTTCCCAGTCGTCCTCCGCCATCCCATCCTCGATGGAGACGATTGGATAGCGGCTTACCAGGTCGGCCAGGTACTTGGCATTGCCCGCGGAGTCCAGGGACTTGTTCTCGCCGGCGAGCTCGTACTTACCGTTCTTGAAATACTCGGAAGATGCGCAGTCGAGCGCGAGAACGACATCGTCGCCGACCTGATAGCCGGCGGCCTCGATCGCTTTACATATAAAACCGAGCGCTTCATCGGCGCTTTTCAGGTTCGGCGCGAACCCACCTTCATCACCGACGTTGGTATTGTGGCCAGCGTCCTTGAGTGCCTTCTTGAGCATGTGAAACACTTCGGCGCCGATCCGAACGGCATCAGCGATCGTGGCAGCCCCAACGGGCATGATCATAAATTCCTGGAAATCGATGGGATTGTCGGCGTGGGCGCCGCCGTTCACGATGTTCATCATCGGCACCGGCAACAACCTCGCCTGAGTTCCGCCGATGTACCGATAGAGCGGGAGCTCGGCCTCCTCCGCCGCCGCCTTTGCCAGCGCCATGCTGACGCCGAGGATGGCATTGGCGCCAAGCCGGCCCTTGTTCGGAGTACCGTCGAGATCAATCATCGTCTGATCGATCGCAACCTGGTCGGCCGCGTCCATGCCGGAGATCGCGTCGAAAATTTCCCCGTTCACCGCAGCTACGGCTTTGCTGACTCCTTTGCCGCCGTAACGCTTCTTGTCGCCGTCGCGCAGTTCGACCGCCTCATGGACACCGGTCGAGGCGCCGGAAGGAACGGCCGCCCGCCCCGTCGCGCCGGTCTCGAGTGTCACGTCCACTTCCACTGTAGGGTTGCCGCGGCTGTCCAGGATCTCACGCGCAGTTACGTCGATGATCTCGCTCATTGTGTGGAAGCTCCTGCCCCTCGATTGCCGGTTTGGCGCTGGTCTGCATTGGCCCTAAGTCCGCCTTCAGCGGACGTGGCGCACACACATACCGCCCATGCGTTAAGCTGGCAAGAGCGGGCAATCAGCTACATCCTCGGCGTCCGCCGAGCGAACCGGATTCCCATGCAGAGGCCATTCGTGGCGTTAGCCAGGCGCGGGGGGGGGGGGGAACCCCCACAGTCCCGGCTACTCAGACGGTCACATGGAAGAGCGACACGAGGTGGGCTGGCCAGCCCACCTTCGCACGCTGCAGTCGGTTAGGCTACGGTCTTGCGGCGAGCGCGGCCCTTCTGCCGCGATCCGCCTTCCTCTTTGCCTCCCCCCTCTTCGCTGGCCTCTTTCTTCCTCTTCCTCGACTTCTTGCTCGCCTGCTACCTTGCCTTGCTCTCCCTCGCCCAGCATCGCCTGGTTGACCTCGGTCTCCGCCAGTTGCGTCATCTCCTCATCGTAGCGCTTGCCTTCCTCCAGCGCGCGCTCCATCGCCTCGACCACCTTCTCCTGCCCGAGAAGATTGCCCATCGACTTGGCCGTTCCCCAGGCTGCGATGCAGTAGTGTTCGATCTTCTGTATCGAAGCGAGCAAGGCGGCATCCAGCATCGCTTCATCCTTGATCTCGTCGACGTGCTCATTGACGTCCTCGAGAAGGCCTTCCATAGCGGGGTTCTTTGGCCGAGACTTGGTGGTGCCGATCTCCTCGAGGGCCTCGTCGATCGCCTCGATCAACGTTCCGCCCTGCTCGCGTCGACGCTCGAGCATCTCGCGCAGGCGTTGTGACTGCACGGTCTTGGCCAGCTTGGGAAGAGCGCGAGAGAGTTGCCGCTCGGCGCTGTAGATTTCCTTTAGTTCCTGGGTCAGCAGATCCATCGGGGATTTTAGTGCCATTTCGAGCCTCGTGAGACAAACGGACAATATCGAAGCTCAACCTCGCCCGGGCGCGGGCGTTCCGGCTCCCGGAAAAAAGGGCCTGCCCGACACATTCATGCCGACCGCCTACGATGGCTGTCGCAAGGCCGTTCAGGGTGTTACACACGCTCCTTGCCCCCAAAGGTTAGCGCAAGGTGACAGGCGCCTCGACCGAAACGCCGCGACCGCAGCGCCGTCCTCCGTTGCCGCGGGTGCGGCTCCCGCCTCATACGGCCACCGGGTGCGCCTTGCTGAAGCGGTCAAGTTCGATCAGAACTTCCAACACGGCGGGCAGCTGCCTCATCGGGATCATGTTGGGGCCGTCGCTGGGCGCCTTGTCCGGATCGGGGTGGGTCTCCATGAACACCGCCGCCACGCCGACCGCCACGGCGGCGCGCGCCAGGACCGGCGCGAACTCGCGCTGACCGCCCGACGCGGCTCCCCTGCCGCCCGGCTGCTGCACCGAATGCGTGGCGTCGAACACCACCGGGCAGCCGGTCTCGCGCCAGGATCGGCAGCGCGCGCATGTCGGAGACCAGCGTGTTGTAGCCGAAGCTGGCGCCGCGCTCGCATACCATCACGTTGTCGTTGCCGGCGCCGCGGATCTTGGCGACGACGTTCGCCATGTCCCAGGGCGCCAGGAACTGGCCCTTCTTGACGTTGATCGCGCTTGCCGGTCTTCGCCGCGGCGACCAGCAGATCGGTCTGCCGGCAGAGGAAGGCCGGGATTTGCAGCACGTCGACCACCTCGGCGACCAGCGCGCACTGCTCGGCATCGTGCACGTCGGTGATCACCGGCAAGCCGACCTGCTCGCGGATCTCGGCGAAGATCGGCAGCGCCGCATCGAGGCCGATGCCGCGCGCGACCCTGCCAGGCTGGTGCGGTTGGCCTTGTCGAAGGAGGTCTTGTAGATCAAGCCGATATCGAGGTCGCGCGCCATCTCGGCCAGAGCGCGCGCCGTCTCCAGCGCGTGCTGCCGGCTCTCCATGACGCACGGCCCGGCGATGATCGCCAGCGGCAGATCGTTGCCGATCGACAGCCCATTTACGTGGACGTGATGCGGGTAGGTCATTGACCTCTCTCCTCGGATTGGCCGGGCGCCCGGACATGCTCGCGAATGTATGGCTGAGGCGTTCCTCACACCAGACGCGATTGCTCCACCGCGGCGCGGATGAAGGAGGCGAACAGCGGATGCGGATCGAACGGGCGCGAGCGCAGCTCGGGATGGAACTGCACGCCGATGAACCAGGGATGGTTCGGGGATTTCGAGGATTTCCGGCAGCAGGCCGTCCGGCGACATGCCGGAGAACGACGAGCCCGCAGCGCTCCAACGTGCCGATGTAGTTGTTGTTGACCTCATACCGGTGGCGGTGCCGCTCGCTGATCCGATCCGCCTCGAAGATTTCCCGCGCCCGGCTGCTCGGGCTTCAGCACGCATTCGTAGGCGCCGAGCCGCATGGTGCCGCCGAGATCGCCCCCCGCGACGCGCTGCTCCAGGCGATTGCCCCGCATCCACTCGGTCATCATGCCGACGACCGGCGCGGCGCACTGCCCGAACTCGGTCGACCCGGCTCCGGGGATGCCGGCGAGGTTGCGCGCCGCCTCGACCACCGCCATCTGCATGCCGAAGCAGATGCCGAAATACGGCACGCCCCGCTCGCGGGCAAAGCGCGCGGCTTCGATTTTGCCCTCGCGCGCCCCGCTCGCCGAAGCCGCCAGGGACGAGAATGCCGTGTACGTGCTCCAGGAGCGGCACCGTACCGCCGTTCTCGAACGCGACCGAATCGATCCATTCGACATTGACCCGAACGTTGTTGGCGATGCCGCCGTGCGTCAGCGCCTCGGCCAGCGACTTATAGGCGTCGAGCAGGCCGGTGTACTTGCCGACTACGCCGATGGTCACGTCGCCCTCCGGCCGGGTGACGCGGGCGACGATGTCGCGCCACCGGTCGAGATCGGGCGGCTGCGCGTGCAGCTTGAAGTGGCGCAAGACCTCGTCGTCCAAGCACTGCTGATGGTAGCTGATCGGCACGGCGTAGATCGTTCGGACATCAAGCGCCTGGATCACCGCCTCGCAACGGATGTTGCAGAACAGCCCGATCTTGCGCCGCTCGCTCTCCGGGATCGGCCGGTCGGCGCGGCAGAGCAGGAGATCCGGCTGAATACCGACGCTCAGCAGCTCCTTCACGGAGTGTTGGGTCGGCTTGGTTTTCAGCTCCTTGGGCCGCCGGCAGATACGGCACCAGGGTCGCGTGGATGTACATCGCCCGGTCGCGGCCGAGCTCGTTGCCGAGCTGGCGGATTGCCTCTAGGAAGGGCAGGCTTTCGATGTCGCCGACCGTTCCGCCGATCTCGCATAGCACGAAGTCCTCGCCAGTCGAGATCGGCGACGATGAACTCCTTGATCGCGTCGGTGATGTGGGGGATCACCTGGATCGTCGCGCCGAGGTAGTCGCCGTGCCGCTCGCGGGCGATAACTCCGGAGTAGATGCGTCCGGTGGTGACGTTGTCGCTCTTGCGCGCCGGGACGCCGGTAAAGCGCTCGTAATGGCCGAGATCGAGATCGGTCTCGGCGCCGTCATCGGTGACGAACACCTCTCCATGTTGATAAGGGCTCATCGTTCCCGGATCGACATTGATGTAGGGGTCGAGCTTGCGCAGCCGCACCGAGAAGCCGCGCGCTTGCAGCAGCGCGCCCAGCGCCGCCGAGGCCAATCCCTTGCCGAGAGAAGAAACCACGCCGCCGGTAATGAAGATAAACCGCGTCATGGGAAGCAAGTTATAGCGCAATCGGATCGTCTGGCGATATGGCCGTGTTCGCCCGTCGCGAAGAAGCAGCTAGATGCGCCACTCGTAAGGATGATGGTGCGGGGGAGCCACTCACCGGGCGATGGGCGCGGTCGGCTCGGCTGGCGAATCGATCGCGGGGGGCGAAGGTTCGTCGATGATCGAGCGGGTGACGCGATCGCCGCCGGCCAACTTCGCCAGCGCGAGGCTGGTTAAGATGAACACCGCGGCGAGCACCGCGGTGACGCGCGTCAACAAGTTCGCGGTGCCGCGCCCGGTCAGAAAGCCCCCGCCCCCGCCGCCGCCTATGCCCAGTGCGCCACCCTCGCTGCGCTGCAGCAGGACGACCCCGACCAAGCCTACCGCGACTAAGAGATGGATGATGATGATGACGTTGATCATGAACGATGTGAGGGAATGGTTGATTGCACCCTATTCATTTAGGCGAGCCTTCGGCCACGGCCAAGAAGTCGTCCGCCTTCAGCGAGGCGCCCCCGATGAGCCCGCCATCGATATCCGGCTGCGCCAAAAGCTCGGCGGCGTTCTTTGCGTTCATCGATCCGCCGTAGAGCACCCGCATCGCTTCAGCCGTGGCTTGACCGAATTTTCCGACAAGTTCGGCGCGGATCATCGCGTGTACTTCCTGCGCCTGCTCGGGCGTGGCGGTGCGGCCGGTTCCGATAGCCCACACCGGCTCATAGGCGATGACGGTGTTGTCCGCCGTGGCGTCGTCGGGCAGCGACCCATGCAGCTGCCGCTTGTTGATCTCGAGCGTCCTGCCGGCGTCCCGCTCATCGAGCGTCTCACCAATGCAGACGATGGCGATCAGGCCAGCGGCAAGCGCCGCCTCCGCCTTTGCCTTGACGATCGCGTCGGTCTCGCCATGGTTGGTGCGCCGCTCGGAGTGGCCGACGATGACGTAGCCGCAGCCGGCGTCCTTGAGCATGGCCGCGCTTGTGTCACCCGTGTGCGCGCCCTTTTGCTGCATGTGGCAGTCCTGACCGCCGACGGTTACGCCGCCGCGGCCGACCGCCTCCACCACCCCCGGGATCAGAGTGAACGGCGGGCAGACGAGCATATCGTAGCGGGCGGGAGAAGCGGCCTCGAAGCGCGTCGCCACATCCTCGGCAAGCGCTAGCCCATCGTCGCGCAGCCCATTCATCTTCCAGTTCCCCGCGATCAATTTGCGTCGCGCCATCGTTCCCTCCGTGTCGGATTTGCTCGCAAGGACTGCTGGGAGCCCCGAGCCAGGGTCCGTCAAGCCGGCGGTTGTTTAGCATAGCCGCCAGCGGGGTCCAACCCCTACGTCGGGACGCTCTTTCCGGTCAAAGAGATTTCGACATCGTTGACCGAATGGCCAGCTCATATTTCACATTATCAAAACTGAGCTGACCGTATTTCTTCGTAAGGCTCTCGATTGCGTCTTTGTCATCCTCAATGCCGTCCTCAAGTGTCGCAGCTCCGATCCCGGTGAGGCCTGAGACGTCATCCGCGAAACCCCTGACGCGTTCCTTTATTACTTTCCCTGCAGACTGCCACTTCATTTGATTTATGGAAAGTATCTCTTCGAAAGACGTAGGTTGATCCACCTTTGGCTGGACTCTCTCATATGACTGCTGTGCAAGCTCCCAAACCCTAAGTGTCTGTCCGGGAACATCTTGAATCAGCTGAATCATTTGTGATTCAAGAGAGGCGGCCTGATTCCATGGGGAGATGCCGCCGATGTGGACGACCGAAAACCGCGCACGCTATGACCGCAGCCGCCTGCGCTATCCGAGCGACCTGACCGACGAAGAATGGGCTCTGATTGCGCCGCGCCTTCCGCCGGCCAGGCGCGGCGGCAACAAGCGGACGGTGAACCTGCGCGAAGTGGCCAACGGTCTTATGTACATCCTGAGCACCGGCTGCCAATGGCGGGCGATCCCGAAAGACCTGCCGCCGCGCTCGACCTTGTACGATTACTTCGATCCGTGGAGCTGGGACGGCACGCTTGATCGCATTCATCACGCATGCCGCCGACATCCAGGATCGCGATGGCGGCGTGCTTCTGATGGCCACGCTGTTCGGCATCTATCCCTTCCTTCTGAAGCTCTATGCCGATGGCGGATATCAGGGCGCCGGCTTTCAACAGGCGCCGCGCACCGTTCCGAACCGCGTTAACCTTGAAAACGTCAAGCGCTCCGACCAAGCGCCGCGCTTCGTCGTCTTGCCCAAACGCTGGATCGTCGAGCGGACATTCGCCTGGCTCGGACGATGCCGAAGGCTCGCCAAGGATTGGGAGTGCCTCAATCGCAAAGCACTCGCCTTCCTCAAGCTCGCCTCCATCCGTCTCATGCCGCGAAAACTATGCAATTCAAGGTGATGTTCCCGGACAGACTCTTAGCGAGACGTAGAGCTTGACACATTTTTGCAGTACTTCTTCACACTCTCGGTTAACAGAATCCGTTGTTCTCTTCCCCAAAGCCCTGTGAAGGTGCTGCATGATGCCGGAGCCAAGCTTGTGGCCTTAGCAGCTTCGGTTTCTCGGGTCGCCCTACGTAGGCGCCACCCTGGGTCGCATCTCCACTTGTCCCGAGCCTTCGAGGTATCCTCTGTTCCGCGTGTCTGGCATCCACAGCGAGGCGGCGAGCGCCACCGCCGCGAGCGCGGTCACGTACCAGGCAAACCACTCCTCCCGCCCAGATGCCTTGAGCGACAGCGCCACGTATTCGGCCGTCCCCCCGAACGTGGCGTTGCCGATCGCATAGGTAAGCCCGACTCCGAGCGCCCGCACCTCCGTCGGAAACAACTCCGCTTTCACGACTCCGGCGATCGAGGTGTAGAAGGAGGCGATGACGAGCCCCGTCATGACCAGCATAAACGCCGTGAAAGGGCTGGAGACGCGCCCGAGCGAGCTGAGCAGCGGTACCGCGGCGAGCATCGCGAGAGCGGTAAAGCACATCATGGAGTTCTTGCGGCCGATAACGTCCGAGAGCGCGCCGAATACCGGCTGGAGCACCATAAACACTACGATCGCGACTATCATGACATTACTCGCCGTTTCGGCGTTCATGTGCGCGGTATTGACCAGATACTTTTGCATGTACGTTGTAAACGTGTAAAAGAACAGTGAACCACCGGCCGTGAAGCCGAGCACCATCAGCACCGCGCGGGGATGGTGCAGCAGTGCTCGGATCGATCCGGCCTCCTTGCTGTGCATCGCCTCTTCGGACGCGGTCTCGGCCAGCGAGCGACGCAGGTAGAGCGCCACGAGGGCGGCCATCGCCCCGATGGCGAAGGGAATTCGCCAGCCCCAGGCTTTCAGCTCCTCGACCGAGAGCAACTGCTGCAGTGAAACTAGAACCAGTAACGCTAGCAGCTGCCCGCCGATCAGCGTGACGTATTGAAAGGAGGCGTAGAACCCCCGATGCCCTTTGCTGGCGACCTCACTCATGTAGGTCGCGGCGGTGCCGTACTCGCCACCGACCGACAGGCCCTGCACCAGGCGCGCCAGCAGCAGCAGTCCCGGCGCAAGCGGGCCAACGGTATCGTAAGTGGGCAACATGGCGATCATCAGCGAGCCACCGCACATCATAAGTACGGAAATCATCATCGAGGTGCGGCGGCCGTGCTTGTCGGCGAGCCAACCGAATAGCCATCCCCCGAGAGGCCGCATGAAGAAGCCCACCGCGAAGATACCCGCGGTGTTAAGAAGCTGTGTGGTTGGGTCGCCCGCGGGAAAGAAGGCCGAGGCAAAGTAAAGCGCCGTGAAGGAGTAGGCGTAGAAGTCGTACCACTCGACGAGATTGCCTGAGGACGCGCCGACGATAGCAGTGATGCGGCGGCGTCGGTCCCCCGCTCCCGTGTCGCTGGCGAGCGGGATTGGCGCGACGGTCGTAGCCATCTGTTCCTCCAACAGAAGCCGTCAATTGATCCCGGAACTCATGAACGCATCATCTTCGCCCCAAGGGTTACCAACGCCGTCTTTTATACCGAGTTCCCCTGGGCAATGGCGCTTTCCGGCACACTCAGCTTCGCTCGCATGGCCTCTCTCGAAGCGTTTCATCCACAAGCCGTTAGCCGATAAGTCTTCCGCAAACCTTTATGACTGCACCCGGCTGAACACCGGATCGCTCCGAGAGCGATCTGTATCTTCCGTCGGCTGGGCGCCGCGACTTGCGGGTGACGGCGCCACGCTCCTATCATCCGGCGCGCTGGCATCCCGTATTGGGTCAGCACGCGCGGCCACGTCACCAAACAGGAACTACCATGCTGGAAGCCATCCGCAAGCGCGCGGGATCATTCGTCGTCAAGATTCTGTTTCTAGTCTTGGTGCTGAGCTTCGGGGTCTGGGGCATCGCCGACGTTTTCCGACCGGGCGGCGGCGCCGATTGGGCGGCGGAGGTCGGCGACGTGAAGATTTCGTCGACGGCCCTCCAGGAAGAATACCGGCAGACGCTCCGCCGATTGAGCCAGGCCATGGGCAGCAACATGGACGCGGAGCAGGCGCGGGCCCTTGGCCTGCCGGGTTCTGTCCTCAACCACATGGTCGAGGGTGCGCTATTCGACCAGGCGGCGTCCGACCTGGGCCTTACCATCAGCGACCCAGTGGTCCGCGAGCAGATCAAGGCCGATCCGCGCTTCCGCAATAAGGCCGGGGTATTCGATCCCGAAGTCTTCCGCGAAACCCTCCGCCGCAACGGCTTTACCGAGGACGGATATGTCGCATTGCTGCGTCGGGAGATGCAGCGCGATCAGCTCCTATCCAGCATCGCCGGCGGCGTCTTCCCGCCGCGAAGCCTCCTGGAGGCGATGGAGCAATACCACGGGGAGCGGCGGATCGCGGAATACGTGGTGGTTCCGAACGCGATGATGGCGGGATCCCCGGATCCCGACGAGCCGACCCTGCGGCAGTTGTACCAGGATCAGCCGGGTATGTTCACCGCGCCGGAGTATCGGGCGCTGTCGGTCACCGTCCTCTCGCCCGACGAAACGGCGAAGGAAATCAGCATCGGCGAGGCGGAACTGCAAGCCGCTTATCAGGAGCGTAGCTCCGAATTCGCGGTACCGGAAAAGCGCGGCTTCCGGCAGATTGTGTTCACCGACGAGGCTGGCGCGCGGCAAGCGCGCGAGCGGCTGACGCAGGGCGCCGATTTGGCGACGGTCGCCGCCGGCGCCGGCCGTACCCCGCAGGAGACTCGATCCAATCGGGCCGGTTCAGCGCGCGCAACTGCCGCCCGAACTGGCATCGGCGGTGTTCGACCTGTCTCTCGGTCAGGCGAGCGCGCCGATCAAGACCGCGCTGGGCTGGCACATCATCGAGGTGACCGGGATCGAAGCCGGCCATGCCCCGAGCTTCGGCGGAAGTGAGGGAAAGCCTAGAGGCGCGGTTGAAGCGGGAAAAGGCTCTCGATTCGCTCATCGATTTGGGCAACAAGCTCGACGACGCGCTTGGCCGGGGCACCCACCTGCAAGAGGCGGCGGCCGAACTGAAGCTGCCGCTGCGCACCATTACAGCGATCGACGCCAAAGGCCTCGACGCGGCAGGCCAGCCGGTGCCCGATCTGCCGCTACGTTTGTTGGAGACGGCGTTCCAGACGGCGCAAGGAGCGGAGAGCTCGCTCATCGATGCAGGAGACGATATCTACTTCGTCGTCCGGGTCGACGCGGTGACCCCGTCATCGATGCGGCCGTTCGAGGAGGTGCGTTCGCAGGTGATGGAGGCCTGGCGAGTGGAGGAACGCGACCGCCGGGCAAAGCAGCTGGCCGAGGAATTGGCGGTGGGAGCGCGCGCTGGCCGCGAGATCGCGGCGCTCGCCGCCGAGAAGCAGCTCAAGCCGACGACCACCGCGCCTTTCACCCGCACCGGCGAGGCGGTCGCGCCGGAATTGTCGCGCGCCGCCGTTGCTGCTTTGTTCGACGCCAAGCCCGGTCAAGTGGTCGACAGTGCCGGTGCAGGACGGCTTCGCGGTCGCCCGACTGACATCGGTTCTGCCACCAGCCGCGGCCAGCGAGGCGGACAACACCAGTGCCGCCGCCCTGCGAGGCGAGCTGACCGAAGCGATGCGCGGTGATATCGTCACGCAGTTCGCCGCCGGCATGCGCGACCGCTATCCGGTGAAGATCAACCCGCGCGCCTTGCAATCGCTTTAGCGCGGAACGAGCTTCGATGGACGTTCGGCCGGAGTTTTCCGCTTTTGCCGCGCGCCTATAATCAAGGGCGGCCGCAATTGCTGTGGACCGCCCTGGTCGCCGACCTCGACACGCCGGTGTCGGCGATGCTCAAGCTGGCGGACGGACGCGCGAACAGCTTTCTCCTGGAGTTGGTCGAAGGCGGCGCGATCCGCGGACGCTATTCCTTCATCGGCCGCGACCCCGATCTGATCTGGCGATGCTGGGACGATCACGCCGAGCTCGATCGCGACGCTTTGTCCGGCAGAGGCTCGTTCGCCCCTTGCCCAGTCGGCGAGGAAGCCGGCGCGCTCGCCTCGCTACGCGCCATCATCGCCGAGTCGCGCATCGAGCTGCCGCCCGGCCTGCCGCCTATGTCGGCGGGTTTGTTCGGCTATATCGGCTACGACATGATTCGCCTGGTCGAGCGGCTGCCGGACGCCAATCCGGACGTCCTGGGAGTGCCCGATGGTTTGTTTCTGCGGCCGACCATCATCGCTGTCTTCGACAACATCGAGGATAAGCTCACGATAGTCACGCCAGTTCGGCCGGTTCGCGGCATCATCGCCGCGCACGCCTTTGCTGAAGGCCGCGACCGATTGGCCGCCGCTGTCGCCGACTTCGGCCGCAACCTTCCGCACGGCCGCGATCCGGCGGCGGTCGCCGGTACGTTGCCGACGCCTGCCTCGAACGTCGCTCGCGCCGACTACCACCGCATCGTCCAGCTGGCGAAGGAGTACATCGCGGCCGGAGACATTTTTCAGGTCGTACCGTCACAGCGCTTCCGGGTGCCTTTCGCCCTGCCGCCGTTCTCCATGTACCGCGCGCTGCGCCGGATCAACCCGTCGCCATTCCTTTTTTATCTCTGCTTCGATGGCTTTGCCGTCGTCGGCTCCAGCCCGGAGATCATGGTGCGGGTTCGCGACGGCAAGGTGACGATCCGGCCGATCGCCGGCACGCGGAGGCGCGGCGCGACGCCGGAGGAGGACCGGCAGCTTGCCGCCGAACTGTTGGCCGATCCGAAGGAGCGGGCCGAGCACCTGATGCTCCTCGACCTGGGGCGCAACGATGTCGGTCGCGTCGCCAAGGTCGGAACGGTACGAGTGACCGAGCAGTTCGTTATCGAGCAGTACTCGCACGTGATGCACATCGTCTCCAACGTCGAGGGCGAGCTCGACCCCCGTTACGACGGCATCGACGCGCTGATAGCCGGCTTTCCCGCCGGCACCGTCTCCGGCGCTCCGAAGGTCCGGGCAATGGAGATCATCGACGAGCTCGAGCCGGAGCGGCGCGGCATTTACGGCGGCTGCATCGGCTACGTCGCCGCCAACGGCGAAGTCGACACCTGCATCGCGCTGCGCACCGCGGTCGTCAAGGACGGGATGCTCTACGTCCAGGCCGGTGGAGGCGTCGTGGCCGACAGCGATCCGGAGGCGGAGTACCAGGAGACTTGCAATAAGGCTCGCGCTCTACTCCGCGCCGCCGAGCAGGCGGCCGGCTTCGACGACGAGAAGTAGCAGCTTCCTCGACCCCGACTTCCGGTCACGGATCGCGAAGAAACCGCCGCGATCTC
This sequence comes from uncultured Alphaproteobacteria bacterium, assembly GCA_963786265.1. Taxonomy (GTDB): domain Bacteria; phylum Pseudomonadota; class Alphaproteobacteria; order Rhodospirillales; family Defluviicoccaceae; genus Defluviicoccus. The sequence continues at coordinate 223,892 of CAWAYT010000030.1, forward strand.
GTACCTGCACGCGCCGGTACCGAGGAACTCGCCGCGCCATGCGACGTTGCTGGTTTCGCGGACCCGTTCGAAGCACGGGCCTGCCGCGCGGAGGGTCAGACGCATGGCGGGCGAACTCACTCCGGCCACGTTGTTTTGGTTGCTGGCGCCGATGCTCTCCTGTGTCGTGCTGTCGATCTTGACGCTAGTCTTCCGGCGTAAGGCCGAGCGGTAGTCGTCATGAGCTTTGGCACCATAGCGACCTTCATCCTCTACATCATCGCGATGCTGGCGATCGGCGTCGTCTGCTATCGGCGTAACCGCAACCTCAACGACTTCATACTCGGCAGCCGCGGACTGAATCCCGGCGTGGCGGCGCTCTCGGCCGGCGCCTCGGACATGAGCGGCTGGTTGCTGCTGGGCCTTCCCGGCGCGGTCTACGCGTCCGGGCTGAACCAGATGTGGATCGCCGTGGGCCTGGTCATCGGCGCTTACCTCAACTGGCAATTCGTCGCGGCGCGCCTCAGGATCTATACGCAGGTGGCGCGCGACGCGCTGACCATACCCGACTACTTCGATAACCGGTTCCACGACGGCTCGCGCACCCTGAGGGTACTCTCGGCGATCGTCATTCTGCTGTTCTTTACCATCTATGTCTCCGCCGGACTTGTCGCCGGCGGAGTGCTGTTCGAACAGACATTCGGCTTGGACTACCAGCTGGCTGTATGGGTCGGCTCGGTCTCCATTGTCTCGTATGTCTTTCTCGGCGGCTTTCTCGCAGTGTGCTGGACGGATACGGTTCAGGGCATCATGATGTTCATCGCCCTGCTGGTGGTGCCGATCGCCGCGGTGGCCGCGGTAGGCGGCTGGGACGAGTCGGTCGCCCGGATCGGCGCGATCAATCCGAGCTTCAACGACGCCTTCACCGGCATGAGCGCTTCCGCCATCATCTCGCTGATGGCTTGGGGCCTCGGGTACTTCGGGCAGCCGCACATTCTCGTCCGGTTCATGGCGGTGCGCCGGCCGCGCGACGTGCCGCTGGCGCGACTCATCAACATCGTCTGGATGGTGTTCGGACTCTATGGCGCCATCTTCACCGGCTACCTGGGGATCGCGTACTTCGCGCAGCAGCCGCTGGAAAACCCGGAGACGGTATTCATCCAGTTCTGCCAAATCATGTTCAATCCATGGATCGCGGGCTTCCTGCTGGCCGCCATCCTCGCCGCGGTGATGAGCACGATCAGCTCGCAATTGATCGTCTGCTCCAGCGCCCTCACCGAGGATCTATACCGCCCGTTTCTACGTCCTCGAGCGAGTCAGCGGGAGCTGGTGCTGGTCGGCCGGCTGAGCGTCCTCGGGCTAGCGGTCGTGGCTACTCTCCTTGCCTCGGATCCCAAAAGCACCGTTCTCGGCCTCGTCGCGTACGCCTGGGCCGGCTTTGGCGCCGCCTTCGGTCCCGTGATCGTTTTGTCGCTCTTCTGGCGACGGATGAACCACTACGGCGCCGCCGCGGGAATGGTCGCGGGCGCCGTTACCGTGGTGGTCTGGAAACAGCTCGAGGGCGGCATCTTCGAGATTTACGAGATCCTCCCCGGGTTCGTCGTTTGCAGCCTCCTTGTCATCGCGGTAAGCCTGTTGACCCGCGAACCGGCGGCGGGCGTCATCTCTGATTTTAATCGCACAGTCACGGCAGAGCGCACGGGCATCATTCCGAGCGCCGCGGAATGACCGGCGCCGGTTCAGGAAGGGAGCAAACGAGCATTATCTTTGCTCGGAAGCCCGGTGAACACGCGTCTCCGCGGGCCGCGATCGACAGCCATATACGCTCCGACGAGACGGAGTGCGTCCACGGCCTGCTCGGCGGACTGGAGTTCACCGACGAAAACCGGAGGCGGATCGATGAGCGTGCCCGCCAACTGGTTGAGGCGGTTCGCGCCGAGCGGCTAGGAAAGGGCGGGCTCGACGCCTTCCTGCACGAATACGGGCTTTCCTCGCAGGAAGGCGTGCTGTTGATGTGCATCGCCGAGGCGCTGCTGCGCGTCCCCGACGAGGCGACCCAAGAGCGGCTGATCCGCGACAAGCTGTCGACCGCCGATTGGGACCGCCACCTCGGCCGCAGCCCCTCGCTATTTGTGAACGCATCGACCTGGGCGTTGATGCTGACCGGCCGTCTGATCCGACTGCGCGATTATGAGGGGCAGTCCGCCGGGGCAGCGGTGGGCCGGTTGATCGCCAGGCTCGGCGAACCGGTGGTGCGGGAGGCGGTCAACTACGCGATGCGCATCATGGGCCGGCAGTTCGTCATGGGGCGCACTATCGAGGATGCACTGGTAAACGCCCGGCCGCTGGAGATCCGCGGCTATCGTTACTCCTATGACATGCTGGGCGAGGCCGCTCGGACGAGGCAAGCCGCCGACCGTTACTTCGAGTCCTACAAGCGGGCAATCGCCGCGATCGGCCGGGCCGCCACGGGCGATACGGTCGCGGAACGGCCGGGGATCTCGGTCAAGCTCTCGGCGTTGCACCCCCGCTACGAGATGGGGCAGGCCGACCGGCTTCAAGAGGAGCTGGCGCCGATGGTGTTAGCGTTGGCGCGGCGTGCGGCATCGGCCGGCATTGGGCTTACCATCGACGCCGAAGAGGCGGAGCGGCTCGACCTCTCGCTCGATGTCGTCGAGGCGATCGCGGCCGACCGACAGCTCGAGAACTGGAACGGCCTCGGCGTCGTCGTGCAAAGCTATCAAAAAGCCGCGCCCTTCGTCATCGACTGGCTTGCCGATCTGGCGCATCGTCACCGCCGCCGGCTGATGGTCCGCTTGGTCAAGGGCGCTTATTGGGACGCCGAGATCAAGCGCTCGCAGGAACTTGGCCTGCCTGGATACCCGGTGTTCACTCGCAAACCTTCGACCGACGTCTGCTACATCGCTTGCGCGCGAAAACTGCTCGACCAGCCGGCGCTGTTCTACCCGCAGTTCGCCACGCACAACGCGCACTCGATCGCGGCGGTGCTGGAGTTGGCCGGCGATACGCGCGACTTCGAATTCCAGCGGCTGCATGGCATGGGCGAGACGCTGTATGAGGAGCTCGTCGAAAAGCACCTCGATTGGGGTTGCCTGCCGCATCTACGCGCCGGTCGGACAGCACGAGGACCTGCTCGCCTATCTCGTTCGGCGCTTGCTGGAGAATGGGGCCAACAGCTCCTTCGTCAACCGCATGCAGGATGACCGCCTGCCGATCGAGGAGATCGTCGCCGACCCGATCGCCACCGTTCGCGCCCTGGCGCGGGTGCCGCATCCTCATATTCCGCTACCGAGAGAGATGTACCTGCCGGAACGGCTGAATTCGCGCGGCATCGACCTCAGCAATCGCACTACTCTCGCCGAGTTGGCCCGAGCGATGTCCGAAGCGGACGGGCGGACGTGGTGCGCGGGCCCCATCATCGGCGGCGAGGAACGACTGGACGGCGCGCGCCAGGTCGCTTCCCCGGCGGACCACGCCCGGCCCGTAGGCCGAGTTGCCGAGGCGACCGGGGCCGACGTGCAGCGAGCGCTTGCGCTTGCCGATACCGCGGCCGCGTCGTGGGCGGCGACGCCGGTCGACGAGCGCGCCCGCTGCCTCGACCGCGCCGCCGACCTGATGGAAGAGAATATGCCCGCGCTGATGACGCTAGCGGTGCGCGAGGCGGGCAAGACCATCAACGACGCGGTCGCCGAAGTACGCGAAGCGGCGGACTTCTGCCGGTACTACGCGCATCGGGCGCGCCAGGACGTGGGACGACCGGTCATCCTGCCGATCGCCGCTGACGGCGTGAGCCGCGTTCAGCTCGTGGGCGGCGGCGTGTTCGGCTGCATCAGTCCCTGGAACTTCCCGCTCGCCATCTTCACCGGGCAGATCGCCGCGGCCTTGGTCGCCGGCAACTCGGTCTTGGCGAAGCCGGCCGAGCAGACACCATTGATCGCGGCCGAAGGCGTGCGGCTGCTGCATCTTGCGGGCATTCCGACCGACGTGTTGCACCTTCTGCCGGGGAGCGGCGCGGAAATCGGCGGAGCTATCGTCGCCGACCAACGGGTCTCGGGCGTGGTCTTCACCGGCTCGACCGAGGTGGCGCTGGCGATCAACCGGACGCTCGCCAAGCGCGGGCGCGGTCATCCGCCACTGATCGCCGAGACCGGCGGCCAGAACGCGATGATCGTCGATTCGACGGCGCTTCCCGAGCAGGTGACCAGGGATGCGATCGTCTCCGCCTTTCAGAGCGCGGGTCAGCGATGCTCGGCGTTGCGGGTGCTGTTCATCCAGGAAGACGTCGCCGACCGGATCATCGATATGCTGGCGGGCGCCGTGGACGAACTCCGGGTTGGCGACCCGGCGCTGCTCGCGACCGATGTCGGCCCGGTGATCGACGAAGAGGCGCAAGCGATGCTGGAGGGGCACATCAAGCGAATGCGCACCGACGGGCGGCTGATCGCACGCGCCAGGCTCGGCTCCGGCACGGACAGGGGGACGTTCGTCGCCCCAGCCGCGTTCGAGATCGATCGCCTGTCGCTGCTGCAGCGAGAAGTGTTCGGTCCGGTGCTGCATGTCATCCGCTACCCCGGCGACCGGCTTTCGCAGGTAATCGAGGCGATCAACGACACGGGCTACGGCCTGACACTCGGCATCCAGACGCGGATCGACTCGACATGGCGGTTCATCTTCGATCGCGTTCGCATCGGCAATACCTACGTCAACCGCAACCAGATCGGCGCCGCCGTTGGCGTGCAGCCGTTCGGTGGGCAAGGCCGGTCGGGAACCGGGCCTAAAGCCGGGGGGCCGCACTATCTGCACCGCTTCGTCGCGTCGCGACCGGCAACGGGCATGCAGCGGCGCCGATCCCGATTCCGACGCAGCCGAGGCCGGCAACTCTCGCCGATATACGCCTGGACCGCTCGTCGTTGGACCGAGCGCTCGGCGCGGCGGAGACGGCGGCCTCGAGTTGGGCGCTGATGCCACAGGAACAGCGCGCGGACTGGCTCGAGCGGGCGGCGACGGCCCTCGAAGCGGCGCCCGAAGTGATTAAGGACCGGAGCGAGCGCCGGAAAGGTCCTGTCGCCGATGCGGCCGAATATCTGCGCTTCTGCGCGGCGCAGTTGCGCTCGACGCTGGCGGCGCCTCAACCCTTGCCGGGTCCGACCGGCGAACGGAACGAACTCTCGTTCCAGCCACGCGGCCTCGTCGCCTGTCTGTGCATGGGCGGTTCCGACCTCGCCAGCTTTATCCGCCAGATCGCCGCGCCGCTTGCCTGCGGCAATGTCGTGCTTGCCTGGTACCCCGAGCCCGAGCGGGCCGCACAGGTGGCCTGCCGGCTGGTTGATGCGGGACTGCCCGACAACGTTCTTCAAATCCTGTCAGAAGATGGCTCCGCCGGCCTGCGGGAGCTGCTGTTCGACCCCCGGCTGGCTGCGGTGTCCTTCTCCGGTCCGCCGGGCATCGCCTCCGAGATAGGCCGGGTGCTGGCGGAGAGAGACCTCTCGATCGCTCCGCTGATCATGCATAGCGAACGACTCGATTCGATTATCGGATGTCCGCCTTGCGGCAGTCCGCACTACCTCTCCCGCTTCGCCTTCGAGCGAACGCTGACGGTCGACACGACGAGTTCCGGGGGCAATGCCTCCCTTCTGTCGCTGGGCGGCGAACCGTGATGCACGGTCGTAAGCTCGTTGTCGCATCATCGGCGGGAACGCAACTCAACTGTGGGTGTCCTCCCCACGCCATCGCTATTCACCTTCCGTTCTACACTCGCTGCTCACTCAAGAAATTTCGGCCGGGGCCGCCTTCCGTCCTGCCGAACCACGTCACGTACACAACTGGCAGGAAGATCAGCGTCAGCAGCGAAGCGACCAGCAGCCCGCCCATGACCGCAAAGGCCATCGGCCCCCAGAAGACCGTGAAGGCGATTGGGATCAGGCCCAGCACCGTCGAAACCGCGGTCAGCATGATTGGCCGAAAGCGCGACAAGCTTCCCTCGATGACCGCATCCCATACCGCTCTGCCCGCGGCCCGCTCGGCCTCGATCTGCTCGATCAGGATCACCGCGTTGCGCGCGATCATCCCGATCAGCGAGAGGATGCCTAGGATCGCTACAAATCCCAGAGGCTTGCCCGAGGCCAGCAGTCCCGCCACGACGCCGATCAGTCCGAGCGGAACCACGCTCACGACGATCAGCATGCGTTGGAAGCTCCTCAACTGGATCATCAGAAAGCTGAGCATCAAAAACAGCATCAGCGGCACGACGGCGTAGACGGACGCTTGTGACCGCGCGCTCTCCTCCGCGATGCCGCCTACGGTGATCTGGTAGGACGACGGCAACTCTGCATTCAGTGCGGCGATGGCCGGCCTCAGCTCATTGACCACGGCTTCCGGCAGCACGCCCGGCGCCACATCCGATTGAACGGTCAGCGTCGGCAGCCGGTCGCGTCGCCAGACCAGCGGATACTCCTGGCCATACTCGAAGCTGGCCAATTGATTGAGCGGGATCGTGCGGCCGTCCGGTAGTGGCACGGGCAGAGTGTGCAACGAGGAAACCGAGAGGCTTTGTCCTCCCTGGGCCCGGGCGATCACGTCGATAAGGTAGATGAAATCGCGCACTTGCGTGACCGTGGTCCCGGTGATGTGGGCGTTGAGCACCTGCGCCACGGCCGCCGAACTCAGGCCGAGCAGACGCGCCTCGTCCTGGTCGACGTTGATGCGCAGTTCCCGGGCGGGCTCCATCCAGTCGAAATTGATCTGTCGCGTCGCCGGAGCCGTCGCCATGGTCTGAGCGAGGCGGAGCGCGATCTCCCGCACCTCGCTCGGATCGGGACCGCTGACACGGTATTGCACCGGCCAGCCCACCGGCGGTCCGAGCTCGAGCGGCGAAATCCGCGAGACGATGCCAGGGAATTCTTGCGGAAGAATTCTCTCCAGTCGTTCCTGAACCCTTTGGCGCGCGTCGACGCTCGTTGCCACGATCACGCTTTGAGCGAAGAAGGGATTGGCGAGCTGCACGTCGAGCGGCAAGTAGAAGCGGATGGCCCCCCGCCCGATGTAGGTACTCCAGTGGGCGACGTCGGGATCCTCCTTGATGAGCTGCTCGAACCGATCAACAACGCTCTCCGTGGCATGGATCGATGCGTTCTGCGCGAGCCGCAGGTCGACGAGCAGCTCGACGCGGTCGGAGGGTGGGAAGAATTGTCGAGGCACCATGCCCAACGCCATGACCGAGATCACGAAGGCGGCGATCGTAACGAGGATGGTCAACCATCGCGCCCGCATCGCGCCCGCCAGGAAGCGCCGGTACACCCGCGTTATTATGCCGTCTTCGGCCACCGGCCCTTGCTTCGGTTGGCGCAGTAGCGCGGCGCCGACCAGCGGCGCGAACAGCACCGCCACGAACCAGGACAGGATCAGCGCAAGGCTGACGACGGCAAAGATCGAGAATGTGTATTCGCCGGCCGAACTCCGGGCGAAGCCGATGGGCACGAAGCCCGCCATGGTGATGAAGCTTCCCGTCAGCATCGGGAAGGCCAAGGTCGTGTAGGCGAAGCTAGCGGCGCGCTCCATGTCATCGCCTTCCCCCAGGCGCCGGATCATCGCATCGACGGTGGTCATGGCGTCGTCGACGAGCAATCCCAGAGCGATGATCAGCGCGCCGAGCGAGATGCGCTGCAGATCGATATCGATCATTTCCATGACCGGGAACACCATCGCGAGCGTCAGCGGGATCGACAGCGCGACGACGGCGCCCGCGCGAACACCGAGGCTGATGAAGCTCACGACCAGGATGATGACAATCGCCTGCCAAAGCGACGTGGTGAACTCGTTTATGGCCTCTTCTACGGTCACCGCCTGATCGGCCACCAGGATCGGCTCGATGCCGATCGGTAGACCAGCGGTGATCTCCGCCATCGCCTGCTTGACATTACGGCCGAGCGCAAGGATGTCGCCCCCTTCGCGCATGGCGATGGCAAGTCCGATGGCCGGCTCGCCGTTGACCCGGAACATCGGCTGCGGCGGGTCCGCATAGCTGCGTCGAACCTGGGCGATGTCGCCGAGTCTTAGTATGCGACCGCCGGCGACGAAATTGACCGCGAGGATGTCCTGCTCGGATCGGAACGCGCCCGACACGCGCAGCGACAGAGCTTCGTCTCCTGTCTGAATGACGCCGGCTGGCCTCACAATGTTTTGCGCCTGCAACGCTTCGATCAGCGCCCCCCGATCGAGACCAAGCCCAGCGATCACCTCAATCTGGAACTCGACAAAAATGCGCTCGTCCTGGGCGCCGAGGATTTCGATCTTCGAGACGTCCGGAACGAGCAGCAGCCGGGAGCGGATGTCCTCCACCTCGTCCCGCAATTCGCGGTGCGTGAAGCCATCGGCGGTAAAGCCGTAAATGATCCCGTACGTGTCGCCGAATTCGTCGTTGAAGCCGGGGCCCACGATGCCGGCCGGCAGGGTATGTCGAATGTCGCCGACTTTCTTGCGGACCTGGTACCAGAGGTCGGGGACCTCGGCCGGCGGTGCGTCGCCGCGCAGATTGACGAAGATGATCGTCAAGCCGGCTTTCGTGTAGCTGCGCAGGAAATCCAGGTACGGCACTTCCTGAAGCTTGCGTTCGAGTCGCTCCGTAACCTGCAAGAGCGTGTCATCGACCGTAGCACCCGGCCACTCCGCCTGGACCACCATCGTACGAAAGGTGAACGCCGGATCCTCGTTGCGGCCGAGGCCGAGAAACGAGGCGACGCCGGCCACGACGGTGATGATCATAAGGAACAGGATCAGCGAGCGGTTGCGCAGCGCCCATGCCGAAAGATTGAAGCCGCTCACGGCGGTGTTCCGATGACTTGCACCTTTTGGCCGGGCCGTAGCGCCTGAACCCCCGCGATAACCACGATCTCGTCCGGAGCGAGGCCATGCGCGACCACAACCCTGTCCAGCTCGTACCGGTAAACCTCGACGTTGCGCAGGGATACGGTAGAGCCGCCCGGTTCAACGACCCAAACCGCCGGCTGCCTTTTGGCCCTGGTGAGCGCCGACGCGGGGATCGTAATGCCCGATCCCGCATCGAGCTGGATGGTGCCGACCACCGTGGAGCCGAGCCGCATGGCGGACGGCGGGTTGTTCAAACCGACGCGGACCCGAAAAGTTCTGGTCACCGGATCGGCTTGTGGCGCTAGCTCGCGAACGCGTCCCGTCGCCCGGACGTTCGGCTCGCTCGCAAGCACGACCTTGACCTCGACCTCGGGGTAGGCGGCCCGGATCACCCGCTCCGGCACATCGAACACGGCATCGCGGCCGCCTTCGAGCGCCACCCGCACGATCATCCGCCCCGCCTCCACCACCTCGCCGGGCTCGGCGCCGCGCGCCGTCACCGATCCGGCGGCATCGGCGACCAGCCGCGTGTAACCGAGCCGGTCTTCGGCGGTATCGAGCTGAGCCTTCGTCGAATTGACCTGGGCCCGCGCCGCCTCCGTGGCCTCCACCGCCTGATCGTAGTCGGCGCGGGAGGTCGCTCCGCTTGCCAGTAGCCGCTGCTGGCGAGCGAAGTCGTTGCGCGCTCTGGTCAGCTGGGAGCTGGCGGCCGAGTGGTTGGCGCTGGCCGTCCGCAGGGCATTGCGCGCCGGTTCCTCCTCGAGGCGCGCGACGACTTGGCCCGCGGCGACCCTATCGCCGACATTGACCGAGCGTTCGATCATCCGCCCGCCAACCCGGAAGGAGAGGTTCACTTCATCCCGCGCCTGGATCTGGCCGGTGAAGGAAACCGCTTGTCCGCCGGGCTGCTTTTCGACCGTCATGACGCGGACGGGTCGGATCGGCTCGGCCTTCGGTTCCTCGGCGGGCTTGCATGCGCCAAGAAGCATCAGGGTAGCGATCGCGATCAGGGCATTCGCGGGCCATAAGCGAGCCGCATGCTCGATCTTGGTACGTGTTCCATTCACCTTCGGCACCGCCGTTCTATCGACCAGAACAAGCTCGTGCGCACGTTCATGCGCGACGGCCATTCGGTAAGGCAGGTCTGGACATTCGTCAACGATAGCCTCGCGTTGCTATACGCGACCCCATGGGAAAGAGGCCGTCGTTGAGGGCACGGGCTGGTCCGATGGCCAGCCGGCGGGTTACTCTTCCTCGCACTCAGGATCTCTAGCATGCGATTATTCGCCGCCGTCGCCAAGTTCACGCTCCTGCTTATCGGTTGCGCGACCCTCATGGTGAGTGCGGCTGCGTTGTACCTTTTCTTGTCGCGCACCGAGAGGCCGTTGCAGCTCTGGCATACGGAGACGCTCACGGCGGAGTTCACGGCGGACCAAGCCGATAACGTCCGCAGCCTTGAAGACTACAGGCGACTGGAGGATCGGCTGTTCGCGCAGCTCGAAGAGAAGATCTATGCGCGCACCGGGACCGGGCCAGCCTACGCACTCGTGCGCTACAGCACGGGCAGCGCCGCCGACCCGAAGCGTCGCAAACCCGACTGGAACCGGACATTTGACCTGCCTGCGGGGACCCCCGTAGGGGGCGTTCTGCTGCTGCACGGCATGTCGGATTCCCCCTACAGCCTGCGCGCTTTGGGCGAAGCCCTGAGCAGGCGCGGCTACTGGGTGCTCGGGTTGCGGTTGCCTGGCCACGGCACCATTCCGTCGGGGCTGCTGACCGCCACCTGGGAGGACATGGCGGCGGCGGTGCGCCTCGGTGTAAACCACCTCGCGGCCAAGATAGGACAGGCGCCGATCCACGTGGTGGGCTATTCGACCGGCGCTCCTCTGGCGCTCGACTACACACTCGACGCGGTGGAAGGCCTGCACTCGCCGGCGCCGGCCAGCTTAGTCCTGATCTCTCCGGCGATCGCCGTCAGCCGCGCGGCAGCACTGGCCAAATGGCTGGACCGGCTGGCACTGCTTCCCGGATTGGAGCCGCTGGCATGGACGCAAGTTCTGCCGGAGTTCGATCCATTCAAATACAATTCCTTCACCAGCAATGCCGGCCACCAGGTGCATCGCCTGACTCGTTCGGTGAAAAGACGGATCGAAGGACGAGGTGCGTCCGGACCCATCGCGGGGTTCCCTCCGACCTTGGTGTTCCTGTCGACCGTCGATGCCACCGTCTCCGGGGCGGCGGTGGTCGACAACCTGCTGGAGCACCTCGCGCCGGAACGACATGAACTCGTTCTTTTCGACCTCAATCGCCGGGATGTCAGTTCGACGGTCATCATCTCCGACCCCGGGCCGCTGACCAATATGCTGATGGCCAATGATGCTCTGCCGTTCGCGCTCACCTTGATCACCAACGAGAGCCCGGACAGCGCGACCGTCGTGCGGCGTCACAAACCGCCGTTGTCATCCGTAGTGTCGAGCGAGCCACTCGACCAGTCCTGGCCCGCCGGCGTGATCTCGCTTTCCCACGTAGCCTTGCCTTTCCCTTCCGACGATCCCCTCTACGGCCAAGCCCGTCGCGTCGACGATGGCACCGTGTTCCTCGGACAGATCGCCATAAAGGGCGAACGCGGGCTGCTGCTGTTCCCGTCCGACTGGCTGCTACGCTTGCGGCACAATCCCTTTTACGAATTCCTCCAGCATCGGACCCTCGAGTGGATCGGTGGAACCGTAAGTCCCGCAAGACCGGTTGCCGCCGATGCCGTCTCACCTTCCGCCCGGTGAGGGATGAGACCGACAACCTCGGCTCCCGCCAAGCGCCGTTAGGCTCCAGCTTCCAGGCGTGTACGCCAGGAGCCTCGCTCAGCGTTGGGGCGCTTGGGCCGGAACACGCACCGGATGCCCCTGCTCGCTACTCAGTTGGCCTGGTTGTTCCCGGTTCTCCAAAGCCGAGAGCCGGTTCAGCAACGCCTCCACCTCGACCCGCTGCGCCTGGATGTACTCGTGGTGCAGACGCCCGATACGCCGGTATGGGGTGCCCCGAACGCTGGCGAGCCGGTCCACTCGATACTCGTGATCAGCCAGTATTTTGTCATACTCCTCGCGAAAGTGGAGCAAGTTCGATTTCAGATCGATGTACCGTTTGTCGGAGAGCAGGCGCACTGCATCGGCGGCCTTCGCCATTCTGAACGGCGACTGGACCGCGAAGAGCCGGAAGTCGGTGTCGTAAATGTCGTTGGGCTGGTGTACCGGGAGCGTCTTCACAAGCGCGCCGTGTCGCGTCGGAAGCCATCTGAAGTCGTAAATGGCGTCTCGAAGAGAGTTCTCCCCCTGAACTTCGTGGTAGTCTTCCATGGGGCCTTCGGCACCGAGCACCGCAAGGTTGACGAACTCGTTCGCGGGCACCGCCGGGTTGAATAGATGCCGAAACTTGATCTCGAGGACCGAGATCGGCGACCAGACGTTCGCGGCGGCAAGCGCATTGCGAACGGTATGGACACAGTTGTCGGCCAATAAATTCCAGTTGTAGTCTGCTTCGCCCGTGGCGTACTCGTAATTCTTGTCATTCAGAAAGGCGATGACCTCGTCCAATACCGTTTCCGGTACGGGAACTCTCGCGCAGAAAACATTGCGCGAGAACTGGAGCGCGAAGTCGGTACCGATGGACCGGTTGGAAACGAACTCCCCCAGCGTTCCGTCCGGGGTTGTGGTCCAACCCGGATGGAGATCAACGCCCTTGAAAACGCCTTTGAGAATTGCGTCGCGCACGGTGGCGTCGAAGTGGGCGCGGGTCAGGCGCTCGCCGGGCTTGAGCCCGCCGGTATAGAACAGCTCGTAGCCGGGAACCGCTACCCAGTTCACGTTACGGAACCAACGGCCGACGCTCACGCCGGCCCCGTGCTCCGGATCGCTGACAACGTTCGCCATGCCCCGGCAACGCCGGAGTTGCGGAAAAGGCGCGTCCTCGTCCTTGCACGCGCCCTTGATATACATCACCGCATGGCCGAACGGGTTACCCCGCCCGCCTTCCTTAAGGCTCCATTGGCTGAGAGCGCAGAGCTCGACGTAATACGGGAAGAGACGCTCGTAGGCCGGGTCTGGAGTGCGCTCAGTAATGATGGCATCCGGCTTCAGCAAGAACCGCCCTAGCAAGCCACCGCCGTTCTCTCCGCACCCGCCGAGCAGAAAGGCCAGTGCAATAAGGACCGGCGCTCGGAGTTTGGGAAATACGCTTTCGCGCGTCTCACGGACGCGACACGGTTTCATGATCGAAACACCCTCATTCTCCCCGCGGGAACGAATGCACTGACGAAGTCGGCGGGATCACGAAGAGAACTCGCCGTGCGAGTATAGCGTCACCGCACGAGCGCGAGCGTTGCTGTCACAATTGAGAAGGCAAGGCCGTCGGTTGGTGGTGTACGCCTCGTCATCGGTAGCAGGAAGTCAGCGGGTTTCCAATGCGCTCGAATGCATTGTCGGCGGCTGCCCGCGTAGGCGAGAGCCGGCGCGGATTAGGCGCTCGCTGAAACACGGCTGAGGGAGTAAAGTGCGTGGCCTGCGATGCATGGCGGTTTCCATGATTGTTTGCGTTAGGGTTGTCTTTGGATCGCGTCGGCGATGGTGTGTTGATACGCTGAAGGGACGGCAACGTCTACTGCTCGCGATCTGGCGGTTCCGGGAGGAGCTGGCGAAAGCGGGTCTGGCGGAAGTGCTGTTCGCCGAAGTCGGCCGCCAGCTCGATGCCAAAGGATTGATCGTGCGCAACGGCACGCTGATCGACGCCACCTTGGTGGCGGCTGCGGTCAAGCCGCCCAAGGGCAACGCCGGCGAGGTCTCGGAGCGCGACCCGGAGGCCGGCTGGACCAAGAAGAACGGCAAGAGCCACTTCGGCTACAAGGCGCACATCGCGGTTGATGAGGGCTCGGAGATCATCCGCGACGCGATCCTGACGTCGGCCGACCTGCACGACAGCCAGCCGGCGGCGTCGCTGATCCAGGGTGACGAGAAGGCCGTTTACGGCGACAAGGCCTATGCGTCGGAGGCACTGCGGACGAAGCTGGCCGCGGCGGGTATCGACGATCGGGTGATGTACAAGGCCAGCCGGAACAAGCCGCTGAAACCGTGGCAGACTTGGTTCAACAAGGTGGTGGCCGCGATCCGCTGCGCCGTCGAGCGCCGCTTTGCGGTGATGAAGCGTCACTACGGCTTCCGCCGAGCCCGTTACATCGGGCTCGAGCGCAACGCCTGCCATCTGCAGCTGTTGTGCACCGCTATCAACCTCAAGCGCGCCCTGGTGCTCGCCGCATGACACCCGGAGTTTGTCCACACGGCGGAAAAACGAGACCAAAATCAATGGAATAGGCTACTATTAATCGAGCCCGGCGTGTCACCGCCGCTGAAAACCGCCCCAAGAGCCGGACCCGTAACCCAACTCGTTACGCGAAGAACACACCATGAGTTTGAGCAGCAGGAGGTCGCAAATGCTTGAGTACAAGTACGGCTGGTTTCCGCAGCCGGGATTGAAGAAGAAGCGGCTCCAGAATGGTTAGTTCTTTCGCCGCGAAATCGGCCACTTCACGCGCGTCGCGCATTCAAAGGATGGTGTCGATTATACGTAGATTAATCCGTGCCGTTTCCTCAACGTCAGTAGCGAACATTTAGAAGAAAGTGCACGAACGGGTGCCAGGCGCGTCCCGAGGTGGCCGTTCTATCGGCTGTCAGCGACTTGGTGGCAGCCCGTACCCATGCTAGCCTCCCAACAAAGGAGAACTCGCATGGACCTCATTGACGCTTGGCTGATCCTCCACCAGCGCCGGGAAGCGGAACAGGTCATCGCCCGAGAGTGGGGAAGGCTCGACAAAGAGCAGGCCAGGGACCCCGTTACCGAGTTGGCCAAGCTCTCAGGGATGGATGAGCGAACGGTGCGGTACAAGCTGATGCGGGTTCGGCACAGAAGCCTCAGCGAAGCCTAAGACCTTTCTGTGCCTGTGCTAAGCCATTGAAGCGCCCGTAGCTCAGCGGATAGAGCAACTGCCTTCTAAGCAGTAGGTCGCAGGTTCGAGTCCTGCCGGGCGCGCCAAATCGAATGCAGTAGCAACCAATTAACGAGAAGGCCAGAACAATGTGCCGGGGCTTTCGTTTCATATCCGCATCATGTCCGTAAATTGGCGCGGCCCGGGTGATCCGCGCCGAAGCTGTTGCGGCTTCCTAATCGTTTTGCAACATGGGTAATTACGGGCGGCTGCTTTCAGGCTGCGCCGAGTCTGACAGGATTGGGCTTGGCATTGGCAAGGGAGAGCAGCCATGGAGCAGTATGTTGGCTTGGACGTATCACTGAAGGAGACGAGCCTCTGAGTGGTGGATCACCAGCATGACCCTGTGGTAAGGCAAGTGTGCGCGCCTACGCCGACGATCGGAGCCTTCTTTCGGTGAAGCAACGGCACGGCATGCCCACCAGGCAAGGTGGCGACTTGCTTGGTTTTTGGCGGGGGCCGTAGCTGCTGTCACGCTTCGCCGCCCTGCGACTGCTGCCGCGTCGTCTGAACCCTGACCGGCTGCCGTAAGCCGTAGCTTTTAAACCACGTCTCTAACGGCGTCCAAAAGTAAGCTGTGAACCTTTGTGTTCTGGTCGAGCGCATACCGCTTGAGCGCTTTCAAGGCCGCCCGATCGAGGTAAAGCATGACGGGCGCGGCTGCTTCCTTGGTAACCATCCGCCGAAGGCCGCGGGTTGCTGAGCTTCAGGCTGCGGCGGCGACGGCCGGGATTTGCCAGTTCCAGGGCAGGAGGTCGCCGAGGCGGTCGGCGAGGCGGCTGGCGGGGTGATCGGCGATGCGGCGGAGTGCGTCGGCGAGCCAGGCTTGCGGGTCGATGTCGTTCAGCTTCGCCGTGGCGATCAGGGTGTAGATCGCGGCTGCCCGATCGCCACCGCGGTCGGATCCCGCGACAGCCAATTGCGGCGGCCGATGGCGATGCCGCGGAGCGCCCGTTCGGCGGCGTTGTTCGACAGGCAAATCTTCCCCGTCGAGGAAGCGGATGAAGGCGGGCCAGCGCTTCAGCATGTACTCGATGCCTTGGCGACCTCGTTGTCCGGGAGAGCCTGGCCCGCTTGCTCCCCATCCATGCTTCATCTACGCCAAGAAGCTGCCAATTTACTTGGAATTTTACTCAGCGCCGCGCGCTATGTCACTATATATTGTGCTCGAAGCTGACATGGCCGGAGCGATACTTTTGGATGGCGACGCATCTCAAGCTTTGGGGTGGTGGGTGACTCTTGCGATGACCGAGACTTTATCCATTCTGCCGGCAAGCAGCGGCGGTTACGAGATGGCGCGCTTCAACGCACTGCGCCATGGCGTGCTGTCGCGCTACACCGTGCTGCCGTGGGAGGATGCGGACGAATACCGCGCGCTGGTCGCGGCGCTCGCCGCCGAGCATGCGCCGCAGGGACCAACCGAGGAGCATCTCGTCGAGGAACTGGCCGGCATCTTGTGGCGCAAGCGCCGGCTACGCTTGGCCGAGGCTGCCGCCCATCGACGCGGACTGGAAGCCACGCTCGCGCCCTGGGGCAATACGGTGGAAGCAGCTCTGGTCCACCTCGATGCCATCGGCCGGTGCGAGGGAGTCGCCGATGCAATCCGCGCGACACAGGCCGACACGGAAAAAGACATCGCGGACATTGAAGAGGACGAGGCCATAACGCGCCACGCCCTCGACCTGCTGGGCTCGGGCCGGAACGAAGCTTACGAAGCGGCGCTGGCAGCGCTGCGCGATGATACGCGTCAGTGGTGGGAGGACCAGGTCACCGGCGATACTGAGGTGCTGGACGAAGACAAAAAACACTATCCCGGCGACACTGCCGGGTTGCGCGATTTCCTCGAAGGGGAAATCCTAACGCGGTTGGCCAGGCGAGGGAAGGAGCTTTCGAATCGGCCGCTGATCCGCGAGCAGGCGCTGGGTGAGGCGCTTGACCTTGCCAAGCTGGAGCAGCTCGGGCGCTACGAAGTCCACCTCGACCGCAAGCTCGAACGCATGCTCGCCATGCTGCTCCGGCTGAAGGAACTGCGCCCCACGACCGAAACGAAGTGAGAAGTAATCCGTTTCGCAAAATCGGCTCTCGCCAAAGCTGACCTGCCGGTCACTGGCTCGCGACTGGCGCACGCACCCGGTTTCGGGCACGACCCGATCCCATGTCCGAACGGCTGTCGGATGGTGGACCGTCGCAGACACTCGCCGACGCGCGCTTTTCGGACACGCGGCGGACATGAAAGTGGAGCGCCGCGGGTGTCGGA